>JAAYYU010000416.1 GCA_012515235.1 Candidatus Anammoximicrobium sp.
GCGGCGTGCATCCGTTGGGCTGGCAAACGATCGAGTGTTTCGTTTACCGCCAGTGGGTGACGAAGACGATCAAGACGTTCCTGGCCACCTATCGGCCGGCGCGAGGCTTGATTCGTGTCGTGATCGTTAAGGAAGAGCATGGCTGCGAATACTTCTTCTGTACCGACCCCAACGCGACCCCGCGCGAGATCGTGGAAACGTTCGCGGACCGTTCATCGATCGAACAGGACTTCCACGACGTCAAGGAAGTCTGGGGCGCGGGCCAGCAACAAGTCCGCAACGTCTGGACGAACATCGCGGTGTTCAATCTGAACTTGTGGGTGCATACGCTGCTGGAATGCTGGGCCTGGAACAAACCAGCTGAGGAAATCTGCGACCGCAACGATTCCCCATGCAACGACAGCGAACGTCGACCGAGTCATGCCGATCGGCGCAAAGCCTTACGGCGAAAGACGCTGCAGAACGAATATTTGTCGCTTTCCGGCTCGCACCGCCAATCATCAAAAATTCGCGCCCTGTTTCACCTGTTCCTGAAACTCGCCACTTAGCAGTTCCAGGTTTTCGGAAAGTGCAGATTCAGGGCAGGGCGAGCCATCGTCGGGATGCCTTGGTCTTGCGAGAAGACCCGTGAGTTTCTTCTGCCGCACCGGAAAGGCGGTAGCGGAAAGGCGAGGACGAAGCCCAACGGTGAGGCCAACCGATGGATCGGGCGAGCGGTGCGTTGGATGCCACGGCGGAGCTTGTCTCCGTCGAGCAGTGTTCAGAACCAGACCCGCGTCCCGGCGGATCGATCGTCCTCGCCACCACGCTGCTTGCCAGCGTGGAGCGATGTTCATGGCCGAGGGCCGCGGTATCCCGAACGACGCCACCCGACGCGCGGCATTGAACACCGCTCCACCCGGACGAGCCGGGCGATGGCGGGGGAGTTCCACGAGGGCCGACGTTCTGGTTGCGAACACGGCTCCACGCTGGCGAGCAGCGTGGTGGCCCCGGGTCTGCGGACAAACGACCGGAATCAGGCGGCGGGGACGGGAAGACGTCACCACTGGCAACCGACCTGGGCCTGTAAGAAATCTTGTGTCAGCTAGCGATAGTCGCTAGATTTGGTAACGCCTTTGCCCTCGCGAAGGCTTTGGCGAGCACGTTCAATCCGTCGGAGAAACCGGGGATCATGTTCAAGTTTGTAGTCGAACCAGTCATCCTCCGAGCCAAATCCAACCAACACGCCAGGGGGCCGGCCATGGCGGGTGATGATGATCTCTTCGGTCTCCGCAAACCATGAGCGACTGTCCTTCGCGTGAAACCCTGCAGCGACTGCTGGACGAAACCCTGCCTCCTGGGGAGCGTCCGGGGGTTGAGGCACATGTTCAGTGCTGCCCGCGATGTCAGGAAGTCCTGACCAAACTGACTCCGTTGGAAGGGGCGCTCGCCCGCTCTGCGGTGATACCGCAGCGGAAAAACGAATCGGGGACGCTATTTGCCGTTGCGCCCGCGGATACTGCGCTGCCGCGTGAATCTTGCGACGCCGACCAGCCCGTGAGTGCCCGGGCGCGGAACACGGGAAACACGGCGGACCAGGACCGGGACGACAGCGTCCTTTGTGGCCGTGGAGTGGACGCAACGGATTCGACGTCGAAGTCCTTCAAGTCGGGCGAACCAACGAGCGATGGCGTCCCGGTATTGGGAACTGTCGGTGATTATGAATTGCTGGAGGAGATTGGCCGGGGCGGCATGGGCGTGGTGTACAGGGCTCGGCAGAGAACTCTCAACCGCATCGTGGCGCTAAAGATGATTGTTGGTGGGCAACTTGCCTCCGACAAGCAAGTGCAGCGTTTCCGCGCTGAGGCTCAGGCGGCGGCTCACCTCGACCATCCGGGCATCGTGCCGATTTTCGAGGTCGGCGAGTGCGACGGCAGACTCTTCTACTCGATGGGTTACGTGGTTGGGCCGACGCTGCAGAATCGCTTGCGAGACCAGCCACTTCTGCCCAGGGAAGCGGCGGAGTTGGTCCGCAAGATTGCGGAGGCGGTCAGTTACGCTCACGGTCGCCAGGTGGTCCATCGCGACCTTAAGCCGGCGAATATTCTGGTGGACGAAGCGGGCCAGCCGAAGGTCACTGATTTCGGTCTGGCTAAACGCCTGGACGTTGAGTCCGGCCTGACGCTCAGCGGACAGATCATGGGTACGCCCAGCTACATGGCCCCTGAGCAGGCGGCGGGCCGGAACAAACACGTTGGTCCAGCAGCGGACATCTATGCGCTGGGAGGAGTCCTTTACGCGCTGCTGACAGGGAAGCCGCCGTTTCGGGCGGCGACCGTCCACGAAACCATCCGCCTGTTGCGGGAAGACGAGCCTGTGCGGCCCCGTCTGCTCAACCCGGCGATTGACCGGGATTTGGAGACGATTTGCCTTAAGTGTCTCGAGAAGAGTGTCACTGGCCGCTATGTTTCTGCGGCAGCACTCGGCGACGAGTTGCGACGTTACCTCGCCGGAGAACCGATCCTGGCAAGACCGCTCGGTAGTGCGACTCGGCTCTACCGCTGGTATCGGCGGAAGCCGGTGTTGGCCATTTTCGCCAGTGCAACAATCCTACTACTCGTGATATCAGCTTTTGTGGGGACCGTTGGGTACGTAGCAACGACACGTGCGTTGCATCGTGAGTCCGCGGCGCTCAAGATATCCGAGGATCAGCGCGGACAGCTGAGAGAGGCGTTGGAACGTGCGAAGCAAGAACGGCAGCGAGCCCAGGAGGAGAGGGGGCGTGCGGAGAAACAAAGGGATAGGTCCGAGTGGCTGCTGTACACCATCCAAATCGCCGGAGCGCAGAGTGAATGGGAGCATGGCGATGCGGTCAAGGCGTGGCGCTACCTCGACGCCTGCCGCTGGGACCTCCGGGGCTGGGAACATGACTACCTTTACACGCTGTTCAACCGGAACCAAAGAACCATGGTTTCTGGTACCCCGGTTAGCAGCGTGGCCTTCAGCCCGGACGGCCGCCGGATCGCCAGCGGGAGCAGGGGCAGCCTGGTGAACCTAGCCTTCAGTCCGGACCGGCGGACGGCGGTCCCTACCGTGACCAAGGGCAGCACGGTGCAGGTCTGGGACGCGACGACGGGCCAGGAGACGCTCACGGTCAAGGGGCACACTCCTACTGAAGGAACCTTGGCCTTCAGTCCGGACGGCCGGCGAATCGCCAGCGCAAGTTCGGACAGCACGGTGCAGGTCTGGGACGCGACGACGGGCCAGGAGACGCTCACGATCAAGGGGCACCCTGTTGTCAAGCCGGGCGTGTATTTTGGCGGTAGGTGCTTGGCCTTCAGTCCGGACGGCCGGCGAATCGCCAGCGGGAGCGGGGTGATTCATCCAGCGAACAAGGGCTGGCTGCAAGTCGTGGTGCAGGTCTGGGACGCCACGACGGGCGAGGAAGCGCTCACGCTCAAGGGACACAGCGGTGTTGTCACCAGCGTGGCCTTCAGTCCGGACGGCCGGCGAATCGCCAGCGTCGGCATTGACAACGCGGTGAAGGTGTGGGATGCGACGACGGGCAAGGAGACGCTCACATTCAAGGGGGCTGGTGGCTTGGCCTTCAGTCCGGACGGTCGGCGGATCGCCGCCGCAGACGCAGGCACGGTGCAGGTGTGGGACGTGACGACGGGCCAGGAGACGCTCACATTCAAGGCGTCTGCCGGGAGCCTGGCCTTCAGTCCGGACGGCCTGCGCATCGCCGGCGCGAGCAAGGGCAACACGGTGCAGGTGTGGGACGCGACGACGGGCGATGAGACACTCACACTCAAGGGGCACACAAGTGATGTCAGGAGCGTAGCCTTCAGTCCGGACGGTCGGTGGATCGCCAGCGGGAGCATGGACAGCACGGTGAAAGTGTGGAGCGTGACGACATGCCAGGAGACCCCCACACTCAAGGGGCACAAGGAGGGGATCAGCAGCGTGGCCTTCAGCCCGGACGGGCGGCGGATCGCCAGCGCGAGCAGGGACAGCACGGTAAAGGTGTGGGACGCCACGACGGGCCAGGAGACGCTCAC
>JAAYYU010000417.1 GCA_012515235.1 Candidatus Anammoximicrobium sp.
ATGAACGGGATGATGGGCGAGTACGTGCATCAGTGGAGCGAAAAGGCGTTCTCGACGGTTCGGTCGCGTTTTTCGCGGCATGCGTTCTTCGGTGTCTCGGCCACGGGCTGTGCTTCAGACCCGAAAACCGGAGTTTATCCGTACATAGCTCCATTCAGGGTAGAAGATCCACTATTGTGGTTGCTATCCGAGTTAGGCGTAATTCCCGCGAGGTAGTTACCGGCGGAATCAATTGAGATGGCAGCAAGCGTGTCCTTAAACCAGATTTTCGTTCCCGACGCGACCCTGCGGTACCGGCTCGCGCCGAGCGGAAACGCGCGGGAAATGCGCGTCGTCTGGCGCGTCGAGACTCCTGGGCCAACGAGCAACTTCGCCGGGTTCGTGCTGCGCGCCGCCCAAGCGTGGGTTCCCGCACGGTCTGACGGGGTCGAGTTATTTCGGTGGTCACCGCGCCCCGGCGGCGTCACGGGCGACCACGAGGCTCGCGTGTCCCTGGAATCGAACCGTTCCCGGAGTTGGCCGCGCTTCTACTGCAGAGCTTTTACGCTGGAGGCGGCACAAGAGCCAACCACGCTGATCATCCATCCGAACACTTGCCTGGACAGCGGCGAGTTCCTCGCCTCCCAGAGGGTGAAGCGACGACCGCGCTGGCCACGGCGGGCGCCGCGCAAGATCATCTGTCCCTGGTGCTTGCATGAGTTTCCTGCGAAGGAGATGCTGTTTACCGATCACGGCGGTACCCGGCCGGTCCGAGGACGGTTCACGTGGTGGGACTGGCTTCGCGGTCGGCCACCACGCCCTCCGCTCGACCAAAAGGGCCGGATTCTGACTCGCAAGTACTGCCCAAGGCCTGAATGTTACCGCGACTTGCCCTTCTCTGTAGACTTGACTCCGAGCCTGTTTATCGCTCTGATCGGCGCCGTGTCCAGCGGAAAGAGCCATTACGTCACTTCGCTGATTCATCGGCTCCGGGGCACCGTCGGCACGGATCTGTCAGCGTGTTTGATTCCTGCCACCCAAGATACTGCCCAACGGTATGAACGCGACTTCTATCGACGGCTGTTCGTGGATAGACATGCTCTGCCTATGACGATCGGCACGCCCTTTCCGCTCAGCTACGAACTGACGATCGACGGGAAGCTATGGGGTGAGGATCGGCACCGGTCGACGACTCTGGTTTTGTACGAGCCCTCCGGCGCCAATCTGGGCATCGCGTCGGGAGTCGTGTTCTTGATCGACCCGTTGCAGGTCGAAACCGTGCGGCAGCTCGTGCCTCCCAGCGCCTTGCCTCCCGTCGATCCGTTGGGCGATCCATGCCGGATGATCGGCAACGTGTTCCGGGAACTGGAAAACGGCAAGGCTATGGCAGGCAACGCTCCACCCTCGATTCCTATCGCCGTGGCGCTGACCAAGTGCGATGTTTTGCGTGAGCATGGCCTGATTGAGCCCAACCGGCTCTGGAGTTCGGACCAACGGCATATCCGGGCCTACGATACCGCCATGCATGACGACATGAACGGGATGATGGG
>JAAYYU010000050.1 GCA_012515235.1 Candidatus Anammoximicrobium sp.
CCCAGCGTCAACTGACCGTCGCCGTGGTACTGCAGGATCTGCACGCGTGCCGCGTGGCAGCTCACCAGCGTGTGGACGATCACGTCGGCCGTCGCCATCGCATGCTGAAATCGGGAGGGCGAAATCTCCGCAACGATCATGCGCCCCGGGGCCTGGTCGCGATCCGGATGCAAGACACGGTATCCGGCCGCCGTCAGCCGGTAGTAGTGCCTCAGTCCCCCGCCGGCGACGGCGGCCGGGAAGCTTTGCACGAACCCCGCGTTGCTCAAGGCCAGCATCCGTTCCCGAACGCGGCGTTCGTCGCGGAACGGTTCTTCCGAAAACGTCGCACTCGCCTGGCGGAGATGCGCCGCCGTGGCCGGCGTCATTTCGAGCAGGCCGAGAACTTCCAAGTCGCGCTTGCTGAGGAGAACCACATGGGACATGCTGGTACAGCCACGTTAACATTCCCTCCCCATTCCCCCAAGCATCATGAATCGACCTGGCTACATCGATGTTGACAAATTACAAGCGGAGACCTCCCTGGAGGCCGCCGCCGCCAAGTGCGGAGTGTCGCTCGACGTGCGGGGAACCGGGCCGGAGGTCCGCATCGATTGTCCCTTCGGCTGCCCCGGCGATCACCACGGCCGCCGGGAATTGGCGATCAACACGGACAACCCACAGAAAATCTTCATGTGTCACGCCTACGAATGCGGCTTTCGCGGCAACCTCCTGACGCTGATGCACGGCTGGCTCACCGGCCAGAAACCCGCGGGCGGCAAGCTAAAAGGCGACGAATTCCAGCGAGTGAAACGGGCGCTGGCGGGGAGCGGCGAGCCCGCCGCGAGCCGTCAGGCCCCCAAGCAGCCAGCGGCCGCGAGCGAAGCCGCCGCGTCTCCACCGCAGGCCAACGTGCCGCTGATCGATTCCGCTGACGAACGCGTCCGCGAGCTGCACAACATCAACGAGAAGTTCGTCACGGACGTGGCGGACATGAACCCGGCCGCCGCGTCGTACGTCCGCCGGCACCCCTGCCTTACTCCGGAGTCGATGCAGAAGTGGCGTTGCGGCTACCTCCCCAACGACGGCGGCGGCGACAAACGCGGCTGGAGTCTCCGCGGGAGCATCGTCTACCCCGTCCTGGCCGAGAACGGCAAGGTCCTCGCCTGGGTCGGACGCGACGTGCATCATGAGGAGAAGGAACGGGAGTTCGCCCGCTTGACCCCGGCCGAACGGCCGGGCAAGGAGCCTCCGGCGAAGCACCGTTTTCCGAAAGGCTTCCACCGGGGGCAGGAACTGTTCGGTCAGCACGCGGCCCGACTGCGGGAGCCCGGCTATCGCGAGTTCATCGCCCAGCACGGTCTGGTGATCGTGGAAGGATTCAACGACGTGATCGGGCTCGACAACTTGGGCGTACCGGCCTTGGCGATTATGTCGAACCGCATGACCGAAGCGCAGGGCGAGAAGATCGCCCGCTGGGCGAAGCAGATCGGCTCCGGCCGCGTGACCCTGATGTTCGATTGCGATGCCGGCGGCGTGGAGGGGGCGAAGGAAGCCCTGTGGCGTTTCGCAGAACAGCGGCTGGAGGTCCGCCTCGCTTGGTCGCCGTCGATGCACGAGGGCGCGTACGCCGGCAAGCAACCGGAGACGCTGACGCGGGAAGACGTGGAACGGTTGCTCGCCTCCGGCGCGCCGAGTTGAAACGCGTCGTCCCGCCGTGCCTGCGGCACGGACGCACCGGGACGCGCGTGGCGGAGTCGCGTCGTTGATCCCCACGGCGACTAGCCGTGGGCGTCGTCCCG
>JAAYYU010000051.1 GCA_012515235.1 Candidatus Anammoximicrobium sp.
GCGGTGTTGCCGGACGGGCGGTACAAGCTGGTCGGCGACCCGGCCGGGCGGTTTTGGCACGTGGCCAGCCTGTGCCGCTTCGAGCCCGGCGAACTGGCCCCCTACGTCGCATCCTGCCGGCCCCTGCCCCTGGACGCGGTGATCCTGTAGGCGGCCGTTGGACGCTTGCAACGCACGGCCCGTGGCGGTATGGTCATGCCAGCAGGATGTGATGCCACGGTCTTGTGTGGCACGGCCTACTTGTTGGCCGTGCCACACGGCAAGCCTGGGGCATTGACGGACCTAGATTGGGGAGAGCCAGCGATGCCCTTGGTCAATCCACTTGGCATGTTGCAGGCCGCTCGGCAGGGCGGGTACTGCGTGGGCGCGTTTAACCTGGTCGATTTCCTGACGACCGAGGCGATCGTCCAGGCGGCGGAGGCCAAGCGGTCGCCGGTGATGTTGCAGACGTCGTCGGCCACCGTGAAGAGGTTCGGAATCAAGAACATCGTGCAGATGGCCCGCATGGCGGCCGAGAACAGCCCGGTGCCGGTGGCCCTGCACTTGGACCACGGCACCGACCGGAAGGTGATTGGCGAGGCGATCCGCGGTGGCTACACGTCGGTGATGTTCGACGGCTCGAAGTACCCGCTGCCGGAAAATGCCGCGCGGACGCGGGAGATCGTTGACGAGGCCCACGCCCACGGCGTGTCGGTCGAAGGCGAAATCGGCGTCGTGGCCGGGGTCGAGGACGAGATCGTGATCCACCAGGACAAGGCGATCTACACGACGCCCGACGAGGCGTTGGAGTTCCTGCGCCTGTCCGGCGTGGATTTCCTGGCCGCGGCCATCGGCACGGCGCACGGGTTCTACAAGGTCCAACCGCGACTGGACATCGACACGCTCCGCAAGCTGGCCCACGCTACGGACTGCCCGATGGTCGTCCACGGCGGCACCGGACTGCCGGACGACGTGGTCCGCCAGTTGATCGCCGCCGGGGCGGCGAAGATGAACGTCTCGACGCAGATCAAACAGACCTATCTCGACGGACTGCACGGCTACATCGAATCGCACCGCACCGAATACAACCCGCTGAAACTGTTGGACCACGCGCGGCAGGAGTTGGTCGCCATGATCGGGCGGTACATGGAAGTGTTCGGCAGTGCGGGGAGAGCGTAACGTGACGATCTGGGGTCAGGCTTACAGAATTCAATTTTGGCCGATGGTAAGTCCAGCTATGTGGAACGACCTTGCTCGGCCAAAATTGAATTCTGTAAGCCTGACCCCGTTGCAGGTTTCCTAGGAGCATCGCCGTGACGAGTAATCCAAGCCCTCGTTTTCCGTGCGATATGCACAGCCACACGGTCCGTTCGGACGGCAACGATACGCCGCAGGAGCTGATCGACAACGCGGCGGGGCTGGGGCTGTACGCGCTGGGCATCACGGACCACGACATCACGCCGCCGCTGGTGCTGGACCTGGCCGACGGGCAGCAGGTGAGCAGCGTCGAGTACGCAGCCGGTCGCGGCGTGCAGCTGGTGCTGGGTTACGAGTTCTCCTGCGACACGTGGGTGGATGACGTACACATCTGCGGCTACGGCCTGGACTGGAACCATCCTGACGTGTTGGCCGAGGTGGCGGCGGCCGAGCGAAGCAAGAGCCGGGCTTACGAAGAGCTGTGCCAGCGGCTGACGGAAGCCGGCATGACGATGGATTGGGAGCGGGACATCCTGCATTACACCAGGCCCGACGGCCAGAGCGCGGTTCGCAGTCCAGAGGACGTCCAGCGGAAGCACATCTTCGAGGCGATGGCCGCCCAGGGCTACGCGCCGACCTGGAGCGACGCCAAGATCCTGGTGCGGGACAATCCGCGGCTGAACGTCCAGCGGCGGAAGATCGACCCCTGCGAAGCGATCGCCTTGATCCATCGTTGCGGCGGCGTGGCCGTGCTGGCTCATCCGCACTTGATCGACGCCGTGGTCCAGGTACCGGACCGGCCCACGCGCACGCGGGACGAATACATCGACGAACTGGTCGCCGCCGGCTTGGACGGGATCGAAGTGCGATACAGCTACGACAAGACGACGTACAAAGGCACGCTGACGCCGGAGGAGATCGAAGCCGAGGTCCGCCGCCGCTACGCCGGCCGCGTGCGGATGCTCAGCGGCGGCTCGGACTACCATGCCGATCACAAGAAAGGCGCCAAGAAAGTCCGCACGCTGGGCGAACGCGGCTTGACCGTCGCCGAGTTCGAGGAAGCGTTTGCGGGGGTCGCAGCCCAGGGGTCAGGCTTACAGAATTCAATTTTGCCGGCCCCACCGTGAACCATGCGCGTGGCGTATGGGCCGGCAAAATTGAATTCTGTAAGCCTGACCCCAACTGCACCAATGCGGAGTTTCCCCATGCTCGACCTGAAACGACTCGACCAACGGACCCTGGCCAAGGCCCTGGATTTCTCGATCCTGCCGAAGGAGACCACCGAGGCGGAGATTCGCGAGGGCTGCGCCGTGACTCGGCAGTACGGGTTTGCCGCCTTCTACACCAGCAGCGCGTACTGGTCGCCGCTGGTGCGGCAGGAGTTGGCGGGACTGGCCGACGTCGAAATCGGCACGGGCATCGGCTTCCCGTTCGGCGTCGCGCCGGCGGCGGTCAAGGCGTTGGAGGTCGAGGATGCCGTGCGGCGCGGTTGTACGGCGGTGGACATGGTCCTGAACATCGGGGCTTTGAAAAGCGGCCATCTGCAGGCGGTCGAAGAGGAGCTGCGGCTGTTTGTTCAGGCGGCAGGACCGGCCGTGACCAAGTGCATCCTGGAGGTCTGCTACCTGACGGAGGCGGAGATTCGGACGGCTTGCCAGATGGTGGCGGATGCCGGCGTGCAGTACGCGAAAACGTCGTCGGGCCAGTTCGAGGGCCCCAGCCTGAAGCAGTTCCTGGTGATGCGCGACGCGCTGCAGGGGACCCACATCAAATTGAAAGTGGCGGGCGTCAAGTTCCCACGACCGCAAAACGCAATGATTTTCCTGATGGCCGGCGCCGACCGCATCGGCACTCGCGCAGCCCCCGAGATTGTGGATGCGCTGGACGAACTGCGGTCGATCGGACTGCCCGGCACGTAACGCCGACAACAACGGTCGTCTCCGTCCCCTGCGTCCCAGACGTCCCATTCATCCCTGATGCTTCGAGGCGATCTCATGGCAGGCCACCTGGCTGGTGTCGACGTAGGTACGACGGGCGCACGGTGCATGATCTTCGACACGGCCGGCCGGCCGCGGGGCGGACACTATTGCGATTACGGGGCCGCGTATCCGCAACCGGGCTGGGTCGAACAGGACGGCGATCTGCTGACCGCCAAGGCGATGGAGGCTTGCCGGGCGGCGATTGCCTCGTCGGGCATCCCGCCGCAAGACATCGCTTCGATCGGATTTTCGGCCCAGCGGTCGGTCACCTGCGCCGTTGATCGCCAGGGCCGCGTCGTGCGTCCGATGTTCTCCTGGCAGGACGCCCGCACCGCGGCCGAGGTCGAGGATCTGCGGCAGTTGGTGGACGCCGACGAGTACTACGCGCAAAGCGGGCTGCCGCTGGGCACCACGTGGATTGTGACCAAGCTGCTCTGGATGCGCAAGCACGAACCGGAGTTGTACGCCCGCACGCACAAGTTCGTCCAGAACCAGGATCTGGTGCTGCGGGCGTTCGGCGCCGACGACTTCTACACGGACCTGTGCTGTATGCCGTTCTACGGCGTCTGGGATGTCCGCCGGGCGGCTTGGAACGAATCGCTCTTGCACCAGTTGGACTTGGCCCCCGCCCTGTTCGGACGGCCCACTCGGCCGGGCACTCAGGTCGGCGCGATCAGCGCAGCCGTTGCGGAGCAGACGGGCTTTGCCCCCGGCACGCCGATCTGCGTCGGGGGCGGCGACCAGAATTGCAGCGTGGTCGGCATGGGAGCGATCCGGCCCGGCATGGCGACCGTCACCTTGGGCACGGCCGGACTGGCGATCCTGTCCACGGCGAGGCCCGCCGCTGGATTTGGCGGGATGATGATTACGCATCACGCGGCGCCCGCGCTGTGGGAGATCGAAGGGCTGTCCAACGCGGCGGCGGCGGCGCTGCGGTGGTATCGCGACGTGGTCGGCACGTTGGAGAAAGAACGAGAAGCGTCGGGCGGCGCCGACGCCTATCGGCAGTTGGACGAGTTGGCCGCGGCGGCGCCGCCAGGCAGCAAGGGGCTCTTGTTCCTGCCGTATCTGGCCACGGCGGCCACGCCGCGCTGGAACCCGCAAGCGCGGGCGGCGCTGGTCGGTTTGACGTTCGCCCACACACGCGCGGAACTGACCCGCGCCGTGCTGGAGGGCGTGGTGCTGGAGATCCGCGACATCATCGAGCAGTGGTTTCGCGCCGGGCTGGAACTGGACGCTTTGCGGATCGGCGGCGGCGCGACGCGATCGGCACTGTGGAATCAGATCCAAGCGGACGTCTACGGCCGGCCCGTGGAAACGCTGCGGGTCGCCGAATCGACCGCACTGGGCGCAGCGCTGCTGGGCGGCGTCGGAGCGGACGTGTTCGACTCCCTCGAGGACGGCGTCCAGGCGATGGTCTCGGTGGCCAACCAGATTGAGCCAGATCCTCGCCGGCACCGGCAGTACGAGGAGCTGTACGAGGCCTATACGGCGGCTTACGAGGGTCTGTCGGAGAGCGGAACGTATGCGCAATTAAGCCGCATCCAGGCGGAGAGAGCCACGGATTAGACCATGATCGAACTCATCGACTTTGGCAAAGATTACGGCGACTTCACGGCCGTCCAGCGGCTGAACCTGAAGATCCCGGCCGGCGAGATGTTCGGCTTCATCGGGCCCAACGGCGCGGGCAAGAGCACGACGATGCGTTTCCTCGCCACGTTGCTCAAGGCCACACGCGGCGAAGGCGTCGTCAACGGCCATAGCGTCACGAAGGACCCCATGGGCGTCCGTCAGAGCGTCGGCTACATGCCGGACAACTTCGGCGTCTACGACGGCATGCGAGTCTGGGAATTCCTGGATTTTTTCGCCGTCGCCTATCGGATCGGCCGGTCGAAACGCAAGCAGGTCATCCTGGACGTGCTGGAGTTGCTCGACTTGGGCCACAAGCGGGACGATTACGTCAACGGTCTGTCGCGCGGCATGAAGCAGCGTCTGTGCCTGGCCAAGACCCTGGTCCACGATCCGCCCGTGCTGGTCCTGGACGAACCGTCCAGCGGCCTGGACCCGCGGGCCAGGATCGAGGTCAAAGCCCTGCTGAAGGAACTGCGCCGCATGGGCAAGACGATCCTGATCTCCAGTCACATCCTCACCGAGTTGGCGGACTGTTGCACCTCGATCGGGATCATCGAACGCGGCCACTTGTTGATGCACGGCCCAATCGAGGAGGTCTACAAGCGGATTCGGGCCGACCGGCTGATCGAAGTCAAGTTTACCGACGGCATGGACGTCGGACTGTCGGTGATTCGCAGTTCGCCGCACGTCCGGAATGTCCAGGTGGGCAACCATTCGGTCACGGTCGAGTTGGTGAGCGACGATCGCGGAGGCGCCGAGTTATTACGGCAGTTGGTCGCTCAAGGCATCGGCGTCCGCAGTTTTGCGGAAAAAGAGCCGACGCTCGAGGACGTGTTCATGCTGGTCACCAAGGGCTTGGTGAGTTGACTGCCCGCGCCACATGCCCTTCATTTTCAATGACTTAGGGCGATCGCGGAAGCTCGTTCAGGCATCGCATGGGGCCGGTTGCGGCGTGGGTACAGCGCCCGTTGGAACGTACGGCCTTCCTTTTTCAACAGGCTGCTAGCACCAAACGGAAAACAGCCACGGAAAGTCGCTGTCCAGGATGGCACGGTCGCGTGAAATGGGGTCAGGCTTACAGAATTCAATTTTGGCCGAGTTGGGTGCCAGCCACGTCGCATGACTCTGCTCGGCCAAAATTGAATTCTGTAAGCCTGACCCCAGCACCGAAACCGTGACTTCATAAACGACGCGGAAAAGTGCCGAAATCCCGTTTGGTGCTGGCGTGCGTCCACCGAAAAGCCGATGTCGCCGGGCAAGCCTCGTCTGGGGCTGGGATTCGAGCCGATCACGCTCTGTGCCGCGGACCTCGGCAAGTGCCAGGAACTTGGATTGCCCGTTTCCGCAACCTAACGTATCCTACGCTCGTAGCACGTTTTGCATCCACTGCCAATGGACGTTACAATCCAGCCGTGGCGGGAGTATTCACACTTGCCGCTGTCAAGACACGGCGATTGAGGGGCACAGGAATATTATGTCATCGAACGCAGCTCGCCGCGTTGTCGTCACCGGGATCGGACTGATCAGCCCCTTGGGCAACAGCAAGGAGGCTGCCTGGGATGCTCTCGCCTCATGCCGCAGCGGCGTAGGTCCGTTGCGCTGTTTGCCTGCTCACAGTCTGCCGATGCATTGCGCCGGCGAGGCCCGCGATTTTACGGGTGAGATCGCTGATTTTGGGCGTCTGGAAAAGGAGCAGGTCCGCACCATTCGCAAGGGCTTAAAGGTGATGTGCCGCGAGATCCAGATGGGGGTCGCGGCCGCGCAACTGGCCTTGCAGGATGCCGGCCTGAAGCCCGGCGGCTATGACGTCGACCGGACGGGCGCGGTGTACGGTTCCGACCACATCATGACCACTCCCGACGAGTTCGCCGAGGGTGTGCGGAGTTGCCTGACGCCCGATGATCGATTCGATTTCACGCGTTGGGCGACGGACGGCATGGCCAAGGTCACGCCGCTATGGCTGTTGAAGTACTTGCCCAATATGCCGGCCAGTCACGTGGCCATCTACAACGACCTGCGCGGTCCCAACAACTCCATTACCCTGCGGGAGGCCTCTTCGAATCTGGCCGTCGCGGAGGCTTACAGCACGGTCCTTCGCGACCATGCAGACATCATGCTTGCGGGGGCCACGGGCACGCGGCTGCACCCTTTGCGAACCATCCACGTCGCGTTGCAGGAGGAGTGTGCGGAGGGCGACGGCGAGCCCGAAAAGATGAGCCGGCCGTTCGACCTGAACCGCCGGGGCATGGTGTTGGGCGAAGGTGCGGGGGCGATTGTGGTCGAAGAACTCCGTTCCGCGCAAGCTCGCGGGGTCCCCATTTATGCGGAAATCGTGGGCTTTGGTTCCTCGGCCGCCGCCGATCCGGGCCGCGGCGGCAACATCCGGCAGGCGTTGGAAAACGTCGCTCGCCAGGCCTTGGCCAAGGCTCACTTGACCCCCGACCAGCTTGGTCACTTCCACGCCCACGGACTGGCGACGCGCAAAGGCGACGAAGACGAAGCCGCCGCGATCCAGGCGGTGTTCGGAGCGCGTTCCCAGCCGGTGCCTGTGACCGCAGCCAAGAGCTACATGGGCAATCTAGGCGCGGCGGGCGGCCTGGTCGAACTGATCACCAGCATTCTGGCCCTGTATCATGGGCAACTGTTCCCG
The DNA here is from genome assembly GCA_012515235.1 of Candidatus Anammoximicrobium sp. Lineage (GTDB taxonomy): Bacteria > Planctomycetota > Planctomycetia > Pirellulales > Pirellulaceae > Anammoximicrobium. Next base: position 7,438 of record JAAYYU010000051.1, read on the forward strand.
ATCCTCAACTACGAGACTCCGGACCCTCGCTGTCCCATCCGCGCCGTGCGTTCTTTCGGCGAGCCTGCCGGGGACAGCTGCCTGAGTGTCAATGTCACCCCCCAGGGTCAGGCCAGTGCGGTGCTCGCCCGCCGTCTGGTCTAGCTTGGCCGCCCGCGGCAGATGTCGCGCGATCGGTCCCGCAGTGTGCCCTTTCGGCAACTTGACACACTTGCGGGTGACCTGTATCCTTTTGCAATTATCCGATCGCAAAGTGCTCTGTTGGAAGGATTTTCGATCGTCGCAGGCACGCCTGAAGGATGGGCGTCAGGGGCCGGTGCGGTCTAGCGGAAAGCGTATAACATCATGAACCCGAACGAGTTGCTGCGAATTGTCGATTCGTTTCACCGCGAAAAGAATATCGACACAGAGATCGTCTTCCAGGCGATCGAAGCGGCATACGTATCGGGGGTGCGGCGTCAATTTGGCGAAGAAGCGGAGATCGCCGTCCAAATTGATCGGACTGCGGGAACAATCCAGGCGACGGTGAACGGCGAGCCGTTGGACGAGGACACGATCGGACGGATCGGTGCCCAGACGGCCAAGCAGGTGATCATCCAGAAGATCCGGGAGGCCGAACGGGATTCTCTGGTCCAGGAATTCAGTGCCCAAATCGACGACATGGTCAACGGCATTGTCCAGCGGGTTGAGGGCGGAGCTACGCTGGTTTCGCTGAACAACGTCGAGGCCATTCTGCCCAGAAGCGAGCAGATTCCCGGCGAGGCGTATCATCCCAACGAACGCGTGCGGGCGGTGATTCATGAGGTGAAGCCTCAAGGCAGCCGGGTCAAGGTTGTTTTGAGCCGCACGCGCCCCGTCCTGGTCCGCCGCTTGTTCGAGCAGGAGATACCGGAGATCGCCGAAGGCGTGATCTCTATCAACGCCCTGGCTCGCGAGCCCGGATATCGGACAAAAGTGGCTGTCAGCAGCACGGATCAGCGAGTAGACTGCGTCGGCGCCTGTGTGGGCGTGCGGGGCAACCGGATCAAGAATATTGTGGACGAATTGGCGGGCGAGCGGATCGACATCGTGCGTTGGAGCGACGATCCGCAAGCCTTGATTCCCAACGCCCTGCAGCCGGCCGAAGTCGATCAGGTATTGTTGTGCGACATGTTGGGGCGGGCGATTGTGCTGGTCCGCGAGGACCAGTTGTCGCTGGCCATTGGCCGCCGCGGCCAGAATGTGCGGTTGGCAAGCAAGCTCTGCGGCTGGGACATCGAAATCATGACCGCCGACGAGCTGGACGAGCAGATCGACCGCGCCAGCGCCGGATTCATGTCCTTGGAGGAAATGAACGAGGAATTGGCGACCCGGTTGGTCGAACAAGGCTATCTCTCCTACGACGATTTGTCGGTCATCGAACCGGATGACCTGATGCAGATGGGTGGATTGACGGCAGAACAAGTCGAACACCTCGTCGAACAGGCGGAGCGGAAAGCCGAGGAGGCCGATCGAGCGGCGGCGGAAGAGCGGCGGCGGCAGAAAGAGCGGGAGAAGTTGGAGGCCGACACCGCGGCTGCCGACCAGGCCGCGGGCGAAGGAACCGCCGAGCCAAAACCGACGGGAGAAGTTCAAGAGGGCGACCAGACCACAGGAGGCGACGCCGGCTCCGGCCACGAGGCAACGTGAGCGGATAGCCGTCCCGGCTTGGCGACAAGCCGACGATGAGCCCGCATCCGCGGTTGAAGCTATCTTGTTGTGGGGATCGTGTTTCAGGTACTCCGCGTGACCAGCATAGGAGGTCGCGGACATGGTTTAATTATGGATAGGGAAAGCGCGGCGGCTTATTATAGGAAATCCCGTGCAGCCGCCGCGCGAGGAAAGGCGACGTTGCCGTGCGCATTTACGCGTTAGCCAAAGAGCTGGACATCGACAGCAAGGAACTGGTTGAAGTCTGCCGCAGGGCGGGCATCACTGGCAAAGGGTCTGCGCTGGCGAGTCTGTCCGATGATGAAGTCGCGAAAGTGACCGCGTTCTTGCGCGGCGGCGACAAGAAAGCCGAGGCGGCGACGCCCGGCGCTCCCGTCCGGCGTCAGACGCCCGAGGTCTACCGGCGCGAGGACTACCTGGCGCCGGCCGTCGGCGGGAAGGTCAAGGTCCTGGACGCCACCGGCCGCCGGCCGTCAGCCAAGCCGGAGGCAAAGCCTGCTGCCGAGCCAGTCGTCGAGCCTCCCGCCGAAGAACTGCCTCCCGCCGTTGAAGTCCCGTCGCCCCAGGCGCCGATCGTCGAGACGCCTGTTGCCGCTCCCGAAGAACCTCAGCCCGAGTCTGAGGCGGAGGAGCAGGTCGCGGCGGAGGAACGCATTCAGGCTCCGCTGTCCGACCAGGCGCCACCGACCCTCGAGGCTCAGCCGCCCGTGCCGGGACCGCTGTCCGGCCGGGTGCCACTGTCCGGCCGGACCGAGGACGGCCGGACCGAGGAAGGCCGGGCCGAGGAAGGCCGAGCCGAGGACGCGGGCACCGCTCCGGGCGACGTCAAACGCGAGCCAGTGAGGGCGGGTCGCTGGGCGGAGAGAAGAGAGCCCAAGATCATCGACCTTCGCGGCGACGACAAGGACAAGAAGGACGGCGGTCCAGCCCCCAAGCCGCCGCGCAAGAAGCGCGAGCCCGTGATCAAGCTGGCCCAGATGCCGGCCGTCAAGAAGCCGCCCGCGGCGCCGAAGGGCGCCGAGGTCAAGGCCCAGAAGCCCGAGATCCGGCTCACCCCCAGCGCGATTGCCGGCCATCGGGCCGGGCAGAAGGCCCCGCTGGAGGAACTGACCAAAGAGCACTTCGCCAAGGGCCTCGACAAGGCGCACAAGGCGGCCCCTGGGGACCGAGACCGCAAGAAGGGCGTCAAGCCCGAGACCGAGCCCGCGACGGAGGCTCCGCTCAGCGGCAAGGGCACCAAGCGCCGCCGCCCCGAAGCAGGCGAGGAAGAGGTCGATCGCAACATGGCCGGGATGGCGGCTTCCCGCCTGGACCGCCAGAAATCCCGCAAGACCCGCGCCCGCGCCCGCACCGAGACTCCGGAGACGGAGGAAGAACGCGAGGTCGCTCCCGTCCGGCGGCCCAAGAGGCTGGTCCGCAGGCATGGCTCCAGCACGGCCGCGCCGCGCCGGGAACTGGCCACGGTGGAACTGCCCTGCACGATCCGCAGCTTCTCCGAGGCGACGGGCGTCAGTTCGGGACAGGTTCTCAAGACCCTGATGGGCATGGGCGTCGCGACCCTGAACATCAACGCTCAACTCGACAACGAGATGGCCCAGTTGTTGGCGGCGGAACTCGGCTTGCAGCTGGAGTTCAGGCAACCGCCGACGTTGGAGGAAACCCTCCTCACGGCGTTGGATGCCGCCCACGATGATCCCGACCTGCTGGCGCCCCGTCCGCCGGTCGTCACGTTTCTCGGCCACGTCGACCACGGCAAGACGTCGCTGCTGGACCATATCATCGGCAGCAACGTCGTCGCCGGCGAGACCGGGGGCATCACGCAGCACATCCGCGCGTATCGCATCACCAAGAATGGCCGGGCCATCGCGTTTGTCGACACGCCGGGCCACGAGGCTTTTACCGAGATGCGTGCTCGCGGCGCCAACGTGACGGACATCGTGGTCCTGGTCGTGGCTGCGGACGACGGCGTGATGCGGCAAACCGAGGAAGCGATCAGCCACGCCAAGGCGGCCGGCGTGCCGATCATCGTGGCCTTGAACAAAATGGACCTGCCCGGCGCCAATCCGGACCGCGTGCTGCAGCAGTTGGCGGCGCAGAACCTCCTGCCCAGCGAATGGGGCGGCGACGTGGAGGTGATTCGCACCAGCGCCACGACCGGACTGGGCATGGACGACCTGCAGGAGACCATCCTGCTGACGGCCGACTTGAACGATTATCGCGCCAACGCCGAGCGTCCGGCGGTCGGTGTCTGCCTGGAAGCCGAGCAGCAAACGGGCCGCGGCGTCATGGCCAAGCTGATCGTCCAGAAGGGCACGCTCCGCGTCGGCGACGTGGTCCTGTGCGGGACCTCCTACGGCCGCGTGAAAGCCATGTACGACACGCTGGACGGCCGGCTCCGCATCGAGGCGGCCGGGCCCTCGACGCCGGTCAACATGGCCGGCTTCGATGCGCCGCCCAACGCCGGCGACCGGTTCCACGTCTTGAGCGATATCTCGCAGGCGAGGGAGATTGCCGAACAGCGCGCCGCGCTCAGCCGCGAGCAAACGCTGGCCGGCACGACGACCCGCGTCTCGTTCGAGGAATTCCAGCGCCGGCTGGCCGAAGGCAATCTGGCCGACAAGCGCGAAGTCACGACGCTGAACCTGATCGTCCGCACCGACGTCCGCGGCTCGATCGAGGCGATCGAGAAGGAATTGACGAAACTGGAACATCCCGAAGTGCAAATCAAGGTCTTGCACAAGGCCGTCGGCTCGATCACCGCCGCCGACGTGATGCTGGCTCACGCTTCGCAAGCCGTGATTCTGGGCTTCAACGTCATCCCCGACGAAGCGGCGCGGACCCTGGCCGACGAAAAACAAGTCGAAATCCGCCGCTACGACATCATCTACAAGATGACCGACGACGTGAAAGCGACCCTGGAAGGCAAACTCAAGCCGGAACAGCGGATTGTGGAACTGGGCCATGCCGTGGTCAAACGAGTGTTTTCCATCAGCCGCGTGGGCACCGTCGCCGGCTGCTACGTGATTCGCGGCTCGATCGCCCGCAACTGCCGGATCCGCGTCAACCGAGACGGCCGCACGATCGGCGACTACGAGTTGGATTCGCTGCGGCACGAGAAAGACGACGTGAAAGAAGTGCCTCGCGGGATGGAGTGCGGCATCAAACTGGCCGGGTTCAACGACATCAAACAGGATGACGTGTTAGAAGCGTACAAAATCGAAGAGGTAGCCAGGACGCTGTGAGCCGGGGTCCGCCACAGGTCCGGCTCCGCGACCAACCGTGAGCCGTCCTGGGCAGCCGCCCCCGAGTCTTCCGCCATCGGCCCAAGCCCCCAACAGGCATGCATGTCTTCACGACGCGTACTTAAAGTTGCCGAGGCCATCCGCGAAGTAGTCGGCATGGCCATCCTGACCGAGTTGCAGGATCCCCGCATCCGCGACGTCACGGTCACTTTCGTCGAGGTCTCGCCGGACCTGCGGTACGCCAAGGTCCATGTGTCGGTCATGGGCAGTGAAGCGAAGCAAAATCTCAGTCTCCGCGGACTTCAAAACGCCGCCGGTTTCCTGCAGCAAAAAGTGGCGCGCCGCATCGAAACCCGTTACACGCCCCGTTTGACCTTTCTTCTGGACAAGGGCGTCAAGCACTCCATCGAGATCAGCCGGTTGCTCAGCGAACTGCTGCCCCCGGACAGCGAACAGGCCCCCGCCGACGCGGAACAGACCGAGGCCGACGAGCCGTTCCGGGAGACGGCCCACGACGAGACAGGCGGCCCGGAGCTGAATCCCCAACAGGACGGGCTCGAACAGGATGTGCCCCAACAGGACGAGGAGGCCCCGCCGAGTCCCGATCCGGAAGCTCGTGTGGCACGGCCAGACCAAAGCCGCCAGTAGCCTGGGCAGAGGTTCTTTATGTCGACATTCAATCGAACTGCGCTGATTAACACGACGTACCAAGTGCTGCTGCAGCATTACCAGCCGTGCCAGCCGCCGGCGGACCGGTCGTTGTTCGAACACTTGCTGTATGCCTGCTGCCTGGAAAACGCTCGGCCGGAGGCGGCGGACGACGCCTTTGCCAAGTTGCAGCAGACGTTTTTCGACTGGAACGAAGTCCGCGTGACGACGATCAGAGAACTGTCCGAGATTATGGCCTCCCTGCCGGCCCCGGTCGCCGCCGCAACCAGGCTGAAACGCGCCCTGCAGCATGTCTTCGAGACACACTACTCGTTCGACATCGAATCGCTCAAGAAGCAGAATCTGGGCAAGGCCGTCAAGGACTTGCAGGGGATCCGCGGCGTAACGCCGTTCATCGTCGATTACGTCACGCAACACGGCCTGGGAGGCCATGCCATCCCGCTGTCCGCGAGCATCATCGACCTGCTGACCGTCCTGGGCATCGTTACGGAAACGGAAGCCCGGCGGAACCGCATCCCGGGGCTGGAGCGAGCCGTCCCCAAAGCCAAAGGCGTTGAATTCGCTTCCCTGCTGCACCAATTCGCCGCCGATTTTGCGCTTGCGCCGAGCAACGCCAAGCTGCGGCCGATCCTGCTGCAAATCGATCCGGGCGTCAAAGAGCGGCTGGCTCAACGCCTGGGCAAAGCGGCGGAGAAGCCGCCGCCCCAGCGTCCGTCCCGCCCGGCGGCCAAATCACGGCCGTCGCCATCCGGCGCCGCAGAGGAACAGGCTGGCCAGCAGCAGCCGTCTTCCAAACGCAGTCGCCGGGAGCCGAGTTCGGCTTCGCGAACCTCGAAATCCAAGGATGCCTCGGCAGACCAGGCAGCCAAATCTGATTCCGCACCCAAACCGTCAGCCACCAAACAGCTTTCGAAAAAGAAGCCCCGCTGATGTCTGCGCTGTTGCCCCTGGTCTTCCTGACGACGCTGGCGGCGGAGAGCTCCCCGTCGCCGCCGTTGCGGGACGAGTTTAACGAACCGCTCGCCCGTTTGGCTCCCAAGCGTCCGCGCAGCGAGAGCGACGAGGCCCAGGTCGCCTCCGCCGCCTTGTACGCGCACGGCCGTCTGCTGCTGCAGCGCCGCGACCCGGCGCAGGCCCTGCGGCGTTTCCAGCGGGCTTGGCGCTACGATCCACAGGCCGTTTCGATCCTGCCGCGGATCGTCGTTCTGGCCCACCAATTGCGCCGTCCGGAGGAGGCCGCCCGCTACGCCCTGCTGATCGCCCAGGGAGCTCCGCTCAGCGCCGCCTTGCTGCGCCAGTTGGCCGTGCAAGCGTCGAGCCGGCAAGAGTGGCAGCAAGCGCTGGTGCTGTTTGAAAAGTCCTTCCAGGCCGGCGGCGCGCCGCCGGAAAAAGCGAAGCTCGGAGATCAAGAGGAAGACCTGGCAGCCCTGCTCGTCTATCTTGAAATGGGCCGCCTCAGCCTCTTGACGCGCGACTCTGACAAAAGCGCCGAATACTTCGCCCGCGTACGGGACGCCCTCGAGCACCCCGAACGTCTGGCCAAGAACGAAACGGTCAAGAAGGCCCTGTTGGGCGAGGCCGGCCGCACCTACCGCCTGATGGCCGAAGGTTTCTTCCAGGCCGGACGTTACGACGACGCCGAGGCGGCGTACCGACGCGCGTATCAGGAGTTGCCGGGCAAGGACCCGCCGGGATTGCTCGACCTGCATCTGGCGCGCGTCGCCGCCAAACGGGGCCAGACCGACCGGGCACTGCAGCACCTGACGCAGTACTTCGCCGCCAAGAATTCCGCGGCGGGCGGCGAACCCTGCACCCTGCTGGCCGAACTACTCGCCACGAAAGAACCTGACCAGGCCAAGGCCCAAGAGCAGTTGCGATCGCGCCTGGATCAGTTGCTGGAGGGCGACCCCGCCAACGCCGAGTTGCTGTTTGCCGCCGCCGAACTTGATCGCCAGGCCGGACGGTTTGAATCCGCCGAACGGCGTTATGAGCAACTGTTGGTGCTGCAGGCGACTCCGGAAGTCTACGCGGCGCTAGTGGACATCTACCGGCAGCAGAACTGCCCGGAAAAGTGGCTCGAAGTGTGTGGGCTCGCCGTTGCCAAAGGCGCCAGCCTGTCGGAATTGGCGGCCGTGCTGGACAGCGTGGACGAGAACCAGGAACAGAGCGCCGCCGCAATCGCCCTCGTCCGCCAGCAGCGCGATGCGAATCCGGACCAACTGGCCGCAGGTGCAGCCCTGGCCGCCGCCTTGCTGGCCCAGACGCAGAAGGACTTTCCCGTCGCCGACGCCCTGTTCGCGCACGCGGCCAGCCGCCTGGAACCGCCGGTCCGAGCCGAGATCATGCTGGGCTGGGGCCTCCACTTGCTGCTGGCCCGCGACTACCAGCGGGCCGTCCCGCTGTTTCGCCAGGCGCTGGCCGACAAGCTGGCGGACGAACGAAAGCTGGCCGCCCATTTCTATCTGATCCGAGCCCTGGCCCTGGCCGGGCAAAACGACCAGGCCCTGGAAGCAGCCCGCCAGGCCGCAGCGGCTTTCCCGGATGCGCCCCGCCTGCAAACGCAACCCGCGTGGGTGCATTACCAAGCCAAACGGTACGCGGAAGCGGAACTCGCCTACCAGGAATTGCTGGATCGATTCGACCCGCAGCACCAGTCTTCCTCCATCCGCGAGACCGTGCGGGATGCGCGGCTCGTCCTGTCCAACATCTGCGTCCAACAGAAGAAGATGGAGGCGGCGGAGGAGTGGCTGGAGCAGGTGTTGGACGAGTTCCCCGACGACCTCGGCGCCCTGAACGACTTGGGCTACCTGTGGGCCGACCAGAACAAGAACCTGCAACGGGCCCTGGACATGGTCCGCCGCGCCGTGGACAGCGAGCCGGACAACGCCGCGTACCGAGACAGCCTCGGCTGGGCCCTGTATCGGCTGGGGCGGTATTCGGAAGCCGTCCAGGAACTCGAAAAGGCCGCCGCCGGCGACGACCCGGACGGAGTCATTCTGGACCATCTGGGCGACGCCTACTTGCGAGTAGACCGTCGCGCCGACGCCCTGGCTGCGTGGCGGCGAGCGGCGGAAGCCTTTGCCAAGGAAGACGAGCAAGCGAAACAACTGGCGACTCAACACAAAATCGAAACCTGCGAGAAGTAAAGGTATGGCTGGACACTCTCATTGGGCCGGTATCAAACACAAAAAGGCTCTCATCGATAACAAACGCGGCAAGCTGTGGAGCAAGCTGTCCAAGGCCATTATCGTGGCGGCCAAGTTGGGCGGCGGCGACCAGTCGATGAACATCCGCCTGCGAACCGCCGTCCTGGACGCCAAAGCGGTCAGCATGCCCAAGGACAACATCGAACGGGCCATCAAGAAGGGCACCGGCGAACTGGACGGCGGCAACGTCGAAGAGACAGTGTACGAGGGCTACGGCCCCTCCGGCGTCGCCATCATGTGCGACATTGTGACGGACAACCGCAACCGCACCGCCCCCGAGCTGCGCAAGCTGTTCGAGGTCCACGGCGGCAAACTCGGCGGCGCCAATTGCGTCGGTTGGATGTTCGAACGGAAGGGCCTGTTCACCTACTCTGCCGACAAGGTCGACGAGGAAAAGCTGATGGAAGTCGCCTTGGACGCGGGAGCCGACGACGTCAAGCAATCGGGCGACAAGTTCGAGGTCACCTGCCCCGCCGAGAGCTACACCCAGGTCCTGGACGCGCTGACGTCCGCCGGACTGCAGCCGGACAGCAGCGAACTGACTCGGATTCCAAACACGTCCGTCGATTTGAACGCCGACGACGCCCGCAAAGTGCTCAAACTGATGGAAGCGTTGGACGACCACGACGACGTGCAAAACGTCTCGGCCAACTTCAATATCCCCGACGACGTCATGGCCGAGCTTTCCGACACGTGACAGGCACGCAAGTCATGAGACGGCTCCTACGGCGGTTGGCGTCCAGTCTGAACTCCTCCGGTCCGGCACGCCGGCTGCGCTGGACGTGCTGGGAGACGCCGCACCGGCCCCCCGCTCGCACGCCGTTTCTCACGCCGCCTCGCCGGCACGCCCTCTGCTTGTCCGGGCCAGTCCCGCGCTTGCCGCAGCCCGTCCCGCTGCTGCTGGCGTGCCTGCTGACCACCGCGTTGGGGTGCGGCGCCGGAGAATCGCAATTTCCAGCGAACCGCGTGTATTTGAAGAAGCAGGAACTGGCGGCCCAGCTCGAATTGTCGGAGCAACAGCGGCAGGACATCGTCAGCGTGCTGGAATTCCTCTTCGGCACGCCCGATGCGCCGCGGGTCCCTGACCTGCCGGCTGTGGACGTCCGTCACGTGCTGCCGCTGGAACCGCTGCAAGTCGCCGCCGGTCCTGTCAGCAGCGACCAGTTGGGACGCCCTCAGGGGCTGTACCGCAAACACTGCGCCCACTGCCACGGCTTGTCGGGGGACGGCGCCGGGCCGACGGCCTGGTTCTTGGAACCCTATCCCCGCGATTTTCGCCGCGGGATCTTCAAGTACAAATCCACGCCGGGTCCGCTCGCGCCGCCCACCCACGACGATCTGACTCGCCACATCCGCAGCGGCAATCCCGGCAGCCCGATGCCGGCGTTCAACTTGTTGCCGGACGAAGAACTCGAAGCCGTGGCCGTTTACGTCAAGTACTTGGCGATCCGGGGCGAGGTCGAGCGGGAGTTGATTTTCGAGTCCGTCGACCAGTTGGATGAATACGATCGTCTGGTCGACTGCTCGCTGCAGGACGACGACCCGGAGGAATTCGCGGAACAACTTGCACCGGTCCAGGCCACCCTCAGCGGCATCGTCCGCCGCTGGCGGGACGCGCCGCAACAGATGACCCAGGTGCCGCCGCCGTCCGCCGGCTGGAACTCGGCCGATTCGATCCGCCGCGGCCAGCAGCTGTTCGCGGGGAATGTGGCGAATTGCGTCAAATGTCACGGGCCGACCGGACGCGGCGACGGCCAGAATGTCGACTATGACGATTGGTCGCGAGAAATCGTGGACCCGCAGAATCCGTCCGCTATCGCCCCCTTCCTCGCGGCGGGCGCCTTGCCGCCCAGCCCCTCCCAGCCGCGAAACCTCCAAGACGGCATCTACCGCGGCGGCAGCCGCCCCGAAGATCTGTACCGCCGCATCCTGGACGGCATCGCCGGCACCCCGATGCCTGCCGTAGCCTTGCAGCCCCCCGATGCCAAACCCGGCGACCAGCGTCTGACTCCCGATGACGTCTGGCACTTGGTTGCCTACGTGTTTTCGCTGGCCGATTCTCAAGACGCAAGTCTTGCCCCAACCCCCGAAACTCCGCCTGCATCGGGCACCGTGACAGGCCGCCGAGACCGGTCCGTTCATTTTTCCCGTCTGAACATCCGGTCCAGGGCAGTTGCGTCGTCGAAGGAATCGGCTATAAATAGCTCAATCCTGGACTGAGTTGCGATACGGGGTCTTCAGAGTCCGGCAGACAGGCCGAACACTCCGTCCGTCAAGCGACGGTGAACCTGAACATCCCTTCGCGAACATCGTCCAGGCTGAAAACAAGGATGAAAGCCGCTGGTCCGCAAACCTCGGTAGCGGCCGAACGCCCCGGACGCCGCTTCGTTCCGGCTGCTGTGGCGCGCCCCGGCCTTTGTCCTTGACCACAAACGGGTCCCCGTAGCTCAATTGGATAGAGCGTCGGCCTCCGGAGCCGAAGGTTACAGGTTCGAATCCTGTCGGGGATGCTTAAGCATCGTTCGAGAAGTAACTGCCGCCTCGTCAAAGTAGCCATCACACTCCGCGGCAACGGACGCCGAAACAGCTTCCCCCTGGCATGTAGCCCCCCCCAACACAAGGACAAGAAAGAAAGCGCCATTTCGGCTTTTCAGCGGAACCCGGCAGCAAGCCAAGGCACTCGCTGACTCGCAAGGTGGAGTCTACAGCGACTTTTTTTTGGGGGGGGGTATCGCCTCCTCTTCGCCACCACGCTGCTCGCCAGCGTGGAGCGGTGTTCAAGACCAGATATCTCCAC
>JAAYYU010000052.1 GCA_012515235.1 Candidatus Anammoximicrobium sp.
AAAAGCCCCCGCCCCCGCATCCAAAGAAAAAGTACCCGAAAGGCGGCCACACGTCGGTCTACCGCGTCATTCGCGACGCCCGACTTGCCGCCGCCAAAGCCTAGCCGAAGATGTGGACAGCAGTGCCTCCAACGCCCCATCGTCAAGCGTATTCCCGGCGTTCGCTCACCAAGCCGCTGCCTGGCAAGCCGCGGAGGGTCCTGTGTGGACGGCCGGGGCGTGTTTCGGTCTCCAATTCCTTAACCCCTTTGAAAGGAGGATGAAATGGCCAAGGAGACTTTTCGTCGTGAGAAACTGAACGTCAACGTCGGAACCATCGGTCATATCGACCACGGCAAGACCACGCTGACCGCAGCGATCCTGCGGGTGCAGTCCGAGAAAGGGCTGGCCGAGTACAAGTCCTACCAGGACATCGCCAAGGGCGGCATCGTGCGCGACAAGAGCAAGACGGTCACGATCCTGGCGGCGCACGTCAAGTACGAGACCGAGCGGCGGATGTACGCTCACATCGACTGCCCCGGCCACGCGGACTACATCAAGAACATGATCACCGGCGCGGCCCAGATGGACGGCGCGGTGCTGCTGGTCTCGGCCGCGGATGGCCCGATGCCGCAGACCCGGGAGCACGTGTTGCTGGCCCGTCAGGTCGGCGTCCCGCATCTGGTCGTGTTCCTGAACAAGTGCGACCTGGTGGACGATCCTGAACTGATCGAACTGGTCGAGATGGACCTGCGCGAGCTGCTGACGAAGTACGGTTTTCCCGGCGACGAGGTGCCCTTCGTCCGCGGGTCCGCGATGCTGGCGCACGACAACCCCACCGATTCGCAAGCGACGCGTTGCATTGACGAGTTGCTGGCGGCGTTGGACACGTACATCCCCGATCCGGTCCGAGCCGTGGATCGGCCGCTGCTGATGCCGATCGAAAATGTGTTCACGATCGAAGGCCGCGGTACGGTCGTCACGGGCAAGATCGAGCGGGGCATGGTCCGGGGCGGCGACACGGTGGACATCGTGGGGCTGGCGGACGAGCCGCGCAAGGTCGTGGTGACGCAGGTCGAGACGTTCGGGCAGGTGCTGGATTTCGGCCAGGCCGGCGACAATGTGGGCTGCCTGCTGCGCGGAGTCGCCCGCGACGAAGTGCAGCGCGGCCAGGTGCTGGCTGCGGCCGGCTCGATCACCCCGCACGTGCGGTTCGAGGCCGAGGTCTACGTGCTGACGAAGGAGGAGGGCGGCCGGCATACGCCGTTCTTCGACGGCTACACGCCGCAGTTCTTTTTCCGCACGGCCGACGTCACCGGCACCGCCGAGGTGCTGGGCGGCGTGGACATGGCCATGCCGGGCGACGGGGTGAAACTCGGCATTCGCCTGGGGCGGCCGATCGCGCTCGACGACGGTGCCCACTTCGCAATCCGTGAAGGCGGCAGGACCGTTGGTTCGGGCGTTGTCACCAAAGTGCTGGCATAGCCGGCAAGTGAAGCCCCTGGTTCGATCCGTCGAACCAGGGGCGTTTTCCTGTTCGGGCTTGCCTAAAGCCGAAACGGCGCCGTGGCCGGCATGGCGTCCTGGTGGTTGGGAGCCTGAACTGTTGGAGCAGGCATTGTGTCCTGCACAAGACAGCAATCGAAGGTGAGCGGATGCGTATTCTGACACTCAATCCACAACCGATCGTGGAAATCCCCTTCCTGAACGCAGGACGCGGGCCAGGAGGATTCTACGAAGATCGCCTGCCGGTCCTGGATGCGGTCGTCGATCGTCTGCCGGAGGGCGTGAGCGCGATTATCGCCACTGCTGACCTGCAAGGCCGCGAGCAGTTCCAGGACAGTCCCAACGGCGTGCCGCGGCTTCTAGGCGAGGCCCTGCCGAGGCGGCTCGCCGCGGAGATCCTGCCCGGCCTGGGATTGGAGCAGGGAAACGCCGGAGTATTCCTGGCCGGAGACCTGTACACCGTTCCGGCACTGGACCGACGTGGCGGCTCCGGCGATGTCAGGGCCGTGTGGGAAGCCTTCGGTGACGAGTTCGCTTGGGTCGTCGGCGTCGCTGGCAACCACGACACGTTCGGGGCGGACCCCAATGCGCCCCCGCGGTTTCCCCGGCATCTGCATTACCTCGACAACGACCGTGTGAATATCGACGGCTGCCAAATCGCCGGGCTCGGCGGCATCATCGGCAATCCCCGGCGTCCTCGTCGCCGTTCCGATGAGCAGTACACCCAGTGTCTGGAGGCACTCCTACGGCACCACACCGACGTCCTGATCACGCACGACGGGCCGGACGAGCCGGACGAGCCGGTTGGCGGCCATCGGGGTTCTCCGCTCATCCGGGAGGCCATCGAACGCTTGCGGCCGTCTCTGGTCGTTCGGGGCCATGCCCACTGGAAAGAGCCGCTGGCACAGCTTTCCGGCGGGGTGCAGGTCCTGAACGTAGACGCCCGCGTGGTTGTCCTGCACGAATGAACAAGGTGGCTCCCTGCGGAGCCGGAGCTGCTGTACCACGGGACCGTCCACCGATTTCTGGAGTCGATTCGCCGGGACGGACTGGTCAAGGTCAAGCGGCATCACGTCCGCCTGTCGCCCGACATCCAGACGGCAAGAAAGTCGGCCAACGCCCCGGCCGGCCGGTCGTCTTGCGCATCGTGGCCGACCGCATGTTCCGCGACGGGCAGAGTTCTTTCGGTCCGCAAATGGCATGGGCGTTACGGACGCGGTGCCTTCTGAGTACATTCACGAGTAGAGCGACCCTCGTGAACAAAGTCCGGCTCGAAGGCCGACCGTCGCACCCGCGGACGCTGGCGGACGGCCGGACCTTCGATTGAGACAAATAGCTCGTCGGGCGGGACGCGTAGTTCCTACTTGATCCCACCGCGAAAAGCCTCAAACCACTGCCGCGATTTTGAGGGCCAATACTCCTCGATCAGCCCCAACTCGATGTCGCTGCCGTACTGATCGAGGCCCTCACTGCACCTTTGAAGGATCTCGACGGGGCGATCGGTGCAACAACCGTCGTGCAAGGCTTTCTCCCAGTAGGTATCCCAGTCCATGAACGCTGGCACAATGACCCGCATCGCGTCAAACACGTGCACCAGTTCGTGCGCCACAATGAACCGGAAACGGTCCCGGTCACTTGGGGCACCCGAACAAAGCAGTTGCTCAACGCGATCAGTGAAAACGATTTCTCCGGTGCATCCAGCCGGCCCGACCGGCTGCATAAGGCTGGTAACCCCTTGATGCGACAGCCCAAATAGCGATTCCGCCGCATTACGCTTGTACCAAGCGATTGCCCGTTGATTGAGTCCTTGATCTTCTTCGTTCTCCCGCCGTATTCGCTGACAGGCTACACAAAACCAGTCGGGGATGCTCACGGAGAGATTGGCCTTTGCGCGAATATCCCAGCCCCCGGCGTCGTCTCGCACTACGGCAAAAGCGTCTTCGTCGTCGGGACGAAATACGTCGATGGTGTCCTTCTCCATGCACTCGAAAACTTCCAGCACTGCTGGTGTCAAGGGTTCTAGCCAAGTCAGATCGACTTCCAATGTGCGTTTGACTGCTCTGCGGCGAAACTTCGTGGTCATACATTCCTCGCTTTCTTGTCGTGGGAACTAGTGGCCACGGCGTGCCTACGGGTGGCTGTACCCCACGTGAGAACACGCCGTGGCGGAAAGCGTATTGCGGGCAGCAAGCCCAATGTCAGATTCGGGGCACCCCGCAGGGATTCAACGAGAAGCACTGCTCGTGCCACGAGTACGCCCGTCTTGAGCGGCAGGTAAAGAGGGACCAAAAGTCCGAAGTGCTTCCCCGGACATCAGGTCCGGGGATGGTGCGGGAGACTCCCGCCATTCGGCTGCTGCAAACCGTCATGTTCGCAGGTGTACTGGGC
The DNA here is from genome assembly GCA_012515235.1 of Candidatus Anammoximicrobium sp. GTDB lineage: Bacteria > Planctomycetota > Planctomycetia > Pirellulales > Pirellulaceae > Anammoximicrobium. Next base: position 3,874 of record JAAYYU010000052.1, read on the forward strand.
CGGATTCCTGGCCCCCGCATCGCGATGCGTGGTCTTAGCCACCTAGAATACATATAGCCGTTTCCCGGCCACATCGTCAAGAGTCAGTTCGGCAACTTCGAGAAAATCTTCGTTCGGCGTGGGGCCACAAGTAGCCACGCGACGCATGCCGCCGCGGAGAGAATAGCGGCTGCTGCCACAGCCGGTCCAGGAACGGGGTTACTGTGCAGCAGCCGGCCTGGAACCGCGGAGATGATGTGAGCCACAGCGTTGGCGCCCCAAAGGCACCGGAATGGGCAATCTCGTATTCACGACCGCAATCGTGGTCATCCCGCCCAATGACGTCTGGCCGGCGATCCAGGCCATCCGCACGAAACACGACTCGAAGGTTCGCCGGTGGATGCCCCACATCACGCTCGTGTACCCCTGCCTGCCGGTGGCAGATCTTCCAGCGGCCCAGGAGCGTTTGGCGGCGGCATGCCGCGACATACCCGCCTTCGAGGTCGAGCTGGCCGATTTCCGTACGTTTCGCCACCGGCGAGGCAACCACACGATCTGGCTTGCCCCCAAGCCTGAATCGGACTTGATCGGACTACAGGCCGTGGTGCAGCGGGCTGCGGTCGGCGAGGCAGCCGGCGGGGGCCGGCCACCCCGCTTCCAGCCTCATCTGAGCGTCGGGCAGGTCCAGGGCAACGTCGAGATGCTCCGGCTGGTCGCCGAACTCCAGGCCGCCTGGCAGCCCGTGCGGTTCGTTGTGTCTGGCATCAGCCTGATTTGGAGGGACGAACCACCCGATGACGTGTTTCAGGTGGCGGCGACGGTACCGCTCAGCACTCGGGCGATGAGGTAGGTGCCTCGGCCCGCTGATGATCGGCTTGGATGCAGGTGGTCGGCGACATCCTGTCGGCACGGTTACTCCCGAACAGCTCCCTACCGCTATCTCCCGGACCGCGGTCCCAGCATGGCTTCCAGTTCTTTCGTCGCAGATCGAGCGGTCTTCTCGACGGCACGCAAAGCAAGCACAGCTTCCTCCGCGTAATCCCGGAGATCACCATCCGGCTTTCCAGTCTTGAAAGCCGTCAGCACAAGCTCACACCGCCGTACCCACAGATGACCATCGGCGGTGATCCTCACCAGCCCGGCCTCCGCGGTCGCAGGCTTCTTCATCGGCCGCCCGCCGCCGCCCCGACGGCCACCACGCATCTGCCGGATGGCAACATGCACTTCGGGTGCCGTCCAGCCGTTTTCCGCGGCTTGGCGTTGGAGCTTCTGCCGCTCCTTCTTCCCGTGACAACACAGGAAGTAGGGGATATAGCCGAAGTGGAAAGGCATCCTGTCCGGCTTCCGCAACCTGCACAGTTCGTCGAGTTCCGTTGACGTGTACTCACGGGCGAGGGCACGGACCTTGCGAATGGTTGTCTGGCTAATAGCGTGCTGGTCGGCGAACTCCCGTCGTTCCTTGCGCGTGGGCAGCAGGTTGCACTCCAGTCCCAGCCGGTGGTACTCCCGGAGCCTGGAGATCATTTCGTCGGCCTTCCGCTGGACGGCTGGATCGTGCGGCGTTTGGGGGCGTTTCCTGGGCTTGCTCATCGGGATCGGCCCTTTCTGGAAATCGTGGCCTCGGCAAGAACCAGCGGCGTTGTCCCACATCGGGGTACGGGATAGGCCACGAGGCACTGCCTTCCATCATACCGGGCAGGCGGACTGGATGCTGGCGCGACGGTCTTTCATCGGTAGTTCATCGGTTGGATCGGGTGGTGGCCAGAATCGGAATAGGTAATTAGAAACCTATTCTGGAGCAGGCCGAGACGACGGAGACGGCCCTATCATGGGGCAGACAACGCCCAATACAGCCCTGCGGCGGTGGGAGAACGACAGACCGGGGCTGGACTGTTGACATTCGCCGACCGAACGAATCAGCAAGGCCCTCAGATTCGCGCGGACGCAGCCGCAGGCTAAGTCGCCGCCTAGTTGGCCTCCCGAGACGGCAAACGCGAATCACGCGGCTCTAACGCGGTCCCTGACGCCCCCGCCAGCCCGCACAAGCCCGGCGTCGGGATGCGGACTGGCGACTCGGCCTCGTCGTCGCCATGCGGATCGGCTCCGCTCCACCGATTTGAGCAACCGGTCACGCTCACCGCTGGCCATTGGTTGATACAATGGCGCGAAACAAGACAATGCCTTGATGCACCCCTGACGGCATACGCCCCTCGTGTGGAAAGCAAGCAAATGATCACGAAGACACTTGGCCGCACGGGTCTCGAAGTGACCCAGCTTGGCTACGGCAGCATGGGACTCCGTGGCCCAAGGACGTGGGGCGTACGAGTCGTCAGCGATGAAGACGCCGACCGTTTCCTGAACGCGGTGGTCGATGCCGGCATCAACTTCATCGACACCGCGCCCGACTACGGCGTCAGCGAGGAGCGGATCGGCCGGTATCTCAGCGCGCGACGAGCCGAGTTCTACCTGGCGACCAAGTGCGGGTGCGCGCCCATCCAGCACGAGGATCGCCTGGAGGTCAAACACGTTTGGACGCGGGACGTCATCCAGCGAAACATCGAGACCAGCCTCCGGCGGCTCAGAACGGATTACGTCGATGTTCTGCAATTCCACGGCGGCGACGCCGAGACGCTCCAGCGTGAGGGGCTGATCGAATTGCTGAGGGATCTTCGCGAGCAAGGCATCATCCGGTTCCTCGGCGTCTCCAGTTCGCTGCCGCACCTGTCTGGCTTGATCGACCTGGGCGTGTTTGACACGTTCCAAATCCCGTATTCCTGCCTGGCCCCGGAACATCACGAGTGGATCACGAGGGCCGCAGAGACCGGAGCCGGGATCATCATTCGGGGCGGCATCGCTCAAGGCGGCCCCGAGGCCGAGATTCAGCGACCGGCGATCAACGACATCTGGACGCGGGCCAGACTGGATGAGGTTCTGCCAGGGGCAATGAAGCGTGCGGAGCTGATCCTGCGGTACACGCTTTCCCACCCCCACTGCCACACGACGATCGTCGGCACCTGCAACCCGGACCATCTGGCGGAGAACCTCACCGCCACGGCTCGTGGCCCCTTGCCATCGGACTTGTACAAGGAAACCAGGTCTCGGATTGCGGCGTTGGCCCCGGCGTGAGCAATTGAGCGGGGGCGCTCTGTTTCAGCCGCGGACGCGGTACCCGATCTCCGCCAGCAAGCCCCGCAGCCGCTCCAGGTGATCCCCCTGGATTTCCAGCTCGTCGTCCTTGATCGTGCCGCCGGCCCCGCAGGCGGCCTTGAGGCGGCCGAGTAGAGCCGGAAGATCGTTATCGTCAGCCGGCAGGCCACGGACCACGGTAACGACCTTGCCCTTCTTCCGTTTCTCGACGGCCAGACGGGCCGTCTGCTTCTCGGGCGGCGTCAGCACCTTGGGCAGGGGCGGGCAGGTGCAGGCTTCTTCCAGTTCGCCACACCGGTCGCAGCGGGGCGGCCTGTCCCACTGAGTACCCTCGAACAGACGCATGTCATTCTCCGGTCGAGCCGCTCAGTTGGGAGACTTCACCAATGGAACGGCAGTGCCTGGGTGTCGATGTCGGATGGTCGGGACCCAGGACGCTGCAACAAAATGGCCGGGAGGGTAAGCAACGAGTGCCTTCGGGGCCGATGGCCCCGCACCTCCCGGCCGCTGGCTATTGGAGCATCCGACCGGAGCATTGTCGATCATGGCAGGCAACTGCTTTCTCCGCTGGCTTGCCCCGCACTGTTTCCGCCGCCAACGCCCCAAAAAGCGAACCCGGTAATTACCGGATTCGTGGCCGCCTTACCGCGTTTTCGTGGGATTTCGTAAGACGGTATAAGACGGTTTGCAACGCCCACGCCTTCGTGGTAAGCTGACTCCCTGTAACGGCTTTCGAGCTTTTTGGCAGGCTGCCCGGGGGCTTCTTCGGAACCGAGGGTTGGGGGTTCGAGTCCCTCCGGGCGCGCTTCGTAAGCCCTTGTGAAACAAGGGCTTGCGTCGTTTCTTGGTAAAGGCAGTTTGTCGAGCCGAATCACTTTTCGCAAAAACTCGCATAAACGTTCCCCGGCTCCAAACTGCAAACGAACAGGGTCATGCCGGTCACGGGACAGGCATGGGCCTTCAGTCCAATGGGAGTCGATGGCTGCACCTTTACCCCCGGCTTTGTACGACTCGCAGGAACGGAGGCGCTTCCACGCCCGGGAGTTCCTGCGAGGCGGAAGCACAAAGGCAGCCGCCTTCCGAAGCACAGGAACGCAAGGCCGTCGGTGCTAGGCGACAACCCGATCTGCCCGCGTTCCGTCTAGGAATACGGGGACTTGTTCCGCCGCCTGCCTCGAGAGACCAAGAAACGATGACACGACGGACGACGAATCACTGAGCGGCGTGGAACAAATCCGCACACATCTGTGCGAATTCGGGCAGCCTCTCCACGGCGCGACCATGCCTCGCAACCTCTCAGGTGGGCTCATAACGCTGCGCGCTCCCCACCTCAGTGGACCTTCCAGTCTTTTTTCATCATGACAGTGTTATTACGGCGAACTTGCAGGTTACGGAGTCGGCGAGTGTCAAATACCAACAAGTTCAAATTGGACGGTCCGCTAACGATGTGAGGTAGGCTCGCCACACCAAGTGGCCATACTGCACCCGCGGCACGTAGTTTGCATATTTCTCCCCGAAAATGAGGAGAAGGCTCACGGGACTGGGCGCTGGTTTCTTACCCAGGCGCAGTCCAATAGACAACAAAGTTGAAAGCACCGGTAACGTGAGGAGACACGATGAGTACCGACACTGCTAGTCCAAACGCCTTGGGGCTTGGGAAATCCGCCCTGTTGGCGACGCTCGAGCTGCCCGAAACACCCCCGATTCTGCACTACACATTCAAAGATGGCGAGGCGAAGAACTCCGATGGAACCTTGGTCGGCGCTGTTCGTAACTGCCGGCACGAGACGGTACAGCCAGCTGGCGGCGCGACATTCGACGTTCTGGAGTTCGGTCCGGCCGACAGTTCGGTGACGATCCCGGCGATGAGCCAGTTGCGCGAGGCGGCGGCATTCGCCGCCGACGTGAAAATCAAGGTAACGGCGCACGGCGAAGACCGGATGAATATCGTCGAGAGTCAAGACCCGCCGTACTCGCTGTATCTACAACGACTGGACGACGGATACAGCCTGCACGGGGCTGTATGCGTCCACGGAGGTTGGCAGGAAGCCGCGACGGACAAGCCGCTGGTGGCGCTAAACCAGTGGTTGAGAGTCGGGCTGCTGTTCACCGGCGATGATATCGTGCTGCTTGCCGGTGGTAAGGCTGTGGAACGGCGGATGCTTCGGGCGCCGGTGCTCGTACCCGTGGGCGGCGGCGGCGAGGTGCTCGGCACCTGGATTGACGGTCACCGCAACCAGTTCCTTGGGCAGATGACCGACCTTCAGATGTGGGACACCGTCCCGCTCGATTACCAAGCCGCGCTCTCGCTGGGCGAGAGCCAAGGTCTCGGCGCTATCGAAAGTAAGTACCTTTCGCTCGGCGGTCCGGCGAGCTTTCTCCGCAACCCGACGGCGGCCGAGACGACGATCGGCACGGGCCGCATGCGGACCTATCAGGGCGGTACTATCTACTGGTCGGCAAATTCGGGCACGCATGTCGTGACGGGAGCGATTCTCCAATCGTTCAACTCGCTCGGCGGCCCAACCGGCATTCTCGGTTTTCCGACCACCGACGAAGAGAACGGTGCGCGGCCCGGCTCAAGGAAGAACCGCTTCGAGGTTGGCGCGATCTACTGGTCCCCGGGCACTGGCGCCAAGGAAGTGCATGGCATGGTTTTTGTACATTACCTGGAGCTAGACGCCGAAGCAGGTTTTCTTGGCCTGCCGACGAGCAACGAAGTAGTCTGCCACGGCGGCTGTAAGCGCGAGTTTGAAGGCGGAACGATGTTCTGGTCGGGCTATTCGACGGCGCACGAGGTGCATGGAGCGATCCGCGAGAAGTATCTGACGTTGGGCGGTCCCGACGGACTACTTGGCTTCCCGATCTCGGACGAGATGCCGGTGCTCGACGCTAACGGGCACGCCACCCCGGGCCGTTTTTCGCGGTTCCAGGGCGGCACGATCTACTGGAGCCAGCAGACCGGCGCGCT
>JAAYYU010000053.1 GCA_012515235.1 Candidatus Anammoximicrobium sp.
GGCGGGATTCGGGGGCAGCGGCCGGCATTGCTGTAGTGGGAAGCCGAACGATCCGCCGGACGAGCTGGCGGGATTCGGGGGCAGCGGCCGGCATTGCTGTAGTGGGAAGCCGAACGATCCGCCGGACGAGCTGGCGGGATTCGGGGGCAGCGGCCGGCATTGCTGTAGTGGGAAGCCGAACAATCCGCCGGACGAGCCGGCGGGATTGGGAGGAGAGCGGCCGGCATTGCTGTAGTGGGAAGCCGAACGATCCGCCGGACAAGCCGGCGGGATTCGGGGGCAGCGGCCGGCATTGCTGTAGTGGGAAGCCGAACAATCCGCCGGACAAGCTGGCGGGATCGGCGTAGATCGACGACAGGCCCGCCGAGGCATTTACCCGTTGCGGCCTGGATTGGCGACGCCTGCGAGGAGACGGGGAGATTATTTCGTGTGCGGCGCTGCTGGCCAGCTCGGTCGGCGTTGGTGTAAAATCGTGCCATCCGTTCGCCTGGGAGGCTTTGCCGATGGTCCCAACGCTCCAGCTGACGTTGACCGATTATGCCGATCCGGCCCATTGGCGCTGGGTGCTGAACGATGCGCGAGGCAAGTTCCTGGCGGACCATGACGTGCGGCTGGACGCAGCGAGCCGCGGGTATCGCGGGTTTCTGGACCTGGCCCAGTACCTGGACTACCGCAAGCCGATCCAGGACGTCGAGGAACAACTGGCCGAGTTGAGCGACTGGATCGGCCGGCACGTGTTCGGCGGGCTGCTCAAGGCGCTGTGGGACCACCGGGCTCTGCCCGCCGTCGCGGTCTATATGTCCGTGCCGGCGACGGCCCAGCAGCTGCTGTTTCGGCCGTTCGAATTGGCCCGGTTCCAGGACGGGACCACGTTCCGCCAGGCAGGGGTACGGTTCGTGTACCAGCTGGACGGCGCTGCCCGGCCGGGGGCGGGCTCGAAAGCGGTCGGCGCGGAAACCAGCCTCCGCATCCTGGCCGGGTTTAGCTTGCCGGTGAAACTGAATCCGCTGAACCTGCGCCGCGAACGGTACGCTCTGCAGCGGCTGGTCCGCGAGTTGGGCCAGACGCGCGGCGCGGCAGTCGAGTTGCGGGTGCTGCAATACGGGGCCACGCGGGACACGCTGCGGGCGGCGTTGGAAGAAGCCGACGGCTGGGACGTGGTCCATCTGTCCGGGCAGGGCGAGCGCGGCGAACTGCTACTGGAGGACGACCGCGGCGGCACGGACACGATCGACGCGGACGAGTTGGGTGTGCTGCTGGAGCGGGCCGGCCGGCGGCTGAAACTGCTGATCCTGGACACCTGCTGCAGCGGCGCGGCCAGCCACGCGGCGGCCCGCGTCCAGATCGGCCTGGACCGGCTGCCCGTGCGGCAGGAGGGTGCCGCGGGCCAGGCGCTGGCCGAGACGGCTCAAACCGTGCTGCCCAGCCTGGCCCAGTCGCTGGCCGAGCGGTTGCATTGTGCGGCCCTGGCCATACGCTATCCGGTGGGGGATGCGTTTGCCACCGAGTTGATGCTGGCGCTGTACGAAAAACTGCTGGACCGCCACGCCGAGGGCCGGTTCCAAGGCTACGTCTGGTACCGGGGCCCGGAAGCCGACAGTGACATCGCCGTCGAACTGTTCAACGTGCTGCTCGACATCCCAAGCTGCTGGAGTTTGCCGACAGCCTGGCTGCGGACCCGGCGGTGCTGGCCGCGCGGGTGTCGGCTGCGGCGGATGAATTGTCGCAGCGCGGCGAGGTGCTGGACGCCTTCGTTGCGGTGGGCGGCGAGCGCGAAGGCGAGACACGACAAGCGGACGCGGATTTCGTGCGGGCCCTGCAAAGCTGGACCAGCGGCGCCGCCCGCGGGCTGACGCCCGAAGCCGCGTTGCTGCTTGCCTTACTGTGCCGGATGGAACCCGAAGACCGGCAGCAGGGGATCGTCGAGGTGAATTGGGAGGACTTCCTCAAGCGTCTGGGCGAAGAGACTGCTGAAAGAGTGATCGGAGACCCTGAAAGTAGGCCTTGCGAGCCGAGCGGGGCTGACGGAGAAGCCCCGCATCAGGTGCCGCTCGGCTCGCGGCACCTACTGCAGGACCGAAAACCACTCCCGCCTCCGTCTGCCGCGCTTGGAAGCCATCGCCGCGGTGGCGCGGGGCGTCGACGGCCCGCGGGCGCAAATCGAAGCGATGCTGCCGCAGTTGGAGGAAAACGGCTGGCATCTGACCGATGCCGTTCACCGCCTGTGGGCCGGCGAGCGCGACCCCACCGCCCTGACGGCCGGAATCGACGATCAGGACGCAGCGCTGGTCCGCCACATCCTGCAGTTGCTCGCAAAATTAGTGACTGGTTTTGGAGCTGGGGTCAGGCTTACAGAATTCAATTTTGGTCGATGGTGACTCCAGCCACATGGAACGACCCAACTCGACCAAAATTGAATTCTGTAAGCCTGACCCCTTTACCAATCGAGGTGATGACATGATGGGAAGTTTCGTCCTGACGTTGACGTCCCTGGCCGTGGCGGCGGAAACAGCCGGAGCGCCGCTGCGGCCGGAGCGGGCCGAATCGCTGTTTGTTGAACCCGGTCAGGCGGCCGTGTTGCGCTGGCGAGTGGAAAGAGACGTGTCCGCGGGGGAAATCCGTTACACGATCCGAGATTTCCACGATCGCGAAGTCGGTGCCGGGACCGCGGAGCGGCCGGATGCAAAGACGGTTGCGGCTACGGTCACGCTGGCCCAGGGCTATTACGAAATCGAATTCGCCGGGATCGGCCAGCGGTTCGGTGTCGTGGCTTTGCCAGAGGCCTCGCCGACGCCGGACGCGTTCTTCTGCATCGACAGTGCGATGTCCTGGCTGGTGCGTGACGGCAAACTGCGCGAGAGCCTGGTCCGCATCCTGCGCCGCAGCGGGATCGCCATGTCGCGCGAGCGGTTGAATTGGGGCGAGATCCAACCGGCGCGCCAGCGGTTCGACTGGCAAGGCCGCAACGGCTACGAGACGGTGCGGCAACTGCACGCCGAGCAGGGCGTTTCCGTGCTGGAGATGTTCCACAACGCGACGCCGTGGAGCGGCACGGTCGGTAAGTACCCGGAGGACCTCATCGGCACGGAAGCCGCTTGGCGCGAGATCACTCGGCGCTGGCGCAAGACCTGGGGCGCGCTGGAGGTCTGGAACGAGCCGGACATCTTCTTCGGCGACTTGCTGCCGGCGGACCAGTACGTGGCGTTGGTCAAGACGCTGGGGTACGCGGTGGATCGAGAGGCGGCGGACTTGACGCTGGTGGGCGGCGTCATGGCCCACTATCACCGCGGATTCTTGGACACGGCCGCACAGTGCGGGATGTTGGACGGTGTAGACGTGTTCAGCTTTCACACCTACGACCGGGCGGCGCGGATGGAGGAGCTGGTCGGCAAGTACCGCGACTGGCTGGCGGCTCACGGCCGCCCGGACATGCCGCTGTGGATTACGGAATGCGGCCGGCCGTGGAAGCGTGGGCCGGGCCGGCCGCCCGTGGAGCAAGACGTGGCCAGCGGGCTGGACATCACGCGCAAGGCCGTCGAGGCGCGGGCCTGCGGCATCGCGCGGTACTTTGCCTTCGTGTACCCGTTCTACGAGGAGAACGCCAACAACTTCGGCATGATGGACCGGCACGGGGCGCCGCTGCGGTCGTTTGCCGCGTACGTCCAAGCGGCGCGCGTGCTGGGCGGCAAGCAGTACCTGGGCGATTTGCGTTTGTCCGACTCGCTGCCCGCGGCGCGGGTGTTCGGGGACGACCGCGAGACCGTCGTCGTCGTGGCCGCCAGCGGCGACGGGCAGCCGGCGAAGATCAGCGTCGGGCTGCCCGTGACCCGCAGCGAAGGACTCGACGGCCGGCCACTCGCGGCCACGGCGGAAGGCGAGGTGCCGCTGACCGACGGCCTGGCGTACGTGTGGCTCGAACGTAACGCATTCGCGCAGCGGCTGGACACCGCCAGCAAGACGCGGCGATTGTGGCAGCTGGGGCAACCGGCGTCGCGTCCCCGCCGTCCGGCGTCGCCGATCGTGCTCCGCTGGCAGATCGACCCGGCGGCGGTCAAAGCCGAGACGGCGGGTTACCGCCTGGTGAGCCAGGAGCCCGGCAAGTTGCGAGTGGTCGTCCGTGCGTTCAACCTGAGCCAGCAAGCGGCCGATCTGCGGCTGGCCTTGGACTTTGGCCAAGCCGCCGGCCGGGTCCTGAGCGAAAACCTCTGTGCGGTCAAGGTCCCGGCATCCGGGTTTGCGGACGCCGCGTGGGACGTGGACTTGAGTGCCGCGTTCACGCGTCACAACGAGATCGCCGTGACCGTGCGGCCGGCCGGCGACGCGGCGCAACAAGCGTCCCCTGTGGTGGTCAAGTTGATCGGCGAGCGGACCATTGCCCAGTGCCTGGGGCGGCACGCGCGGCACGTGCGGCTGCCGCTGGGCGAAGCGGCTCGTTGGAAGCCGAACGTCCCCTCGTACGGGCGCCTGAACCTGGAGCCACAGCCGGACGGCTCGGTGCGGATGGACGTCCGCTTTACCCAGGGCGACCGCTGGGTGTATCCCTATTTCGCGTTGCCGGACGACGTGGACATGAGCCGCTATTCGGCCCTGGTCCTGCGGGCTCGCTGTGAGCGTTCGGCCACGGTCCGGGTGTTTCTATGGGAGGGCGATCGCGGCGTGGGCTACCTGACAGCCGGGGGCATCGTGCCCGCGGACGGCAAGTGGCACGTCGCCGAGGTTCCTTTCACCGATCTGACGCTCAGCAGCGCCAACGCGCCGGACGCCGACGGCCGGCTCGATCTGGGGCAAGTCCGCCGGATCTCGTTCGGCATGAACAGCGACGCGGCGGAGAACCGGCTGGAAATCAGTGAAGCCTACCTGGTCGGGCGGCAAGAGGCCGCAAAATAAAGCCCGCGTCCGCCGTTGTCACGGGGGCCGCTTCCCAATGCCCTCCGGTCTCCGGTACACTGGGACGGCACGCTTGGACTTGAAACCGGCGCACGGTTCCGCAAAGGGGAGAGATGCGATGCGCGAGCGAGTGACACGTCGAAGATTCCTGAAGAGGTCCGCCGCGGCGTTGGCGGCTCCGCTGATCGTGCGGGCGTCGGTGTTGGGCGCTGAGGCGCCCAGCAACCAGTTGCACGTCGCCTCGATCGGCGTCGGCGGGCGGGGCGCCGGACTGATGTACGAAGCGGCCGGCCAGCCGAACGCGAAGATCGTGGCGGTCTGCGACGTGTTTCAGGACCGCCGCGAGAAGCATGCCGCCAACCTGAACCAGCGTTACGGCACGAATCTGTGTACGCCCTATCGCGATTTGCGCGAGATGTTGGTCCGCGAAGACATCCAGGCGGTGACCATCGGCACGCCGGATCACTGGCACGTTCCCGCTGCCTTGCTGGCCGTGCGGGCGGGCAAGGACGTGTACGTGGAAAAGCCGCTGGGAATCAGCCTGGAAGAAGACTTTGCCATCCGCCGCGAAGTCCAGCGGTACGGGCGCGTTTTTCAGTACGGCACGCAGCAGCGTTCGATGAGCCACATCCGCTTCGGGTGTGAACTGGTCCGCAACGGGCGGCTGGGCAAGCTGGAATCCGTCGAGGTGACTGCGCCCAGCTACGGGTTTGAAGGCGGCTCGCTGGAGCCCGAGCCGGTGCCGGAGGGACTGGACTACGACCTGTGGCTGGGGCCGGCCCCGTACCGGCCGTACACCAAGGACCGCTGTACGTGCTGGGGCACGTACTGGGTTCTGGACAACGCCCACGGCTTTATCGGCGGCTGGGGCGCGCATCCGCTGACCGACATGGTCTGGGCGCTGGGCGACGACGCGGGCGCGGTGCCGGTGGAATACGAGGGCACGGGCAAGTTCGGCACGGGGCTGTTCGACGCGCCGTTCGACTGGGACATCCGGGGCAAGTTTGCCAGCGGCGTCGCGTTTCACTTTACGCCGGGCGGCGACCGGGCCACGATCGTCGGCCAGCGGGGCAAGGTCCACATCAGCCGCGGCGGGTTGAGAACGGAACCTGAATCGTTGATGCAGGAGAAGATCGGGGCCAACGAGATCCGTCTGTACGAGAGCAACCACCACATGGGCAACTTCCTGGACTGCGTCCGCACGCGCCGCCGGACCGTCGCGCCGGTCGAAGTCGCTGCGTTGTCGGATTCGATCACCCAGTTGAGCATGATCGCCATCTACACGGGCCGCAGGATCCGCTGGGACGCCCAGCGCGAGGTGATCCTGGACGATCCCGGCGCATCCCGCCTCGTGTCGCGGGCGATGCGGCCGCCGTGGCATTTGTAGGTCTTGCCGAACCACCGCGTTTTGACGAATGGCGTCCATGTCCACGGGTCCCACGGAAAGTCGCTGGCCGTTCCGCGTCGCTTTGCTGTTGGCGATCGCCACGTTCCCGTTGATTTGGGTTGGCGGCCTGGTGACGACGTACGACGCCGGCATGGCCGTGCCGGACTGGCCGGGGACGTACGGGTACAACATGTTCCTGTATCCCTGGCAAACCTGGATCGCGGGTCCTTGGGATTTGTTTATCGAGCACGGGCATCGTCTGCTGGGCATCCTGTCCGGCACCTTGACGATTTGCCTCGTGCTGGCGGTGTTTCGTTGGGACCGGCGGATTTGGGTGCGTTATTTTTCGCTGGGCGCGTTGGCGGCGGTCATTTTGCAGGGCTGCCTGGGCGGAGCGCGGGTTTTGCTGGACGACCGCCAATTGGCGATGTTGCACGGATGTGTGGGGCCGGCGTTCTTGGGAGTATGCGTCGCGCTGTGCGAGGTCACTTCACGGACTTGGAAAGCCGCCTGGTCAGCCGCCGCCGCGGTTGGACGGGCGGCGCATCCCTCGGCGCCAAGTCGGTCGCCCTTGGCCGCCAGGTTGCTGGGCCTCGCCGTGGCCGCGACGGCGACGGCTTATCTGCAGTTGGTGATCGGCGCCTGGATGCGTCACCTCCCGGTGACGGCGTCGCCCGTTCTTTTCCGCTGGATCGTTTTTGCTCACCTGTTCTTTGCCGGAGTCGTTACCGCGTTGGTCGTCGCGGTCGCCTGGAAGGCGTTTCGCGGCCGCAAGCATCTTCCGTCGTTGCGAGTTCCGGCGGGGCTGCTGGCGGCCTTGGTCCTGTGCCAGTTGGTCCTCGGTTGTGCCGCGTGGGTCGTCAACTACTACTGGCCGGGTTGGGTCCCGGAGTGGTCGCTGACGGCAAGCTATCCGGTGATCGAGTCCAAGGGCTGGGTGCAGACGACGATCGTCACAGGCCACATGGCGATGGGGTCGCTGATCATCGCGATTTCCGTGTGGTTGACGTTGCGCGCGTCCCCCGCGATGCACAACGGGCCTGCCGTTTGCACGTCGGATGCGCGGGCGGCGAGGGGGTTGGCACGATAAGTCCGCCGCGGCGGTGACCGAAATCACTTTCCGGTTTCCGCGGAGCAAGGGGACCCGAGAGCGACCAGCGGCGAGGATGCCTGCATTGGCGACAAGCGTGCCGAACCGCATCGCGAGCGAGGCCATTTCGGTCCCGCTGCGGCTTCCGATGCATTCAGCCGGCGAGACACGCCCTTGGCCAGGCTCGCGGAGACGAAATCAGCCGTTCGCGGGGCCGGTGGGCAGGCCGCGGCGGTGTCGGGCTTCAGCGGCGGACCAGTTCATCGACGATCCGGCCAGTCGCGTCCCGCAACTGGATGTGCAGCGGCATCTGACCGACGGCGTGCGACGCGCAGCTCAGGCAGGGGTCGTAGCAGCGGATGACGGCTTCGACCCGGTTGAGCATGCCTTCCTGCAATTGGTTCCCCTGCACGTACCGCTCCGCCACCTGCTGGACGCTGCGGTTCATGGCCAGGTTGTTATGCCCGGTGGCGATGATCAGGTTCATCCAGGTCATCAGCCCGCGCGGGTTGATGCGGTAATGATGGATCAGGATGCCGCGCGGCGCTTCGGCCACGCCAATGCCTTCGTCCTGGTTGCTCCGCGCGCGGGCCCGAATCCGCGTTTCCAAGATTTTGGGATCGCGCAACAGCCGGTCGATCGTCTCCAGGGCGAAGATGATCTCGACCAGCCGGGCGTAGTGATAATGGAAGCTGCTGGCCACGGGCCGCGCTTCTTGAAGCGTGCGGAACTCGGCCAGTGCGACGTCGGCGAACGGCGTCCCGCAGCGATCGCAGTTGTTCAACCTGGCCAGCGGTCCGACGCGGTACATGCCGTTTGGATAGCCGTGGCGTTTGTAGTAAGGGAACTTCATGTACGAGTAAGATTCGACGGCTTCGCCGATGAGCCGCTGGTACTCCTCCGGCGGCACCATGTCCTCGACGAGATTGCCTTCCGCGTCCTTGATGCGGATCAGACCGTCGTAGTGCTCCAGGCCGCCGCGGGGCGTGACCAGACTTAAGAACAGCGACGGGAAGTTGCCGAAGTGCTGGACTTCGTCGGGAAACTTCGTGACCAGGTCTTTGAACAGATTGTACGTCCGGCGGGCGATGGTCATGCCTTCCGGAATCATCTTCAGCAGGCTGGACCGCTTTTCCTCCGTCAGCGGTTCGTTCACGCCGCCGGGCACCATCCAGGCGGGATGGATCCGTTTGCCGCCCAGGGTCTCGATCATCACCTGGCCGACCTGTCGCAGCCGGATCCCGTCCTTGGCCAACTGCGGGTGCGACCGCATCACGCCGAAGATATTTCGTTGCGCGGGGTCGGAGTCCCAGCCCAGCAGGAGGTCGGGCGACGAGAGATGAAAGAAGGACAGTGCGTGCGACTGCAGCAATTGGGCCAAGTTCATGATCCGCCGCAACTTGACCGCCGTGGGCGGAATCGACACGCTTAGCAATTGATCGCACGCCTTGGACGACGCGACCAGATGACTGACGGGACAGATGCCGCAGGTCCGCGCGGTCAAGGCGGGCATTTCCCGGTAGGGGCGGCCCTCGCAGAACTTCTCAAAGCCCCGGAACTGCGTCAGGTGAAACTTGGCGTCCGCGACACGGCCGTCGGAGTCCAGTTGGATGGTGATCCGCGAATGGCCCTCGATGCGAGTGACCGGTTCGATGGTGAGAGTGCGGTTGGCGGCCATAGAAGGCTTCAAGCTCCGAAACGAGTAACTTGCGAGGGATCCGGCGTGCGTCCGGCGATCAGTTCGCTGGCCACGTACCAGATGGCGTCCGCCGAGGGCGGACATCCCGGCACGAACAAATCCACCGGCACGACGGCGTGCAGCGGGCGCACGGGGTCCAGCAGTCTGGGCACGTTCAGCGTGGGACGCTGCGGGTTCAACTGGACGTTTTCCTGATAGGCGCGGTCCAGCACCGCGTCCAGCGGAAAGAAGTTCCGCATTGCCGGGACGTTGCCGCAGACGGCGCAGTCGCCCAGGCTGATCAAGTACTGGCAGTGCTTGCGGAACAGCAGCGCCTTGTGCAGATCGTCCTCGGTGCTGACCGCGCCTTCCAAAATCCCCACGTCGACCGACTCCGGCAACTGCTTCGCGTCGACCAGCGGACTGTAAACGAATTCGGCCAACTCGGCCAGTTCCAACAGCCGTTCGTCGATGTCCAGGAAGGACATGTGACAGCCGGAGCAGCCGTCCAGCCAGGACGTTGCGATCGTGATCTTCTTCTCGGTGCTCATGGTTTCTCGGTGCTCATGGGGCATGCCTCATCTGCGATAGGTACGGCAGGAAGTTTCGGTCTTTGGTCATCTCCCCGGCCGACGTCCCCTGCTTGACCAGGGCCCCCGTCGGGCAGACCTGCACGCACTTGCCGCATCCCGTACACGTCGCGCTCTCGCCCCAGGGTCGGTTCAGATCCGTGATCACGCGGCATTCAATCCCGCGTCCCATCACATCCCACGTGTGCGCCCCCTCGATCTCGTCGCAAACGCGCACGCAGCGGTTACACAGCACGCAGCGGTTGTGGTCCAGGCGGAAGTAGTCGTTGGTGGAGTCCAGTTCGTACACCGAGTTGCGGTAGGGCACCCGCACGTGATCGACGCCGCACTGCTGGGCCAGCGTCTGCAATTCGCAATGTCCGTTGGACACGCACACGGAACAGACGTGGTTGCGTTCGGCGAACAGCAGTTCGAGAATCATGCGGCGGTAGCGCTGCAGCCGCTCCGTGTTGGTGTGCACCCGCATCCCCTCGACGACGCGCGTCGAGCAGGCGGAGACCAGCCTCGAGCTGCCCTCGATTTCGACCACGCACAGCCGGCAGGCCCCCCAGGTGCTGAGACCCTCCAGATAGCATAACGAAGGAATACTGATTCCTTGTTCCCGCGCCACATTCAGGATCGTCTCGTCCTCGCGAGCGCTCAGATCGCGATCGTCGATCCGGAAGGTCACCACGCGGACCGGCGGCGGAGGTGCTTGGCGTTTCATGGGTTTTGTCAGTGGTCAGTGGTCAGTGGTCAGTGGTCAGTGGTCAGTGGTCAGTGGTTGTCACTTGCGGTCATCGGTCATCTTCCCGCCCTCGGTGCCGTCCGCCGCCGGTTGTCCCGTCTGCAGTTTGTTTTCGTACTCATGCCGGAAGTACCGCAGCGTGCTCAGCACAGGATTCGGCGACGTCTGGCCCAAGCCGCACAGACTGGTCATCTGCACGACTTCGCACAGCTCCTCCAGCAGGGCCAAGTCTGCGGGGGTGCCCTGGCCCTTGGCAATTTTGTCCAGCAGTCCGTGCATCTGGTACGTGCCCACGCGGCAAGGAACGCACTTGCCGCAGGATTCGGTCATGCAAAAATCCATGAAGTAGCGGGCCACGTCCACCATACAGGACGTATCATCCATCACGATCATACCGCCGGAGCCCATGATCGAACCGGCTTGCCGCAAAGTGTCGTAGTCCACGGGCAAATCCAGATTCTGTTCCGGCAGACAGCCGCCGGACGGTCCGCCGGTCTGGACCGCCTTGAACGTGCGGCCCTCGGGCACACCGCCGCCGATCGTCTCGATGATGTCCCGCAACTTGATCCCCATCGGGACTTCGATCAGTCCCGTGTTTTGAATCCTGCCCGCCAGGGCAAACACCTTGGTGCCTTTGGAGCGTTCCGTGCCGATTCCGGCGAACCACTCGCCGCCGCGGCGGATGATCGGCGCCACATTGGCAAAGGTCTCGACATTGTTGATCAGCGTGGGATAGCCCCACAAGCCCGACTCGGCGGGATACGGCGGTCGAGGCCGGGGCTGGCCGCGCTCGCCTTCGACCGAGGACATCAGCGCCGTTTCCTCGCCGCACACGAACGCTCCGGCGCCCAGCCGCAGTTCGACGTCAAAGCTGAATTGCGTTTCGCAAATGCCCGAACCGAGCAGTTTCTTGCGGGTCGCCTGGCGGATCGCCGTTTTCAGCCGGTCAATGGCCAGCGGGTATTCGGCGCGGATATAAACATAGCCCTTGTTGGCACCGACCGCATAGGCGGCGATCGCCATGCCCTCCAGCACGCGGTGCGGATCCGATTCCAGCACGGCCCGGTCCATGAACGCGCCGGGGTCGCCCTCGTCGGCGTTGCAGATCACGTATTTCTGATCCGCCGGCATCTTGGCCACCGTCGACCACTTCAAGCCCGTCGGATAGCCGCCGCCGCCCCGGCCGCGCAAGCCGCTGATGTCGATTTCGCGCAATACCTCGGCCTGGTTCATCTCCGTCAGCGCCGTGACCAACGCCCGATAGCCGTCGGCGGCGATGTAATCGTCGATCTCCTCTGGATCGATGACCCCGGAGTTCTCCAGGACGATCTTCTGCTGCCGAGAGAAAAAAGGCATCTCGGTGGAGCAGGCGAGCCGCTGGACCGGAGCCCCGCCCAGGCTCGCCGCCAACTCCGGCACGTCCTCCGCGCTGACCTTCTGATACAGCCGGGGCGCGGGCTGGCCTTTCGACCGCAGTTCGACCAGCGGCCCTCCGGAGCACAGGCCCATGCAGCCGACGGACTTGACGCGCACGTCGTCGCGGCCTGAGAACTGTTCGTTCAGACGTTCCAGCACCTTGCCAGCCCCGGACGATTGGCAGCCGGCCGCCATACAGACGCGGACGCAGTGCTCGCACGTCTCTCCCGCGGCCCGCACTTCGGACGCATCTGCTTCCAGATCGTCAAGATTCATGTTGCAACACCTTCTCGATTTTGCCCAGCAGTCCGTCGGCCGTCTGATTGGCCAGCACCTGGCCGTCCAGCACGGCGGCGGGGGCCAGTCCGCAGGCGCCCAGACACCGCGCGCTGACCACCGACAGCTGGCCGTCCGGCGTAGTCTGTCCCGGCCGGACGTGATACCGCTGCTGGACCCCCTCGACCAACTCGCCCGCTCCCTTGATGTAGCAAGCCGTTCCGGTGCAGATTACGCAGGTGTGCTTGCCCTTGGGCTTCAAGGTGAACAGGTGGTAGAACGTGGCCACGCCGTAGACCTTGCTCAAGGGCAAATTCAACGCCTCGGCGACGTAACGCATGGACGGATCGTCGATGTAACCGAAGACCTCCTGAACCGTGTGCAGGGTCTCGATCAGCGCGTGTCCGGAGTAACCGTTGCGCCGCATCGTGACGTCGACCATCTTCCAGCGATTGTCGGCCGTTGGCGCTTCGGGTTTGTTGCGTTTCACGGACATCTTCTGCACTCCTGCAAAACAAGCGTCCACTTCCTGATGTCGCCTGGCAGCCCTGCGAGACGGAGCCCGGAATACGGCGCATGCCGCCGGGCCCCAGGGGCCCGACGCCACGGAAGAGGAATCGCACGGGCCGACTATCCTAGAGAAAAACTCCGGCGGCTGAAAGCCGGCATCCCCAGATTCACATTCGCGCGGACCCAAACAAACACGGGACCGACCCGCCGATTGCCGGCTTGCCGGTCCCGCCTTCTGCGCGGAGGATGCGGTGCGAACGGACTACCGCCGCAAGGTGAGTCCCACACTCAGCCCCTGCAGCCACAGATCGCTGTCCTTGATCTTCTCCAGCTTGGGGTACGATCCGCCCGCCGGATCCAAGGCCCCGCCAAACCATTGACTGGCCCACTGGCTGGAGTTGACCGTGGGCTGGCCCCCCATCGTCGTGTCGATCTGGTCGCCCGCCATCGCCAGCGTGTTCCAGTAGATGAAGTTGTAGCCGATGCTCAGGTCCAGGTTCCGGGTGAGCTTGAAAATCAGTTTTGCGTCGAGTTCCGGAATCACGCCGAACTTGTCCTGCTCGTACACCCCCATGTTCGTGGGCAGCGCCAACAAGCCGCTGTTGTAGTTCACCGGAGCGCCGGCCCCGTACGCCACCGTGGACCGTCCCGCGATCGTGACCACTTCGTTTATGTTGCCCAAGCCGACCTTGGCCAGAATCGACAACCGGACCGGCCCTTTTCCAAACTCGCCCAACAGCCCCAACTCGCCGCCGTGAAACGTGTTCTCCGCATCAAAGACGTCCTCGACGTCGATGCTGCGAAGCAGAAACGACGGGGTGTAGGTCGTGGCATGGTTGATCTGCAAACGGTCGTCCACGCGCGAGAACTGGTAGCCGCCGATCAGGTCCAACCGGCTGCCGGGAGCGCAGTACAAGAGATGGCGAAGATACCCTTCCGCGCCCTGCACGTCAGTGCGCGTGGCCGCCTGAATATTGCCGGCCAGGGTGAACTGCGTCTGGCCAAGGAAGGTCGGGCCGGTGAGCAGATACGAAGCCGGTCCCACGCCACTTTCTGCCAACGGCGATGTCTCGTAGATGGGACGCGCCAGCACGCGGTCGCCAGCGGAACTGTCCGCGAACGGAACCGTCTCGGTCTGGACGAGGAAGTAACTGCCGCCCACGCCCACCCGTTCAGCAGGCCCCAACCACGCGCCCAGGGACAGCTTGCCGGCCATCTGCCGGCCCCCGTCCACATCATCCCCGCCGAACAGGATGCGGGAACCGGGCAGGACGCCCTCGGCGCCCGGCGGACTGGTGGTCACCAAGGGCGGCAGGTAGCGGCCCTGAAGCCAAGTCGACATGTACTCAAAGCCCACCCACGGGCCGTAGATCATGGGTTCGGCGGTTCCGCTGTCCTTGACGGCAAGCCCATAGCCGCCCTGCTTGCCTGACTTCGTCGCGGTCCGGGCTTGGGGAAGGTCGTAACCAAACGAAGCTTCGGAGACCGGGGGGGCCAAGTCCGGCGGGACCCGCAGGTCGCTGTCGTCTCCGACATAGCCGCTGTACGTCGCCTCCGCTGGAAAGCCCGGCAGCTGTGCAAAAGGCGAACGATCCGGCGAAGTGTTGGCGTCGTCCGCATAAGCTCGCGGAGCCCCTAACAAGAGCACAATCGCCACCACCGTCAATTTTGCGTTTTTTGATCTCATGATTACAACCCGCTTCGGCTGAGTATTCGTGTCCACGCCTACAACAAGATCGTCCGGCAAACACAGAACATGCAGAAGATCCGGAAAGCCAAGTAAATCTTGTGCAGCCACCCCCTTTTAACAGCGAACGCTCGAAAGATGGTCACCTGCGTCCCCGTCTCAATGGACTTTTGCGAAAAGCTGCCAAGCCCCTCTTGCCGGAACGCCCTGGCGGCTGCTCTGCACGAAAGGGGCCTGTCGCCTGTTGGCGACCCCCTGTTTTGCCTCCGACCTTTCCACAAAACTAGTCCGAAAATCGGCCATCTAACGCTCCTATCGTTTATGTCGGCTGCATCGGTAGTAGCGTTTAGGCAAAATCGTCGGGTTGTAGTCCGGGACGCGTCAGACTGTTCGGTCGCGCTGGGATGCGGCCCCGCTGGAATTGTCGGCGGCGGTAAAATGCGGTAGGCTCTTCCACCACGACTTGGATCCAGCGATCTGCTGCCCGGCCGAACGCCAACTAACACGGAGAGACTGTCACGCCGATGACACCGCGCGACCCGCTAAGCCAGTTGCCCAAAGGGCTGCGAGCCCGCCTCCTGGCCGCCGTGGGCGGCCCCACTGCTCGCCGCATGGCCCAGTGGGGACGCCTGCTGGACGAGATCAACGGCTTGGAACCCGTCCTGCAGGGCGAATCCGATGCGCAGCTGCGCCGACGCAGCCTTTCGCTCCGGTTTCGCGCCAAAAGCGGCGAACGTCTGGACCGGATGTTGGTCGAGGCCTTTGCCCTGGTCCGGGAAGCCGCCGTGCGGACCTTGGAACTCCGCCATTTCGATGTCCAAATGATCGGCGGCATGGCCCTGTTCTACGGCAACATCGCCGAGATGGACACGGGCGAAGGCAAGACGCTCACCGCCACGCTGCCGATGTACCTTCGAGCGCTCCCCGGCAAAGGCGCCCACCTGGCCACCGTCAACGACTATCTGGCCTGCCGTGACGCCGAGACGATGAAGCCCATCTATCGCTTGCTCGGCTTGACCATCGGCGTGATCGAGACGCCGGACACTTCCGACAAACGGCGTTCCGCGTATGCCTGCGACATCACCTACGGCACCGCCAAGGAGTTCGGCTTTGACTTCCTGCGCGACCGGTTGCTGCTTC
The DNA here is from genome assembly GCA_012515235.1 of Candidatus Anammoximicrobium sp. Classification (GTDB taxonomy): domain Bacteria; phylum Planctomycetota; class Planctomycetia; order Pirellulales; family Pirellulaceae; genus Anammoximicrobium. The sequence goes on from JAAYYU010000053.1 coordinate 15,389, forward strand.
GCCGCATGGGACGCCAGGCTGCCGATTTCCTGGGGGAGGGCAGCAGCGAACGCTGGGACCAGGGCGGCGAACAACCGGTTCAACGCGGCCCGTACTTTGCGCTTGTGGACGAAGCGGACAGCGTCCTGATCGACGAGGCCCGTACGCCGCTGATCATCGGCTCCTTGGGCGATAAGGCCCGCGAGCAGGTCGTGGCCACCTACCAGTGGGCCGCCGAGCACGCACCCCAATTCGTCGAAGACGAGCACTACGACTACGAACACGACACCAAGAAGGTCGAGTTGACCCAGGTCGGCCGTCAATTCCTGCGGTCTTTGACCCAACCGGAACTGCTGCGCACCGTGGGACTGGTGGACCTGTACCAGTACATGGAGCGGGCAATCCGCGTCCACCGCGATTACCACCTGGACCGCCAGTACGTCGTCCGCGAAGGGGAGATCGTGATCGTCGACGAGTTTACCGGACGACTGGCCGAAGGCCGAAAGTGGCGGGACGGAATCCACCAGGCCGTCGAGGCCAAAGAGAAAGTCGAAGTCACGGTGCCGACCGGTCAGGCCGCGCGGATTACCGTCCAGGACTTGTTCCTGCGCTACCGATATCTGGCAGGCATGACCGGGACGGCGCGAACCTCGGCGCGGGAATTTCGGAAGATCTACAAGATGCGCGTCATCGCCATCCCCACCAACAAGCCCGTCCAGCGGCGGCGCCTGCCCACGCGGATCTACGGCACGGCCGAAGCCAAATGGCACGCAATCGCCGACGAAGTCCTGGAACTGCACCAGCAGGGACGGCCCGTGTTGATCGGGACCCGGTCGATCGACAAGTCCGAACATCTGTCGCGGTTGTTGTCCGAGCGGGGGACTCCACACCAGGTGCTGAACGCCAACGAAATCGCCAAGGAGGCCGACATCGTCGCACTGGCAGGCCAGGCGGGCAAAGTGACCGTGGCCACGAACATGGCGGGCCGCGGTACGGACATCAAGCTGGGGGAAGGGGTGCCCGAAGCGGGCGGCTTGCACGTGATTGTGACCGAGATGCACGACGCCGCGCGAGTCGACCGCCAGCTGTGCGGGCGTTGCGGACGCCAGGGCGATCCGGGAACCTACCGCTTCTTCCTCGCGCTGGAGGACGAAATCCTGGAGTCCGGACTGGGCCCTAAACGAGGCGACAAGTTTAAAGAACTCGGCGCCAAAACCACAGGCCAACTCGACGCCCTGGCCCGCGTCTTTCGCAAGGCGCAACGCAAAGTCGAACGAAGGCACTTCCGCGACCGCAACGTGCTGTTGCACCACGAACGGCAACGCAAGAAAATGCAGCGGGAGATGGGGCAGGATCCGTACTTGGACACGCCGGATTGAGACGGCATCCGAGGCACGGATTTGGGGCACGGATTTGGGGCAGGGGATCCGCGTCACGAAACGAAGATCCTCGGCTCTCTGCCGTGTCGTCATGATGGCAACCGGCAGGTTCCGTCGCCGACCAGCGCACTTGACAGCCCGCAACCCGAACCGCTTCGCGCGCCCCCGAATCCCTCAGGCGATCACGATTTCCTTCTTGACTACGTCATTCTGGTCGGAAATCGTCAGCTTCAAGCCGCGTTCCTTGGCCTCGGCTGCCACCTTCAGCAGCGCGATTCCCATCCGGAACACGTCCGCGCGGGACGTCTTGCCAAATCTCTCTTTCAGTTCGTCGATGGTCCGGTCCAGGTTCTCGTCGATTCCAACGGTGAACGTCTTGTACGACCTCTCGGCGATCACTGTCTCCGTCCGACGGTTCACTTCGGCCTCCTCGGTGTCCGTGCTAATCGAGCGACGGCGCTGGCCTTAACGCCGACCATCGCCTCGAGGCAACGTCGGTCAGTTAGACTTGGGTCTGACTCAGAAGTTCCGTGGAAAAGCCGCCTCGCGCCAAGCAAGCGGAACGGATTCCTTCAATCGATTACGAAGGCAATAGTACTTGAAATTTAATTGATTTTCAAGTAGCCGTTCTTGAACTGGCGGCCATCGCCTGCTAATCTGAGTAGCGAAGCCGGCTGGGCGACACATGTCGCTCAGGCTGTCTTGGGACGTTGCACCGATGCAAGCTGGCCAGTGGCGGACAGTATCCGACAAGCCTTCGAGCGGCGGCCGACAACGTCCGATTTCGATTCATTCAAACTGTTTAATCATAAAGCTTTGCGCACAACGCTTATTTTTCTTGCGGAAGTGAATGGAATTCCCGGTTAATCGCCGTTGCGGTGCTGGAACTTATCGTCTGGATCGGCATCATAGTTAGGACTTGATTTTGACTGTTTTCAACTCGTCCGGGGGTTCGATTGTTACTTGGAATCGATGCATCCGTCCTGATCCCAAACGGTGTGGGTAATGTCCAGCGAAACAGTCAATGCTGACACCATCGAACAGACCAAGCAGCAGATTCGGGGGCTGGTGAGCGAGATCGCGCAGCTGTCCAAGAGCGAGCTTGGTCCGGACGAGTTCTATCCCGCATTTTTGCAGCGCATCGTCTCCGCCCTGGCGGCGATTGGCGGTGCGGTGTGGGTGATTCGCGATGGTCGGCGGTTGGATCTGGCGTACCAGATCAAGATGAGCGAGACGCTGCTGGCTCCGGATTCGGAGGACGCCTCGAGGCACTTTGCGCTGCTGACGAGGATCGCGGCCAGCGGCGAGCCCAACCTAGTGCCGCCGCAGTCGGGCACGGCAGACGAGTCGGGGGCGGCCAATCCCACCCGCTACCTGCTGGTGCTGGCACCGCTGCGCAGCGACAACCTGGTGGAAGGGATTGTCGAGATCTTCCAGCGGCCGGACGCTCAGCCGGTCACCCAGCGGGGCTATCTGAAATTTTTGATGCAGATGTGCGAGTTGGCGGCGGAGTGGCTGAAGACTCGCAAGCTGCGGCAGATCAGTACGCGGCACTCGCTGTGGGAGCAAGCGGATCATTTTGCCCGCCTGGTCCACGAGCAACTGGACGTCCGCGAGACGGCTTACGTGATCGTCAACGAAGGTCGGCGGATGATCGGCTGCGACCGCGTCAGCGTGGGCTTGCTGAAGGGCCGCATCTGCAAAGTCGAAGCCATCAGCGGGCAGGACACGATCGAAAACCGCTCCAACATCGTGAACCACTTGGGCAAGCTGGCCACGCGGGTCGTGGCGACCGGCGATTCGCTGTGGTTCGACGGCACGAACGAAGATTTGCCGCCGCAGGTGGAAGAAGCGTTGGACCGTTATGTCGACGAATCGCACACGAAGCGGTTGGCGATTCTGCCTCTGCGCCGTCCCAAACGCACCTGGGACGCGGGCGAACGCGAGACGGTGACGGGCGAAGCGGACAGCGAGAGCAACGAGGCGAACGAGATTATCGGCGTGTTGATCGCCGAGCAGATCGAGAGCGACTTGCCGGAGGAAGTGCTCCGCTCGCGGGTCGATCTGGTGTACGAGCACAGCGCCCGGGCGCTAACCAACGCGGTGGACCACGAGCGGATCTTCTTGATGCCGCTGTGGAAGACGGTGGGCAAGTCTCGCTGGCTGTTCAATGCCCGCAATCTGCCCAAGACGGTCGCCGCCCTGGCCGCCATCCTGGTCTTGCTGGTGTGCCTGGTCGCGGTTCGAAAGGACTTCGAGCCTAGTGCCAAGGGGACGTTGCAACCGGTCGTCAAGCGGGACGTGTTCGTGCCCGTCGACGGCGACGTGATCGAAGTGAAGATCAAGGACCGCGACACCGTCCAGAAGGACGACGTGTTGGTCAAGCTGCGGAATACCGATCTGGAGGTCAGGTTCCAGGACGTCGCGGGACAGATCCAGGTCAAACGCAGCCGCTTGTTGTCCGTCGAGCGGTCGTTGTTCGAACAGAGAAACCGTTCGGACGCGCGGAACCGGGACGAGGTGGAGCGGATTCGCTTGCAGGGGGAGGCGGAAGAGCTGGAGCACGAGCTCCAGACGCTCGACGAACAGTACCAGTTGCTGAAGAAGAAACGCGAGTTGCTGGAGATCCGCAGCCCGATCGCCGGGGAAGTGATGATGTCTTGGGACGTGCAGAAGTCCCTGATGTATCGCCCCGTGACCACGGGGCAGATGCTGCTGAGCATTGCCGACCCGAAGGGCGACTGGGAATTGGAGCTGTACATGCGGGAGAACCGCGGCGGACACGTGCGGCGGGCGCGGGCGGACACGGAGCTGCAGAAGCGGTATCCGGGCACCGGCGAACGGGTGACGTACGTGCTGGCCACCGACCCCGGAACCCGGCGGAACGGCAAGGTGACGGAGGTCAAGGAATCGACGGAGATCCATCCGGATGAAGGCAACATTGTCAAGGTCAAGGTGGCCATCGACCGCCGCGAACTGGGCGACCCGCACCCGGGCGCCACGGTCACCGGCGGCGTGTATTGCGGCCGGAGGGCGCTGGGCTACGTCTGGTTCCACGAAGCTTGGGAGTGGCTGCAGACGCACGTCTTCTTCTATCTGACATAAACCCGCGGGGCGGCAGCGGGCGTGCCGGCCTCGCTCGCGGACTGCGGTTCAGCACGGTCAACGGGAGCGCTTATCATGTGCGTAACGGTGTTGTTCATCGCCAACCTGATGCTCGCGGCACAGCCGGCGGGCGCGTCCGCCGCTCCGGACAACTCGGTCGTCCGGCTGCCCAACTGCCTCGTGTCCCTGATCGACGACGTGAGTCTTCCGGCTCAGGAAGCCGGCGTCCTGCTGGAACTGATTGCCAAGCCGGGACTGCAGGCCAAGGCGGGCGACGTGCTGGGCAAGGTGGACGAGACGGAGACCCTGGTCCGCCAGAAGGCGGCGAAATTCAAGCTGGACGTGGCCGTCGAAAAAGCCACCAACACGGCCCAGCTGGAACTTTCCAAGAAGATTATCGAGGTCTACAAAGCGGAGTACGAAGAGTCGCTGGCCATCAACGAACGGAGTGCGGGCGCCATCCCGCCGACCCAACTGCGCAAACAGCGCGTCTATTGGGAGAAGGGCGTCGCGGACTACATCGCGGCGGAGATGGAATTCAAGATCGCCGGCTTGGAACGGAACGTCCAGGAAGCCGAACTGGAAATGGCGGACAACGAACTCAAGCAGCGCACGTTGGTGGCGCCGTTTGACGGCGTGGTCGAGGAGATCTTCTGCCAGCAGAACGAATGGGTCCAGCCCGGCGATCCCGTGCTGCGGTTCGTGCGGATGAACCGCTTGCGCGTCGAGGGCTTTGTCAGTGCGCGGGAGATCGCGCCGGGGCAGGTCGACAACGCGGCCGTGGAGATCAACGTCAGTTTGCCCGGCGGAGGCACGGAGAAGTTGACGGGCAAGATCAGTTTCGTGAGCACGAAAGTGGGCGCCAATCGGGACTACCGGGTGTGGGCCGAAGTGGACAACCTGCCGGGCCGGGGCGGATATCCCTGGCTGCTGCGCCCGGGCGTCACGGCAGAGATGATCATTCACCTGAATCGTTGACCGTTCATGGCTACGCTTGCGGAAAGTCTCGTCAGCACGACCTCACGGCGTCTGTCCCTGCGGATGCGGCCGGATCTGACGGTCCGCAAACACCGCTACCACGGGGAGGCGTATTGGGTCGTCAAGGAACCCATTGGGCTGAACTACTTCCGCTTCCACGAGGAGGAATTCGCGATCCTGCAGATGCTGGACGGTCAGTCCAGTCTGGACTCGATCAAGGAGCGGTTCGAGTCGGATTTTGCGCCCCAGAAGATCACGTTCCAGGATCTTCAGCAGTTCATCGGCATGTTGCACCGCAGCGGCCTGGTGATCTCGGAAACGGCGGGCCAAGGCCGGCAGTTGGCGAAACGCCGCGGCGAGAAGAAACGCCGGGAGTGGCTGGGACGGCTGACCAACGTGTTTGCCCTGCGGTGGCGGGGAGTCGATCCGGAACGGTTTCTGAACTGGCTGTATCCGTACGTCCGCTGGATGTTCCATCCGGTGTGCGTGGCCCTGTGCCTGGCGATCGGGATCGGCGCGCTGTTGCTGGTCACGGTGCAATTTGAAGTGTTCCGTTCGCGATTGCCCACGTTCCACGAGTTTTTTGATCCCCGCGCGCCGGACAAATGGCTCTATCTGGCCCTGACGATGGGCGTGGTCAAAGTCTTGCACGAATTGGGGCACGGGTTGTCCTGCAAGCACTTCGGCGGGGAGTGCCACGAAATCGGTTTCATGCTGCTGGTGCTCACGCCTTGCCTGTACTGCAACGTGTCCGACTCGTGGATGCTGCCGAACAAGTGGAAGCGGGCCATGATCGGCGCCGCGGGGATGTACGTGGAAATCGTGCTGGCGTCGATCGCCACGTTCTTGTGGTGGTTCAGCGACCGCTCCGGGCTGCTGAACAATCTGGCTCTGAATGTGATGTTCATCTGTTCCGTCAGCACGTTGATCTTCAACGGCAATCCGCTGCTGCGTTTCGACGGCTACTACATCCTGATGGATCTGGCCGAGATTCCCAATCTGCGTCAGAAGTCCACCGAAGTCCTGAAGCGGTTCATGGTGGGAGTCTGTCTGGGCCTGGAACAGCCGGACAATCCGTTCTTGCCTCAGAAGAACCGTTTTCTGTTCGGGGCCTACACCATCGCGGCGGTGGTCTACCGCTGGATCATTGTGTTCTCGATCGTGGCCTTTCTGATCAAGGTCTTCGAGCCGATCGGCTTGAAGATCATTGGGCAGATCGTGGCCGCGACGGGATTCTTCGGCCTGATTGTCCAGCCGCTGTGGCAGTTGGCCCGCTTTTTTTACCTGCCGGGGAGGATGCACAAGGTGAAAAAGCATCGCGTCATCGCATCGGTCGCGGTGGTCGGAGCGGTCCTGGCCGCCGTCGTGTTCCTTCCCTTGCCGCACAGCGTCAAGTGCGAGTTCGAGGTCGGCCCTCGGGATGCCGCGGCGGTCTACGTCGAGGTGCCGGGGCTCGTGAAGGAGATCCTCGTCAAGGAAGGGCACCGGGTGGACCAGGGGCAGCCGCTGCTGGTGCTCAGCAACCCTGATCTGGAATTGTCCGTGCTGGATCTCCAGGGCCGCCGGGACGTGACCGAAAGCCGGCTCCGGGTGGCCAACCGCGAACAGTTCGCGGACGACCAGTCGGGCTTGCAGATCGGGCAACTCCGCGAACTGCTGGCCGCCACGGAGCAGCAATTGGCGGAGAAGCAGCAGGAGCTGGCGCGGCTGAAGCTTGTCGCGCCGACCGCGGGGGTCATTATCCCCGCCGCGCCGCGCACGTCACGCGAAGAAGAGGCCGAAGGCCGGCTGCCGACGTGGTCCGGCTCGCCCTTGGATCGAAAGAACCTGGGGGCCGCTTATCAGGCCAGCGAATTGGTCTGCCGCGTCGGCGATCCCACGGATTTGGAGGCGCTGCTGGTCGTGGACCAGGCCGACATCGACCTGGTGGACGCCGCCATGGGTGTGGACTCGCAAGGCCGGCCGAAAGTTAAATTGCAGTTGGACGCCTTTCCCGGCCGCACGCTCCACAGTCACGTGGAGCAGGTCGCCCGTGTGGAATTGAAAGCGATGTCGGCCAGTCTGTCGAGCCAGGCAGGGGGCCGGGTGGAAACCAAAATGGATCGTTCGGGTGTGTCGCGACCGTTGAGCACTTCGTATCAAGCCCGCGTCCCGTTGGACGACCAGGACGCCCTCCAAGGCTTGATCAGCAACGGAATGCGGGGCCGCGCCCAGATCTATACCCGGTGGCAGTCGTTGGGAGCTCGGCTCTACCGCTACTTGTCGAGAACGTTTCACTTCGAGTTGTAACCGTGTCGGGTTCGAGTGAGCCCAGAAGGTTTGTTTCTGTCGCAGTTTCCATTATGGAGAGTTAGGAGAGTCAGCATGGCGAAAGAAGAAAAGGCACCCGAGGTTGCGGAAGAACAGCAAGCTCCCGCAGAGCAACCGGCCCGCCCGGCTCCGCCGCAGGCCCAGTTGCGAGTCGACGACTCGAACATCGTGGCCCTGTACGCGAATTTCTGCCGCGTCACGGGCACGCCGGAAGAGTTGATCATCGACTTCGGTCTCAACCCCCAGCCGATCGGCATTCCGACCGAACCGATCAAGGTCGGCCAGCGGATCATCGTCAACTTCTTCACGGCCAAACGCTTGCTGGCCGCCCTGTCGATGTCCGTGCAGCGTCATGAGGCCGTGTTCGGCGTGCTGGAGACCGACATCAACAAGCGGCTCCGCATGCCCCAGGCGGCAGGCTGATCCGCCGCTGCAGGCCTGCCCGGCGGGTCCCGGCGGTCCACACCCGGAAAGGCTGCGTTTCCTCCCTTTCGGGAAACGCAGCCTCCTCTTTCGGCTTGCCCACCCGGCGTTCTCTTGAAACAGGACGCCCGGCATGCTCTCCGCAGGGCGACCTTCGCGGCTGAAGGCCGTCAACCGTCCCGAGTGTCCACCGCGGATGGCTGCGGGCTGGTCTCTCGGAAACGGGAAGTCCCGCCTTGAGTGAAACGGAGCCCCCTACCATCTTGAAGCGAAGAACGCTCAGCCAGACGTTGGCCGTCGCCGTCGCGGCGGTCGAAATTCCGGCAGACAGTCCGAATGCGTTGTGATCAAGCTTGCCGGCGGCTCGCTGTTCATCCTGGATGATGATTCCGACGAGCCCGACCCGCAGTCGGAGACGCCGTGAGACCGTCGTGCGGCGACCAACCGGCAGTCCGCGGCGACCGAAAAATCGCGATCAGGTCCGGACGGCGTCAACGTCGGGTCCGCGGCCGCGCTTCCGTGCGGGCAGGAGGCGCCTCGGACAGTCGCCAGTCCACCTCCTCCCGGCCCCACCGCCGCAGCGCTTGATTCACCGTCGAAAAAGGCCGGCTGCCGAAGAAGCCCCGCCGCGCGGACAGCGGGGACGGATGGGCGGCGGCAACGATGGCATGGCGGCTCGAATCGATCCAGCGAGCCTTTTGCTGAGCGGGACGGCCCCACAGCACAAACACGACCGGATCGCGCTTCTGGTTGACCTTGCGGATCACGGCGTCGGTGAACCGTTCCCAGCCCTTCCCGCGATGCGAATGCGGCGCGTGGGCCTGCACCGTCAGCACCGTATTCAGCAGCAGCACGCCTTGCCGAGCCCAGGCGGCCAGGCAGCCGTGGCCGGGGAGCGGACAGCCTAGATCGTCGTGTAATTCGCGGAAGATATTGACCAGCGACGGCGGCAGGGGAACACCGGGACGCACGGAGAAGCACAAGCCGTGGGCCTGGCCTTCGTCGTGGTACGGGTCCTGGCCCAGCAGCAGTACGCGGACGCGGTGGTAGGGCGTCATCTCCAACGCGGCGAAAACTTCCTCGGCCGGCGGATAGATGGTGTGCCGGCGCCGCTGGTCAGCCAAGAAGGTCTGCAGTTGGACAAAGTACGGCGCGCTGCATTCGTCCGCCAACAGACGCGCCCAAGACCGCGGCAAGGTTGAATTCATCGCGCTCACTCCCGGAGTCAGGATGAAGCATCCGGGCGCCCGCGCCAATCCCGCTTGCCGCGTTCAGAGCATCGTGAAGTACGTTTCCACGGCCACGTCGAAGTGCTCGTTCGTCAGTTCCACCGGAACGCCCTGATAGAAACAATGATTGCAAATCTGCATCAGCAGGTCGCGAGGCTGGCAACAGCGGAACGGACGCCCGGCGGCGCGATAGTGCTGCTCGATCAGGTAGTCGATTGGTTCCTGCCGGTAGGGAACATTCAAGGTCTTGCACATGCTCACGAACAGTTCGCGGAACTCCGCTTCGCTGGGATCTTCCACGGCGATCTTGTAGGGAATCCGCCGCAGGAATGCTTCGTCCACCAGGTCGCGCGGCTCCAGGTTCGTGGAAAACACGATCAGTTGATCGAAGGGCACCTGGATCTTTTTGCCGTTGGCCAGGTTCAAGTAGTCGTACCGTTTCTCCAGCGGCACGATCCAGCGATTGAGCAACTCGTCGGTGCTCATCGGTTGTCGGCCGAAGTCGTCGATGACCAGGGTGCCGCAATTGCTCTTGAGTTGCACGGGAGCCTCGCTGATTCCCGTCGACTTGTTCAGCGAAACCTCCAGATTGTCCATCCTCAACTCGCCGCCCGCCACGATCGTCGGCCGGCGGATGCGGACCCAGCGTTTATCGATCTTGGCATGGTCGTACAAGGCCGCCGGACGTTCCAGCGACGCTTCCTCGTGATTCATCGGGTCAAAGAGCCGGATGATCTCGCCGTCCACTCCCAGCGCTCGGGGAATCCAGATGTACTGGCCGAAACACCCCGTCAGACGCTCGGCGATGCTCGTCTTGCCGTTTCCCGGAGCGCCGTGCAGGAACAGGCCGCGGCCAGAGTTGATCGCCGGCCCCAGCCGCGCCAGCATTTTGGGCGAGATCAGCAGGTCTTGAAAGGCGCGGTGCAGGTCTTCGCAGGTCGGATGCTGCTTGGTCAGCGATTGGGCCCGGACGCTTTCGACGTAATCCTGCAACGACACCGGGGCGGCGCCAAAGTAGGAACAGTGCTCGGCCAACCGCTTGGCCCGTTCGCGGCCGATCTCTGTCAGTTGGTACACGTAGTCGTTCATCGGCGCCGCATTGCGATAGACGACCAACTGGTCGTGCTTCATCTCGCGCAGCGAGCGTTCGACCATGACGTACGGCAGTTTGATGTGTTCGGTGACTTCGCGGCCGGTGAGGTTTCCCCGCGAGAGCATCAGTTTCAGGACTAACGCCTCGATTTCGCTGCTGGACAGCCGCGTTTCCTGAAGGGTCGCCGGCTCCTGGGGCACGAAGTCGCCGTACGTCGGCGGGGCTTCCGCGATCGGAATGTATCCCGTGGGTTCGGTCGGGGCTTGATGTTTGGGATCGTTGACCATCCGATTGACACGCCGCACCAAACCATTCAGAACGGCTTCATGGCCGGCAGGCCGGTCTTGCCCGGACGCTTCGAGCATGGCGACATTCTCCCGCAAAACCCAAGGGAAACAATGCCAGAACTGTTGTCACGAAAACTCTAGGTCCGGGAAAGGAGCCGGTCAAATGCCAAACGCTCCCGGCCGCGCCGTCACAATCGGTACGATCGGCGCGAAGCGGCGTGCGGACGTGCGGACGCGGCCTAGGCGGCCTGCAAACGCAGTCTGGCCGAGTGGCCTTCCTTGCACGCAACCCGCACGATTTCGGCCGCGGTTGGGAACGGGACGATTCTGTCCGAACGCCTTGTCCCCGACGGGCGCGAATTCGGCCCGGTCCTGACTCGGCCAGTCTCGATAATCGGCGATGCCGTTTGCCGGCCGCGGACCAAGTCGGCCATCGGGCCTGCCAGAGGAGGATGTCGGCTGGCCGGCCTCCCGGAAACGAAATGGACCTTTCTGGCGCCCCTGCAAGCCTGGCCGGCGGTTCTTTTACTATACTAATTCGATGGCCCCGCCGGGTCGATTCCACCGCAGTGAGACAGGGGCGTCAAGGACGGATCGGATTTTTTATCGCGACCAGCCCAAGAGTCGGCGTGGGCGGGCGAATACGAGGAATATCTCGCCAACGGGAGGATTCCCCGCCGCTTGCCCCGCCTGGTGATGGAGGTATAGAACGTGTCGTTGGGTATCAGCACCGAGCATTTGACGAAGATCTACGGCGGCAAAGTCATCGCCGTCAACGACATGAGCCTCCAGGTGCCGGCCGGCTCGATCTACGGCTTGCTGGGCCCTAACGGCGCCGGCAAGACGACGACCCTGCGGCTGCTGCTGGGACTGCAGACGCCCACGGCGGGCAAGGCGGAGATTCTCGGCCGGCCCTGCGGAGTGAACGCGACGACAGTTCGGGGCCTGATCGGCTTCCTGCCGACCCATCCCACGCTGCCGGGACACCTGCGGCCGGTCGAATATCTGGAACTGCTGGGCAAAGTCTGCCGCCTGCCGGCGGAGGTCCGCAAGCCGCGTTTGACGTCGCTGCTGCGGGCCGTGGGGCTGCTGGATGCGACGGATCAGCGGATCGACACCTTTTCGACCGGGATGCGCACGCGGCTGGGCATTGCGGCCTCGCTGCTGGCCGATCCGCCGCTGCTGTTGTGGGACGAGCCCACGGCCGGACTGGACCCGGCCGCGCGCCGGTTCACGCTGGACCTGATCCGCGACTTGGGCCAGACCCGCACGATTCTCGTCGCCACGCACATCCTGAGCGACATCGACCAGATTTGCGACCACGTCGGCGTCATGTACGAGGGCCGCATGATCTTCAGCGGGCCAATGCGGGAGATGAAGCGGCGGCTGCAGCGGGACGAGTATATCCTGGAGGTCGAGGGGCCGCCGGAATCGCTGTCCGCAGCAGCCCAGCGGGCCGGCCAGTTGCCGGACGTGACCGCGCGAGCCGCCGATCAGCACTCGCTGGTCGTGCAGGTGGCCGAGGGCGTCAGCCGGGCCGCCGCGTTAGCGAAAGTGCTGGACCTGATCGACGCCTCCGGGCTGACCCTGCAGTCCGTGCAATCGGCCCGCAACGACACGGAACACGCGTACTTACAACTGCTGCAAGAGGACCAAGCACATGGATTCCGGCGATTCGAGTTCGAACAGCGGCACGGCCCTGATGCCGGCCCTCGCCATTCTGCGTTATGAGTTGGGCAGTCTGTGGTCCGGGTGGCTGGTCCGCTTGTGGCTGATCGGCGCCGGCGTGCTGGCCCTGCTGACGTTGACCAGCGCGTGGGGGCAACTGCAGACGAGCATCCTCATCGGCTCGCTGCTGTTTCCATTTCTTGTCTTTCCGTGGTTTTTGATCGTCATGCTGTTGGGGATCAGCCCGGTGACCGGATCGCGGCTGGATGCGTTGGCCGACGGGATTCTCAGCCGCCCGATCACGCGCTACGAGTATCTGCTGGCCAGTTGGGCGGCGCGGGTGGCGACCGTGTTGTCCGTGTTCTTCCTGGTCATCACGCCTTGCATGCTCCTGGCGACGTTCGCCAAGCGTCCCGCCGCGACGGCCGACTCCGTGACCTGGTACGGCATGCTCAGCGCCGCCGCGCTCGTCAGTCTGGTGTTGACGTTTCTCGTCTCCTTGGGCTTTCTTGCCGGCACGCTGCTGCGGCGACCGCTGGTGGCCGCCGTGGTGCTGTTCTTCGTCTGGTACCCGGCGAATCTTGTGTTGGACACGTTGCAGCTGGAGGAGTTTTCGCCGATCACGTTGAACCGGGCTCTGCCGACGCTGTTGCGGACGCCGTGGCGGGCGACGGAAGCGGCTGGCGATCGCCGACTGAGCGCCACGGACGCGGCCGCGCTGCAGCGTCAGTGGGACCACGTGATGACGGTTTTCGGAGGCGGCCAGCCCCAGCCGCAGGCCCGCGACTCGGCCGACTTCTTCGAGCGCGGCAGCTACGAAGATTTCTCGTTCTGGAAGGTCTTTTTCGGTTACAGTATCCCCACGCTGGCCGCCGTCGCCCTGACGACCTGGTGTTTCTGCCGGCGCGATCTTTGATGGAGTGACGTCCCGATGTATCGACCCATTCTTGCCCTGACCATCGCTGTCTGTACGCTCCCGCCGGTTTGTGTTGCGCCGGCCGCCGAACCGCTGCCGCCGCGCGCCGAGTGGATTTCTCAGGACGCCGTGATCGTCGTGGACATCGCTCAACCCCGCCGGCTGCTCGAACGGATGCTGGACGCCCACGTCATCGGCGCCGTCACCGCCTCGCCCCAGTACCAGGCCGCAGCGGCCAAGGCCGAATTCAAACAGCTGGCCGGCGTCGTCAAACACTATCAGGAAAAATACCAGGTCGATTTCCGCGGCCTCGTTGGCAAACTGCTCGGCGGCGGCATCACTTGGGCTCTCGGGCCCGACGAGGCCAGCCTGTTGATCGTCGATACGGAGGACGCCCGCCTGCTGGAGGAAGTCCACGAGTTCCTCCGCGTAGTGGCCCGCGGCGAGGCGGAGAAGCGGGGTCAGCCGAATGCGGTGGTGTCTGCCGAATATCGCGGCGTGACGGGCTGGAAGTTCGGCCCTCACGAAGCGCACGCGATCCTCGGCAGCCGACTGGTGTTGACCAACAAGCCGGACCGGCTGAGGGCGGCCCTGGACCTGCGGGCGAATCCGAACGGCGCCAGTGTGGCCAAATCGGCCCAGTACCGCGCCGCGCAGCAAACGGCCGGAGCCGACTCGCTGGGCAGCGTCTATGCCGATCTGGCTGTGTTGAAACAGATCCCCAACGTCCAGGCCACGCTTGCCAAAAACGCCGAAAACCCGTTGGGCTCGCTGCTGGCGGCGCCGCTGCTGGCAGCCGTGCGCGAAGCGAACTGGCTGGCGATGGGGGTGAATGTACACGACCAGCAACTGGCCATTGACCTGGCGATGGACGCCGCGCCCGGCGATGCGGCGTCTCCCCAGGAGTTCGCTACGCCGGACACTGCCGCCGGCGGCGCGTTGCCGAACTTCGCGGTGCCGCGTCAGATCGCCGGGCTGAGTTTCTACCGCGATCTGCACAAGTTCTACGCGGCCAAAGACCAGCTGTTTCCCGAACGGACCTCCGGCCTGATCTTTTTCGAGAACATGATGGGCATCTTCTTTACCGGCCGCGACCTGACCGACGAGGTGCTGGCCGAGACCACGCCGCACGTGCGGTTCGTGGTGGCCCAGCAGGAGTACGACGCTCGAACTGGCACGCCACGCGTCCAACTGCCGGGCTTCGCCGCCGTGTTCCGACTGAAAAACCCGAAGTTCTCGCTGGTCGCTGAGGAGGCCTTTCAGAAGGCGCTGGGCCTGGTCAATTTCACCCGCGGGCAAAAGGCCGAACCGGGCCTGATTCTCGATCGGCCGGAGCATGGCGGCGTGAAGTACACCGTGGCCGCCTTCGCGGCGCCGGCCAGGACCGACCAGACGCCCGTCGACCTGCGGTTCAATTTCCAGCCCACGCTGGCCATGCCCCACGGCTACGTGGTCATCAGCAGCACCGAAGCTTTGGCTCGCGACTTGATCGACGCCCTGAAGGAAGAGGCCGCCGGAAAGCTACAACCGCTGGCGGGCATACACAGCCTCGTGACCCTCGACGGAAGCCGGGTGGCGTCGATCCTGAATGCCAACCGCGAGGCCATGATCCAGCAGAGCATGGTCGAGAAGGGCAAGACCTACGAGCAAGCCGCCCAGGAATTGGACGTCGGCCTGAAGATCGCCCAGGCTATCCGCCAACTCACCCTGAACATGGGCAGCCGCAACGGACAGACGCGTGCCAGGCTGGAAATGACCGTCGAAGTGCCGTGACGAGGGCCTGTTCGCCAGGCAGCGTTCGCCGAACTAACTTCCCGGACTCCGGCCACCACGCTGCTTGCCAGCGTGGAGCCGTGTTCGGAACCAGACATCGCCCCGTCGCGCGACCTCTTGGGCCACCACGCTGCTTGCCAGCGTGGAGCCATGTTCGGAACCAGACATCGCCCCGCCGCGCGACCTCTTGGGCCACCACGCTGCTTGCCAGCGTGGAGCCGTGTTCGGAACCAGACATCGCCCCGCCGCGCGACCTCTTGGGCCACCACGCTGCTTGCCAGCGTGGAGCCATGTTCGGAACCAGACATCGCCCCGCCGCGCGACCTCTTGGGCCACCACGCTGGCGAGCAGCGTGGTGACGTCAGCCAGGTCGAGCGCCAGCCGCGTTTCGCCGCTTGGGCGTATCCGCTGGTCGTCGACCGGAAACTGCCGACGCTGCCGATCTGGCTGAAGGACGACCTGGCAGTCTGTCTCGATTTGGACGCCAGCTACGAGGAAACCTGCCGAGTCCTGCGCGTTCCGGGCGCCTCGCGGCTGCCGCAATCCCACGCAGTTTCGCGTGGGAGCCCCGGTTTCGCGCGAGGCCGGGAGACCGGCGCCGAAGACTTGTTCCAGAATCACCTGGTCACTTCCCCGGCAAAGTACTTTGCCGTCAGCGGTTCGCCGGTGGCGCGGCGGACGAATTCGGGCCAGGGCCAAGTGCCGCCGGGCTGGAAGACGTTCTCCCGCAGGAAATCGCCGATGTCGCGGCGGCCCACGAAGCTGAGTTCCGCAGCGGCATCGCCGGGCGGCGCCAGTTGTGCGATTCGATGCCGCAACTGGGCGGCAAACAATTCGCCCAGCAGGTAGTTGTGATAGTACACGGGCGCGATGGAGAAATGCGGCTTGGAGGCCCAATCGGGCTGGTTCCGCTGCGGCGGACGGCGGAGCATCTGGTACTGCTCGACGGCGTCCCACCAGCGCCGATTCAAGTCTTGCCGCGGGTTCTCGTAGAGCGATTTTTCAAAGTGCAGCATGACCAGCGTCCAGCGGGCAAAGATCAGCTGTTCGCGGCGGCGCTGTTGGCGGATCGCCGCCGCTGCCTCGCGGACGCGGTCTTCGTCGGCGCCGGCGCACTGGATCATCCAGGCCGGCGTCTTGGCCAAGGCGCCGAACAGCATGGCCACGCCCTCGGTCGTGAACGTATGGGCCGGCTGGCGGACGTTGTACGGCAGGCTACGGTCGATTCCCACGTCGTAGACGGCATGGCCCACTTCGTGCAGCGTCGTGTCCATCCATTCGGCCGTGGGTTTGATGTTGCACAGCGTCCGCACGTCCTCGGACCGGTTGATGCTCGTGCAGAACGCGTGCTGGTCCTTGCCTTCGCGTTCGTACAGATCGCTGCGGCGGAGGATGTCGTCGGCCGGCAAGCCGATCTGGTGGTAGAACTGGCGGGCGATCTGGACGATCTGCTCGCGGCTCTTCTGCGCATAGAACTCGTTCAGGTTGATCCGTTCCGAAGGCGGCGCGGCTTGGAAGAACGGATTATCGTAGTGCCAGGGCATCATCTCGTCCGGCCGGATGCGGAATCGCCGCGCCAATTCTGCGTCCAGTTCGGCTTTCATCTCAACAAACGGCTGGCGTGTGAGCTGTTCCAGTTCGCCGAAAATCGCCAGTAACGGGTCCGGGTCGTGTTCCTGTAGCCGGATTTGCATCTCCCAGAAATTGGCGAACCCCAGTCTTTCAGCGGCCTGATTGCGGAGTTCGGCCAACTCGACCAGCTTGTCGGCGACGACGGGGCCAACCTGTTTGAGCCCTTCCCAGAGCGTCTTCCTGCTAGACGAATCGGCCTGTTTGGCGAGCCGTTCGAGCAGCTGGTTGTTCGACAGCCGCTGGCCGTCCACCTGGGCGCGGAAGGTTCCGAACAGCCGTTCGATTTCCTTCGACCGCTTGACCATCTGCTCCAGCAAGTCGGGCGGCAGCTGGTTGCGGCGGAAGGTCAAGGCGGCCAGGTCCAGCGAACGTTTTTCGACCTCCGACAGGCCGGCGGCGCCGCGCAGCTGCTGGACGCGTTGGTACGCGGCGGGGTCGCTGTGGTATTGACGCACCGCCAAGGCCGCTTCGGCCGCCGCGGCAAAGTCCTGCTCCCGGCCCGAGTTGGCCGCCCGCCATTCGGCCAGATTCGCGCGAATTTCAAGTCGGGCAAACTGGTCCAGGTAATCCTTCAAAAACACCCGTGCCTGCGTTGCCATCTCCGACTTCTCCTCCCGTTCTGCAGCCGGTGCTTCCTTCACGGACGGCACCCAGCCGAGTTCCCCACCGATCGCCAGCACGGCCAGTGTCCACCAAGCCATCGTCCTCATGAAAACAACCCTCCCGAGTGTCGCGTGTCGGCCTTTCGTCTTGCAGAGCAGGCCCCGCCCCAGGCGGTCTGCCAGACGCTTGCCGGCCGCCAACCCTAGAGTCCTGCTTGATTCTCTTGCAGTGCGTTGAAAAGAACGCGGAGCCAGTCCCCTTTCTTCAACCGGCGGTTACTCCTGACGTTCGCGTTCATGATACCGCGCAAAGTTCTCCAGCATGCGTGCGGGCGCAAGGCGAATGTCATCGCCGCCGACGACGATCAGTCCCTTGCCGTAGCGTCGGGCCAGCAGATAGGGGAACGACGTGTCGCCCTCGCTGGGAGCGGTAGCCAGCACGGTCCAGGCCGCGGCGTCGGCCGGCTCGAAGCCGTAAGCCGGCGTGATAGCGGTTTTCAAACCGGCCAGCAGATTGTGCGGTTTCGTGCTCCAGTCGCCCGGCTGGATGAACGTGCTGGTGCGCGCGGCCAGCGGGATGCCGCGGCACGTGACGCTGTTGAGCTTGAACGCAGGGTCTTGGAAATATTGATCAAGTGGAATGTTCCAGTAGGAGACAAAGACGGCCAGCGCGCCGTTCTGCACGGCGGGGACCAGGTGCTTTTGCCAATAATCGGCCGGCACCTTGTTCGGGCCGTGGGGATGGCGGAACCAGTAGGCGTCGCAGGGGCCGGGCAGCGCCAACAGTTGTTCCTCGTTGGCCGCCAGGCAAAAGTGCCAGCCGGCCTCCGTGAACTCCTGGGCGAGCGCGGCGTGCCGCTTGGCCTCCCGGTCCGGCGCGCCGGACCACCAGAGCAGCGAGCGGTCGGTGCGGGCAGCGGAACTGAACAGCAACACGGCCATTTCGCACTCGGGAAAGACCGCCGTCGCCAGCTCCGGCTGCCGGCCGTGGCGGCGGAGAAAACGCGCCTGCCAGGTCTCCTGCGGGTCCGGCGTGTGCCCCAGCGCGGCAAAGGGCACGGTCATCTCCGCCTCCCAGGCATCCGCAGCCAGGTGCGTGCTGGCCTGCCACGCGGGATTCCAGCGGTCCTCCTGGACGCCCACGCTGGATTCGCACCAGTCCTGCCGAGTCCCGCGCGAATTGACCGTCAAGTGCCAGGTTTCGCCGGTCAGTCCGGAAGCCAGAACGAGTTCCACGCTGTCGTCTTCCTCGACCCTGCCGGCCTGCTCCGACGCGGCAGCCTTCAAGTTCCGGATCGGGCGGTCCTGGCAGAACCACTTCACCAGCAGCGCCTCCTTGGTCCAAGCCAAACGCACGCTCGTGGCCAGACGCTCGGCGTCGCGGGCCGCTGCGACAAGGTCCTGGGGCCGGGAGGCGGAATGCGCCAGGTCGGCGGCATCCGCCAACAACGGCAGCGTCAACCGCGGAACCGCGGTGTTCAGACGGTACAGGTCCAGCCACTGATTGTACAGCGCCCGCTCGCGTTTCAACGCCGCTGCCGCACGCTCCCTGGCGGCCGTCTCGGCGATCTGCGGCAACCGCTGCTCGGCCGCCGCAAAGGCCGCGGACGCCGTCGCGCGCAGTTCGTCGGTCAGCAGCGGCTCCGCCGCACTCAACGCGTTGCCGAGAATCGTGGCGTGGATCGGCATGGCGGTCCAAGCTCGGTCCAACGCCGTGAAGTATTCCAGCAGGGGCCCCGCAGCCTCGCCAAAGACGGTCTGGCACCAGTCGCTCAGGACGGCCTGCAACTCCTGGTCCGGGTCCCAGAGCAGCCGGGCGTAGAGGTAAATGGACAGACGGTTCTGAACGTGATGGGCGCGGACGTCCGGGCCGTGCTTGGGCGAGAGCGAGACTTCGGGGATCACGGCCACGTGGCCCAAGCGGCGGCTGGTCTTGATCGCATCGTCGATCACGCTCAAAAAGGGAGTGAAGCGCGCGTTCTTCGTGTAGATGTCGTACTCGTAGGCATAGTGGCCGATGGGCAAGCCGGTGGCCTGCCAGGCGCGCATCGCACGCAGCGTGTCCTCGTTGCGTTGGCAGCCGGGGTGGCCGTACGGATGAATGTTGCAGCGGCTGTAGCTGGCATATTCGACGAATTCGCTGTTGCGGATCGCGCACTTGGGCACGTCGCGATAGCCCTGATAGGCGATCGTGGCGAATTTCAGTTTCGGAAATTCCTTCTTCAGCGTGTCGGTCAGCCGGTTGTAGAATTCGAACCAGGCGGTGGATACGTCCATTTTGGCACAACTGGCGCAGCGGCAGTAGTCTTGGTTGTCGCCCGGAAAGACACTGAGAAGATCCAGGTAAGGATGCTCTCGCAAGTAGCGGGCCGTTCTGGCGGCGACCAGCCTATCCACCTCCGGATTGCTAAAACAGATATTGTTGCGGTAACGCTTGCCCTGGATCTCGGCAAAGTACTCCGGGTGCTGCTCAAACAGGGCGTCTGGCAGGACGATATTGTGGGACGACCACATGGAGTAGAAGCCTCGGCGTTTTTCCTCGGCCGGGGCGGCGTGACGGTGGATATTGATGAAGTTGCGGCCCATCCACTCGCGAAAGCGGGCCACATCGCGCCAGTCGCCGCACAGGTGAAAGCCGCGATAGGCGAAGGCGGGTTGGTGGTTGTACGTCAACTCGGGCAGGGACCAAACACGCTTGGCGGGCATGAATTCGCCGTCAGGGCCGGGCCACAGCCAGCGCACACCCAACTCGCGCTGGAGAAAGCAGTACACGGCGTACAGCGCGCCGCGTGGCTGGTTGCCCGCCAGATAGAGCCTGCCGCCCAACGTGTACACGGCAACCTGTTCGATCTTGTCCGTCTTGAGCTTCAGGGCCGTGGTCTGCGCCCGGACTTCCGGATTCTGGAGGTCCCCGATCACGATCGCCTGGCGGCCGGGCACCTGGTCCGACTGGACGATCTCGAACGCGGCGCCGGAGATCTTCTGCAGCGCATCCCGCAGTTCCTCGGCAGCAAAAACTTCCGCCGGCTCGGCCTGCGGGGCCAGGTAGATTTTCCAGTTCGTACGGCCGTCCTCGAAGAACGGCTCGCCGCCACACGCCGCCGGCGATGCAGACAGCGCGAGAGCGGCCAGACACAAAATCCTGAAACACATGCGAGCACCCCTTGGGACATGCCGATCACTGTGGAGATCCGCAACGTCCGGATTGTGTTGCCTTCCCCTCCACTCGTCAAGGGCGTGCGGCGGCGACGGTTCGGCTGGTGGCTCTCCGGCCGCCGTGCCCGACGCAGCCGCGCCGTGAGGCACTGTTCACTTGCAGGCAGCGTCTGCCGTGCGCGGGAAGCCCGCTTGCAGGCGATCGAAGACCGCGGACTCGAAGACCGCGGACTCAAGGATCAGGCGTTGCATTCCGCCCAGGTTCGCCGCCTCGCCTGCTCTGCTGTTTCTCGCACGGTGCGTGTTTCAGGGAGGTGACGAAATCCCCGCCGTGATCCGCGGATTTGGCTTCGCCTTGTCGCAGATCCGCATCGCCGTCGACGGGCAGACGCTACAATAAGACGATGTGGCGGCGAGAGCGCCGAAGAGCGTGACCGGAAATCGACTTTCGACTCGACTCTGTGCGGTTCTGGAGAGATGGTGATGTACTTGAGCGGGACAGAAGGTTGGCCGCGGATTGCCTCAGTCGTCCTGGCCCTGGCGTGCCTCAGTGTCGCGGTCGCCGGATGCAGCCCCTCGACGAGCAAGTCCGCTGCCGGCAAGAAGAAACCGGCTCACACGGCCGCTCCGGCGGCGGACGACGCCGCAGGCCGACCAGCGGCGCGGACGGCAGTTGCCGCCGGCGAGGCTCCGTCTGGGAACGAGTCGGGGGCGCACGGAACGCCCGCCGAATCGCCGGACTCCGGGCAGCGGTCCAAGCCGCGTCGTCTGCCGCCGGGGTTGGGTCCCGCCCCGCAGCCCACCGGGCCGCGGACCTTGACCGACTTGCTGACCGACAAGAGCGAGGATGGCAAGTCAGCCGCGGAGACGCCCGCGGCGGTGTCCATTCCGTCGCCGCAAGGCGATGGGCCGGCTGACCTGTTGATCGACGACACCAAAGCGGCCGGCGCGGGCATCCGCAAACTGGCCGGAAAGCACCTGACGCTGTACACCGACGTGCTGCCCGGTCCGGACGTCGACGATTTGACCGACGCCTTTGATCGGGCGGTGCCGGAGTGGTGCCGCTACTTTGAACTCGATCCGACCCGAGCCGCCACTTGGCAGCTGACCGGCTTTTTGATGCAGGGAAAGGACCGCTTCGTCAACGCGGGGATGTTGCCCGCCGATCTGCCGCCATTTCCCAACGGCTACACGCGGGGAAAGTGCTTCTGGCTGTACGACCAGGCGGACGGCTACTACCGCCGGCATCTGTTGCTGCACGAAGGGACCCATGCGTTCATGAGCCACTTCCTGGGCGACATGGGGCCGCCCTGGTATGGCGAGGGAATGGCGGAGTTGTTGGGCACGCACTGTTGGCGGGATGGCGCCCTGATCCTCGGCTATCTGCCCCGAGACAAATCGGAAACGCCCGGCTGGGGCCGCATCAAGATCATCAAGGACGAGATCGCCGCCGGACGCGGGATGATGCCCGCCAAGATCCTGGATTACGGCCCGCAAGCTCACCAACGAAACGAACCCTACGCCTGGTGCTGGGGCTTGGCGACGTTTCTGGATTCCCATCCCCGCTACCAGGACCGCTTTCGCCAGCTGCGCCGCAAGGCCGCTGACCCGAATTTGACCGGCTGGTTCAAGGAACAGTTGGCGTCCGACTGGCCGGAACTGAACGAGGAGTGGCAACTGTTCGTCATGAACCTGGAATACGGCTACGACGTGGCCCGCGCCGCGATTGTGCGCAAGGCCGCCCAGCCGTTGCCTGCGGAGGGGGCGACCGCGACCATTGCCGCCGACCGGGGCTGGCAGGCGACCGGAATCCGATTGGAGACCGGCCGCAAGTACCGCTTGGAGGCGACGGGCCGCTATCGGGTCGGCGAGACGACCGGCGTTTGGTGGTGCGAACCCGGCGGTATCACGCTGCGCTACTACCAAGGCCGCCCGCTAGGGCTGTTGCTGGCCGCCGTGCGCGACGACGCGCAGCCGCCGGCCAAACT
Organism: Candidatus Anammoximicrobium sp.; assembly: GCA_012515235.1. Classification (GTDB taxonomy): domain Bacteria; phylum Planctomycetota; class Planctomycetia; order Pirellulales; family Pirellulaceae; genus Anammoximicrobium. The sequence continues at coordinate 37,907 of JAAYYU010000053.1, forward strand.
GACGCCGCTGGCCCGTCCCGAACCAGTCGGCGTCCAGGCGACGTTGACTCCGTCGGCCCCCGGAACCCTGTACCTGCGGATCAACGAATCGGCGGCTCAGCTGAACGACAACGCAGGGCAGATCGAAGTCCGTATCCGCCGCGAGGACACCTGACGGCGCAGACGGACGGCCTGGCGCGGAGCCGGCAGGAAGCGCAGCCCTGCGCTCGCCACTCAGTCCCCAGGGCCGGCCTCCGCGGCCTCCGAATTGGCTTCGGCCAAGATCAGCGGCGGCTTCCCGAAGCGGGCGCGCAGACGATTGACTCGCTCCAGCACGCGGGGCATTCCGATGAGACGACGTTCCAGCCGGCGCTTGCCGGGGTAATCAAGCAGCATGACCCCCAGCAGGATCGTCAGCAAGCCCTGACCGGGAATGCCGGGCAGCGACAGCAAGCCGCCCACCATGATCAGCGCGACGCCCAAGCCGTTTTTGACGATGATTCCGGACCAGCGGACGAGCGGGTGCCGGTCGATCCACAGGGCGCGCTCGTGGCGATCCAGAAAGTAGGTCGCCGGCAACCTCACCAGCAACGCGCCGACGATCGCCAGACTGGCGGCGAACGTGACCGCAAACGTGACGACGAACAACGCGCCACTCCAGAGCCAGAAGCTCCACCTTGATCCCAGCAGGGCTATCCAAGAAGCAAGGCTCATCGGTTCACGGTAACTCTTCCGCGGACAACTCCGGGAGCCGTTCGTCCAACTCGCCGACAGCATCCCCGCCATCTCGCCATCCCGGCGGCCGCGGATTCCGCCACCCTGCCGCAGCGGGCTCTGCGTCCCCACAGGGCGCCGCAAAAGCCGGCCAAGCCCGATCGCGTTGACGCGGGACAGCCTCCCGACCGAGCGCCGAATCGCTCTGCAGGTCCGGCACCGCCGTGGACAGCGGACGGAAAGGCGTGACCGCCGGAGCGGGACCGGGGACAAACACCGCCGACGAGTCGGGCGGCTCCGCGCTCAAGCTGGAGAGTTCTTTGGGCAGACCTTCACCCTCGGCGGCGGCCGCGCCGTTCGCGCCGTTCAGGTAGTTGATGATGTTCAAGGCGTCAAGCGGGCTCAAATGGTTGTCGCCATTGCAGTCGTAATACCGCAGCGGATCGCCCGCTTGAGGCACCGGCAGCTCGTGCGGCCCCTGGGCGTTCAAGCGGTTGATAATGTTCAGCGCATCGAGTGCTTCCACGTTGCCGTTATGGTTCACGTCCAGCGGATTGTCCGCGTTCCGCCAGGGTCGCTGGCTGGTCATCGCGGCGTCGATCAGCAGTTCCCGCAGGGCCGCATAGTTCGCGGGCTGTTGGAGGTCCTTCCGATCAAGATCAAACGACGCGACCTCGACGTTTTCCCCGTCCAGGATGTACAGGTGCCGGAAGCTGGGGTCCCACACGGCGGCGGCGTCGCCGCGGTAGTCCTGATTGGCGTCCACGTCCTGAAGCCAGGGCAGTTCCCGCCCTTGGGTCACATAGGCGTTGGCCATTTCCTGGCCGTAGGCGTTGGCGCCCAAGAGCTGAATCCGCAAGACCGGGTGTGCCGCCTCCAGGTCCTTCTGCAAATCGTCCAAGCGGCCAAACTGGCCGCTGCAATACCCTCACGTCCCGTTCGCAAAGTACCAGCCCGAAACCTGCTCCAGGTAGTCGCGCGGCGAGACGGCTTGCTGGTACGTGGACGAAGCGGAATTGACATCCAGCAGCGAGAGATCGGGGCGGGGAGTGCCTTCGCCGGCGGCGACGCCGGCCAGCAATTGACGCGGCTCCAGTTGCTCGAACCGCAACCCGCGAAGCGCAGGACGTGCGGAGCCGCGCCGCTGCCGACCTGACGGACGCCGGGTCCACGACGAGTTCTTTCCCATACCCATGTTTGGCACCCTTCTCCCGATAATCGTGGATCGGCCGACTGACAACTTCCAGCATAGCGATCATCGCCAGCGTGTCAAAGAATCGACGGCGAACTCTCGCTCAAGTTCCGCGTCAAGCGGGATGAAACGGGTAAACCCAAGGCGTCAGCAGCACGGTTACTGTCATAAAGATCAAGTCCAGCGGCACGCCCAGACGCACATAGTCGCTGAATCGGTACCCACCGGGTCCGTACACCATCAGGTTGGTCTGGTAGCCGATCGGCGTCGCAAACCCTCCCGAAGCGGCGACCATGATGGTCATCGCAAAAGGCATGAAGCTGACGCCCAGCGAGCGGGAGGCGGCCAGCGCGATCGGAAAGACCAACACGGCCGCTGCGTTGTTGGTGACCAGTTCTGTGAAAATCATCGTCACCACGTACACCATGGCCAACACCAGCCAAGGATGACCGCTGGCCAGGTTGATGAGCTTGCTGGCCACGACCTGGGCCGCCCCGCTGGTGTCCAGCGCCTGGCCGATGCCCAGCGACGCGCCGATCACCAGCAGGACCGACCAGTCGATGCTCTGGCGAGCCTCGTTCCCCGTGCAACAGCGGGCCAGGATCATCAGCAGTCCGGCCAGCAGGGCGGCGGCGAGCATTTCCAGCCATCCGAGGCCGGCCAGGAGCACCATTCCCGCCAGGATCGCCAGCGCGATCCATGCCCGCTCGTGCCGCGTGGGCGCCGAATTCTCCACACCACTGATCAGGAAAAAGTGGCTGGAATTGCGGCGTTGTTGCACGAATTCCTGATGCGCCTCCAGCAGCAACGTATCGCCGGGCTGCAGCACGATGTCGCCGATCCTCGCCGCAATTCGCTTGCCGCTGCGGGCGACGGCGATGACCGCCGCGTTGTACTCCGAACGGAAACGGCCCTCGCGGATGTTCTTGCCGATCAGCGGACAGCGATCGGAAACCACGGCTTCGATCAGAATCCGTTGCGTGCGCGGCGCGTCCAGCTTGAACGTCTGGTTTGTGGCCGGCGTCAGGCCGCGCATCCTCTGCAAATCCACCACGGATTCGATGATCCCGACAAAGGCCAGGCGGTCCCCGGCCTGCAAACGCTCCTGCGGCGCGACGGCCGGCAGGATGATTCCCTGACGGTCGATTTCCGCCAGGTACAGGCCGGGCAGATGCCGCAACCCCGCCTGCTCGACGCTCTGCCCCACCAGCGGACCACCGGGCTGGACCAGCATTTCCACCGTGTATTGCCGCGGATCATCCGTCAGGCTGATCGCCGGCCGGCGGTCGGGCAACAGCCAACGGCTGAACAGCAGGAGGTAGACCACGCCGGCCACGGCACACGGCAGGCCCACCCAGGTGACGTCGAACATCCCGACCGCGGGTAATTCGGGCAGTTTGGCTTTGTCGATCAGGCCCGCGACGACCAGATTCGTGCTCGTGCCGATCATGGTACACACGCCGCCGAACGTGGCCGCGTAGACCAGAGGCAGGAACAGCTTGGAAGGACTGATGCCGGTCTTTTTGCAGATTTCGTTCACAACGGGCATGAACATGGCGACGACCGGCGTGTTGTTCAAAAAGGCACTCAACGTCGCTACGGGCACGAGCATCCTTGCTTGCGCCGCCAGCGCCGTGCGGGGCCGGCCCAGCAGCGGTTGCACGATCAACGCCATCGCGCCGGTCTGAGTCAGTCCGGCCACCACGACAAACAAGGCGCCGACCGTAATCAAACCGGAATTGCCCATGCCGGACAGCGCTCTGCTGGCCGTCGGCAAGCGGTCGCTGCCCGTCAGCGAACCGATGGCAACCAACAGGGCCAGGCAGGTCATGCTCAACAGGTCCGGCGCCGTCCAGTTGCGTGCCAGGCCGACGATGAACAACATCACTACCGCGATCGTAATCCAAGCTTCCCAAGGCATGCCGTCAGTTCCTGTTCCCGTCCTGCTTTGCCAACTCCTGCCATGATAGCCGTTTCTTGCCGCCCCGACAGCGCGAGACTCCGCTTTTTGCCGAGGCGGCTGTACGCTAGCAGCGGAACGTCGTACAGTGACGGCCTGAGAGAAGCGGCCGTAGGGTGTGCGTTTCCGCCGCGGCCGGCGGACGAGTCGCTGGGACGAGGGAGAATAACTGCCATGTTGATTTTCGACGGCCATCTGGATCTGGCCATGAACGCGATTGAATGGAACCGCGACTATACGCGGCCCCTGGCCGAAGTCCGACAACGTGAGCAGGGATTGACCGACAAGCCAGACCGGGGACAGAACGTGCTGACGTTTGGCGAGTTGCGACGCGGCCAGATCGGCCTGTGCATCGCCACGCAGATCGCCCGCTACGTGGAGCCCGGCAGTCCGCTGCCCGGATGGAACAGCCCGGAAATCGCCTGGGCCGTGACCCAAGGCCAGTTGGCATGGTATCGAGCCATGGAAGAAGCGGGGCACCTGGTGCAGATCACCGATCGCCAGAGCCTGAACCGGCACGTGGCAAGCTGGAAGCACTCGCCACCGCCCGACGCGCCGATCGGTTACGTTCTGAGCCTGGAAGGCGCAGACTCGATCCTCACGCCGGCGCACCTGGAACGGGCCTATGCGTACGGTCTGCGGGCCGTCGGACCCGCGCATTACGGGCCCGGCCGTTACTCGGCGGGCACCGCCGCCACCGGCGGCCTGACTCCGCTAGGCCGCGAATTGTTGCTCGAAATGCGCCGCCTGGGAATCGTCCTGGACGTCACGCATTTGACGGACGAGGCCTTCTGGGAAGCGCTGGACTTGTTCGACGGCCCGGTTTGGGCCAGCCACAACAACTGCCGGGCGCTGGTGCCCGACAACCGACAGTTCAGCGATGAACAAATCCGCGCGCTGATCGAACGGGACGCCGTCATCGGCGTCGCGTTCGATGCCTGGATGATGCACGTCGGCTGGATTCGCGGGCAGACGACTCCGGCGGCGGCGAACTTAAAGATCGCGCGCATCGTCGATCACCTCGATCACATCTGCCAACTGGCGGGCAACGCTCGGCACTGTGGCATCGGCTCCGACCTGGACGGCGGTTATGGCCGCGAACAATGCCCCCTGGACCTGGACTCGATCGCCGATCTGCAAACGCTCACCGGCTTGCTGGCCGCCCGCGGCTACGGGGCCGCGGACACCGAAGCCGTCATGCACGGCAACTGGATCCGGCGACTGAACGAGATCTGGGCGTGAACGAACTCGGACGGGGAACCGTTCGGCTGCTCCGTCCGCCCAGGCGTTCGCACCGGCCGGTGGGCCCGAGATTCCCCCCCTTCTTCCGATTGCCCCCAAGGACGCGCTCGTGCTATCATTCGGCGATGATGAATTCCGCGGGGACGCTCCTGTATCGCTGTTTCGAAGGCCGGCTTGAGGTTTTGCTCATTCATCCCTCCGGCCGCTGCCACCGCCGTACGCCTTGGGGCATCCCCAAGGGCGAACCGGACGAAAACGAGGATTTCGAACAGGCGGCGCGGCGCGAAACGCTGGAAGAGACGGGCGTCGCGACAACCGGCCAACTTCGCTCGCTGGGGTTCATCCAGTACCACAAAGCCTCCAAACGCGTGCATTGCTTCACCGGCCCCGCGCCGGCGGATGCTCTTCCGAATCACGAGTGCTGGGAGGTCGACCGTGCCGAATTCATGCCCCTCGAAAAGGCCCGCCGCCTGATCCATCCCGACCAACGGCCCTTTTTGGACCGGCTGGAAGCGCTGCTGGCCCAGGCACAGGACGCCTAGTACGCGACCGGTCCGGAGGCTTCGCGGCTTCCAGAGCGTCTTCCGAGAACTGGCCCATGTTCGACAAGTCGGCAGGAAGGGTCTGCCGACCGTTTCCAGCCGAGAAGCGTCTGCGAGGATTGCCGCTCTTAGCAATCCGATCCAGCCGAGTGAAGGCATCGACGGGGCCGCTCCCGACGAAAAACAGGGCCGGGTATTTGCAACGATCGGGGAAACCTAACCATCCCACGGGCAAGCCGCGGGCATTGGGCGGCTCGCCGCGCGGTCGGGTGGCACGGCTTACTTTGTTAGCCGTGCCTGCGCTGCTGACCCGCGTGGAGATCGAGGGACAGAGTAAGCATCGTTCGAGAAATAACTGTCCAGTGTCTATTGCCGATCATCCCAGCAACGGTGGCCGAAATAACTTCCCGGATTTCGGCCACCACGCTGCTTGCCAGCGTGGAGCCATGTTCAGAACCAGACA
>JAAYYU010000054.1 GCA_012515235.1 Candidatus Anammoximicrobium sp.
CGTACACGTCCTTGCCCGCCTGACAAGCGTGGATCGTACACAGCACATGCCAGTGCACGTTGGTGGCGATCAGCACCGCATCGACGTCCTTGTTGGCGAGCAGTTGCCGATAGTCGTGATAAGCCCGAACCCGCTCGCCTCCGGCCAATTCGCGGACCTCCGCCAGGCGTTTGAAATTCACGTCGCAGACGGCGACCACCCGCGAGCCCGGCGCACTGAAGCAAGGCAGCAGCTCGCGGCTACGATGTCCGCAGCCGATGATGCCCAGGTTGATCGTCTCGTTCGGGCTGGGCGCGGCCGAAGCGCCGGCCGCAAACAGGCTGACGCCGGCCCAAGTCGATGCCGCGGCACTGGTGGTCAGGCTCAGAAAATTGCGTCGGGTCGTAGGCGTTCGCATCGGATTCGCTCCAGGTATCTCGCAGACGGGCACTTAGTCGTAGAACGGATTTCAATCCGTTCAGTCGGAAGCGGAATGAATTCCGCTCTACGACGGTACCGCTCTTTCCAGCGGCGGATCGCACACTTGCTCCAACCGCGGGGCGGCGTTATAGTGCGCGGAGCCGCTACTCGCTCTCAGCATAGCAGCCCCGACCCGCCACGAAAACGTGCCCCGCCCTGATTCGTCTCCCCCATCATCCCAGTGAGCCCGCCCATGCGTCTTCGATCTTCGCTCGCGTCGTTTCTGCCCGCATTTCTGTTGTTCGCTGCTGGGGCGTTGCCGGCGGCCGAGCCCGCGGCGGGCGGCCTGATCCTGGAGAGCTTCGAGTCGACGGAGAACACGTCCGGTTTGACGTTGGAAACGGAACTGACGCGTGAGGGCATGGCGTGCGGTCGCTGGGAGCGGATGGACCAGACCAGCGGCGTGGGATTGAAGAAGGTCCCGCAGGATTGGAGCGGCTATACGGCCTTCTCGCTGTGGCTCTACAACGCCCAGGCCCTGCCGGGTGCGTCGTTTGTGATGATTGTCAGCTCGGAGAACAAAGCGAGCGACGGCCCGGATTACTACTCGTGCCGCTTTGACCTGGGCCGCTGGACCGGCTGGAAGCAGTTCGTCGTTCCGTTGGCCGAGATGGGCCAGGCCCGCCAGCCGCGGGGCTGGGATCAGATCGATGCGGTGCGGTTCACGGCCGCCGGCTACGATCAGACGCCCAACCCCGAGGCGGTGGTCTGCTTGGACGACTTCCGCCTGTTGAAGATCGCCCGCGTCGAAGGGCCCCGTCTGACCGAGGCCGACCTGTTTGCGGCCCTCAACCTGGACTATCCCGGACTGGAGCAGCTGAAGCAGGCCGTGCAGCGGCAGGATTTGGCCGCGGCGAAATTGGCCTGGCTGGAGCATCTCAAGACGCGGCGCTATCCCCGCTGGACGATCGACTGGCGCGACCGTCCCGCGCCAAAACCCAAGGCGCCTCCGGGCGGTTCCGACGGCTGGGACTACTTCTCCTGCAAGCTCCGTTTCGACTGGACCGGCTGGAAGCACTTCCGCCTGGAGAAGAAAGACTTCCATGCGGCGCGCCAGCCCATCGGTTGGAACTGGATCAATTATGTGAGCTTCAACGCTTCCGGATTCAACCAGACGCCGAATCCCGAGACGGTGGTGTACTTCGATGACATCCGCCTGGTGGGCCCGCAGAAGACGGTCGTGCTGGGCGACTTCGAGCAGGGCGTGGGGCAGTGGGCGGGCCTGGAAGTGAGCGACGAGCAGGCCCACGGCGGACGCCGCACGGGCAAGTGGCACAAGATGCCCCTCCACACCTCGGCCCGCTTGTCCGAGATCCCGACGGACTGGAGCGAGTTCGACGCGCTGGAGTTCTGGTGCTACGCGCCCCAAGCCACGGGCGCCACCGCCCAACTGATCCTCAACAGCGATCAGCCGCGCGAGATCGGCGCGGACCAGATCTGTAAGCACATCATGCAGGGGCACGACTTCGGGCCGGACATCGACTGGTCGGCGGATCCGAACGACTACCGCGAATGGACCTACGCCATCAACCGGTTCTACCATTGGCGCACGCTGGCCGAGGCGTACTGGAACACGGGCGAAGAGCGCTATGCCAAGGAGTTCTGCGACCAGTTGCTGGACTGGGTGCGCAAGAACCCGGTGCCGCTGATGAGTTCGGGCAACGGATCGTACACTTGGCGCACGATCGAGTGCGGGATCCGCCAGTCGACCACCTGGCCGGACAGTCTGTACCGCGTGCTGGGCTCGCCCAGCTTCACGCCCGAGGTGGCGGCGGTGATGACCCGCAGCATGGTCGAGCATGCCCGCCACCTGATGGCCTGGCCCACGCGCGGCGGCAATTGGCTGACCATGGAGAGCAACGGGCTGGGCACGATCGGCATCTTGCTGCCGGAATTCAACGAGGCGGCCGCCTGGCGCGATACGGCCCTGGCCCGGCAGTACGCGGAGATCGATAACCAGGTCTATCAGGACGGGGCCCAGATCGAGTTGTCGACGGGCTATCACCAGGTGTCGCTGCGGAACTTCCTGGGGCTCGCCGCCACGGCCAAGCTGAACGACGTGGCCGTGCCGGCCGACTATCACGCCAAGCTGCGGCGGATGTTCGAGTACAACTTCTGGGTGCAGATGCCCGACGGCCGCACTCCGGCCTTGAACGACGGTTCGCTGCACCGCGTGCGCGAGGACATGGAAACTGCGGCGGAACTTTACGGCGACGGGCTGTTCCAGTGGGCGGCCAGCGATGGCACGCGGGGCACCGCACCGGACCACACCAGCCACTATTTCCCGTATGCCGGACAGATGGTGATGCGTTCCGGTTGGGAGCCCGACGCCCGTTATCTGCTGATGGACGCCGGCCCCTTCGGCTTGGGCCACCAACACGAGGACAAGCTCAGCCTCGTGGTCCATGCCTTCGGCAAGCAAATGCTCGCCGATCCGGGGAACTACGCTTATGACTCCAGCCCCTGGCGCAAATACACCATCGACACGCCGGCCCACAACACGGTGCTGGTCGACGGCCTGCCGCAGTGCCGGCGCAAGTGCGACCGCGAAACGTATGTCGTCCAGCAGCCGCCGGAGAGCAACCTGTGGCGCAGCGGCCCCCGGCTGGACTACGCCGCCAGCCAGTACGACGAGGGCTATGGCCCGCAACGGAGCGTGCAGGTCGTGCATCGCCGCGAAGTGGTCTTCGTCAAACCGAGCTATTGGTTGGTGATCGACCAGTTGACCGGCAGCGGGCGGCACCAGTACGAATCGCTCTGGCATTTCGACGCGGACGAGGCCCAGAGCGACTCGGCCGGGCCGGCGGTCCGCACCATCGATCCAGGACCCAACTGCCTGGTCGCTGCCGCCGCTCAACCGGGTCTGGAGGTGAAGATCGTCAAAGGCCAGACCGAGCCGACCGTCCAAGGATTCATCGCCGCCCAGCGCTGGCGGCCCAGTTGGAAGGAGCCCAACGGTCAACAGCCCGAGCACGGCAAGCGGGAAGTGCCCACGGCCGTGTTCGCACTGGAAGCCCAACTGCCGGCGCGGATCGCGTACGTGATTTACCCCTATCCGGACCAGCAGCAACCGGCCGTGGCGATCAAGGATCTCAGTGCCGGCCACGGGCCGGTGCGGGTGCAAATCACTTTGCCGGATGGTACGATCGACCAGATTGCCGTTGACCGCGGGGCCGAGGTCACGCGTCAGAAACCGGGCGGGGCGGCGGAACCCTAGGCCAGTTTGAAGTAATTCCCGCCCCCTGCCGGCTCGTCCGGCAGGAGCGAGAGTTTTACCTTAGCTGCCGAAACTGATTCACCTGCCGCACGAGGCGGCAGGGGTCTGGTCCTGTTTTGCCCAACGCCTGTGGCTGTACAAACTGATTCACCTGCCGCACGAGGCGGCAGGGGTCATCGTCGGTCTGAGGCGCAGCCTCGCTAGACGGTGAACGCCAATAACACAACCGAGGAGGTACTTCGATGAGAACGCTCTGGATTGCTGGCGCGTCTGCCAGCCTGTTGTTCTTGCACGGCGCCATGGCCGTCGCCCAGACGACCGCGCCCGCTCCGTCGATCGAACTGAAACGTGACGATCGCCAGGGGCAGTTGCAGGTCCTGATCGACGGCCGCGAGGCCGTGGCCTACCAATACGCCGCCGACCTCGACTTCCCGCACTACTACCCAATCCGCAGCCCGTCCGGCAAACCCTTGACGGTCCAGTACCCCGACGATCGCCACTCGCACCATCGTTCGATCTGGGTCAACGACATCGTGCAGCCGCCCAACCACGAGCCCATCTCCTTTTATGCCATCGGGCTCAAGGAGGATTCCAGACGCACCGCCAAGGGCTTCCGCGATTGCATCCGCCACGTGAAATTCCTGGGCGAGGACGTGGCAGGCGGCAAGGCGACCATCGGGACCCTGGCCACCTGGCTGGCCGATTTCGGCCAACTGCGCGTCCTGGACGAACAGCGCCGGCTGCGCGTCGTGCCGTTGGGGCGGGGCGAGTACTTGCTCGATCTGCAGTTCGAAGTCCAGGCCACCTACGGCGACATGCGGATCGTCAGCGAGTGGAACCACTACGCCTGGCCCTACGTGCGGATGCATGCGAAGTTTGGCGTCGCGGCCGGCGGCACGATCACCAACTCGGCCGGCGGCATCAACGAGCAGGGGACGCATGAGAAACGCGCCCTGTGGGTGGACTGCTCGAATTGCGTGGACGGCGCCACGGAGGGGCTGGCCGTGTTCCCGGTGGCCGATCCCGCGTCGCCGACGCTGTGGCTGGTGCGCGACTACGGCACCTTCGGCCCCCGCCGGCCCGACGCCCAGAGCGGCGTGCCCTTCGTGCTCAAGAAGGGCGAGTCGCTCAAGCAGCACGTGGGTATCCTCGTCCACTCCGGCGACGCCACGACCGGTCGCGTGGCCGAACGCTACCAGCAGTTCATCGCTGGCAAGCTCGATTGAGTCCCTGTCACGATCACGCCGGACAAGCCCGTACGTCTGCGCTACGGGCTGTGGATTTACCCCGTTGTGCCGGGTGTTCGGAAACTCGACCAACCACGGCAGACCTTTGCCTCCGACGAATTGGACTCGATGACAGCGACACCCAGAAAGGAATAGGCCATGACGCGACGACGGATCTTTGCGGCAGCGAAGACGCTGTTGCTTGCGGCGATTCTTGCGACTAGTTTCCATCAACGCGTGGCCACATTCGCGGCCGCTGCGGATCGAGCAGCGCGATTCTGCACGAGCCGCGACATCGCTTGCGCGCCTGGGCATAACCACGCCGTGCAATTGGCCCGCTGCTGGCAATCGGTCGTCGAGTGGCGATTCGATCGCGACATGAGCAACTGGCAGATCAAGAACTACCAGCAGGCCCTGAAGATCGAGATCGCCGACGATGTGGCTTGGGGACGGAGCCTTTTGGTGCATCGCGACGACAAGGAGATCGACACCGCCTTCGAACTCACGTCGACGCCCATTCCGGTTGCCGCGGGAACGCTGTGCCGGCTGACGATCGCCGCCGCACATACGCTCGACTTGTCGATGGCCCAGGGCCACAACGAGTCGTTCCAAAACCAGATCCGCTGGTTGGATGCCGACGGCAGCGTCGTGGAGACAACCCCCTTCCGCTTCGCTGCCCCCAGCGACGCCTGGTACAACGTGACGGTCGAGTCGCGGGCCCCTCGCGGCGCAGCGACGGCTGTCGTGCAAATCGGCTTCGACTCGCCGAACCTGTTCGGTTCGCGGCAGTTCCGGCTGCGGAGCGTGGCCTGGTTCGCGCAACCCGATCCGCCGCAATACGCGGCCGAAGGCGAGATGATCTCGCGGCCGCAACGAATGACAGAGCCGTGCGAGCAAGCTCGGGTCTCTTGGCAGGCCGACACGCCGGAAGGCACGAGCGTCGGGCTGCAGGTTCGCTCGGCGGCGGACCGCGACGGCGGGCCGCACGAGTGGACGCCGTGGGCCGGTCCCGATGGCACGCCGAAATCCCAGTTCACTTCCAGCGGCACCCCCTTGCCGGCCATCCACGCGGGGCACTACTGGTTCCAGTACCGGCTGATTCTCGGCACCAACAGCACCGCCGTCACGCCCGTCGTCCGGCAGGTGCGACTGGGCGACGAACAACGGTGGATCGAGGACCGCGCCTGGCCGGGGGCCGACACTTCGCCTCCCCAACTGCTGGACTACGCGCCGCGGCGCACGGACGATGCCCGTCAGCCCTTGGTGTTCTCGCTGTCCGATGGCCCCGACGGCGTGGGTATCGATCGCCATTCAGTGGAAGCGTTTTTGGACGGCACGCCGATTACCGCGCAGCTACAGCGAGTCGGAACCGCGTTTCGATACGAGCCGCGCGAGCCGCTCCAGCCCGTCTTCGGCTTGGCGGCGATCGAAGACTGGTCGATTGCGAACTTTAATTCGGCGCTGACCATTCGCCATGGGCCGCCGCGCGAGCCGGGCGGCGGCACGTCGATCGAGGTCCGCCGGCAGGGCGAGAAGACGGATACGTCCTTCGCCCTGGCGTCGCCGGCCGTCTCCGTTCAACCAGGCGCGACGTACCAGGTTGCGATCTGGTCGCGCCACACCATGGACCTGCGCCGTGCTGGGAGCGGGGAAGGTCCGGGCGGCTCGGTCCGCTGGCTCGATGGCCAGGGCCACCCGCTTGGCGATCCCGTGCGACTGGACCTGGGCGGCCCCAGCCCTCAGTGGCGACAGACGCAACTCGAGCTGACGGCCCCGCCGGCCGCACAGTCTGCTGTCATGCGGCTCGGCTGGGACTACCCAGACATCGTCGCCGGCGATGAAGCCGCTTTCGCCGATCCGCGGTTCGATGGCCCGTACCCGGAATCGGGAACTCGGCCCAATCTGCACCGCGTGCTCGTCAAGGCCCGCGATTTCGCCGGCAACGCGTGCGAGCAGTTGTGGTGGATCTCGGTGCAGCCGCCGCCGGCATCGGGCGTCACCGCCGTGCGCGACGACGGCGTGATCCTCGTCGACGGCCAGCCGCTGTTTCCCATCGGGCTGTATTCCGTGTGGAAGCGGGAACACA
>JAAYYU010000055.1 GCA_012515235.1 Candidatus Anammoximicrobium sp.
GGGGGATGTGGAGCGGCGGGGGCAGCGGTGGCGGGGGGCCATGCAAGCCAAGTGCCGGCCCGACGCGCCGGCTGCGCGGAGGGCCCGACGCCGCTCGGGCGCCAGCCGGCACGGGCTTGCTGATTTGGGAGCGAGTGAGCATCTCCCGTCCCGTTTGGCCGGAATCGGAGTGGGGTTTGGAGTGAGTGTGGAGACGGTAACTGAGCTGTAGAGGAATCGGAGCACAACAGGTGGGCGTCTATGGCGGGGTAGGCGGGGACGATCCGGCGGCGTGCGCAACCTGATGGATGAACCACGGTCAGCGACCGCCGGACACGGATCGTCTTGATGGTGTATCAGGCACAGAGATAGCAGCGGCCGTGCTCCTCTGGCGTCTGGATGCGACCGGGGTCGATCGCACCGTATCGTTCGTGATCGAACTCGCCTGCCAGCACACGGCGGATGATGTCGAGCGCCTCCGCTTGCGTCATCCAGGAGAACGTCAGCGATTCGATTTGCACGTAGTGGCCGCCGGCCAGTTGCAACGCCGCATATTCCTGGGCGCCGTCGGCGCAGGTGGCGTCGTTGACGAACAGGTAATCGCCGAGCCGGAAACCGTTGCAGCCGCAGTAGGTGTACTGCGTCAGTTGTTCGGCTAACCACTCGGGAGTTTCGGCTGGAGCTACAGACCAGATACGTTTGCTATGCAACATGGCGTTGGCCCTCCTCAACCGATGGTGTTTCGTCGAGCGACTGGATGATCCGCGTCGCCGTCTTCTGAATCCGTTCAAGAGACTCGGCCAGCGTCGTCGCATCACCCCGGTAGAGCTGGATGTAGTCCGAGCTGCGCGTCGAGCAGTCGAAGCCGAAGGCCCGGCAGACGACGTAGGCTACCGCCTCGGCTTCCGTCTCGCGGACCGTCTTGGGCATGTGCAGACGGTGCTCCTCGTCGTGCATCCATTCGTGGGCCAACTCGTGCGCCAACACCGCGAAACGCTCGGCGGCGGGCAGCCCCTCGGCAATGGCGATTTCGCCCTTGCGCGAAAGACCCTTGGTGCCCAGCGGTAGCACTTCGTCTTTGAGAGTGATACCGCTCCGGCGAACCAAACCCTCCAACCCGGCGAGCGACTGGCCGGGCTCACCGTGGATTCCGGCAAGCTGCGGAAGGTCTTCTCCCTCAGTCTGGCTGACGTCGAACACGTGGACCACCTTGAAACCGCGAACGACGTGTTCGGACTCGTTGTCCGGGTTTTCGGTCTCTTCCTTCTTGCGGTAGGCCAGGGGGGCGAGGATGCCGATTCCTTTCTCGCCCTTACGCACGTGCCGGCCGAGTTCCAACCAGCGGCGAAAGCCGGCGACCAGACTCGCTTCCGGCATCTGGAAGGCGATCAACATGCAGTTGTTCCACGAGTAATTGTGGAACCGGCTCATGCAGTCCAGGAACCGCTGGAGCAGTGTGCTGCGTCCAGCCTGGAGGTCTTGTTGTAGGTCGACGAGCGCACGGTCTGCAAGCTCTTTGGCATCTTCACGTTTCATAATGCGTCTCCTTGCGGAAAAGCTGCGCCCGGCATGCGCAGCCATGAATCAGAAGAAGCGGGCCTGCCGGCGGCCCGTTCTGCGAGCCGCCCACGGCAGGTCAAGGTGGAGCCTTTGCCCGCAGGGCAAAGCAGCAGCGCCCGCACCCGCGGGCGCGGACCTTGAACGCCGTGACAGAATCAGAAGGGCCGAGCGGCAGCTAGCCGTAGACTTTGCGGCACTCGGGGCAGACGCCCAGATGCGTGTACCATTCCAGCGGCGATCGCGTCGGATCGTCCGGCGCCACCTCTTCCAGCGAAGCGGCGTACGATTGGAATTCCTCGACCTCGGTCCAGTCTGGTGGAACCTGGTCGACGCCGTCGCACTCGGTTGTGTCGCAGTAGAAACAGGCGAGTCGTATTTCCCGGGACATGTCCGATCTCCTTGTCATCCGGCAATGGCAGGAACCTGAGAAGAAAACCGGTGCACGCCACCGGCTCTACGTCGCAGGATCGCCGCGACGTAGAGCCCAATGGGCTCACATCTACCCGAGTCAGTGGCGAGAAAGAACAGCCTGA
>JAAYYU010000056.1 GCA_012515235.1 Candidatus Anammoximicrobium sp.
ACCGTGTACTGAATCGGCGTCGGGTCGTCGGTAAAGCCCGTTTCCGGCGTGAACGTGATCGCGCCCGTCGTCGGGTCCACGCTCCACGTGCCTTCGCCCGGAACGACCAGCGGCTGGCCCGGATTGTCCGTGCCCACGATCTGGACCGTGCTCGGCACCACCGTATCGCCCGTTGTGTCGTTGGCCAGCACGGGCACCGAGACCGGCGTGCCCGGCTCGTTGCCCGTCGAGACGTCGCCCGTGGCCACCGGCAGGTAATCGACCGTGATCGTGGCCTGGTTCGAGACTAGTCCCGTGGCGTCGCTGACCGTGTAGGGAATCGGAGTCGGGTCGCCCGTAAAGCCGGTTTCCGGCGTGAACGTCACGTTGCCCAGCGCATCCACGCTCCATGTGCCCTGGCCGTCCACGAACAGCGAGTTCTGAACGCCGTCCGTGCTGGGGTCCAGGTCCACCGTACCGACCGCCAGGTCGTTGTCCGGGTCGCTGTCGTTGTCCGTGACACTCAACGTCACCGCGCCCGGCGGATTGGCCAGCTTGGCGTCGTTCAATGCCACCGGCGGCTGCTGGTTGTAGTTCACCGTCACGGTGGCCGGCGCCGAGGTGTTGCCCTCGTGGTCGTCCACCGTGTAGGTGATCGGCGTCGGGTCGCCCGTAAAGTCCGTCTCGGGCGTGAACGTGATTGCGCCCGTGGCCGGGTCCACCGTCCAAGTGCCTTCGCCAGAAACCACCAGCGGATCGCCTGGATTGTCCGTGCCTACGATCTGGACGGTGGTCGGATCGACCACGTCGCCCGTGGTGTCGTTGGCCAGCACGGGCACGGTGACCGGCGTGTTGGTGGGGTTGTTCAGCAAGGTGTCGTCGCTGGCGATCGGCACGTAGTCGACGGTAATGGTGGCCTCGTTTGACGTGAACCCGGTCGTGTCCTGCACCGTGTAGGGAATCGGCGTCGGGTCGTCGTTGAAGCCCGTCGCGGGTGCAAACGTAACGTTGCCCAGATTGTCCACCGTCCAGGTGCCTTCGCCGGCCACGGTCAGCGTCGTCTGCCGGCCCGGCGCGGAGGGGTCCAGATCGACCGTGGCGGCGTCCAGGTTGTCGTTGGGGTCGGTGTCGTTCGCGACGGCGCTTAAGGTGACCGTCGTGCCCGGGGTGGACGGCGCGGAAATGTCGTCCTCGGCCACCGGGGGCGCTTGGGTGTAGATGACCGTCACGGTCGCCGGGTCGGACGTGTTGCCGTCGTCGTCCTGGACGGTGTAATCGATCGGCGTGGGGCTGCCGTAGAAGCCGGATTCTGGCGTGAACGTGATCTCGCCCGTCGTCGGATTCACGCTCCAGGTGCCTTGTCCGTCGACCACCAGCGGATCGCCCGGATTGGCGGTCCCGACGATCTGCACGGTTCCGGCCAGCGGCGTATCGCCCGTGGTGTCGTTGCCCAGGACGTCGACGATCACCGGTTGGCCCGCGTCATTGCCGTCGGAGATGTCGTCGGTCGCCACGGGCCGGTAATCGACGGTGATCGAGGCGACGTCCGAGACCAGCCCCGTCAGGTCGTAGACCACGTAGGGGATAGCAGTCGGATCGTGCGTGAACCCGCTCTCGGGCGTAAAGGTCACGTTGCCGGTGCTGTCCACGGTCCATGTGCCCTCGCCGGATACGACCCGCGTCGTCTGCTGGCCGGGGGTGTTCAGGTCGAGGTCCACGCTGGCGGGATTCAAGTTGTTGTCCGGGTCGGTGTCGTTGGTCAGCACATTCAACTCGACCGCGCCCGGCGGGTTGTTTGTCGAGCTGTCGTTGACCGCGTCGGGCGGCTGGGCGGTGCTGATCGCCAACGTCACGGTGTCGTCGTCGTCTTCGTCAGGATCCCGTTGGCCGTTGTTGGGCGTGCTGTTGGGATCGAAGCTGCCGGAGGCCGAGATCTGGGCATAATTGCTCTGGTCCGCGTCGGTCACAATCTGGGCGTCGAAGGTCAGCGTCACGGTCCCGTTCAGCGGCACGTTCAAGCCCGTCCAGAGCACGGTGTCGCCGGAATTCCAGTTGCCGCCGCTGCTGATGTTGGACACGCCGCCCAGTCCCAGGGACAGGGTGTCGCGGACGCTGACGTCGCTGGCCGCTTGCGGGCCGGTGTTGGTGACGGTGATCGTAAACCGCACAGTGTCGCCGACGTTATAGCCGCCGGTCGGGGCCAGGTCGCCGCCGGGCGCAAAGTCCACGGCCTTGTCCAAACTCAGGTTGGACATCGCGGCCAGGGGCGGCGTGTAGGTAAAGTCGTCGTCCTCGTCCGGCGTCTGCGGGCCGTTGTCCGGCGTGCTGTTGGGATCGAAGTTGTCCGAAGCGGTGATCTGGGCGTAGTTGGCAAACTCGCCGCTGTCCAGCACCGTGGCGTTGAAGGTCAACGTCAGGCTGCCGGAGGCCGGCACGGTCAGGTCCGTCCAGTCGATATTGCCGTCGCCGCCCAGGATGCCCAAGTTGCTGATGGCCGTCACATTCGAGTAACCGGAAGGCACCACGTCCTCGACCGCCACTCCGGTGGCCTCGTTCGGGCCGATGTTGGTGACCGTGATGGCGAACTGGACCACGTCCCCGGCGTTGAAGCTGCCCAACGGGGCGGTGTCGCTGACGATCGACGCCGATTTGGTCAGTCTCAAGTTGGACACGAGCGCCACGTCCGGCGTGACGCTGGATTGATCGTCCTCGCCGTCCACCTGGTTGTCCGGCGTGCTGTTTGGGTCGAAATTGTCGGACGCGGTGATCTCCGCAAGGTTGGTGTAAATGCCGCTGGCCGCGACCGTGGCGGTGATCAGCAGCGTCCGCGGCTCGGCGGTGGTCACGGTGCCCACCGACCAGAGGCCCGTGGTATGGTCGTACGTCCCGGCGCCGTTGTCCGCAACCCAGGTGTAGCCCGTGGGCAACTGGTCGGTGACCTTCACCCCGTTCGCCGTGTCCGGGCCGGCGTTGCTGACCGTGACCAGGAAGCGCACGGTGTCCCCGGTGCTGATCGTGCCGCTGCCGTCGGCGTCGGTCCACAGTCCGGCGGGCGTGCGGGACGGATCGAGCGTCTTGGTCAGGCTCAGGTCCGAAATCAGCGGCGTGGTCGTGGCGTCGTCGTCCTCGGTAATCGAGCCGTCGTTGGGGTTGCTGTTCGGATCGTAGTTGTCGGACTCGATGACCTGGGCATAGTTCACGTAGGCGCCGGCCGCCAGGCCGCCCACGACCGTGGCGTTGAACGTCAAGTCCGCGGCGCTGCCCGCGTCCAGGCTGGCGATCGACCAGCTCAAGGTCGGCGCTGCGGAGTCATCCGAGCTGCTGCCCCCGGCGATCGAG
>JAAYYU010000057.1 GCA_012515235.1 Candidatus Anammoximicrobium sp.
CACCCCCTGAACTGCTACCGGAACGGAGATCAGAAGAGGCCACCGGTACTTCGCCCCCATGCCACCGAAGCAACAATCCACCGTTTACCCCGATTGTTTGTCCATCAATTACCTCCCTTGCGCTCACAACGTCGGCAGGAGAAAGCAGCTCGTCAGTTGTTGGGGTAAGCATTGCGGGCATCCTCCACTCGCCTTGCGATTCGAGCGCGTTGCAGGGCGATGTTCGGCCGCCCGGCCTTGCCCGAACCTTCCTTGATGGATTGCAGCTTGGCGTAGACGGGAAACGTGTCTACAAGCCGACTCGTGGCGACGATCCCCGACTCTTCCGCTGCCGCCCGCAGCTCGTTCATGTAGTCGGACGTGTACGCCGATCGGCTCGTCAGCCGCGGGCAGACATTGCCATTGACCACGAAGACGCAACTACGGCCCTCGCTCATCGCGTCCGCCACAACTTGCGGTGGCATGTTGGAGAGCACGGCCAGCACCGCCTTAGCAGTGTCCAGAGATTCGCCCGCCCGCCGCACAGCGATGGCGATGGCAACGGCCCATGCGGTATGGCAGGTCATCGGCCCATCAGGGACACCCAGCACGCTAAGCCAGCGCCGATAGTCGGCACCGCCGATCTTCATTTGGCGTCCGGCTTGGTTCTTCGCGATTCGATCGTGTAGGCGCATTGAAAAGCCCCCCTCAAAATGATCGTTGCTGAATCTGCGATCATTCTAAGGGAGGCTCAACGTGCTGTATATTCCTTTTTGGGATGCTTTAACCACCCCTAAGTATATCGCTACCGTTTGCGGTATATTGCCCACCCGAAACTACCATTTACGGTACAGTCGGGAACAGCCACTTCCGCACATGTTCTACAACCGCCCGCAGCCGATCGTCCGAAATACGCTCCCGGTACCGATCGGCCATCGACTCGTCGGCGTGCCCCATGATGAAGTCAACGGCAACCTGGTCTCGCGACTCGCCGCCGATCGTCTCGAAAACGTGCCGCAACGAATAGAACGAGACTCCGGCCCGCGTGATATTCAGGCTGTCCATCAGTTTCCGCATTTCCTTGCTGATCGGGTTGTCGGCACTCTTGCGACACTGTTTCTGCAAGTCTTCGAAGCCGTTGCTCGTGTCCAGTTCTCGCAAGTCTTTCGCCCACGCCCCGCCGTGCGACGTGATGAACACCAAGTCGGCGTGCCGATCGTCTCGTGGCTTCGGACGCATCGGCAGCCACTCCTGGATGGCCGCTACCGTTTCCACCCACAACGGGATCCTCCGGCAGACGCCAGTTTTCGGCCGCGGGTAGTCCAGCCAACCGGCTTCCAGGTTCAGGGCAGACGCAGGCAGCTTGCCGATGTCCGAGTTTCCCAACCCGCCGTTTACGCCCAGTAGGATCATGGCCCGCATGGGTTGCCCGGCCGCGTCCAACATGGCCCGGACTTCCGCCGCCTCAAAGAACTTCTGCGGGCGCCCGTTTCGCACCGTCCGCAACACTCGCCGGCTCGGCCTCGCGAACTCCGTCCCGAACTCAACCGGGGCTGCGAGCCCTGTTGACTTCCGGTTCTCCCACGCGAACTTGAACACGGAGCGAACCCTGTTGATCTCGTTGCCCACTGATTCCGGGTTTCGAGTCTTCGCGATGTCCGCCCGCAGCTCCGCGAAGTCGTCACCGTCTAGGTCTTCGACGCTGCGAGACTTCCCGAACACCCGGACGATCCGATCCGTGGTTTCCTTGGCGTCGGCAAACGTCGCGGGAGACAGTAAGCCCTCTTGCAGCCGTTTGACTTTGGCAGACAAAAAGCGATTGCACAAATCGCGAACGGTAAGCCGTCCGTCGTCAGTTTTCGGCCTTGGCTTTCGCCCGGCCAGCAATTCGTCTTTTTGGTCCAGCCACAGGGCAAGGGCCTTCTCGCCCTTGGGATCGTCCGCCACCTTCCCGAAATAGGCGAACGCACCGCGGATCTTCTTTGCCCAGCGGCCGGACGCATGGGGAAAGAGCGGGAAGTCTGGACGAGGCTTTGACGGGCGGGACTTGGACTTGGTAGACTTGGCCATTGATGCTTACCTCCTGCTCAAAGGGTAAAGGTAGGTGTCAGACACCCGCTCGTCACAACCGGGCGGGTGTCATCTTTCAGCTTTCATGGTAGCAAACCCGAACGCGGGTGTCAACGCGGGTGTCACATTGGCAGCAAAGAAATCGAGAATATCAAGAAAACACGGTAAAACACCGTGTCCGGGCCCGTAGCTCAGCGGTTAGAGCAGGGGACTCATAATCCCTTGGTCGGGGGTTCGAATCCCTCCGGGCCTACTTGCGATAAACGCCCGTAAATCACACCTCTGTAATGGTTTACGGGCGTCACCTTTTCTTGATTGATGATAACTTCCGTCAAAATGTTTATCTAATTTGGTCAGTTTTATGCCCAATGTGCGCACAGGATGCGCACAGACGCTGGATATGGGAACGGGACGGAAGAGGTCCGCGTTTTCAGGACGGTGAGGGGCCGCAGTGGGGGCGAGGGATGAGGTGCGAGCGCAGGGAGTCCGGCCTCGGCGCAGGGTTAGATGCTGCGGAGTTGGCGTGAG
>JAAYYU010000058.1 GCA_012515235.1 Candidatus Anammoximicrobium sp.
CACCCCCTGAACTGCTACCGGAACGGAGATCAGAAGAGGCCACCGGTACTTCGCCCCCATGCCACCGAAGCAACAATCCACCGTTTACCCCGATTGTTTGTCCATCAATTACCTCCCTTGCGCTCACTTTGTCCGTCGCGCTGCTTTGCCTGTTGCCCAGTCCCGGTGCGAGCCGGTGACGATGTAGCGGTCTTCTTTGGCGTGCCAGTCGCTGGCTTCCTGACGGCGTCTTCGTCGGCTCGCGGAATCGAAGGCGTTGTCTTCGCCGACGGGCGTCGTCCCCCGCCCGCTGGCCAATAGCAGAATCGGGTGGCGGGGTAGGCGCACTGGCGGCTGGTGCGGTCGCCTGCGAAGGGGAGGAGTTGTTTCACCTGGTCGGCGGCTTTCTCCGGGGTCAGGCCGTGCTCCAAAATCATGTCCAGATACGTGAAGTCGACCAGCACGCTGGCGGCCCAGTCTGCGTAGGCGGCGTAGCCGGAGATGGGGAAGGGCAGCTCCCGGCATAGCGTGCGGGCGAAACCGCCGTCTGAGCCATTTCCCAGGTAACACGCGGCAAAGTGCAGGACGTCCACGTTGTTCGCATAGCGGAGATTCTTGGTCAAGGCCTCGGGTCGAAGGATTCCCCTGTGTCCGCACAGTCCTTCCGGAGTGCCGTGGGTGGCGACGACTAGGGCGACCGGCTCGGGAACGTACAAGATTTCCCGGCACCAGCTTTCCAAGTCGGCTTCGCTGGCGAAGAACCGGTGCCGCACCTCCAGTCCCGGCACGCGGGCAAAGAATTCCCGCAGCATGCCGCCGAGCGAGTAGTTCTCTTCTTGGAGCACACGCTGCCAGTGGGCTTCCAGCACCACCAGCCATTTCAGGTTCGCCGTGGGAAACACGCGCTGCCCGCCCCAGGATTCCCAGGAACGGGCCCCCGCCGCCCGCCATTTCCCATGAAAGCGCCATTGGCTTTCGTCCAACTCGAACCAGCCCTCACCTTGGCACGTGGGTTCCTGGTAACGGAACACCAGGCGGCTGGCCACACCCTGCGTCGTCCCAGTCGTCTCCTGCGCCGCATCAGCAGGCGTTTTGGAGCGGCTGGCCGGGCTGGGCTTCGCCGGAGTCTCCGCATTTCGCAGTTCCCCTTCCAGCGAAGCGCCCCCGTCCTCCAACTCGTAGATCCCGACGACCCGATCCGGCTCTTGAATCAGCCGCAACAGGCCGAACGTCGTATCCCAGACGCCGTCGAAACCACGATACCCGTGCCAGACGCCTTCGTTGCCCGTCTTGTCTTCGCGCCACTGTCCTGAAAACATCCCGTACCGCTGGAGCTGGAACGAACCCGTGCCGCGTGCCTTGGGCTCTCGGTAATCGAACTTCAACACGTCGCTCCGGACTTGGCCCTCGATCTGGCAGGGGATGCCTTCGAGGGCTTGATAAACGCCTTTGACGTGCGTCCCAGACTGTTCCAAATCCATGCGCCCATAGGTGGTGCACCAGCGGCCGGCGAAATCGTTCATTTTCAACTCCTAGACAAACAAAGGGATTCGATTTTTCGCGACACTACTACCAGTAACTGGAGTAGCCCACGGAGGCCTTCGGGCAGGTGCCTCTGTACGGGCACATGTAGCACTCTCCCAACGCCCAGACGTCTTGGTTCTTTTGGATCTCTTGAATTCGGCGGTGTGCCCAAGCCAGCCGCCGGGTTGCCAAACGCCAGTCGGTCCGTCCCAGTGGGATTCGCGTTCTCTGAAACGCGGGCTTGCGGATGGTGGCCAGGTTGGGCACCCAGCGGTATTCATCCACAAACGCCAGACAGCGGACGGCCTGGTACTGGCGGCGAACGTACTCGCGATAGAGAACCAGCTGCAGGTCGTCCGCTCCGTTGAACTTCTTGCCGGTTTTGTGGTCCACGACGAAGAACGTTTTCCCGCGGCGGAGGATCAGGTCGACGACCCCGACGCATGGCGGCAGGCCCCCATCCAGCGACAGCACGAACGGCTCTTCCACGCCGATCACTTCGAAGCCCTGGTAAGCGTTCCGCGCGGCGAGCCGAACCGCGTTTTCGACGTCGATCGTCGGGTGTGGGAGCGTGCGGCGGAGAACGTCCAGCAGAGCGTTTTCGTCAGCCGGCCGCCCCTGGGTCAGATCGCGGTACAGGCTCGCGACCGTCTCGTGAAACGCCTGCCCCTTGACGAAGTAGTCCGGTTCGGGGCGGGGACGCTGCAGCTTGACGTATTCGAGCAGGTACCGATAGCCGCAGAACTCGACGCAAGTGACTTTGGAGAAACTCAAGTACGGGACTTTTTCCCGATCGAGCGTCTGTGAGAATTCGCCGATCGTGCCCGACCAATCTGCCAGCCGTCTGGCCAACGCCTCGTAATCCGCCATGCTCAGCCCCCCCGATTGATGTTGCTGATCGTAGACCGCTCGCTCCGCGAGCAAAATCGCGTCGCGGAGCGAAGCGTCTACGATGCGGCCACGACGCTGACATGCACCGGCGAATTGTCAAGCGTCAGCGCCGAAGCGTGGACGTCGTCGCCCTGGTTGGCCCGGTACTCGTCGCCTTCGCCCACCGAGTCCGCCTTGTGCCAAGGCATGGCCCTGGCCGCTGCCAACAGCCGCTCGACGTCGGCCGCCTCGGCCTGATCCGGCTCTGCCTGACCCACTTCGGCGTCCGCTTCCAACGCGTCGAGCACATAGCCGCTCAGCAGCCGCTGCCACACTTTCCGGCACGTGGTCGCCTTGTCGAACAAATCGACGGCGACGACTTTCTTGCCGATGGCCACGGCCAGTCCGCAGGCCCCGTCCACGTACTGCAGCTTTTCGCGGAATTCGGCCACGTTTCCTTCATGGGCTTGGAAGGTATCCGCCATCGCGCTGGTACGTGACGGCGTACCCAAGGCCGACTGCTGGCGTGCGACTTCTTCCCAGACCTTGCCCTGGTCTGAGCGGTGTCCCCGCCTGGCCAGGACCGATCTGCTGACGGAGCTTTTCAGGAAATAACGTAACTTGGACGACGAGTGGCTGCCGCTGGAGCCGAACTTCCGGGACTTGTATCCCCAACGCCCCCGCTCGACGCAGCTCACCGGGATCTTCGTCTTGCTGCGGGCGGCGATCAGCACCGACGTATTCAGGACCCGGTTCTGTTTGGCGCCGACCAGCTCCTCGCCTTCCAGGAACAGCACCCGCACGTCGCCCTTGTTCTCGACCAACAAATCGGGCACCGAACCGCTCTCCGAAACCTCTTCCACGGACACGGAGCCCGCCCCGATGCCTTCATCCGAAAGCGTGTACTCGACGGGCGTTATCGACCCGTCGAACAACGGAAACACGGACAATGTCTTGTAACGGACGGGCTGACCAACTTGAACTTGAGGGAAACCGACGGACATGACAGAACCTCCTGTGGTTTGAGAATTCTCGCTTTGCCTGAGTGACAACCGCGCCAATTTGCCGGCCGCGATTCGGATCGAGACGGCCAACGGAAGCTACAAAGAATATACCAAGTCTGTAAATGATTAGCAATAGCCTGAAGCATTTTTTCTCTTTTCGGATCCACGAGCGAAGCGCACTTCGGGGCAGTGGGCCTTTCACGTTGACGCAGTATGGGTCTTCAGAGCTGTGCTGATTGCGGCGGTCTTTTGCGATAGCCGCACGGCTCGTAGAGCCATCGACGAAGACTCATCGCCTCTCGGACGATCGACGCGGCGCTGCCGTTTGGCTGAGTCGCGTCTTCGAGGCCGACCGAAACACGTTTCTTGTTGGGCCAGCCGCATCCGCAATCGGACCGTTTTCGGGTGGGTTCGAGGAATCAGCACATCCCGAAAAGATGTGCTCACGGCGCCGCTTATCCCCCGCCTGCCGCCGCGCTGGCGGCAATAACATGAAAGGCAATTGGGTATTCGCTTTTTCGCGCGGAATCTTGGCGGAAAAGTGCCCTAGCGGGCCTGTTTGTTGGACAGATCTACGGTCACTGGTCGGTCGGCCAGCGGAGCCAGGATTTCAGCCCGTTCAGTTGGTTGAACCCAATGATCCCGTCGTGTTGCAGGCGGCCGACGACGATGCCGGGGGCGATGCCGACGGAGCGGGCGAAGGCTTGCACGTCGGCTTCGGTTCTCAAACTGGCCAACTCGGCGGCCCGCGCCGGCGGGATCAGCATGTTGGCGGCGAACTGGTTGGCTTGTTGTTCACGCGGATCGTTGACCGCATCGACGTCGACGTAGGTCTCTTTCTTGCTGTCCAGCAGCAGGTGGCCGGCTTCGTGAAAGAAGCTGAACCAAAAGCGGTCGTTGCTCTTGCCACGCAGGTTCAGGCCGATCATCGCCTTGCGGGGCGACAGCCATTTGGCCGCGCCGCTGACGGGGGCGCCCTTGATGTCGGGCACCAAGACGACCGCCACGCCGGTCTCGGCGCAATGGGCTTGCATGGCGGGGAAGAAGGCTTGCTGGTCCGCGACGGTCAGGGCACGGATCGGCTGCAAGGCCGCCTGGAAGCGTGCGCGGCTGTACGGCTTACAGCGGACGTCGCTCGCAGCCAGTTCACACAGCCGAAGCCAGGTTGCCATCGCGCCCGTCTGGCCTTCGAACGCCGGCGACTTACGAAACGCGAACTGCGGTTTCTGCCAGCCTTCCTTCCAGGCTGCGACGCTGGCCACGCCGAAGAACCGCAGGACTTCCTCCAGAAGGCAGGTCGCATCAGACTGGGCGCGGATCTTGCCCCGCTGGACCAACTCCTTGACGGGAATCGTCTTGAGCCAATCCAGGCTGGCCTGCAGGCGAGTCCGCTCGTCCAGCCTCGCCAGTCGCTCCCGATAGTTCGCTTCCAGGCTGTTCCACATCCGGGCTGGTACGCCGGTGACGCGTTCCAGTCGGATGGCTGTGTCCTGCGTGATCGAGGCGGCACCTTTGATGACTTGATTGATGTGCTTGACCGACAGCCCCGTGCGTTTGGCCAGTTCCCGCTGATCCATGTCCAACGCGTCGATCGTCTCCTGCAGAGTGCGACCGGGTGCCACGGTGTAGTCCGGCTCGTAGGCGGTCCGTTCCTGCGGTGCGTGCGTTTGGCGTGCCATTTTTTTGGTTCCTCAGGCGTGATCGATGACTTCACGGATTACGATCTCTGTCACCATCGACCAATCAAGTCGGTCATCGTGTTTACTCGGTACGGGACGATGCACTGGCTCGAA
Source organism: Candidatus Anammoximicrobium sp. (assembly GCA_012515235.1). Classification (GTDB taxonomy): domain Bacteria; phylum Planctomycetota; class Planctomycetia; order Pirellulales; family Pirellulaceae; genus Anammoximicrobium. The sequence goes on from JAAYYU010000058.1 coordinate 5,171, forward strand.
CACCAGCCACCGTACGCGGTCCAAATCGAGGGCCAGTTGCGATTTCCGGTTCGCCTTCATTTCGTGACACCGCGCCGTCGGTAGGGCTCCCATGTCTTCCAGTGTGGCTGCCGCTTGCAGTTCTTCCAGCCGTTGCTGCAGCAGCTGGGCACAGCGCGGCCCAAGCTTGGCTCGCATCTCTTCTTGCGAGTTGAACAACTTCGCCAATTTGCGGGAAGCAATCCAGATCTGCATGACCAAGCCTTTACACATAAAAGTATACGAAATCCGTAAACGAACATCAACCAACGGCTGGACCGAATCCCTCGGCCCGTAACCGCGGAGGCTGCCCGACGTCCCCAAGCTGCGACCGCTGTGTACGGGGCGACGGAAGAGAGGCTCATCATGCCGCCGGATCGTGTCGAGAACAGTTCACTTAATCCTGACACAAATCTCCGTTTTGGAAATTGCCAATCTGGCTGACGACACCACGCGTCTGGCAATGGCTCGGCTCGCTGCACCCGACCCAACGCGGACTACCGGCCGATGCGTCGGGAAACCCATGAATCGGAAATTCCACCCCCCGGCCTTCTTCAGTCTTTCATGGATCTCACCGACGCTGTACGATTTTCGCTCGGATCATTCACCGCATCAACGATACTCGGCCAAGGACACCGATGAACACGGAATCTCCCGAAACGACCAGTTCGGCTCATTCGACACTGGCCACGATCCATGGCTTTCGAGTCCAGTCCTACGGAAAGCGCCTGTCGACCGGGTTCACGCGAGCCCTCAGACGGCTTGCCGAGAGAGGCTTTGACGACCCAATGTGCGTCGTGGTTAAGACCGGAAGCGGGAATCGAAGCGGCATCACGCATGCTGGCGGCAGGTACGTACACGCAGGGAACTCCTATGCCGCGGAGGTGATGCGTATGATGCGAGATCTCGGGATGGAGCCTCCGCCACTTCCGTTCGTCATCGCACCGGGCGAATACACCCTGTACCACGAGTGGGGGCACCACGTCGACCGAACTTGGTCGGCAGACGCCGACGAAGTCTCTTTTTCTTTCCGCTGGTTTTCGCGATTCTACGAACTCGGTGTCCGGGCTTCACCTGTCGCTACCGCGGACCACCACTTCCACGCAGACTGCGAGCACGTCCGACCAATCGAATGCGACACCGATGCCGCCGACGCCGTTGTCGTCTGGTGGCACGCGTCATCAGAGTTGTTTGCCGACCTATTCGAGGACTGGATGCGCGAGGAGCGAAAGGTTGCTTGGGACCAGTGCGAACCGAAAAGCCTCGGCTCGCCCATCGCGCACTCCCATCCTTCTGTGAAGATCTCGCTCCTGCCTGCAGTCAGAGCAGAAGATGTCCGCGCCGAGACTTACCTCCTTTTCATGGCTGGCATTCGATCCGCAGCCGAACCTCCGACCGTACGGCCCGGAGCGTTCGGTCCAAACACGGACGAAACCGTTGGGCGTTTGCGCGAAGTCTTGCGCCGCGCGAGAGCCGGCCTGCTATAGCCTGCAGCAGTCGAAACTGCAAAAGCCGGCCAAGCCTCCAGTGACAACCGTTTCATCGCCTCGGGCTCTGCGGGGAACTCGACCGCGATTTTGGCTTACCCAAGCGGAAGGCGGCCTGAGTTTCCCCGGGAAACTGGGCAAGGAGAACATCACCTTTTGATTCGTCAATGATCTTCGAGGAACGTCCCTCGCTCGCGGAGCTATACTGGCGGCAAACCTATGCCAGTCGCTTCGGCCATCGGCACTCCCGAGCGGGTCGCTAAACACCGCGGCGGTGCAGCCACCTCTGGACTTGCGCAGCTCTCGCTCATCGAGCATGCCCTGTGCCCGCTCGACACGAAGGTCTCGCTCCAGGACGGTTTTCGCCACAACACCGGCTTTTACTACGGACCTTCTGGTCGGCGGCGGTTCGCGAATGTGACGCTTACCGCAGGACGTGGGCTGTCGCCTGGGGACGAGTTTTTTCTGTGGGGGTTGCTCGCGCTGACGCTTGCCGAGCGCGACGGCGGGATCGACTTATGGGCGACGCCGCATTACTGCTTGCGCCGGTTGGGCTGTCTTGGCGATGGGACGAAGAAGGGCGGGGGGAACTACGAGTCTTTTCGGCAGGCGATCGGGCGACTGGCCGCGGTAACCTACACGAGCGACGCGTTTTTCGATCCGGTTCGCTCGGAACATCGGCAGGTCGCTTTTGGGTTCTTGAGCTACAGCCTGCCGCTCGATCCGGCTTCCTCCCGAGCGTGGCGGATCGTCTGGGATCCGCTGTTCCTGGAGTTCTGCCGGGCAACGGGTGGCGGGCGGCTGTTCTTTGATCTCGACCTGTACCGGGATCTGGATTTCGCCAGCCGGCGGATGTTCTTGATGGTCCATAAGCTGTTCGGAGGAAGTCGCCACCGGGTCTCGCCGACGACCGACGCGCGGCACTTTGCCGTCAACGTGCTGGGGTTCGCCGGTCACCTGCCCGCCAAGATCCTCAACCAAAAGCTCGTCCGCGTTCTGCAGCGGATGATCGACATCGGCGCACTCCAACTGCCGCACGGCCGGTCCCATGTCCGCGATCTGTTCACCAAGAAGGCCAAAGGCTGCTACGCGGTCAGCCTGGTGCCCG
>JAAYYU010000059.1 GCA_012515235.1 Candidatus Anammoximicrobium sp.
GCTTGCAGGCCGCGGAATTTCGCGCGGCGGTGGTCAAGGTCGACATCACGCCAGAGACGCCGCAGATGTTGCGAGGTTACAGCCCCCGCATGTCTACCAAGGTGCATGACCGCTTATATCATCGCATCCTAGCGCTCGACGACGGCGCGACTTCGTTCGTTCTCATCTCCTCCGACCTCTGTTCGCTTTCGCCCGCGTTTTGCGACTGCGTTACCGGCAATCTGGCCAAAGAGTTGAGCCTGCCGGCGGAGAACATCTGGTGGTCCATCACCCACACCCATTCGTCGCCTTACGTCGGTCCGCCTGGCGTTCCCAGATTGTTCATGCCCAACCGCTTCCAGTTCCCGGTGGATGAAACCTATACGAGGCTGGTGGAAAAGACGCTTGCGGACGGTGTTCGGCAGGCCCGGCAGAAGTTAGCGCCCGCCAAGCTGGGCGTCGGCTGCGGCTATGCGGAGGCCAATATCAACCGCCGCGCCCGCGACGCCAACGGCCAGGTCCGCCTCGGCCGGAATCCTTCCGGGCCGGTGGACCGCCGCATCGGGCTGATGCGTCTGGAAAAGGCCGATGGCACTCCTTTGGCCCTGCTGGCAAACTACGCCATGCACGGCACGGTGCTTGGCGGCACCTGCACCGTCGTCAGCGCCGACGGGCCCGGCGCCGTCGCCGAATACGTCGAAGAGAAAACCGGGGCGGCGATGCTCTACCTGAACGGCGCCGCCGGCAATATCGCCCCGCTCTACAGCACCCGAGCCGAGACCGAGATCAAGCTCCTCGACCGGTTTAAGGTCTTGCTGGGCGATCCGATTCTGGAGGCAAACCGCCGTCTGGGCGCCACCACCGCCGAGGTGAAGCTAAGGACCTCGCGCATTATCGTCGAGACTCCCAAGCGTCCGGGACTTGCCTGGTCGGATGTGCTCAAGGAGTACCTGCGCGTTGCCGACGACGGCACGGAGACCTTGTTGGTGCCGTTGCGATTCCTGCGCATCAACGATGATACGGTCCTCTGGAGCGCTCCCCTGGAGCTGTTCTGCGAAATTTCCAACGAGATCCGCGACCGCTCGCCCTTTGCCAACACGTTCTACGTTGGCTACACTAACGGCACGTTTTGCTACCTGCCCAGCGAGCCGGAGTACCTGGCCGGCGGCTACGAACCGGCGACCTCGCCCTTTACCGCCTCGGCCGCCGGCCACCTGAGCGCGGCCGTCAACCGCCATTTACGAGAGATTCACGCCGCGCCCTGATGAATGCTGGCACAGACAGGTGATCTGGATTCTCGTGAGAGAGACGAAAGGAAGTCAATGGCGAAACCGAAGTGGTGTTTTCTTATGGTACTCGCTTTGCTGGCGACTGCCGTTTACCTTCCCGAGTCTTCTTTCGGCCAGGAAGCGAAGGAAAACCCGCGAGCCTGGCAGGACCACGCGGTCCAGTACGCTCGCATCCTGTCGGGAGTGAAATGGACTCCGGTTGCCGGCGGAATGCCGAACCGCCTTGGCGGCTCTTTCAAGGAAGGAACCGAGTACACCGGCGTACCGTATTCGAGTGTCAAGTCGGTGGGGCGGTGCATCGGCTTCGATATTTATCTGAAGACGTTTTTGGCCGCCGTGGAGAATCCCCGGAGCGTGCTGTACACCGAGAACCTTTCCGGCAAGGTGTCCAATGCCGCGACCTACTACGGAAAGGTCTGCTCGTCGTTTACCAGCTATGCCTTGCAGTGCGCTCTTCCCTACCGAAGCTCGCATCACGGCCCGGAGTTCCGCAAGGGTGTCGTTCTGGTCGCCCCGCAATCGGCTCAGTCCGCCGAACTGGGTGATGTCATCTATACGCCGCCTGCGACGGTCGGTGGGGGCTCTCACGTGGAAATCGTGACGGGGGTGGAGAAAAGCGGGAATCGTGTGACGGCGGTCCGTGTCGAGGATAGCTGGCCGCCAACCACGCGAGATATCCTCCGCAACGCATCCGACTTCGATTCCCACATTTCGTCCCGAGGCAGAAGACTGTATCGGATCACCGACTTCGATGCCTGGCGAGAGCACAACAAGGCGGAATCGTTCTTGTTTCCGTGCTACCAAGAGGATTCCGCGAGGCCTGCCATCAATCGTGTTTTGCTGCTCGACCGCGGAGACTGGGTGCCCTACTTCAAGCACCAGGCCGTGAAGTTCCATGTCATGGACAGGGACTCCCAAGGCGTCCAGACCCTCGTCATCCAGCGCGGCGATACGGTGGTCGAGGAGATCGCCTTGCGCGGCAGGGGCGTGATCGAACGCTTGTTTTCCGACTGCGGCGATCATGCGGCGCACTGCGTCATGAGCGACGGTTCCCGGAGTCAGGCGTGCGAGTTTTCCGTGTGCGATCTCGACTTCAGCCTGCCCGCGGAGAGGCCAACGCGGGACAAGCCGTGGGAAATCAGTTTTACCGCCGACAACCTGAGCGTCATTACGGCGCAGTTCATGAACTCCAAGCCCCCTTACGGACGCTATAACGTGTGGCTCACCGAGCAAGACCGCCGCAGCCGAAAAGTGGCGGTACCCGCCGGCCTGATTCGGGATCCAGGCATCGTGCAGGTGTGGCTGATCGGCGAAAACCGATACGGCCGATTGACAAGGGAAAAAGAGGTCGTCCTTGTCGAATAGAAGGAGGCTTCCAGGGACCGGGCTTGATCCAGCACATTGGGCACGCGGCCCACAAAATCACACGAGAGGCGATTGATGATCGGCCCACTTGGTTTTTCGACCCGGCGTCTGCCGGTTGCACTGCTTCTGGTTGCGGCGAATCTCTCCGCGGCGGCCGCTGATTGGCCGGCGTGGCGTTACGACGCCGGACGCACGGCGGCTTCCCCGCAGGAACTGCCCGCCGAACTCCGGCTCCAGTGGACGCGCGAACTGCCCGCACCCCGGCCCGCTTTTCCCAAGGACCTTCGCCTTTGCTTCGACGGCTGCTACGAACCCATTGTGACGGGAAGAAGTGTCGTGCTACCGTCGATGGTGACCGACACCGTCACGGCGTTGGACAGCGAGAAGGGCGAGGAACGCTGGACATTCTTCGCCGATGCACCGGTCCGGTTTGCACCGCTGGCTTGGGAGGGGAGGCTGTATTTCGTCGCCGATGACGGCTGCCTGTACTGTCTGAGTGCCGACGAGGGGCGATTGCTGTGGAAGTTCTGCGGGCTGGACGCCGATCGGCAACCTTACAAGTTGCTGGGAAACGAACGCCTGATTTCACGCTGGCCCGCGCGAGGCGGCCCGGTGCTGGCCGACGGGACCATCTACTTTGCCGCGGGGTTGTGGCCCAACGAAGGCGTCTTCGTTTACGCCGTCGACGCGGCCACGGGCCGCCAGGTCTGGGTCAACGACGAAGGCGGACTCGTCAAGAATGGACTGTTGGACCACGGCACGCGCCGCGACGGTGGGCTCTCTCCCCAGGGATACCTGGCGGTGCTGGGCACGAAACTGATCGTCCCCAGCGGCCGCGCGCTGCCGGCGTTTTTCGACCGGAAGTCCGGAAAAATGGACCCGTACACCACGGGCTGGGGCGGCCGCATCGCCC
>JAAYYU010000060.1 GCA_012515235.1 Candidatus Anammoximicrobium sp.
CCGGCGCCGCCACCGTGAATGCGAACCCGCCCTCGTCCGCTTCCGGTCCCGGCGCGAACGTCACGTCCCCCGGCGCCGCCAGCACGTTCAGCGTGTCGCCCACGACCCCAATCGCGTCGCCGCCGTCCAGGAACACCGGAATCGCGCCCGGCGTCACGTCGAACGTGTCGTCGCCTGCCAGGCCGTTGACCGTCAGGCTCTCGGCCGTGGCGGTCGTCGCCGCCGTCGGCGTCCCCGACCCCGAATCCACCAGCTGCACCAGCCCGCCGTTGGCCCCCGTGTTCACCGTGGCCCCCGCCACGTTGACCGTGATCGTCTCGCTCGAAGCCGTGGCGTTGACCACCACCAAATCCTCGCCGCCCGCCGGATCCACAAACACCGTATTGGCGGCCACGTCCGCGTAGTCCACCACCGGCGCCACGCCGTTGTTCTGCAACGTCCCCGCGTTACCCCCGTACGGCGTCACCACCAGCGTGTCGTCGGAGCCCGTCGTCACCGCGGTCAGCGCCAACCCGCCCGCCTGGGCGTTGATGGTCTCCAGACCGCTGTAGTTCACATAGTTCCCGGCCGCCCCCAGGTAACCCTCGATCCGGGCGTTGCCCAGGTCCACCGTCACCGCCCCCGGCGCCGCCGTCGGCGTGTCGATCGTCAGCACGTCGCCCGTGTCCGGGCCGTCGCCTTCCACATTCACCGTGGTGTACAGGCCGCTCCCGCTCACCGCGAACGTGTCTTGCCCCTCCAGACCCTTCAGCGTCAAGATCGCAGCCTGCGACGGATCCACCAGCACCTGGCCGTTTAACTTCACCGTGCCCGCCGTGGACACCGTAAAGGCATCGTTGGCACCCGTGCCCAAGTACACAAACGTGTCGTCCGCGTCCGCGTCCGCCAACAGCACTTGGCTGCCCGCCGCCGCCACGCCCAGGTTCGTGAAGTCCATCGGCACCAACGAGTCCACCCGCACGCCGCCGCTGTCCGGAGTGCTGCCCGGGATCAACGTCACCGTGTGAGCCCCGGCCGGCGTGGTCGTGGTCAGCGTATCGCCACCGCCCAAGCCGTTAATCACCACCGCCTCCACTGTGGCCACGTTCACCTGCGTCACGCCCTGCACGCCTGTCAAACTCGCCGCGTCGGGCGCCGTGGGCGCAAAGCCGATGGTGTCCGTCACTGCGAGGCCGCCCGCCGTCAGGCCGCCGTTGACGATCACCACGTCGCTGCCCGCCGTCGGGTCCCCGCCGTTGACCGTGATGGCCGTCAAGCTCAACGGCGTGACGGTGTTTTTCAAATTCACCACGTCATTCCCGCCACCGGCGTTGATAAACAACGCGGCTTTGCGGGCGAATTCGATCGACTCGTAGGCGTCCACTTGGACCAGACCCGTGCTGGCGCCGCCGAAGAGCGACATGGCAATGCCGCTGTTGGAACCTTGGACGTAGTCGATCGCATTGTCCGCGCCCGTGCCGTGGACCGTCAGCACGGCGGCCGGAACGTTGTCTTGCACCGGCTCGAGATTAATGAAGTCGATCTTCATCGCGGCGATACCGTTGGCGTCCTTGTACTCCAATCGGCCTTCGGTCACCGCCGGGCCGGGCGCATACACGACCTCGTCGAACTTGGTCGAATCCGCGGCGTCGGTGACTTGCAGCAAGTCCGACCCGCTCCCGCCGTCGAACACGATTGGCGTGCTGACTGCCTCGGCGCTGGCGTCCACCAGCAGCGTGTCGTCGCCTTCACCGGTGGCGATGACCAGGGTCGCGATTTCCAAGTAGTCGATATCCACGCCCAGCGTGACCGTCGCGATGTCGCCGTCATCGGTCGCATAGACGGCATCGTCGAATCCCGTGCCGCGGATCTCCAACACGTCCCGCGCCCGCGGCGGATTGCCGGTCACGACGCCGTCGATGCGGAAGTCGGCCTCCAACTCGGGGACGTTATCCGTCGGCAGTCGGTCCGGACTGACGATAAAGCGATCGACGCCGAAGTCGTTGCTGAACACGACCAGATCAAAGCCTTGGAAGTCCACCGGCGTGCGGTTGTCGATCTGCGAACGGACCGAATCGCCCGCGACGTCCGGTCCTCGGCCGATCTGCCAAACGTTGTCGCCGCCGTCCTCAGTCAACTCCAGGGTATCGTCCCAGTTCCCCAACAGCTGCAGCTTCTCGATCCCCGCGAAATCCACGAAAGCGTTCCCACTCTCGGCCACCACGCCCGCGTCGTCCGCCACGCCCGGCGGGTACTGCACGCTGTACTCGCGGGCATCCAGGCCGAAGCTGTGGTCGATCAGCAACACGTCGCTGTCGCCGGGGTCGCCGCCCAGCACGGTGACGAACATCCCGTTTTCGTTCCAGACTTCGGGATCGATCGTGAACTTGTCGTCGCCGCCCATCCCTTGCAGGATCACGTTGCTGTACCCGGTCACGTCCGTGGGGTTGCCGAGGCTCGGCGGCGGGAGACCGACGCCCGCCGGCGGCAGACTGCTGACCCGGACCACAATCTGGTCCGCCGTGCCGTCTCCTGCCAGGTCCTCGTAGGCCAGCCAGAACCACTCGTCCGCTTGGCCGCCTTGGATGACCACCGTCGCACCGCTGACGACCGGGAACTCCACATCCACGTAGTCCAAGGGCAGCAGCGGGTTGCCGTTGGCATCCTGCGACACCACCGTGCCGTTGCCGGCCTGGAACGGATCGGGCTCGATCCACGATTGGTCCAGCGTGCTGGTCAGCGTGTCCCCGTCGACTTCGCCCTGCGCGTTGACCGTTAGGTGCTCGATGCCGCTGAGCGAGTTGAACGAGTTCTGATTGACGATGTTGAACAGTGCGCTGTCCGGCCCCGTGGCGGTGAAGACCAGATCGTCGTCGTCCGGTCCCGTCGCGAAGATGACCGTGTCGTTGTCGACACCCGACGGCGCGCCGCCGAGCAGCGTCAGCTCCACGTCCCAAGGTCCGGCGGCCGAATTCGTCGGATCTGGATCCGGCACCGTCACCGAAATCGTGTCGCTGCCGCCCCTGGCGTCGACCGTCAAGGCGGGCGTGTCCACGAACAGGACGTCCGGCCCGCCGTTGACGGACACGGTAAAGTCGTTGATGCCGTCCAGGCCGGCCAAGTAGTCCTGGTCGCGGGCGATGATCGTGATCGCGTCGTCGCCGTTGGTGCCGTAGACGACCGCGCCGGCGGAAGGCGTGATGGAAATCGATTCGATATGGTCGAAGCTGACCGGCTCGTTGACGCCGATCACGACACTGCCTTCGTCGCTCTCCGGCCCGGCGTTCACGGCGCCCACCCCGACGCCCGTGATGTTCAGCACGTCGCCTGGCGTCGGCCCGATCGGGTCGCCGCCGTCGATGAAAATCGGAACCGAACTGGCCGTGACGTGGAAGGTGTCGGCGCCGTCGTGGCCCAACACGCGCAACGACTCGATGTTGCCCAACGTGAAGTTGACCGGCAGCAGGAAAGTGCCGACCTGCACCACCGCCGGGGTCACCGTCGTGTCCACGGTGATCGTCTCGCCGTCGGTGGAACCATGGACCTGGAGCGTGTCTTGGTCGTCCCAATTGAAATCATTGATCAGGAACGTCGAATCCGTCTCGACATGGATCACGGGCGAAGTCCCCGCAATCACGGTTGCGTCCCATTCCGTGGTCGGCGTGACGTCGTACGTCGTGCCGGCGTCGATACCGTTGATTGTAATGCCGGCGAACCAGTTCACGGCGTCGATGAACTCGACGCCTCTCAGGTCGGCGTTGAGGCCCGAACCGCTGGCTTGCACGTTCTCGTCGCCGACACGCCAAAGCGTCAGCGTGTGGATGTCGTCGCCGCCCAGCCAAACGTTGTCCGCACCGTCGCCAGCCTCCACGATACAAGCCCAAGGCAGCACTCCGTTGCCGCCGTAGATGCCGAACGAATCGCTGCCGCCCAGGCCCTGGAGGCTAACCTGAGTGATTCCCGGCGTGCTGACGACGAAGTCGAAACTGTTCAAGAGGATCTCGCCCGCGCCGGCACCCGACGCATCGAACCAGTCATCTGCCTCCGTGCCGCGATAGTACAGGACGTCCTTGTACTTGGTTCCGAACACGGCCGTGTCGTCCAGCGTCAGTTGACCATCGGGACCCAGATCCTCATACGTGATCGCTACCAGGGCGAAGCTGGACGGCGTGTAGTAGTGGACAATGTCCAGGCGACCCGCATCGGGCGCCGCGTCTGGCGTCAGGGTGATGGTGTCCATGTAAGCGGGCGTCTGGACGATCAGTTCGTCGTCGCCGCCCTGCCCGTCGTAGGTGACGGACTCGACCGTGTCGAAGTTGACGGTCGGCAATCCTGGGACGGACAGCGAACCGCTGTCCGTGTCGGTCGGCAGAAGGGTCGCCGTGTCCTGGCCGATTGTGCCGTTGACAATCAACCGGTCGCTGCCGGTCGGATCGCCGCCGTTGACGGTGATGTCGCCGATCAGGCCCGCCGGGTTGTTGACGACGATCGTGTCGCTGCCAGCTAGGGCATGGATTGTTAGCGTCGTCTTGTTGGCAAACTCGATGGTCTCGAACCCATCGACGCTCACCAGCCCATTGCCACCCGTGCTGCTGATATTGATGGCGTTGTTGCCGTTGGTCGCATTCACGGTAAGCGGCCCGGCCACCAAGTCCACCACGGGCTCCAGGCCGGTGAAGTGCACCGTCTGGACAATGTCGTTGGGCAAACCGGCCACCGTGTGCGTCACGGTGCCTTCATCCACGTTCGGACCGACGCTGTACGTCACCGCGTCCACGGCCGTCGTGCCGGTCAGCGTCAGCCGATCATCGCCTTCACCGCCGTTGAACTGGATGAAGTCGGGCAGCGCGACCAAGCCATTGCTGTTGTCCACGATCAGTTCGTCGTCGCCCGCGTAGGTGTTGATGATCAGGCCCTGGACCTTCATCGGGAACGTGAACGTGTCCGACCACCCGATCGTCGGCCGATCCCAAGTCACCACGAGGTTCTGCGGCAGCGACGCATCCAGCGCAACCGTCACCACGTCCCGGATGCCGTCCTCGCCGTGCAGCGTCACCACCCCGGTGACCGGATCCAACGAATAGCCGTATCGCTCGGCAATCGTCAACGCCAAGTTACCGGAAGTAGTAACGTTCCCCGCCTGATCTTCGGCCTCGATGTAGAACTCGTAGTTGGCGTCGTTCAACGGCTCGGCGGTGATCTCCCACAGGCCGAGACCGTTGCTGGGATCGCCGTCCGACTCGTCACTCCCCACCACACCCGAACCGACCAGCGAGATGCCGGGCGTGTCCAAGTTTCTGGCAAACAAGCGCACCACGGCATTCGCCTCTGCGGTCCCGTAGAATGCCGGGCTGTTGATGGAAGTGATCCCATCACCCGCAGGCAACGTGTCGCTGGACACGATCAGAATCGGTGCGTTGGCCGCGGGCGGCGTGAAATCGATCTCGACCAGCAAGTCTTCCGACTGCGTCAAATTGCCGGCCAGATCCATCGCCTCCACCGTCATCGGATGCGGACCTTCCGCGGCAAAGCCCGTCGTGGCCACCAGCGCGTTGAAGTCGACGGTGACGATCACCTCGAAGGGCGCCACCGTGGGGATCGCGATTACCGCCGGCACCGTACCGATGCCGTTGATCACCTGGTCGCCGTCCTTCAGGAAGATCGTGTCGCCCGCGTCGCCCGTGATGCGGAACTGCATCACCCCGTTTCCCAACGGGGTCGTCAGGTCGCCGATCGTCACGTTGTCGAAGGCCGACCAGCCCGTGTCGCCCAGGTTCACCAGGTCGATCGTGGGTCGCTGCGGGTGGGTGCTGTCAATGGTGATGGTTCCCGCTTGCAGCAACTCAATGTTGCCCGCCTGGTCCTCGACATCGGCTTCGATCCTCCAGACGCCGTCGATCAGCGGCTCCGACGTGATCTCCCACACGCCCAAGCCGTTGTCGGGAATCCCGTCGCTTTCGTCCGAACCCGCAAAGGCCTCGCCGATCTGCACCCGCACGTCGCCCGCGTCGAACGTGAACAGCCGCACGTGGCTGTTGGCCTCCGCCACGCCCAGGAACGCCGGCTGCTGGA
>JAAYYU010000061.1 GCA_012515235.1 Candidatus Anammoximicrobium sp.
CGATCACGACACGAATCAAGCCTCGCGCCGGCCGATAGGTGGCCAGGAACGTCTTGATCGTCTTCGTCACCCACTGGCGGTAAACGAAACACTCGATCGTTTGCCAGCCCAACGGATGCACGCCGCGTCGTTTGAGGTGAATCTGCTTGGTCCCGTACTTGCGCTTCGGGCCGCGACGACTTTTCTTCTCCGCCGCAGGCACGTCCCACAACCGCGCGTCCTTCCGCGAGCGGCTGACGACCACGCTTGAAGTTGCTCTTCAGCGAGCACCGCCAGCGCGGGCCTGCCGTGAGCGGCGAACCCCTTCTGGTCCCTCGACTGCCACGGTCAGGTCGCTCCACGCCTCCCCGCCCACGCAGGACAACAACGTGTTCCTAACCGACCTCCGCAGAAAATGCCTGCGCTGGGCTGCGCGATACCTTGCGCTCACTTCGCCCCACGCCGATCCCGAGGGTCACGCCCGTCCCAAAACCGAGGGCGATTCCCGATCCGTCGCAAGATTGATACCTTACAGGAGACGCGAATCTCGAAAAAAAGGAGAAACCGACCATGCGAGCGCTTTTGACCGTCTCGGCGATCATCGGCATCCTCGGCGGGCAGTCCACTGCGGCCGATGCCGAACATCCTAACATCGTTGTCATCCTGGCCGACGACCTGGGCTACGGCGACTTGGGCTGCTACGGCCAGAAGATCATTCAGACGCCGCACTTGGATCGCATGGCGGCCGAGGGGATGCGGTTCACGCAGTTCTACGCCGGCTCGACCGTTTGCGCGCCGTCGCGCAGCGTCCTGATGACGGGGCGGCACACGGGTCACACCCGCGTCCGCGGCAACGCGGGGCCGGAAAACTCCGGGGCCCAGATGTTGCGCGACCAGGACGTGACGGTCGCCGAAGTGCTCCGCCGGGCGGGCTATGCCACCGCCCTGGTCGGCAAATGGGGCCTGGGGATGCCGGGCGACGAGGGCGTGCCCAACAAGCAGGGCTTCGATTCTTTCTTCGGTTATCTGAGCCAGCATCATGCGCACAATCATTTTCCCGACTTCTTGTGGCGCAACGAAGCCAAATCGCCGCTGCCGAACGTGGTGACGCCCGTGGGCGCGGCGGGCGGCGGCTACGCCACGCAGCGCGTGAAGTACGCGGGCGACCTGTTCGCCGAGGAAGCCCTGGCGTTTGTCGAGCGACATCGCGACCGGCCGTTCTTCCTGTACCTGGCCCTGGTCGTGCCGCACGCCAACAACGAACGTTCGCGGATGCTGGGCGATGGCCAGGAAGTACCGGACTACGGCCCCTACGCCGACCGCGACTGGCACAGTTCGCTGAAGGGCCAGGCCGCGATGATCACGCGCATGGACCGGCAGATCGGCGAGTTGCTGGCCAGACTCAAGCAGTTGGGGATCGACGAGCGGACGCTGGTCGCGTTCAGCTCAGACAACGGCCCGCACAAGGAGGGCGGCCCGCAGTACGACCCTGCCTTTTTCCAAGCGAGCGGCCCGCTGCGGGGCATCAAACGCAGCTTGACCGACGGCGGCATCCGCGTGCCCTTCATCGCCCGCTGGCCGGGCAAGATCAAGCCGGGCAGCGTGTCCGGGCACGTCGGCTACTTCGGCGATTTCCTGGCTACGGCGGCGGAACTCGCCGGTGTCTCGCCACCGCCAGGCCTGGACAGCCTCAGTCTTGTGCCGACGCTGCTGGGCCGGGAGGCCGAACAGACGAAGCACGAGTACTTGTACTGGGAATTCTACGAACGCGGAGTCAGCCAGGCCGTGCTGCTGCAAGGCCGCTGGAAGGGCATCCGGCTGAAACAAGTCACCGCGCCGATCCAGCTGTACGACGTGCAAAACGACATCGGCGAAGAGCGCGACGTGGCGGCCGAGCAGCCCGACGTCGTCGCCCGCATCGCGAGGATCATGAGCACCGCCCGTGTGGACAACGAGTTCTGGAAGATGCCCACCGCGCAGCCCAGATAATCGGCGGCTTGCCGTGAACCGACGCCGCCGTTGGCCGCAGCCCTGTCTTGGAGTGCGGCGCCTTGTCGCCGCTTTGGACCACGGCCTGGAGCGTGCTGGCGGATGGGGTTCACGAGACACCGCCAAGCAGCGGAACACAAACCAGCGGCCGTCGAGTCGCCATCCAGCCAAAGCGGCAAGACGCCGCACTTCCAAAAGGAAAAGGAGTTACTTTCATGCGTCGCCCTCGAATACTCAACCTCCTTGCATCCGTAGCATTTCTGGCTCTGTTCGCACCCCGCACGGCTTGGGCCGCCGAAGCCGCACAGGATCGCGACGTGCTGCGGCAACGTCTGGAGAGGTTTTTTCAGCCGCCCGCTGAATTCGCGGGCCAATTCGGGCCTTATCGGTCACCGTTGAGATTTGCCGACGGCGCCGCGGTCAAGACGCCGGAGGATTGGGCCCGCCGCCGCCAGGAGATCCTGGATACGTGGCACCGGCGGATGGGCGTCTGGCCGCCGCTGGTCGAGCGTCCAGGGGTGAAACGGCTGGAATCCGTCGAGTGTCCCGGCTATGTCCAACATCACGTCCACGTGCAGGTGTCGCCCGAGGGCCAGCTGGCGGACGGCTACCTCTTGATCCCCGCCGGCACGGGCCCCTTCCCCGCCGTGTTCGTCCCGTTTTACGAAGCGCTGACCAGTATCGGCCAGGGCAAGAAGGGCCACGGCACCCACGATTACGGCGTGCAATTGGTCCGCCGCGGCTTTGTGAGTCTGTCCATCGGCACGCCCGGTTCGGTGGAGAAACCCGCCTTGGACACGCGGCAACTGCTGATCGAAGCGGGCCAGGAGCGGCGGCGCCAGCCGTTGACACTGTTGGCCTACGTCGCCGCCAACTGCCACACCGCGCTGGCTCAGTTGCCGCAGGTCGATCCGCAGCGGATCGGCATCATCGGCCTGTCGTACGGCGGCAAGTGGTCCATGTTTGCTTCCTGCCTGTACGACAAGTTTGCCTGCGCCGTGTGGTCGGATCCGGGCATCGTATTCAACGAGAAGAACGGCAGCGTCAATTACTGGGAGCCGTGGTACCTGGGCTACGATCCCAACACCCAGCGCCCACGCGGCATCCCATCGGCAGAGAAGCCCCGCACCGGCTTGTACAAGGAGCTGTTCGAAGCCGGCGAGGACCTGGTCGACCTGCACGCCCTGATGGCCCCGCGCCCCGTGCTGGTCTCCGGCGGCACCGAAGACCCGCCGCGGAACTGGATGGCGCTCAACCACCTGATCGCCGTCAACCAACTGCTGGGCCAGCGCCACCGCGTCGCCATGACCGCTCGCCCCACCCACGTGCCTACGGCCGAAGCGTTGGAATTGGAACTAGCGTTCCTGGAGTACTGGCTGAAGCCGCTGGCTAGCGAGCCCAAATAAGCCCGATGTTGGGACCGTGATAGACAACGTCGCCATCGTGATCCAGGCACTGGGCGTCCACTTGATTGTTGGCATTGTTCTCGCCAGCGAGCGCCACGCCGGTCAGCCACATCGCGTTGTAGCCGGCGCGGATCGTCCACGAGGGCGCGAATTGATAGTTGAACTGGAGCGACAGGTCGCCCAGAAAGGACGTGCAATCGGTATTGACTACTTGCCAGTTTGGCCCGCTGCCCTCCGCCTCGTTCATGAACATCGCGCCCTTGATTTCAAAGTCGATCCAGGCCCGATCGTGGACCAGGAATTGAGCCAGGGCGCCGATCTGAGCGCCGAAAAGATCGTTTTCGGTTGTTACGCTGGATTCTTCATCGACCTGCATGTACCGCAGGCCCACCAACCAGGACATCTCAGCGCAGACGTGCCGATCGGTCGGCATCGCGATTCGTCGCCGCACGTTCAACTCGGAATTGTCCAACTCCGACCAAAGGTTGACGCCGTTATCCGAGTAGCAAGAGTCCTTCCACGAGTGCAAGGCTAGAGACGAGAACTCGAGGCGGTACCAGTCGCTGAGCCCCACGCCGACTAGCGCTCGGATACCCGGCTGAAACTCTACGTCGTCGTCATTGCCAGCCGTTGCGTCATTGTTCGACTCCGGCCCGTCCCGGAACAGCGGCAAGAAATCCACCGAGACGTACACTTGCGGAGCCTGCGCCAGGTGGCTGTCGTGCTCGCCGGCCCAACACAGGGTCGGCGTCGTGCAGGGATCGTGCCAGAACAGGCTCCAGCCGCCGAATTCTTCCAGCCTGGGCGTCTGGGGACAGCAGTAGCCGCCCGCATCGGCCCCGCACTCACAGTCGCTCGCAACGGCGGGGTGACCAACGGCCAGAAGACCGCACGCCAGAAGGGCTGCGCTGACGTAGCTAGCAGTTCTGCTGAAGCCGCCGTGTCTGGTCCGCATGGGCTTGCCTCCCGTAACGCCTACCCGTATTTCGAGCCGTGAAAAGCCGTAAGTTTGTTTCGACTATCTCAATCGCCAAGAACAGAATATCTGGAACCTTCGACACAGTTTGGCTAATCGTCAAAGTCGCCAGACGCTTGAAGGCAACCGAGCCGGGCTGACAGCACGATCAGGCCAGAGCAAGCCACAGCGGCCAGACGCGTGGGACAGGAATGTCTAACCTGCGAAGGTGTTCCTGGACAGGTGCTTAAGGATCGCAGACTGCGATCAGCACGACGACCAAGGACCGGCGCGTCCAGAACTCGCGGAAACGCTCTTCCAGCGACTCCAATTCGTCGTCCAGCCAGGCTTTGAGAAGATCGTCGCCCGCCGTGCCGGAATGAACGGTCGGATCGGCGTCAGCGCCTGCCCAGGCCGCGTCACGAATCAGCGCGGGCAACTGAGGGTCTGCGTGTGTCGGAACATCGCTTCGCCAAGTGCAGGGGTATCCAAACGTACGACGACGAAAGAGTCTGTCCATCGGTGTGCAAAAGAGCCCTGGTCCAAAAGAGGCAACCCTGTTGTGTGCTGGCACCCGATGCACGTTGAATGCCGGCGTGCGACAAGCCGGAATGTTGAGCGCAACTCGCTGTGTGCCAGTTGATTACGGGAATCCGGGAGATCTTGGTTCCGTTGTAATTCCTGCCCGCAGTCAGCCGGGCGAAGATGCCGCCGGGAATTCGACCTGTTCCAGTCAGCGCGGCCGGGGAGAATCTGGCACCGGTTGCGAGTCCCCGTATTTTCTCCACGCTGCCCATGTTCTTGCCGCAGCGTCTTTTTTCACGTTGAGCCGACAATCTCGTCGTTTTTGAAAAAATTTCAAGTCGCGGGTCAAGTTCCGCATCTCGACGGCGAACTACCCACCAGTGACTGATGCCGAGGAAGGCGACACGTTGAAGGGACAGCTCAACGGCAGTTTTCACCCGTACACACCATATTGAGGAGGCAGAGAAATGTTGAGGAAAGGTCTGGTCGCAGGCAGCGTCCTGGCGTTGTTGCTGGGGTTGTTCTTGGGTCGCGACGTATTCAGCTACGTCAAGACCAGCTTCGGATGGGTCAAGACTTCGGTCAAAGACTCCGTCCCGGTCGAATTCGAGTTGGAGCGGGCTCGAAAGATGATCCAGGATCTGGGGCCCGAGATCAGTCAGCACAAGCGGCAGATTGCCCGCGAGGAACTCGACCTGCAGAAACTGACCGCTCAGGTCACGGACGAGCAGGCGAAGTTGACCAAGAACTGGAGCGAAATCCAGACGCTGAAGACGGACCTGTCGCGGGGCGACAGCAACTATGTGTACGCCGGCCGCACGTACACGGTCCAGCAGGTGGAAACGGACCTGACCAGTCGCTTCGACCGGTACCAGACGAAGGACGCCACGGTCCAGAAGCTGCACAAGATTCTGGACGCCCGCCAGCGGGGGCTGAACGCGGCTCAGGAAAAACTCAAGGCCATGATCGCGGCCAAGCGGCAACTGGAAGTCGAGGTCGAGAACCTGGAAGCCCGGCTGAAGATGGTCGAGGTGGCCAAGGCGGCGAACGAGTTCGTGATCGACGACAGCCAGCTGTCCCGGACGCGGCAGCTGCTGAGCGACATCGAGTCGCGGATCGAGGTCGACGCCCAGATGGTCAACGCGGACGAACTGGTGCTGGACGAGATCCCGCTGGAGACGCCCGCCGCCAACGTGAAGATCCTGGAGCGGATCGCGGAGTACGAAAAGGTCCAGGATCAGGAGACGAAGGACTCCCAGTTCGTCGGCGTCGAGAAGTGACGGTTGGGTTGGACGGGAGAGGTCCGGAACCCGCGTTCCGGGCCTCTTTTCATGGACCGTAGAGATCTCGCTCCGCGAGATGATTTCTCCCTCGCGGAGTCCGAGCCGGCTCTGAAAACTCTTCCTCTCGCGGAGCGAGAGGGCTACGGTGATGGGGTGCAGGCCATGGTTTGCAACTGGCGGACGAAATTGGGGCAGGCGGAGGCCGGGGGCGATTGCGACGGCCGTTTCATGCTGTGGGTGGACGGAGTCGGCGGTTACTTGGTGTGTCTGCAAGAGGCTGTCTGTCTGGGATTGGCCACGCCGGGCAACGCGGTCGAGGTCCCGATCCTGGGCGACGTGTCCCGGCGGCACGCCCGGCTCCGCCGCGAGGACGGCTACGTCGTCGAACCTCTGCAGCCGGTCCGTGTCAACGGCCGGCCGATCTGCGGGTCCGCCAGCCTGTCGGACGGCGACGAGATCGAGTTGGGCGAGAGCGTCCGGCTGCGGTTCCGTCAGCCGCATGCGTTGAGCGCCACCGCGCGGCTGGAGTTCCTGTCGCGGCACCGCACGGAGCCTTCGGCCATCGGGATTCTGCTGATGGCGGAATCGTGCGTGCTGGGTCCGAAGTGGCAGGACCACGTGGTGTGCCGCGAGTGGTCACACGATGTCGTCCTGTTCCGCCGCGACGAACGGCTGTTTTGCCGCGCGCTGGAACCGCTGGAAATCGACGGCCGCCGATGCGAGGGCCAGAGCCCCGTGGCGCCGGGCACGCATGTGGAAGGAAGCGATTTCTCCTTCTGCCTGCGGCAACTGGCGTGACGGAGGAAGGTGGAAAATGTTGCCGTTAACCGCTACGCTAGAAGCAGATCAAGAACGGGGCGGCCGGGAGGCCGTCCACCGGCAGCCTCAAACCAAGGCAGGCGGAAAGATGAAGTTTGCCTACAAGACGGGCGCCCGCCCCCTGGACGGCTACGAAATCCAATGCGGCGTCGGCATCGGCGGATTCGGCGACGTCTACTTTGCCAAGACGGACGCCGGCAAGGAAGTGGCGCTGAAGCGGATTCAACGCAACTTGGACATCGAGATCCGGGGCGTCAAGCAGTGCCTGAACCTGAAGCACCCCAACCTGATCGCCCTGTACGACCTGAAGTCGGACGACGAGGGCCAGACGTGGGTGGTGATGGAATACGTGGCCGGCGAGAGTCTGAAAGCCGTCATCGACCGCAATCCCCACGGCCTGCCCGCCGAGGAGGCCGAACGCTGGTTCCGCGGCATCGCCGCCGGAGTCGGCTGTCTGCACGACCACGGCATCGTCCATCGCGACCTCAAGCCGGCCAACGTCTTTGATGACCACGGCTTTGTCAAGGTCGGCGATTACGGCCTGTCCAAATTCATCGCCACCAGCCGCCGCAGCGGGCAGACGGAGAGCGTGGGCACGGTCCACTACATGGCGCCGGAAATCGGCCGCGGCGTGTACGGCAAGGAGATCGACATCTATGCCCTGGGCATCATGCTGTACGAAATGCTGACCGGCCGGGTGCCGTTCGACGGGGAGAGCAGTCAAGAGATCATCATGAAGCACCTGACGGACACCCCCGATCTGTCCCCCGTGCCGCCGCCGTATCGCGACGTGATTCAGCGGGCCTTGCGGAAGGACCCGACCAAGCGTTTCCGCAGCGTGCCGGAGATGCTGGACGCGCTGCAGATCGTCTGGCATCCCTCGACGGCCGGCTGCGGAGCGAGGCCGGGGGCCGCAGCTCAGCCTGCGACGCCGGAGATCGTCTTCGGACCGGTCCGGCATCACGAGGTCGTCCAAGCGGAAATCGTCACGCCGGGCCGCGGCTGGCCGCGAGCGGCGGCGAATCCGTTCGCCGTCCGTCCGCCGCAGCGTCCAGCCCCGCGTCGTGCGTCCGGGCCGGCCGCGCAGGGCGGCATGAGCGGCTCTTCCAAGTCGCTCGTCATCGTGGCGATCATCCTGGTGCTCTACTTCAACCCGATTCTGATTCCTTTGGCGGCCATGCTGGGTGGCGGGTTTCTGGGCTACCTGGGCGTTCGCCAGTTGACCGGCGGGCTGTCCCGGCGGCACTCGCTGGCGAGTCTGGAACGGCCTCACGGTTCGTGGCCGGACAGCACGGCCTTTTTGGCGGCGGTTCGGGACAAGCTGCGTAACAAGCCCTTCGGCGAACACGTTGCCGAGTTGAGCGGGTCGATGCTGTTGGCCGCTGTGGTCTCCGCCGTGATCTGCCTCGCCTTCCTGTTGTTGGAAGGCAAGACGTTGGACGGGTCGAACGTAGGCTGGGCCAAGTTCGCCTGGCTGGCGTCGGTCAGCACGATCGGGGCCTGGATCCTGCTGGCGGCGGCCAAGTTCTGGGAAGCGGACGCAGGCGACCACATCGGTCGCCGAGTCATGCTGTTGGCGGCGGGGCTTGCCACCGGCACAGTCGCTTGCGGCCTGGGCGCGCTGCTGTTGTTGGATCTTCCCCATCAGGCAGGCTGGACCTCGCGCGCGATCCCCGGCGACTCGTGGCTGTCCGGCGTGTATGGCAAGGACTTTGCGGCCTTGGCCGCTTGTCAGGTCTTTTTCGCGGGACTGTTCGCCGTGCTGCGTTGGTGGCGGCCGCTGGACCCGTTGCGGAAAGCCCGGTTGAGCGTCGCGTCCACGGCGGTGTGCCTGCTGTGGGCCTGGGTCATGCACCTGCTGTGCGAGTTCCCGCAGCCCTGGGGGTTCGTGGTAGCCGGGACAATTTCGGTGGCGGTTCAGCTGGCCGCGCCGTGGGTTACGCCTGCGGAGCGAGTGGCACTGCTGCGGTCGCCGCAGGAGGTGGGATTGTCATGATCATGAGCTGGGCGTTTTGTATTCTGGTGTTGGTCTTCGTGCTGGCCGTGGCCCCGCATGTCGTCGTCTCGGTCGCCCGCTGCGGAGTGGCGGCGTTGGCCGTGCTGCTCGTCATGTTCGCCGTCATGTTCGCGGGCCTGACCCTTTGGCGCGCCGCGGCCATTCCCACGCCGGTCCCGGCAGCTCACTCGGCGGACGACTTCCGGCCGGCCATTCCGGTGGGCGTCAAGAAGCCAGACAAGCCCTCTCCGGCGTCTGTTGCGAAGGACGCACGGGTTGTCGAAGAGGCCGAGGAGTCCGCGATTTCATTGGAAGCCGAGCCGGGCAAGACGCCGCTGCCCGCGCGGCCCGCCTGGATCGACAGCGCGCCGGCGCAAGCGGGCGACGCATACCGGCTGGCCGTCTCGTCCGGCCCCCAGGAGAAGTTGGGCGAGTGCCGGCCCGCTTTGGAGCAGGAATTGAAGAAGGCGGTGGCGGCGTACATCGACGAGTATTTCGGCAAGTCGGCGGCCGAAAGACGCCGCCCGTCCGACGTGATCGGGTACGACCTGGCCTACATCCACAAACAGTTGGTGAAGCCGGGGCATACGTTTGAGGAAAGGCTGCAATTGTCGTTTGGGCCGATGTACCAGACGCACGCGCTGCTGGAGTTTGGTCCGGCCTTTCGCACGGAACTGGAAGGTCGCCGCGGCGAACTGGAGCGATATGTCCGGGAGACGGCGACCGCGTACCGGCTGCGCGGTTTGGCCCTGGGATTTGGCGCCGTTTTGTGCCTGCTGAGCGTTGTCTTCGCCTATTTCCGGCTCGACACGGCCACGCGCGGCTACTACACGGGGCGTTTGCAGTTTCTGGCGGCAACGGCGATACTGATCGTGATGGTCGCCGGCGCGTTGCTGGCCAAAAGCGTGATCTGGATGTGACGACCGCCATCCCATGCCTCCGCCGTCCCGAGCCGAAAAGTCGCTGATCGACCGCATCCGCCGCGGGGAAGCCGACGCCTGGGGCGATCTCATCGAGCGGTATGAAGGCCGGTTGCTGGCGTTTGTCGAGGGCCGGGTCGGTCGCCGCACCGCGGCCGAAGACATCGTCCAGGAGACGTTCCTCGGCTTCCTCACGAGCTTGCCCAACTACGACGGCAAGCGGTCGTTGGAGAGCTATCTGTTCTCCATTTGCGCCTATAAGCTGACCGATCACCTCCGTCGCGAAGGCCGCCGCCCCGCCGTGCCCTTCTCCGTCCGCGACGATTCAACGATCCCGTGGGACCCGGCCTCGACAGCCCGGGCCGCCAGCAGTATCGCCCGCAGCGTCGAACGCCGCGGCATCGAAGAACGGGCGCTGGTCGAGGCCCTCCAGCACCAGGTCACCCGCATCCGCGAGCGGCGTGAATGGACCAAGCTGGAATGCCTGGAACTCCTCTTCGTCGCCGGCTGGGCCAACAAAGACGTGGCGGCGGAACTGCGTCTCAGCGAGCAGCAGGTCGCCAACTTCAAATTCGACTTCCTCGCCAACCTGCGGAGGCTGATCCGCAACCAAGGCCTGTCGCCAGACGTGTTTCCGGAGTTGTACGAAGAGTGAGGACAGCTTGCGCATCCGACCATGGCACGACAAAGGCCTGCGTTTGCTCGCCTGTTGCCGCCGTGTCTCAAGGGCCTGTTCTGTTGGTTGCAAGCCGAAGAACTCACGGACGTGCGGTGCCTTCCGTCGCTTCCTGCACGGCTTGCCAGTGCTCGTCGTAGAAGTGATCGAGATGGAACAGGACGAATCCCTTGGCGCCCAGCAGCCGAGCTGCCCCGATTTCGGCCTTGATCGCGTCGGCGGCCTGCCGCTCGGGGTAGATGCTGCTCCAACTGACCGCCAGCCCCGTCGCCAAGTCACAGGCGCCCAGACGAGCCTTGGTCTTCAATCCCCGTTGCGTGAAGGCGTCGACATCCTTCGTGTACACTTGCGGGACGTAGAAATCGAGGTAGCCGCGCTGGGCCCAGGTCGTCCAGTCGCGGCCGATGTACCAGTCGGGGTTGTCTCCGCCGGAGCCGTTGGCCGACAGCCACAGTTCCGGCCGTTTGTCGATCATCAACTGCCGCAACCGAGCGAAAAAGTCGCTGCCCATGAAGGCGGCCAGGTTGTGGACGACGGGCTTGGCCGCCGCGTCCCGGCGAATGTCCACGCCAAACCAGTGGCGGCAAAGTTGTTGGCAGTGGTCGCAGTAGCAGTAATCGGCGCCCCAGTTGAAGCCCGGCTCCTCGATGTGGAGGCCGGCCAGATCGGGGTACCGGTCGAGAAACCTGCCGAGCAAGTCCAACTGGAACTGGCGGACTTCCGGGCGGACGAAGCAAATCCCGTCGTTGTCGGCCACGCCCTGAGCGTTGACGGCGGCCCAATCCGGATGTTCCTTTAATTCGACCGCGCGGCTTGGCGACTTGTAAATCCACGGCGAATACCAGGCGTGGACCTGGAGCCCGTGCTGCCTGGCGGCCCGCATCATCTCGCCCAGCGCATCCCAGGCGGCGCGCGGCTCGGCCTGCTGGAGTTCAACTTGGTCGAGGGCGGCGAGGTAAAGCGTCTCTGTCCAGATGAACAACGTGTTCAGGCCGGCTTGCTTGACTCTCCGGACGGTCTCCCCAATCTCGCGGAGTCCGGCCTCACGCTCCTTGGCCTTGGGCAGGCCGCACCAGACGGCTCGGAGTTCGCCGTCAGGAAAGTGTTTGGGGATGATCTGAGCGTCGTCCACATAGAGTTTTCCCAGCGTGCAGCCATCGCTCTGTTTGCCGGTGACCTGAATCATCAGCACCATCCGCGTCACGCCTTCCTGGATGCGAAAGGCACCCGTACACCGCTGCCATTGCGACGATGGTCGAAGCGAACCTCCGCTGACGGTATGTTGGACTCGTTGCGGGTGGTCGGCATCCGGCGACGGCCAGCCCGTCACGTTGATCGCAACGGACGAAACGTCTCCTTTGTACCAGAAGGAGAAAGCGTACCTCGTGGCCGGAATGCACTCGATTGCCCCCTGGGCGTTGTAGCCGTTGCTGGGAGCCAGGATAAGGGCGCCGCTGACGCTGCGCTGGGCGGCGGCGTCCGGCGCATCCTTGGGCGTGTACCAGTCGATCAATTCCAGACAGGCCGCCCGCTGGCCGGAATAACGTTCGTCCAGCGTGCTTGTCAGCTTCATCTGGCCAGCCCCGGCGTACAGCCCCCAGCCCTCCGGCCGACCGTTGACCGCGACATCCTCGGCGGACGGATTGGCCACCAGGTTCTCCGCCGCCGATCCCATCGGGGCGGCGATTCCGAAGAGCCCAACAACAAGAACTCGAACCAAAACAAAAGCGTTCATCGCGGCAAATCCTTTAAAAGCAACCTACGTTCCGCAAGTCGTGAAACCAATATCTCCGGGATTTCTGCGGGGGGCAAGGGGCGGATCAACGGCCGTAGTCAGCGGGGGAGAGGCCGAGGAGTTTGATGATCTGGGCCTGGAGAGTTGTGAGTTCGGTGACCAGGCATTGCGGTTCGTTGTCGCCGACGACGAGCCAGTGTCGCTGAACCAGCTCGAAGACTTCGATCACCCTGGCGGTCGTGGGGCGTGAACAGGGACGCCCCTCCGGATACAGCGGCAGAGCGTCGAGGTCTTTGCGCGCCATGGCTCGACAGCCGCTGGCGCAACTCCGTCAGCGCCGCCAACGCCCGTTGCACGCGGCGGGCCCGGCTGGCAAGGTCCAGTTCGGCCTTCCGCGTGCTGCGGCAGCGACGCCAACGTGTGCGACTTGCCGCCGCCAAACGGACTGCGAAGCTTCAGCACCCGGTTGTAGTTCTCGACCCCCGCGAGGCTGGCCAGCACCTCTTCGAGCAACCGCCGCAGATCCGTCGTGATGTACGTGGCCGCAAAGAAAGCATCCGGCTCCCGGTACACCAGCGGCGGCGTCGGATCGCCCATCGCAATCGCGCCCAGGTCGATGGCGAACACCGCCTCAGCGAGACTTCCGCTCTGGACATCCGGGTGAAGTTTGACCAGTTCAGTCCAAGGTTTCAGTGAATGGACGGACATCCAGATCGATCCTCAGATGTAGGTCCCGCGAGCCGAGCGGGACCGGTACCGACGTTACGCCTGAGTCCGGCTCGCCTCGCCGGACCTACTTCCGCTCGGCTCGCGTGAGCTAACGGTCTGCCAGGAGCCGTAGGGCCAATCCAAGTAACGGGACACAAGCCTTGCCTTCTCGGGATTTCGGCGGATGTACTGGGTGGTTCTTTCGGCTTCCTCATCGGATCGCGACCAATGATCGAACCATTCGTCCTGCAGAAGCGACCGCCGTCAAGGTCCAATAGCTTACCAGCCTGGTGGCCCGTCCAGCGTTTGAACTGTTCCATGACGGTCTTCAGGCTGCCGCGCAGAACCTCGAAGAACAAGTGCAGATGCGTGGGCATCACGACGAACTCGAACATGTTCCAATCGCGCTGCTGCTGAAAGTCGATGGCCTCCATGACCATTTTGGCGATGGCGGGGTCCTGGAGGTCAGTCCGCTGTGGGGCGCGATCGAGCCAAGCTTCCATTTCGGCGAAGATGTGACGCGAAATGCGCGGCCGGCCCTCCAGGTCATCGGCCGGAAGGCGATGCAGTTCCTCTGACCGTTGGTGGATTCGTTCTTGGCCCTGTTCCGGAATCGCACCGCTTAAGTGGAGCGTCACGAAGTATCGGCCGTCCACGACTTCCCAATGCGGGAGCCGTCCCCACCGAAACGCAATCGTTTCCGGCTTCCGGATCATGGCTCACTCCTTGTAGGTCCGGCGAGCCGAGCCGGACGGCGAACTTCGGTAGGTCCCGCCAGCCGAGCGGGAGCGGCTGGGTGATGACGCAATTGGTGCCGCTCGGCTCGCGGCCCCTGCTACCGCTTGGACATCGCCTTTCGCAGTGCGGCATTGGGTGGCGAAGGCCTTTCCAGCAGTCGCAGGAACCGGTCGCGGTCCCGATCCGACAACGTCGTAGTGGTCTCCTCGGCAAATTCCGCTGGCGCGTCCCCATTTCCGCCCGTCCTGCAGATGCGGACTTCGCTTTCGCTAACCTGTTCCAGGATGACGGTTGCTTTGGCAAAGCGGGGGGGGCAGCGTCACCCGTGCCCGCGCATCGACGGTTCTCGTCTCTTTGGCAGCCATCTGCTGTCGTCCTTTGCGTTGAATTCCCTGATATTCTATCCTAGGCGGACCGTTCGGCGGCTAGTCAAACAGCCTTTCCTGCCCGCGCTTCCGGTCCTCGCGTTCCGCCTTGCTGACCACGGCATTCTCGATCACGGCGCGCCAGTTCGCCAGCAGCTTGCCGAGCGCCGCTTGCTCCGCCGCCGGCGAACATGTCCAGCACCCGCGGACGAGGCGCCCGGCCAGCGACGATGTCGTCGTAGGTGACGACCGTCTTGCTTCCTTCGTTTAACCGCGACCCAGCGGGGAGCGCGTTTGGAGTGGCCACGTCATCACCCGACACGCTCCCCGTTGGGTCGCGGTTAAACGAAAACGGCCACTTGAACTCGTCAACCCGCGCGGGCGGCTTGCCCGTCTCCTTCGCTTCCACAAGCTCCGCCGTCAGCCGCTCCGCGTGCGCTTCCAGAATGTGCTTCTGGGCTTCGACGATGGCGGCTTCCGTTTCCGCCTTGGCCTTCACCTCGGCGGGCTTGGTCGGATTGGTCTTCGGGTAGCGGCACAGCTTGGTGACGAATTCCTTGGCCGCTTTGCGGTTCAGCCCCTTCTTCTTGCCGTTCTTGCTCTTGGCCGACTTCTCGGCGTCTGCCGGCGGATTCTTCAGATCGACGTCCTTGATTCACCGATCGGCCGGGACGAGCGCGCCGTAGACCGCCGCCCGGCAAGCGACCAACGGCCGCCGCGCCCACCACAGGTGCAGCGTCGAGATGTGTCCCTTGCGTACCGACTTCTCCCGCAACGCCTCCGCGCTGATCGCTTCGATGGGCAGGTAGTCTTCGATGAGCCGGAGATCGTCAGACATGGGTCACCAGAGGCACTTGACTTGCGGGGATGCTTGAATGCTCGCGTCCTTCGTCAGGAGGATCGCTCCCAGTCGCTTCGCGGCAAGTGCCAGCAGTCGGTCCCAGACAACGCACAGCCAATACGTCGGGCCAAGCTGCTGGGCCTTGTACCATTCGTTGGTCGTCAGCTGGATGTCGTTGCCCCGCGTGTAGCCCTTGACCTCGATCCGCCGGACTTCGATCACGCCCGTCGTGTCGTCCGTAACGCGGTGAGCCCGGATGTCGAAGCCGAGCTTCTGCTTGCCGATGCGCTCTGTGTTTTCTCGCGGAAAGCCGTCGGCGACAAGATTCTCGATCACGATTTCCTCAGCCCGCAGTTCCTTCTGCTTCCGCAGATGGACATCCGGCTCTCGGCCCGGAGCGCCGACTTGTTCGGCAACGTCGCCCTCCGCGGTCAGGACTATCGCCGTGGCCAAGTGACGGATCGGGCCGGTCCGCGCGATTTGGAGCCGGTCCAGGCCGGCCAAGCGTTCCTTCTTGCTCCGCTCCAGATCGTCCACGTGGCGTTTCGCCTCGTCGGTCGCCAGCTTGTCTTCGGGCTTGATGCCCAACTCGGCCATCAGCCGCATGTACCGTTCCTGAGCCTTGCTGATCCGGGCCTTGAACGATCGTTCGAGGTAGTCGCGGACCACGCTGGCGTACTGCTGCCGGTCCTGCTGGCAGCGTTGGCGGACGCGAGAAGAGGGTGAAGTCGGCATGGGGTGCAACCTCCATTTCACCGAATCCGGTAGTCTACCGGATTTCCTAGAAACTTCAGGCCGCACTGCCGACCATCGGCAGGTAATCTAAAACGTGATTTCGGCGGTACTTAGAGTAAGTGGGCGCACGAGGAGTCGGACCTCGGACCTCGTCGTTATCAGCGACGCGCTCTAACCAACTGAGCTATGCGCCCCAGTCACTTAACAAAGCTCAATTCTAAACCGTTCGTGGCCGCTGTCAAAGGGGGCGTTGCTCAGAGCGTGGCAAGCACGGGCGTTTGTGGATTTTCCACAGCGAACCGGTGGCCTGAAGCCGGACTTTTGAGGAAGATCCGGGTTTCTTCCACTGGGCCGCAGCGGCGAAGCACCTGTCCAGCACCAACTTCGTGGGGCGGAACTCATTTCGCCCGAGCGAATCGCGAGTTGATCCTGGAAACGTGCGAATCCCTAAGTCTTGCCTGGAGAGTCTTGCCGGGACCTCGCACTTGGCCCTTCGCAGGGGCCACTGGTGCGGCAGTCGCGGGGTTGCTGGCGCCAAACGGGATTTCGGCACTTTTCCGCGTCGTTTATGAAGTCACGGTTTCGGTCCTGGGGTCAGGCTTACAGAATTCAATTTTGGCCGAGCGGAGTCATGCGACGCGACTGGCACCAAACTCGGCCAAAGTTGAATTCTGTAAGCCTGACCCCATTTCGCGCGACCGTGCCATCCTGGACAGCGACTTTCCGTGGCTGTTTTCCGTTTGGTGCTAGCGGCACAATCGGAACAATCGTCAAAATTCGCCCAGTTTTGCTATGCTCGAAAGCGGCCTGAAACCGAACAATGAGACGAAGTTTCCGAATCTCGGTTCCTGGGGAGTGACCGTTCATGCCGCACGCGATCCGTCGAATTCCGTTCGCCGTCAGTTTGGCCGCGTCTGTCTGTTTGGGGATTTCCGATGTCGACGCTGCGAAGGTGACTGCAGCTCAGGCCTTGGGACTGCGTCCGATTCAGAGCGACGTCGAATACGATACGCCCACCGCGGCCGACATCGAGAAATGCAGTGTCCAGGTGAAGTCGGACGGCGGAGTCGCGGGCTGGCTCGTGCTGGATCAAGGCGGCCAGTTGCTGCGGCGTTTCCTGGACAGCAACGGCGACAACAAGGTGGATCTGTGGTGTTACTATCGAGGCGGGATTGAAGTCTATCGCGATATCGACGCCGATTTCAACGGCAAGGCGGATCAGTATCGCTGGCTTGGGACCGCCGGCATCCGGTGGGGGCTGGACAGCAATGAGGACGGCAAGATCGAGCGGTGGAAGATGATTTCGGCCGAGGAGGTCACGGCCGAGGTGGTCGCGGCCTTGGCAAACCGCGACGCGACGCGCTTTCAATGCGTCCTGCCCACGGCCCAGGAGTTGACCGCGCTGGGACTGGGCGAAGTCCAGCAGCGCGACCTTTCCAAGAAAGTCGCCGAAGCGGCCCGCAAATTCCCGGAATTGGCCAGCGGCCAGTCGGTGGTCAACAGCAACTCGAAATGGCTGAACTTCGGCGCCAATCGCCCTGGCATCATTCCGACAGGGTGGGAAGGCGCCACACGCGATGTGACCGTCTACGACAATGCGTCGGCGATTGTGGAGACAGATGCCAAGACAGCCCAGGTCATCGTTGGAACGTTGATTCAAGTGGACGGCGGCTGGCGGGTCATCGATCTGCCAGCGAACCTCTCGGACGCCCGCACCGTGAGCGTTTCGGGCGGTTACTTCTTCCAGCAAGCGGTGGCCCGGCAACCCGCCCCCGTCGCCGGCGAAGAAGGCTTGAGCGAGGCTGTCCAGAAGTTGCTCCGCGATTTGGAGCAACTGGACAAGTCTCTCGAATCGGCCGCGGGACCGGCGGAACTCGCCAAGTTGCACGCCAGCCGCGCGGATGTGCTGGAACAGCTGACCCAAAACGCCGACACCGAGGAAGACCGCGAAAACTGGGTCCGTCAGTTGGTCGACGGCATTGCAGCCGCCGTCCAATCGGGCGGTTATGCGGCGGGAGTCGATCGACTGCAGGCGTTGCTGGACAAACTCCAGCGGCAATCTCCCGACTCCCATTTGACGGCGCACACCGAGTTCATGTATCTGTCCGCCCAGTACGCCCACAAACTGCAGCAACCCAACGCCAAGTACGCCGAGATTCAGCAAGAGTGGCTCGCCAATCTGGCCAAGTTCGTGGACAGTCATCCGAAGGCCGAGGACGCGTCGGAAGCGATTCTGCAGTTGGCCGTCGGCGAGGAGTTTGCTGGCAAGGACGAGCAAGCCGTGGCCTGGTATGGCAAGATCCTGGAGCAATTTCCCAAGGCTTCGCAGGCCCCTAAGGCGGCGGGCGCCAAACGACGCCTGGAAGCCGTCGGCAAAACGCTCTCGCTGAGCGGGACGACGGTGGACGGCAAGCCGGCGTCGCTGGACACGCTCCGCGGACGCACTGTCTTGATTCACTATTGGGCTACCTGGTGCGAACCCTGCAAGCAGGATTTGAGCACGCTAAAACAGGTTCAAACCAAGTTCGCCAAGCAAGGATTCACCGTGCTCGGAGTCAATCTCGACAGCGACCGTGCCCTGGCCACCGCTTATCTGCAGGACAATCCGCTGTCCTGGCCGCACTTGTACGAACCGGGGGGGCTGGACAGTCGCTTGGCCACCGAACTCGGCATCCTGACGTTGCCCACGATGATCCTGGTGGACAAGGACGGCAAGGTGCTCAATCGAAATATCCACGCTGCGGAGTTGGACGAAGAATTGGGCAAGCGTCTGCGGTAGCGCGCTTGCCACGGCGTTTCGATTCTGTCGCCTGCCAAAAGCCCGACTCCTCGTCTCGTCTGCAGGAGCCGGGCTTTTCTCGTTTTCGGCGGCAGTTCCTTTAACCCAATTTGCAGAATCTTCAAAAAACGCCCGCTCCGCCTCCTGCCAGCGACTTGCCGTACGCTGGGCCGATCGCACGCAACCGTCTGACTTGAAGCCACTTACATCGGTCTTTGTCGATTCACCCTCGCGCGGCATGAAAATCGCACTCCCTTTCATTCACGGCAGCTGGTATATTCCGGCCCGCTGCTGCGGGTGTTCCCCTGGAACGGAGTCTGGGAGTGACAAGCCATGTCGCCAATCAATGAAGTTCTCGCGATCGTGTCGATCCTGGCCATTCACCTGTCTGGGTTGGCGAGTGTCGTTGCGGCTCGACTGGCCGAGCGTTCGTCCGTCACCTCGTCGGCGCCGAAGTGGTTCTTTGTGTTGCTTGGCGCTGTCGGCCTGTCCACGATGATCACGCTCAGCGCCGGTCACGGCATCTGGCTTTTGGGGGCAGCGACGTTGAGTTTGATGTCGCTTGGCGCGACCATCGATTTCCGCGCGGGGCGGCGGAATCCGGCCCCGTTGAGCTAGCCGCGCGAAGTGCATCCGGGGTGAGGTGAGCCTGGGTGGTGAGACTTGCCGAACCGTGCTGGCTTCACGGCTGTGGGGTCCACAGGCCAGATTCGCAAGCCGCAAGAAAAGTGCGGCAAATTGGCCGAATCTGCCTCGGCGCGAGTTCGTCTGCGTCGTGTCGGACGGTATCATGGTTGGGCGTTCGCCGTCTTCCCAAGCCGTGTCCGCGGCAACCATGACCTTTACGACAGAGCGACACCCATCATGGCTAGCACCGAAACGCCCGTCCACAATGAGGCTTCGCCGAGCCGGTTTCTGCCCTACCGCTGGGAATTGCTGGGCCTGCTCTGGATTGCCTTCTTTTTGCACCAGGCCGACCGCCAGATTTACGGCAATCTGATTCCGCTGATTCAGGCCGACCTGCAGTTGAGTGACGAACAGCTGGGGTTGGTGGCTTCGGTCTTCACTTGGGTGTATGGCCTGATGGTGCCGTTGGCCGGATATGCCGGCGACGTCTTGCGGCGGAAGTGGATTCTGGTGATCAGTCTGCTGGTCTGGAGTGTCGGGACGCTGCTGACCGGCATCAGCAGCGGTCTGATTGGGTTGCTTCTGTTCCGCAGTCTTGCCTCGGGAGGCGGTGAAGCCTATTACGCGCCCTCGGCCAACTCGTTGATCACCCAGTTTCATGACAAGACGCGCGCCCTGGCGATGTCGCTGCACCAGACGGCGCTGTACGTCGGGATCATCGCCAGTTTTGCGGCCGGTTACGTGGGGGAATTGCACGGGTGGCGTTCTGCCTTTTTCGTGTTCGGCGGATTTGGCATCCTCTGGGCTGCCGTCATGATTTGGCGGGTAAAGGACAGTGGCCCGCCGGGTGAGCCCGGGGCGGGGCAGGCGGCCGTGCCGAGCCGTCCGCTGTTGTCGGAAGTGATGCGCGAGGTTTTCCTGCGTCCGACGGTGCTGTTGCTCAGCCTGGCCTTTGCCGGACAGGTGTTCGTCAACGTGGGTTATCTGACCTGGATGCCGACGCTGCTGCACCGCAAGTTCGAGCTGTCGGTGACTTACGCCGGACTTGCTGCCCTGTCGTTCCATCACGCCTTTGCCTTTTTGGGCGTGGTGTTGGGGGGCCGATTCTCGGATCTGCTGGCGCGACGGCGGCGGCTCGTGCGCATGGAATTCGAGTACGCGGGACTGCTGCTGGCGGCGCCCTTTATCTATCTGATGGGTGCGGCGGACCAGTTGTGGTTGTGCTGTCTGGGGCTGTCCATCTTCGGCCTGTTTCGCGGCGTTTACGATTCGAATCTGTTTGCGGCTCCCTTCGAGGTGATACCGGCCCGTTTGCGGTCCAGCGCCCTGGGCGTCATGCTGTCGTTTGCGTTCTTGATGGGGGCCTTTGCGCCGCTCGTGCTGGCCCGCCTGGCCAAGCATCTGGATCTGGACGGGGCGATGGCGTCGCTGGCCGTGGTGTACCTGGTCAGCGCGGCCTTGGTGGTGATTGCCGCCTATGCGACTTTCCAGCGCGACGCCGAGCGGTTAGACTCGATGAACCAAACGTCATGACAAGGCCCAAGCCGTAGACCGCGTCTAGAAGAGCGAGATTTCCGACATGAAGGCAGACCTGATTCTCGACGTCCGAGCGCAACTGGGGGAAGGCCCGGTCTGGCATCCTCGCGAGCAGCGGTTGTACTGGGTGGATATCCTCGCCGGCCTGGTACACGTCCACGATCCCAGCGGCAAGCCGGACACCGTCTATCGCGTCGGCCAGATGGTTGGCGCAGCCGTTCCGCGACGTTCGGGCGGGCTGATGCTGGCAACGCAAACTGGCCTGGGCGTCTTCGACCTGGCGACCGAGCGATTCACGCTTGTCGCGGCCCCGGAGAAGGAACTGCCCGAAAACCGCTTTAACGACGGCAAATGCGATCCACGGGGACGGTTTTGGGCCGGCACCATGAGCATGGTCCGCAAGACGGGGACGGGCAGCCTGTACTGTCTGGACACCGACGGCACGGTGCGTCACGTGTTCGGCGGAGTCACCACCTCGAACGGTCTCGGCTGGAGCCCGGATCAGCGGACCATGTACTACATCGACACGCCGACGATGCAGGTGGCGGCCTTCGACTACGACGCCGAAGCGGGGACCCTTTCCAACCGCCGCGTGATCATCCCGTTTCCGGACGGCGTCGGTCGCCCGGACGGCATGACCGTGGATGCCGAAGGCATGTTGTGGATCGCGCACTGGGACGGCGGCCGCGTCAGTCGCTGGGAGCCGGCCACAGGGCGGTTGTTGCAGGAAATCCATCTGCCGGTTGCGCGAGCCAGTTCCTGTACCTTTGGCGGCCCGAATCTGGAACGGCTGTACATCACCACCGCGCGCACCGGCCTGACCGAAGACCAACTCCGCGAGCAACCGCACGCCGGCAGTCTGTTCGCCGCCACTCCCGGCGTCGTCGGTCTGCCCGCCGACGAGTATGCGGGCTGAGCCGCGTTCAGGGGCAGTTGGGGCGGTTGAAAGGCTCTTTCGCGGCGCGTTCTGGGGCGAGTAGAATAGCGTTGGCAGGTCGCTCGGATCTCTTCGGTCTCAAGGAGCGCGGGAATGATTGGCGAACGCAAGACCCTGGCGTGGCTTATGCCCAGTGTGTTGTCGTTGAGCATGGCGGCTTGGTCCCCGACGGCGACGCGGGCGGAACCGGCGGTGACCCGCGCGCAGCTGGAGGCGGATTGGCTTCGTCAATTGGAATTGCGGTATCCACGCGTCGCGGCCTCCCGTGGGAACGTCACGAAGGAGGAGGACGCGGCGGGCGCGGTGGACGGCGTCAAGGATGGCAAATGGGGGTTCCACACGGAAAACGAGGAGCAGCCCTGGTGGCAAGTGGACCTCGGCCAGGTTGCCGCCCTGGATCGGCTCGTGCTCTACAACCGCTGTGACGGCGGGTTCGGCCAGCGCGCGGCGCGGATCCAAGTCCTGCTGTCGGTCGACGGGCAGCAGTTCCGGAAAGTGTATCAGCACGACGGCACGGCGTTCCTGGGGCAAACCGACAACAAGCCTCTTTCCGTCCCGTTGGCGGGAAACCAAGCCCGTTACGTCCGGCTGCAATTGCCCGGCCGCAGCTATTTCCATCTGGACGAGGTCGAGATCTACAGCCCGGACGGCGGCGCCGACATCGCGTTGCACAAGCCGGCCACGCAAAGCAGCACCAGTCAATGGTCCGCCTGTCACGCTTCCGGCCAATCCCCCGCGCTGGCGCCGGTCGTCGTCGAAGTGGTGCAGCAAGGATTGCAGCTGGCCGCCGAGTTGCAGCGGCGCGGCGTGAACACGGCGTCCCAGGCCGCCGCCTTGCAGGCGATCCGCACACAGGCAGAACGAGCGCTGCGGCAAGCCGACCCCGCCGAGGCCCGCCGATGGTACTTCCAGACCCAGGAACAGATCCGGGCGTTGTCGTTACAGAACCCCCTGCTGAATTTCGACGCGATCCTGTTTGTGAAGCGCGCCCCGACTTTGTTCCCTCACGTTTCAGACCAGCATTACGGCTGGTGGTCGCGGCCGGGCGGCGGGATCTATTTGCTGACAGGCCTGCGGAGCGGCGAACCGCAGGTTCAGTGTTTGACGCAGGCCTGGCCGGCCGGCAACTTCATCGGCCCCGACCTGTCCTACGATGGCCGCAAGGTCCTGTTCGCCTGGTGCCGGCATTATCCGGAGTTGGCCCACGTTGCGGACAAGACCGACAAGGACCAATTGCCGGAGGATTCCTTTTACCACGTCTTTGAGATGCGCGTGGACGGCAGCGGCGTGCGGCAGTTGACGCACGGGCGGTATGACGATTTCGAGGCTCGCTATTTGCCCAACGGGCGGATCGTGCTGCTGTCCACCCGCAAAGGCACCGCGTTGCAGGCCGGCAAGCGGAGTGCCGCAGCCACCGTCGATCGCGCGGGCGAGGACAGCTACGTGCGCTGCGGCGGCGGCAACCACCGGCCCGTCGCCGTGTTCACGCTGCACACGATCGACGCGGACGGCGGAGACTGGTGCGCCATCTCGGCCTTCGAGAATTTTGAATGGACGCCCGCCGTCGCCCATGACGGCCGAGTGCTGTACGCGAGATGGGACTATATCGACCGCTTCAACGGGCCTTTCTTCAGTCTCTGGTCGACGAATCCGGACGGCACGAATTCGCAACTGGTGTACGGCAACTATACGGTCCGTCCGCAATGCGTTTTTCAGGCCCGTCCGATTCCCGGCTCGCACCGACTGATCTTCACGGCGACGGCCCATCATTCGATCACGGGCGGGTCGTTGGCGCTGCTCGACCGCACGCGCGGCACGGAGTTCGAGCGGCCGCTGACGCGGTTGACGCCGGAGGTCTGTTTTCCGGAAACGGAAGGCTGGCCCCAGTCGTACTACGTCGATCCCTGGCCGCTGTCGGAGCAGTACTTCCTGGCCGCCTGGTCGGATCGTCCCTTGCCGCCCCACAGCTTGATGAAGCCGGACGATCGCCGGAATCCTCCCAATGCGTGCGGGATCTACTTGTACGACGCGTTCGGCAATCTGACGCTCCTGCACCGCGACCCCGCGATCTCCAGCGTCGCGCCGATTCCGCTGACGCCCCGGACTCCGCCGCCGGTGGTGCCCGACGCGGTGGATTGGGCCGGTGCCCAGGAGGGCCAATTCCTCGTGCAAGACGTCTATCAGGGTCTGGACGGCGTGCCGCGCGGCGCGATCCGTCGGCTGCGGATCGTGGGCGTGCCGCCCAAAGTCCAGCCGCAGATGAACAGTCCGGCGATCGGAGTGTCGAAAGAAGATCCCGGCAAGTATGTGCTCGGCACGGTGCCCGTCGAGGACGACGGCTCGGCCTGGTTCCGCCTTCCATCGGGAGTCTCGGTGTTCTTCCAGGCGTTGGACGCCGATGGCTTGGCCGTTCAGACCATGCGGTCGCTGACCTACGTCCAGCCGGGGCAGACGCTGGCTTGCGTTGGCTGTCACGAATATCGCGGCATGGCCCCGCCGCCCGCCGGTTCCCCGTTGGCCTTGCTCCGCGAGCCCTCCCGGCTGACGCCGGAACCCGACGGCTGTTGGCCGCTGCGGTTCGACCAGTTGGTACAGCCGGTTCTGGACCGGCATTGCGTGTCTTGCCACGAACCGGGAGTCGAGAGCCAGGCAGCGGCTGCGTTCGACCTGACGCCCGCCGTGGCCTGGCAGACGCTGGTCGAATACGCCGACGGCGACCTTCGCAAGCTGGCGTTCGAGCGCGACCAATCGTTCGCCGGCCAGACGCCGGCGCGGAACAGCAAGCTCTACCGCCTGCTGACGGCCGAGCCGGGCCACTACCAGGTGCGGCTGCCGGACGAGGACCGCCGCCGGCTGGCCGTGTGGATGGATACGTACGCCCAACGACTGGGTTCCTTCAGCGAGGCGCAGGAGCGGCAATTGGGCGAGTTCCGTGAGGATTTCTCGGCCCTGCTGGCCAAGTAGCCAACCAGGGGCATCCCCGTCCCGGCCCGTTCGCCGCCCGCCGGGGCACGCCGGCATCGTCATGCAACGGCTGACGCTGTTCCGCCGGGATTGGGGAACGTTTTGCTGCGGCCGTCCTCAGAACTCGGTGCGTGTGGTCTTGCCGGTTTGGGATGTGATTTCGATCCAGTCGATCTCGACGGGCTGAGCTTGTTTCGGCAGGTAGATGCGGACAATGCCCAGCGGTCCGCTCGCGGGGACTGCGATCTTGAGTTCCTGCCAGTCGCCGCCGGGAAGCGTGAAGGAAACGGAGTGCGCCCGGTCCTGCACTCCGCCGGGCAGCCAGTCGAGGTGCGAAACGCCGCCGCCAGCCCGAATGCGAACCTTGACGGTACTCGGCCCGCTGTGCCGGCCGGCGGCGAAGCCGAGGAAGCTGGAGCCGGTGAGGTTCCGGATCGTGACGATGCCGGCCTTCACGGTCGCAGTGCAGACGCGGGCCTTCCAGCCTTGCAGCGCCGGATCGCCGTCGTCCTTGGCACGCGGCCCCGGCTGCGGTTTGGTTTTCGGCTTCTGCTTGCCTTCGAGTTCGGGACGATACTGCGCCGGATCGAAGGCCGGATTGGGCACCGGAACGACGGCGTTCGTGTCGGCCAGGAAACGGGTGATCAGCGAATCGAGTTCCGCCGCCAACTCCGGTTGCTGGGCGGCGAGGTTGTGCTTCTCGCCCAGGTCATCCCGCAGATTGAAGAGCAAATAGCGATGTTCCCCGTTTTCGCCGCCGTGGAAAATGCGGATCAGCTTCCAGTCGCCGCGATGCACACTGACGGCGGGTGGCAGCCAGTCGGGAACGCCAGGATTGTGGGGAAAATACTGGAACACGGCGCCGCGGTCCATTTCCTCGCCTCGGAGCGCGGGCAGGAAGCTGACGCCGTCGAATCGCTGACCCGGCGCAGCTTTCAGTCCGAGGCCGTCGAACAGCGTGGGGTAGTAATCCTCGCTCTGGATGATCGCCTCGCTGCGGGAGCCGGCGGCAGTGATGCCGGGCCAGGCGATGACGCAGGGCACGCGCGTGCCGCCCTCGAACATCGTGGCCTTTCCGCCGCGCAACGGGGCATTGCTCGTGGGCGTGGTCCCGTCCACCTCGTTGTACATGTTGCCGCCGTTGTCGGACGTGAAGAGGATGACCGTGCGGTCCGCGATTTGAAGCCGGTCGATCGCGTCCAGCAGCGTGCCGACGGCGTCGTCCATGCTCTCGATCATCGCGGCGTAGGTCGGGCTGCGTTGCGGATCGGCGGGATTCACGCGGGCCCGGTGCTTGTCGATCAACGCCTGCTTGGCGTCAAAGGGCGCGTGGACGCTGAACATCCAGTAGTTCAGGTAGAACGCCCGGCCCTTGTTCTGCTCCATCCAGGCGACGGCTTCCGTTGCCATGCGGTCCTCGATGTGCTCGCCGGGAACGCGTTCTTTGAAGTTGGCGAACTTCCACGGGGCCACAAAGCTGCCCGCCGGTCCCGGTCCAGGGTGATGCGGCACATCGACCTCGAAGCCCTGCTGCAGCGGCGAATACGGCTCCGGGCCCAGATGCCACTTGCCGAAGTGCCCGGTGGCGTAGCCCGCCTCCTTCAGCGACTCGGCCAGCGTACGATACTCCGTCTTCAACCGCGTGGGCGGCGTAGGCTGGATCGACTTCTGATCCGGCGAAGCGGATTTGCCCGTCGTGGCCTCCAGCACTACCGGGGGCAGGTGACAATTCGGCGTCGTGATGCCCGTACGTGCCGGACTCAGGCCGGTGAGAATGGCCGACCGCGTAGGCGAGCACAGCGGGCTGGCGGAATACGCGCGCGTGAAGCTCATGCCGCGTTTGGCCAGCCGCTCCAAATTCGGCGTCTGATAGAACCGCGTGTGCCCGGACAGCGTCGTGTCCGCCCAGCCGAGGTCATCCGCGAGGATCAGAACGACGTTGGGTCCGCGGTGCGGCTTCGGTGCCTCGGCAGCCGGAAGCAAGGCCGCTGGCGGCAACCACAGTGCAAGAAGAGCAAAGAGGCGCGTCATCGTCGTGTTCCTGTTGCCTGATCGGGATGCACCGTACTCCGCGGAAACCGGGAAGTTGTTTCGGTCACCGTTGCTACGGCCCCTATTCTAAGCGGAAGACGCGACAGATTCCAGGCTGGCGGCAACTGGAACACCGTTCTGTTCGGCCAGTTCCACGTGTACTCTTGCGGAACTCCGACGGGCCGCCTGTCTTCCGTTTCCGCACCGGTCTTGGAATAATGCCGCCTGTCCACAAGTTCGCCAACACGGATTGAAAAGGAACCATCATGAGCCGACCAATCGCGATTTTGCTCGCCGCACCCAGCCTGCTGTGTGCCTTGTTGGGGGCAGTTGCGGCAAACGGGACGCCGAACGTCCACACCAACGTCAAGGACTTTGCCCATCTGGCCGCCGACGGCGATTGGTCGCCGGCCATCCAGGCGGCCATCGATCATGTCACGGCGGCCAACGGCTATGAAAACGGAGCCACCGTTTTCTTTCCGCCGGGGACGTACGATGTCCACAGGACGATTCGATTGGGCAAAGACCGGGCGCAGTATGGAACGCGTCTGAGCGGCTATGGGGCCGTGCTCCGGGGGACGAAAGCCCTGGATGCCCAGCCGCTGGACTACGAACAGCGGCGTCAAGCGTTGACCGAGGCGAAAGACGAATTCAGCCTCTCGGCCTTGCCGGGCGAACTGGACTTCGACGGCAAGAACGTGGGCGTTGCCATTCTCGAATTGTGGGATCCGCCCGGCGTCGAAGGCGCGAATTTCGTGATCGAAGGGCTGACGTTCGACCGCGAGGCCCGCGGCCACGGAGTGGGAATCAAGATCCCCGCCGAGACGGTGCCCAAGAACATCACGTTCCGGGACGTCAAGATCAACGGCCAGTACGTCGGCGTCCACATCAATCACTGCTACCAGATCCGATTCGAAAGCTGCTTGATCCGAGGCAATCACATCGGCATCTGGGGACGCAACCATTTCAACAGCGTGAGCATCGTCAACTGTGAAATCCGGCGACAGCACCGGCACGGGCTAGTGATCGGCCCCAACGTGAATCAGTGGGGCAGCACCGGAATCCATGTTGCGGGCAACATCTTCGAGGAAATCAAGGGCTACGGAATCCTGAACGCCGGCGGAAACGCGGTGAATATTACCGGCAACTACTTCGAGATGGTCGGCAACAGCATCGGAGTGCTCACGCCTTTTTGGAGCACCACCATCGAGACGAACGTGTTCCTGTCCAACTATGGCCACGGCTGGAACATGAACAGCCATCGGGGCCAGGTTGTGTCGGACAAGGCGCATCTGGTCATCGACGCCAGCGACGTCCAATTACGCAACAACCGGTACTACGGCAACGCCGTGCTGCTGTTCCGGCTGTCGGGAAAAAGCG
Organism: Candidatus Anammoximicrobium sp.; assembly: GCA_012515235.1. Lineage (GTDB taxonomy): Bacteria > Planctomycetota > Planctomycetia > Pirellulales > Pirellulaceae > Anammoximicrobium. The sequence continues at coordinate 27,925 of JAAYYU010000061.1, forward strand.
TGCTGGACGCTCCGCCGACGATTGCGGAGGGCGTCAAGCTCCCCGATGGCCTGAAAGTGGCTGACGCAGCAGGTCTGGGCGCCTACGTCTACGGTGCAGACCGCCGAGATTTTGTGTTCCGCGAGTTTCAACTGGCCAGCGAAGCCAGTCCCCGCTGATTGACAAACGCTTGCGACGACTTTCCAGAGAGGCGACGACATGAAAATCTTCTTCGCACTGGCTGTAGTACTCTCGATCGTGACGATCGCTGGACAGGGACGGACGGACGCTGGTGAAGAGCCCCAGACACGCCGCGATCCGGCGGCGTCCGGCGACAGGAGCGTGCGGATGGCGGAAGCGGTGCGGATTGTGGCGATGGGCGATTCGATCACCAACGGAGTGCGTCTGGCCAAGGTGAAGGAAGAGGAGACGTTCCGGGAAATCACACGGCGGGAATTGACCGCCAAACTTGGCAGGACGGTGGAAGTGTTCAATGCAGGAGTGAACGGCGACATTGTCACGTTGGCGCTCCAACGGCTGCAACAGGACGTGCTGGACCGCCGGCCGGACATCGTGACCGTCATGTTCGGCGGCAACGAGGCGGGATTCTATCGGCCGGAAACAAACGGCTTCGCGGATACGCCGCGCGTCGAACGGGAACCGTTCAAAGCGGCGCTCCGCACACTGGTGGATCGCCTCCGGGCGACTGGAATCGCAGTCGTGCTGATGACGTGTCCGCCCATGACCGAGCGTTATGGGGGGATGCACCTGGAAGCGTACCGCCAGCACGGCATCAATTTCCTGGTCCGGGACTACGCCCAGACGATGCGCGACGTGGCGGCCGAGAAGCAGGTCGAGTTGATCGACGTGTATCGGGCGTTCGATGGCGACCGGGCGCGGCTGGACTACTTTCCCGACGGTCTGCATCCGGACGCGCGCGGCCACCGCGTGATTGCCGACCTGCTAGTCGCAAAGCTCACACGCATCATCGGCCAGAAGGAGCCGCCGCAGCCTCGCTCGATCACGGAGTGAGCGGAATGACGCTCGCCCTTTGGTTGCGCCACATTCACGTCGGATCTGAAGGCGTCTACTGAGGTGGACTCCGTTGTCAAGACCACGGTGGATGAGCATAGGAAGAGACGCATTAGCGCGGCGTCAAGGAGCATGCCTGAATGTCGGCCCAGCGCAGGAGGCGTGGACCAGCCCATTTCGGTGATCCAGATGTCTAGGGCGCCCAGCGGTTCAAGGGGCTGTCGATCCGAGTCGTGCAGACATCAAGGAACTGCCAGCCCAGGAGAACGGCACGGCAAACGTCGCACGATCTTGACAGCGGACAATGGGGCTATTATCAACAAGGCACGTGGCGCCCCGATGCGATGGCTGGCCCCAACGAGCTTGGATCGGATCCGGAGGCCGTGCAACCAGTCTGCCGAACACGTAAATTGAATTCATGGACAACAGGAGCCGGAAAAATGATGAGGAATTTCAGAATAGCTTGCGCAGCTTGGAGTCTCGCTCTGTTGGCGGCGGGCGCCTCGTTCCAGGTCGCCAGCGCCGGTGCCGGAGACGAAGGAAATACCGCGCGCCTCAAATTCGGCTGGGCATCTGCCGATATCACGCCAGACCGGCCTGTGGTGATCACCGGGGGCTCGGCAGCACGCGTTTCTGAGGGGGTCAGCAACCATATCTACGCGACTGCCCTGGCCATCGAGTCGACCAGAAACAACGGTACGCCGGACATGGTCGTCATGGTCTCGTTGGATCTGGTGGGAATAACAGACATTCTTTATTCCCGAGTCCAGGACCTAGTTCGAAAAGCGACCCCCGAGATCGACGCGGACAAGATCATTCTGAACGCCACGCATACCCACACTGCCCCTGACCAAGGTACCGCGCCGGACCTGGTGGAAATGCATTCGCAATACGGGATCAAAGTCCCGGTTGCCTGGGCGAGATGGGGTATCGACCTGGGCGTCATGCCCGCAGAAGAGTACGTCGAATTCGCAGCAGGGCGAATCGCGGAAGCCATCGGCCAGGCTTGGCAGGCGAGAAAACCAGGCGGGATCAGCTTCGGCCTGTCGTACGCCACAACCGGACGAAATCGTCTGACGGCCTATTATAACGGCACCTCGGAGATGTATGGCACCACCAACCACCCCGATTTCAGTCATGTGGAAGGTTACGAAGACCACTCACTCAACTTGCTTTATACTTGGGACGTGAAAGGAAATCTCACGGGGGTAGTCATCAACCTTGCGATGCCATCACAAGTTGCCTATGGAAGTCGAATTTCGGCCGACTTCTGGCACGAGGCACGCAAAGAGCTTCGCAGGCGTTTGGGCGAGGCGCTTTTCGTCTTGCCACAGGTTTCTGCCGCCGGAGACCAAGCGCCGAAAGTCATGGTAGATGAACGCGCCGAAAAACGCATGGAGAAGCTCACCGGACGCACTCAGATGGAGCAGATCGCCGTCCGGATTGCGGATGGGGTGACCTCCATCCTGCCTTTCATGAAACAGAATATGGACCCCAGTCCGGTGTTCAAGCATCGCGTGGAACAGGTCGAACTTAAGCGGAGAGTCATCACGGAGAAGGATCTGACGACGCGGCGCAGCACGTTTCATAACAAGAAAGTCGAATCGGTCCAGGAATCGTTCGATCGGTTGCTCCGTGAATACAAGAACATGGTCAAGCAATTCGAGGAGCACCCGGAGCTAAAAAGCAAGCCGCACTGGTTTGTTTCGATCACGGCAACGCACTGGTTGCTGGCCAGAGCCTGGCGCACGTTAGAGCGTTATGAACTCCAGAAGACCGTGTCCACCTTGCCTGTTAAAGTCCATGTGATTCGGATTGGCGACCTGGCGATTGCCACCAATCCGTTTGAGCTGTACCTGGATTACGGCATGCAAATCAAGGCGCGAAGCAAGGCGGTCCAGACGTTCGTGGTCGAACTGGCCAGCCCCGGCGGCGGTGGCTACCTTCCCACGCAACGTTCGGTGGAGGGAGGCGCGTACGGCGCCATTCCACAGAGCACCTTGATAGGCCCGGACGGCGGGCGAGTACTGGTCAACCGAACCCTTGGGCTGATCGAGTCCCTCTGGGATAAAAACGAGTAGACTCCGGCCAACGTCATCGCGGAAGAGACGTCCGAGAAACAACAGGTTGGCGATGAATAGTTGCCTTCTCAAGTTGGTTCTTGTCGTGACAAGACCCGATCACGAAGAGGAGCCGAGATCGCTTCGACATGAGGTTAAGCCCAGGGCGTGTTCAGGCACAGGAAACGCCTCCACGCCGGAAGTTCAGCGAGGACCAAATGAAGCCGCTTGGGAAATCGTTGGCAGCCATGTTGCTTGGTTTCGTTGCCTCAGTCTGCCAGGCGCCGGCGACTGCCGACGAGAACACGGACGACCGCTGCAGTCCCGACGAACTGCGCAAAATCGAAGCCGCGATTCCCACCAAGGCGATCGTCACGCCGGTTAAAGCCCGCAGGTTGCTCGTGTTCGACCTCAATGTCGGATATCCCGGGCCGCCCACCAGATTTCCGGGACGGTTGTATCCGGCGCATGTCGACGCGCGGGGCCATCGGTCGATCGGGCATGCCAACATGGCCTTTGCGTTGATGGGCCGCCGGACAGGGGCGTTTGAAATCGTGATCAGTCGCGATCCCGCGGTGTTCCATCCGGAGAGTCTGAGACGGTTCGATGCGGTCTGCTTCAACAACACGGTGGGAAACCCGTTCGACGACCCTTCGTTGCGTGAAAGCCTGCTGGGATTCGTCCGGGATGGCGGCGGACTGATGGGGCTCCACGGCGCTTCGTTGACCTTTACCGATTGGTCGAAAGGCGGGCGCGACACGTGGCCAGAATTTGGGGCGCTGCTTGGTGCACGCGGGGCCAACCATCGCGACTACCGCGAGCGGATCTTCATCAAGGTGGAAGATCCCGGCCATCCGCTGACTCGGATCTTCGGCGGCGCAGGATTCGAGTACTGCAGCGAGTTCTTTCGGTTTCACAGTCCTTACTCGCGGGAGCAGCTCCGGGTGCTGTTGAGTATCGACACGGCCAAGACGGACTTGAGTGGACGCAAGCCGGAACGCGCCGACAACGACTATGCGCTGGCCTGGGTGCGGAGCTACGGCCGCGGGCGCGTCTTCTATTCGGCCATCGGCCACAACGCGGAGGTTTTCTGGGATCCGCAGATGCTGCAGTTTTATTTGGGGGCCATCCAGTTCGTCCTGGGCGACCTGCCGGCCCCGACTACTCCCAGCGCCACGTTGACGCCTGCTGTCCCGGCACAGGACAATGCGCGTCAGTCGCCGGGACCATGACCAGACATCCACTCGGTGTCCCAAGGAGGATCGATGCCACGAAGGGACCGGCGCGGCGCGAACCGCCGCGCATTTCTGAGAAAGCTGGGTGCACTGGCGGTGACGCCCTGGTTCGTCCCGGCGGCCGCGTTGGGGCGTGACGGGCACGTAGCGCCGAGCCAACGCATCACGCTGGGATTCATCGGCGTCGGGTTCATGGGCCAGCGGCACCACCTGTCACGGTTCGTCGAGTATCCGGAGGCCCAGGTACTGGCGGTCTGCGACGTGGATCGCTGGCGTCGGGAACACGCCCAGGGGACTGTCGAGACAGCCTATGCCGCTCAGCGAACCGCTGGTAGGTATCGGGGCTGCGCCGCCTACAACGATCTCCGCGAACTGCTGGCCCGCGAGGACCTCGATGCCGTCGTAATTGCGACGGGCGAACGCTGGCATGGACCGGCCACGGTGCTGGCGGCTGAGGCGGGCAAGGACATCTTTGTCGAGAAGCCCACGTCCTTGACCATCGACGAATCGCTGGCCATGGTCCAGGCGGTTCGCCGTTGCGGACGAGTCTGCCAGACCGGCCTCTATCAGCGCTCGGCCGAAGAATTTCGGGTTGCCTGCCGATTGGTTCGGGAGGGGGCTCTGGGAAAGATCGAGCGGATCTACGTCATCATGTCGGGCACCAGCAGCGAGGTCGAACTCCCGGCCGAACCTGTGCCCGACGGACTGGACTGGGATCTCTGGCTCGGCCCGGCGCCGTGGCGGCCGTTCAACAAGCGGTTTCACCAGTACGGCGAGTCGAAAGGCGTGGTGCCGTGGAGCTTCTGCCGGGATTTTGGCGGTGGCGCCCTCACCAGCAACACGGTCCACGCTTTCGACGTCGTCCAGTGGGCGCTGGGAATGGACGAGTCCGGTCCGGTCGAAATCGTGCCCGCCGAAACGGGCTTGTTCCCGGACTTGACGTTCACGTATCCTGGCGGCGTGCTGGTCCATGTCGTGGACCAACGGCTGGACGCCAGCAGGCATGTGATCCCCAAGGGTTGGGACGAGTTGACGTCGATCCAGAACTTTGGGGGAGTGTTCGTGGGTGAACGAGGATGGCTGCACGTCGGCCGCAGCGGTTATCTCACATCGAATCCTCCGGAACTGGTCGCCGACGGCCCCAGCCCCTACGACCGTTTCGTCGCCCTGAGAAGGCATCAGCGGAATTGGCTGGAAGCCATCCGCACGCGGCGCCGGCCGAGTTGTGATGTGGCCGTCGGCTGCCAGTCGACGATCGTCGCCCACCTGGGCTGCATCGCTCGCTGGACCGGACGCAGCCTGAAGTGGGACCCCACCGGCCAGCAGTTCCTCGGAGACGAGGAGGCCAATCGCCTGCGCCGGCGAGCGTTACGACAGCCATGGCGCGTGTAAAGTAGGACCGGCCGAGCATCCCTTGATCGTGGACGTGGAAACTTGCCATGCACCGTCTGCAATGGTTCTTGGTTACGATTCTCGCTGCCGCCCTTTTCGTTGGGAAATCGGGCGACGTGTCGGCCCAGGAGAAGCCCAACGGCAGTTCCGCCTCGGCCGAGCGGGCACAGCTTGCTGCGGTACTCGCGTCCGACCGCTCGCGCTCGGAGAAGCTGTCTGCCTGCAAACGGCTGGATTGGATTGGAAATGCGGATTCGGTCCCTGCCCTGGCTGCGTTGCTCTCGGACGCAGAACTCTCGCACGCCGCGAGACTCGGGCTGGAAGCGATTCCCGATCCGGCCGCCGCTGAGGCCTTGCGTGCCGGGCTGACGCAAGTCCAAGGGGACCTGCTGGTCGGAGTGATCAACTCGATTGGCGTTCGCCGCGACCGGCAGGCGGTGGCGGGGCTGGGGCGACTGCTGGGCGACAAGGATCCCGCGATCGCTGCGGCGGCCGCGGCCGCGTTGGGGAAGATTGCCGTTCCGGAGGCGGCTGCCATTCTGACCGAAGCTCTGACCGCGGCCTCACCCGCCGTGCGTCCGGCGATCGCCTGGGCCAGCTTGGCCTGTGCGCAAACCCTGGAGCGTGAGGGCGACGGTGAGCGGGCGCTGGCTCTCTACGACCGCCTCCGTCAGGCGAACTTGCCCGCACAGACCCTCACTGCCGCCACACGCGGCGCCATTCTGGCCCGGAACGAGGAAGGGATGGCGTTGCTGCTTGCGGAGCTGGGCGCCGAGGACGACGCCCGGTTTGCCGCGGCACTCGGCACGAGTCGCGAGTTTTCCGCTTCGAGCGTGACCGAGGCCCTGGTCGGCCGCCTGGCGGGGCTTGCTCCCGCGCGCCAGGCGCTGCTGATCGCCGTGCTCGGCGATCGGGGCGACGTAGCGGCTCGCCCCGCAATATTGCGAGCCGCCGCGAGTACCACGCCCGAAGTTCGCGTCGCGGCCATCCGTGCGCTGTCCACGCTGGGGAATGCGTCGCATCTAACGCTGCTCCTGGACGCTGCCGCCCAGGCCGACGCAGAAATCGCTGCGGCCGCACGGACAACGCTGGTCGAGCTGGCCGATCCGCAGGTCGATGCGGCGGTGGCCGAGAGGCTCGGCACGGCCACCGGCACGCCGCAGCGCATCCTGATGCAAGTTGCCGGCGACCGCCAGATTGCAGCTGCCGTGCCGGCGCTGCTGACGGCCACCAGCAGTCCCGATGAACGAACACGACTTGCCGCGATCGCCGCGTTGGGAAGAACCGGCGGTCCCCAGCAACTACCGGTGCTCACCGGGCGGCTGGTTGCGCCCGCCAACGAGCAAGAACTAAGCGTGGTTCAAGAAGCGTTGCAGGCCGCCTGCCGGCGTTCGACGAACCAGGAAGCTTGTGCCGAAGCCTTGGTGCGCTGTCTTCCGCAGACACCTCGGCAGACACGGTTGTTCCTGTTCGAGTTACTCGGTTCGCTGGGCGGCTCGCGGGCCTTGGAGGCCGTGTCGGCTGCTGCATCGGATGGGGACGAGGCGACTCAGGACATCGCCACGCGTGTGCTGGGGCAGTGGTCAAGTCCGGACGCGGCCCCAGCGTTGCTGAATCTGGCCAGGACGTCGTCGCAGTCTAAATTCCGGATTCGGGCGCTGCGAGGCGCGATTCGGATTCTTCGGCAGATGGACCTGCCGCCTGATTCCCGGCTGGCAATGTGCCGGGAGGCGATGGAACTGGGCGATCGCGACGAGGAACGCGTCCTGGTGCTGGAAGCGTTGGGCCGCGTCCCGTCCCGGGAAGCGTTGAATCTGGTTGTTCGCTATCTTGACAAGGCCGAGCTGAAGGCGGCCGCCGGCTCCGCAGTCGTCTCCATCGGCGAGAAGATCGTGTTCGACGAACCCGCGGCGGTCGCCGAAGCGATGCAGCAAGTGGTGCAGAGGATCGCAACCGGCGAACTGGCTCGCCGTGCCCAGGAACTCCAGGTGCGGGCCAAGACAAAACCGCCCGGACCGGCACCGGTTCGGTGAGCGAGTTGCGCAGTGCGAAGAGCCACGCGTTTCTTTGTGCCCGGCAGCGTGCAGGACCAGCCATCCGCCTGGTCCCAACGCCGAGCCGACCCGTGCGTCTGTCGTCGTTGTTTCCGAGTTCTGCCCATCATCTGCTTGCCCCCCCGGAAGCCCGCTTTTTCCTGTCAAGTTGACCGTCGCAGTGCAGCGTGAGATACTGATGCCACTGTGTTTTTGTCTCTTGCCCCGCCGCCAAAGCGTCGTCCGAACGGCGCGATCGGCGGTGGAAGCAACGGCGACGACCGATCCTCAGCCCCTGCGTGATGGAGGCACCCCCATGACGTTCCGTCCTTCCACCGCTCGACTCGCGTCCAATCGCGGTTTGCCCCGTCAATTCCTACATCAACTGACTACACTGGCACTTGCCAGCATCGCCCTTGGTTTGTCAATCGCCTCAGAAAACCACGGCTTCTGTGCCAATTCTCGGAGCGTACCGAACGTTGTCCTGATACTTGCCGACGACCAGGGTTGGGCGGACGCCAAGTTTGCCGGGCATCCCTATGTCCAGACGCCGAACCTGGACCGGCTGGCCAGCCAGGGGACCTGGTTCAAGCAGTTCTACGTCGCGGCGACCGTGTGTTCGCCCAGTCGCTGTGCCTTCCTGACGTCGCACTACCCGGCGCGGCATGCGATCCACGGGCATTTTGCCGATCACGGGCTGAACCAAGCGCGCTCCATGCCCAACTGGCTCGATCCGCAGACAGCGACCGTCACCCGGCTGCTCCGGGACGCCGGCTACGCCACGGGGCACTTCGGCAAGTGGCACCTGGGCGGAGGCGACGGCGCGCCGACTCCCGACGCCTACGGCATCGACGACGTGCGGGCCATGGTGTGCCGGGACCCGGCCTGGACCGAACCGGCCGCGACGTTCTGGGCCAAGTCCACGACGGCGTTCGTGGACGAAGCGATCCGGTTCATCAAAGCCAACAAGGACCGGCCGTTCTATGCCAACGTGTGGACGCTGTTGCCGCACGCCCCGCTGAATCCGACGCCCGAACAATTGCGGCCGTATGAATCCCTCGCTCCGCGGGCCGACGATCCGGCGTTCGGGCGCTGGATGCAGCAATACCTGGGCCAAGCGAAAGACCTGCGGAGCCAGATGCAGATCTTCTGCGCGTCGCTGACCGACCTCGACACCCAGATCGGCCGGCTGCTGCAGACGCTGGACGATCTGGATCTGGCCGACAACACGATCGTGTTCTTTTCCAGCGACAACGGCCCCGAGGACTACCGCATCGGCAACGCCGCGAATGCCGGCGTAGGCAACGCCGGTCCGCTGCGGGCTCGCAAACGCAGCATGTACGAGGGCGGCATCCGCACGTTCGGCCTGGTGCGCTGGCCAGGTCACGTGCCGGCCGGACGCGTGGACGAGACGAGCGTGATCGGCGGCGTGGACTGGCTGCCCACGGTCTGCAAGCTGACGGGGGTGGCGGTGCCGGACAGCGTGCAACCCGACGGCGAGGACGTGAGCGACATCTGGCTGGGCTCGTCGCGTCCGCGCCGCCGCCCGCTGCATTGGGAATGGCTGTTCCGTGTCTGGGGCGACGAGTACCAGCCGCCGATGCTGGCCGTCCGCGACGGCGACTGGAAGCTGCTCGTCCACCACGACGGCAGCGGAGCCGAACTGTACGACATCCCGAACGACTGTTCCGAGGAGCACAACGTGGCCGCCGCGCATCCGGACGTGGTGCAGGAACTCAAGGCCAAGTCGCTGGCGTGGCAGAAATCCCTGCCGCCCAGCGCAGCCCGCGACCGGGCGGCAGCCACCCAGAAGCCCGTCGACACCCCGCGCAAGCCCGCCAAAACGAAAACCGGATCGGGGAACAAGCCCGCTCTGGATCGGGCCGCCATCTTCAAGGCCAAGGATGCCAACCACGACGGCAAAATGAGCCTCGAGGAGTATCTGCACAAGTTCCCCGACGAAGCCGAAGGCCGCCGCCGCTTCCCGACGTTTGACGCGGACGGGGACGGCGCGCTGACGGAAGACGAGTTCGTGACGATGGGCAGACGCTGAACGATCAGGCTGGCGCTCAACGAGATCGCCAGGACGGGGCGGGACGCCGGCTGGTCTTGAACATGGCTTTACGCTGGCAAGCAGCGTGCTGGCCTGGCCCTGACGCTTGACCGTGAACCGGCTTTCTTCTACAGTCGTGTTGGCGGTCCGATCAAGCCATGACTTCGTTGCGAAAGGCCGCCTCACAACACACTCGACGGAAAGCAAAGAGGAACCACGATGAAGATGACGGCAAAGGGAGTGACGGCAGCGTTTCTTGTCTTGTGGACTGTGTCTGGCTGGGCAGCCGACGACACGGCTCGGGACGGCAAGTGGATTCCGTTGTTCAACGGCAAGGACCTGGACGGATGGACGCCGAAGATCAAGGGCTTTGAACTCGGCGATAACTTCGGCAACACGTTTCGCGTGGAGAACGGCGTGCTGAAGGTCTGCTACGACAAGTACACTAACTTCGACGGCCGGTTCGGGCACTTGTTTTACAAGGACAAATTCTCGCACTACGTGCTGCGGGTCGAGTACCGGTTCGTCGGCGAACAGGCGCCCGGCGGTCCCGGCTGGGCGCTCCGCAACAGCGGCGTGATGATCCACGGCCAGTCGGCTGAAAGCATGCGCAAGGACCAGGACTTTCCGGTCTCGATCGAAGTTCAATTGCTGGGCGGCAGCGGCCAGGGGAAGCGGGCGACCGCCAATGTTTGCTCGCCGGGCACGCACTTTGTGATGGACGGCAAACTGGTCACGCGGCACTGCAACGACTCGACGTCCCAGACGTTCCACGGCGACGAGTGGGTGACGGTGGAGATCGAGGTCCACGGCAACGGCAAGATCCGGCACTTTGTGAACGGCGAAAAGGTCTTCGAGTACGAGCAGCCCCAGTTGGACGAAAGCGACGCCAATGCCCGCCGGCTGATCGTCAACGGCGACAAGATGCTCCGCGAAGGGACGATCTCGCTGCAGTCCGAGAGCCATCCCATCGAGTTCCGCAAGGTGGAAATACTGGTGCTCCAGGAGTGACGTCGTCCAGGCGGGCGAAGACCGGACTCCGCCGCTGGACGCAGGCCTGCTTCCGGCGGGCGGACTAAGAGGTGCGCGGCGCAGAATGCTCCGTCTGTACTTCTGAACCCTTGCTCTTCGCGCCGCGGTCCGCCGCGCTGACGCCGCGTTCCCGCTGGATCTGTCCCAGGCGGACGCGCATCAGTTCCAGGAGATCTTGGTGGTGTGACGGCAGGCCGGGGAATTCGTCGACGACGGCCTGCTGCGTTTCGATGGCCTTGCGCAGGAAGTGCTCAGCCTCGGTCCGCCGTCCGCTCTTCCAGCAGACCATGCCCCGTTTGGCCAGCAGGACTGAATGGAATCTGGCGTATTCGGGAACGGCCGGATGACGGGCGACCAGCCACTGGGATTGGTTCAGCGCGCGCACCAGATCCTGTTCGGCGGCGACGGTCACGTCGCGTCCGTCCTCGCCGGGGAACAATCCGACCGGAATGGCTCCGTAGGTAACGGCTAACTCGTAACGGTAGTCCGCGACGTCGGGATAGGCAGCGTTCAGTTCCTCCAGAATCATCGCGGCCCGCTGCCTGCCCAAGGCCTCCGCCTCGCGCCGCGCCGCCGGGGGGCCGACGTCCGTCAGACGTTGCGAGAGCGCCAGCAAGAACCGGTAGTCGGGTTCGTCCGGATGCGCTCGCGTCAATTCGCCGAGGATGCGGACGGCGGCTGTCCGATAGTCGTTGCTCTTGTAGTGGTGCGGCCTGGGGCCGGCAAGGCTTTCCCCAGCGTCGCCGTCGCGCCGGCCGCCCAGCGCCGGCAGTCGCTTGCTGGCCAGGAAGTACAACGTGCGAGCCAGTTCGTAACGATAGCTCTCGGTCGGCTCGTGCGACGGCGGAACCGCTTGCAGGACGGACAGGGCGTGTCGGTGAGACTCGTGCGCCTTGCCGAACTCGAATCTGGCCGAACGGACGTTGCCGATTTCGTTGTGGATCCGGGCCAGTTCGGTCTGGACGGCCGGATGCTGGTTCGCCGACGCGCTGAACGAGGCCAGTTTGGCCGCCGCCTGGGCGTACTCCCACGCGGCCCGGTCCAGCTGACCGAGACGCTGCCGGATGTCCCCGACTCGCCGGCTGGCGATCGCCGACTCAAGCACGACCCGGCAGTCACTGGGTGTCTTCGCCGCCAGCCGGTCGTAAAACACCAGCAGGTTTTCCAGGACCAAGGCGGTTTCGCGGGACGCGGGCACCTGCGTTCGATTCCGGTCGGGCGGGAGTTCCGCGGTGTCGAGGCCGGGGTCGGCCTGCGCGGCGATCCGCACGCGATCCGGCGAGAGTTGGGCGTAGATATCGTCCAGCGCCTCCCGCGCCAGCTGGGAGGCGGCTTCGGCGCGTGCCAGCGCCGCGGTCGTTTCCGCAAACGCAGCGCGGGTTCGAAGTGACCCGGCGGCAGCGACGGCGGCCGCGGTGACCAGCAGCGCCGCGGCCAAGGCGGACATGGCCGCCAGCGCCGGGTTGCGGCGGCACCAGCGGGCCGCCCGTTCGATGCGGGACGCGCGCCGCGCGCGGATCGGCCGGTCTTGCAGGAAGCACCGCAGGTCCGCCGCCAGGGCGTCCGCCGTCCGGTATCGCCGGGACGGCTCGTGAGCCAGGCACGTCAGAACAATGGTCTCCAGGTCGCAGGGAATCAGGCGGTCGATCTTCCGGGGCGCGACGGGCTCCGCGGACGGTTGCCGGTCGTCCGAGCGCGGATGGCGGTCGGAGCCGTCGAAGGCGGGCCGCAGGGTCAGCAATTCGTACAGCGTCAGGCCGAGCGAGTACACATCGCTGCGGGCGTCCGCCTCGCCGCGCCACTGTTCCGGCGCCATGTAGCGGACGGTGCCGGCTACCTCGCTGGTCCCGCTGGCGTCGTCCCGTTCCACGGCCCGCGCCAGTCCGAAGTCGGCCACGCAGACGCCCCCGTCTTCGTCGATCAGCAGATTGGCCGGCTTGATGTCGCGGTGCAACACGCCCTGCGCATGGGCGTACTGGAGCGCCTCCGCAACTTGCACGCCCACGCGGGCGGCGAATCGCCAGCGGTCGCCGGACGTCGCGGCTTTCGCCCGGCCCCGGACGTCCCGGCCGCCGTCGTCCCGGCCGCCGTCGTCCCGGCCGCCGTGGTGTGTGTCAATCAACGTCCGGAGCGCCTCGCCGATTGGAAACGCGGCAGCCGGATCGCCGAACTCGCCGCTCGCCGCCGAGGAATCGCCGGACTGCCTCCAGACGCGGATTACTTCGTCCAATCCGACGCCGCGAATCAGCGGCATCACGTAGTAGTGCAGGCCGTTTTGCTCGCCGCAGCCGAACACGGGAACGATGTTGGTGTGCCGCAGTCGCGCCGTGGTCTGTGCCTCGCGTTGGAACCGCTGCAGGTGCTTGTCCAACAGCAGCAGGTGTTTGGGCAGGATCTTCACAGCCACGCGGCGAGCCAGGCTGCGTTGCTCGGCCTCGTACACGATCCCCATGCCGCCGCGGCCGATTTCGCGGAGGATGACGAAGTCGCCCAACCGCTGGGGCGGGCTGGCAAAGCGGTGTTTGACTTCGACGGCCTGGCGCCGGGCTTGCTCGTCGATCCGCAACTGCTCCAGCATTGCCACGGCCGGAAAAAGCTCCTCGATCTGACCGGCCCAACGCGGGTACTGGGCCGCATATTCCTCGATCGACGGGCACTCGCCGCGCCGGCATCGCCGGGCGAATTCCTCGGCCAGACGTTCCAACGGTTCCCGTTCAGTCAGCGGTTCTGGCATGGCACGCGCTCTCCGCTTGGTTCGACATCACGCCGCGCAGCCGGTCCAACGCCCGCAGGTATCGTTTGCTGGCCGCGTACTTGTCGATGCCCAGGATCTGGGCCACCTCGTTATTGCTCAGTTCCTCCAAATGCCGCAGCACCAAAACTTCGCGGTCGATGTCGGCCAACTGGTCCAGCGCCTGTCTCAATTGAGCGACCATCTCGCCCCGCACCGCGCACTGGCTGGGCGTCGTCAAGCTGTCGGCCAGGCAGGCGATCAGGCCGCCGGAACTGGAATCGTCCGGTCCGCCATGTTCCAAGGCCACTTCCAGGTTCACGTCGCGCTTCTGGGCGCCCACATAGCGGCGGTGGGTTTCGATCAGGACTTGCGTGGTGACCTGGCGGAGCCACACGAAGAAGGGGACCGTCGGCTGGTCCAGATAGTCCTGAATCCGCCGCACCGATTCCAGGAAGGCGTCCTGGAGAATGTCGTCCCCGTCCACTTTGCCGGCGATCCGGCGGTCCAGCCGGAAGGCGATCATGCGCTGCAACGACTCCCGGTAGCGGCCGAAAAGTTCGGCCACGGCCACTCCCCGGCGGGCGCGCAGCTGGTTCAGTTCCTTAAGACGTTCCAACTCGACGGTCATCTCGGTACTCGGCAGGCTCGGTGGCGCGGGGCCGCTTTCGGGAGGGGTTACTCGGCGTGCGTCGTGGCCATCACCAACTGGCCCTTGAAAATGCCCTTCAGGCCCTTCAACTGGGCGGCAATATGCTGCAAACGTTCGGCCGCCCCCCGCAGGATGATCACCTCCAGACAAACGTCGTGGGTGAGGTGAACGTGCGTGGTGGCGACGATCAAATCCGTGTGGTCGTGCTGCAGTTGGGCCAAGCGTTCGCCCAATTGAGTCCGATGGTGATCGTACACCAAAGTCAAAGTTCCCGCCACCTCGTGCGTGCCCCGTTCCCAGGCCTGGGTCGTGAGCCGATCGTGGATCAACTGGCGCACCGCTTCGCTGCGGGTCGCAAACTGTTCCTGCTCGCAGAACCGGTCAAATCTCTTCAACAGGTCGTCTTCGACCGAGACCGAAAAACGGACGACTTGAGACATGGCAGCCAAACCTGTCGGGAAGAAATCGGGGGCCAGGACGCTGGGGACCGCTGCGCCGCGTCGGCGCAGTGCTTCCCAGTGTGACCGCTCCGCCCCCCTCCGGTCAAGGCACCCACGGGACGCCAGGGGCAGGCCCGGTTCCGCGCAGGCGCCGAGGCCATCGGACCTAGGGGCTTTTGACCTTGGGTCTGGCGGCCGTCGTCCGAAGCCCGACTGGTTTGCCGAGGCCGGATTCCCCGGCCCGCGGCAGCTTTGATCCACTAAACCCGATCCGGCTCCGGGTGCTGCCAGGGCTGGCGATAGGCGCGCCGCAGGAGCGCCGTCGCCGCGGGGTCGCCGACCACTTCGCGTTGGGCGGGATCGTAGGTCAGCGTGCGGCCGGTCTGCATGGCCAGATTGGCCAGGATGCAGCTGGCCGTCGAAATATGCCCCTGCTCGATGTCCGCCACGGGGCGGCTGCGCTGGTCGATGGCGGCGAGGAAATCCAACATGTGGCGGCGCGTGGCCGGGGCGGCGTTCAGTTCGATGCGGTTCTCCGTCAGATCCTCCGGATACTGCTCGCGCTCGTACAGGCAGTCAAAGTGAATCGGCTTGGCCTGTTTGTCGTACGGGATGAAATCCGCCCGCATCGTGCTGGCCTTCAGCACGCCCTTGTCGCCGTGAAGGAACAGCGCCCACGGATAATCCGGGTCGGTGGGCAGGCCCCAGGTGCGATGCTGCCAGACGGCGTTGAACCGGTCGTATTCGAAGGTCGCCGTTTGCGTGTCGCTGATGTTCGACTTCCCGTCCTTCTGCACGAGGATCCCGCCCGACGAGGCGATCCGCTTGGGCCAGCCGAGGCCGAGCATCCAGCGCGCGGTGTCGAGCATGTGGACGCACATGTCGCCCATGATGCCGTTGCCGTATTCCAGGAACGTCCGCCACCAGCGGAGATGGGGCAGTCCGTCGTAGGGCCGCAGCGGCGCGGGTCCGGTCCACATTTCGTAATCAAGGAAGTCCGGCACGGGCTCCAGCGGCGGATTGCCGTTGGCCCGCATGTGGTAGTAGCAGCACATCTCGACGTGGCCGACGGTCCCCAGCAGTCCCGCGTCGACGACCTGGCGTTTGGCGTCGATCAGATGCGGGGTGCTCTTGCGCTGCGTGCCGACTTGCACCACGCGCTGATGTTTCCGAGCCGCCGCGAGAATCGCCTCGCCCTCGATCACGTCCACGCTGATCGGCTTCTGCAGATACACGTCTGCGCCCGCTTCGATCGCGGCGATTGCCTGCAGAGCGTGCCAGTGGTCGGGCGAGCCGATGAGCACGATGTCCAGGTCGCGGGTCCGGAGCATCTCGCGGTAGTCCCCGTAGCCGCGCGGCGCCTGTTTGGATGGCTGCCGCTGGCTGGCGATTTCGATCGCCCCCGCCAGCAGTTGCTTGTCCGGATCGCAAATCGATACGACTTCGGCCGGCGCGACTTGGATCAGCCGCCAGAGGTCGCTTTTGCCGTACCAGCCGGCGCCGATCAGGCCGACGCGTTTGGGGGGCCGCTGGACCAGGTCCGCTCCGTACGCGCCGAGCGCGGACAGGGCAAGTCCGGCGGAGGCGGTTTGCAGGAAGCGGCGGCGTTGGATGCGAAACGGTTGCCGCGCCGAAGCGGCCGGCACGCTGATAGCGCGAGGGTGGTTCATGGATTCTCCTGGGGCGGTGGGATTCTCCTGGGGCGGTGAGGAAGCTTGCAGACTCCGTAAAGCCGGGCTTCCGAGTTGGTCCGCGGGCTACGGAAAACTGCCCGGCCTTCCGAACGACGGTCAGTCTGCCGAGGTTTCTTCCTGATCCACGATCTCGAAGGCCCTGTCGAGTCGCAGGTGCTCGAACATCTCGCGGACGACGGGGCACAAGCCGCATAACAGGAGGTGTCCCCCGGACGCGCGAATTCGTTTTTGCATGCCCAGGAGCCTGGCGACGAAGGCGCTGTCGACCAAGTCCAAACGGCCCAGATCCATCATGACACGGGTGACCGCGTTTCGCCGAATCAGACTCTCCACCACCTGGTCCACGTCCCACGGTTCCGGCGTCCGGCCGGGCAGGGCTTCCAGAACCGTTTCGCCGCTGGACAATCGCAGGCGGCACCAGATGTGGCATCCGCATTCCGAACAGGGCGCGTCGAACCGGGGCATCGGCGGCTCGTGGGTCAGGCCGTGATTGCACACCGGGCAACGGTAGGTCGTTTGATCGCCAGGGTGTTTTTCGCGTATAGTCATGGGCGCCGCTACCTCCAAGTAGAAGGCAGATCCTCTCGTTCCGAAGCGTGAATTTTCTTTTTCTTCATTTCTATTATAGTCGCCCCCGCCCGCCGCTTGGAGGGCAGTTCTACGGGTGAGTCTTTCCTAAATCGTGGGGGTGGCGAAGCTGGTCCAGCAGGCGGCGGAGGTCGTCGGGCAGAGGCATTTCAAAGTCCATCTGCCGTCCCGTCACGGGATGCACGAACCCCAATTCGGCCGCGTGCAAGGCTTGCCGGGGCGCGCCGCTGCGGTCCTTGACCGGTTTACCGTGCAGACGCCGCACATAGACCTTCTCGCCGCAGACCATGTGGCCGGCCTCCGACAAGTGGATGCGGATTTGATGCGTGCGGCCGGTCTGCAGAGTGCACTCGACCAGCGTGTAGCCCTCCAGGTACTCCAGCGGGCGGACGTGCGTCACCGCCCGCTGGCCTTCGCCAGGGTCCGCCGTGCTGCCGCGCAGACCGTCGCCCCGGTCGCGGACCAGGTGCGATTCAATGGTCTGCGCTTCGGCGCGCCCGTGGACGATCGCCAGATAGACGCGGCGCAGATCGTGCTTGCGGAACATCTGGACCAGCCGCCTTTCCGCCTCGGCCGTGCGCGCAAAGACCATCAGCCCGCTGGTGTCGCGATCCAGGCGATGGACCGGGCGGATCGACGGCGGTTCGGGCCGGCGGCCGCGCGAGGCGCGGCCCTGACTCCGCATTTTGCGAGTCAGAATCTGGCGGATCAGTTCGTCCAACGTCGGCTGAAACTGCCGCCGCCGCTCCGGCCAGTGCCGCTCTTCCGAATGCCGCAGCGTGGTCACTCCCGCCGGTTTTTCGACCACCAGCAAGTGCGCGTCCAGATACTGAATCCGCACGTCGTCCGCCCGCGCCGGTCCGGAGCGAGGCTCCTTCCACACTTTGACGACGTCGCCTGCTTTCAAGGGCCGGGTTTCGTCCGTACACAAGTTGCCGTTGACCTGCACGTGCCGGTTGTGGATCGCACGCTTGACTTGCGACCACGACTCGTCCGGCCGCCACTGGCGCAGGGCGGACATCAGCTTGCCGCCGGCCATCTGCTCGGTCACGTGGTAATTGCGAAAGTCGGGTTCAGGCATGGGTTCAGTCGGGCGGAGAACGTTTTGCGTCGCCGCCGCGTTTGCCGGTCGGACGACGCTCGCCAAACTACGAAATCTGCACTCGGCCGCGGAAGATCCAGTAAATGGCGGACGTATAGGCCAACACAAACGGCATTCCGATCATGGCGATCACCAGCATGATCCACAGCGTCTTGGGGCTGGAGGCGGCGTTGTAGATCGTCAGACTGTTCTCCGGCAACGGACTGGACGTCACGAGGTTGGGCAACAACGCCAGACCCAACAACAACACGAAGGCACAGACCGTCGCACAGGAGGCCAGAAACGCACGCCCGGACCAGCGGCGGCGCAAGGCGTAGGGGATGCTCACCAGCGTGCCCAGGTTCAGGGCCACCGCCAACCAGGTCAGCGGATAGCTCTGCAGCGACGCCCAGGCACGCGGCACGGCCGCCAGCGTTACGACGCTGACCAGCACGTACAGGACCACGAAGACGGCATAGGCGCGCCACATCCAGTGGTAGATCCGCTCGCGGAGCGGTCCCAGCGTCTTCAAATGCAGGTAGATCGACCCGTGCATCAAGAACAAGGCCACCGACAACAAGCCCACGAGAAAGGCGTAGGGATTGAGCAAACGGAAGAATCCGCCCCGATAAATGCCGTGGTCGTCCAGCGGCACGCCGATCAAGGCGTTGCCCACGCTCATGCCGAACAGCAGCGTCGCCAGGGTGCTGGAAAGGAAGAACGCGACGTCCCAACTCCGCCGCCAAAACACCGCTTCCCTCTTGTTGCGGAACTCCAGCGCCACGGCCCGCGCAATGAGGGCCACCAGCACCAGCATAAAGACGAAATAGAAGCCCGAAAAAATCGTCGCGTACGCTTCCGGAAAGGCGGCAAACAACGCGCCGCCAAACGTCACTAGCCAGACTTCGTTGCCGTCCCAAATCGGTCCGATCGAGGCAATGAACGTGCGCCGCTCCGCCTCGCCCCGCGCCAGCAGGTGCAACATGCCCACCCCCAGATCAAATCCATCCAGCACCGCATAGCCCGCCAGCAGGACGCCCAGCAGAATAAACCAGGTCAAGTTCAGATCCATGAGATTGGTGTTCCCTGTGCTTGATGACGCCGTTTCCCCAAATCCCGTCTGCGCCCGCACGCGGCCCCATCCCGGCCGGACTGCGGAGCGCTTGGGTCCCCCGCTACGTCGCTTCCTCCGCCTGCCGATGCGTCGCCCGCTCGGCGACCGCCGACAACGCCGACCCCAGGGGCGACGACGCCGGCTCCGGCGAGGCGGACGCGCCCGGCGCTTCCGGCCCGTGGCGAATCGTCCGGTCCAGCAAAAAGATCCAGAGCACGAACAACACGGTGTAGATCACACCGAACATGATGAACGACCCCAGTACCTGCTGGCCGTCGACGGCCTCCGAGACCGCATCGCCGGTCCGCAAGCCGCCGATCAATCCCTCGGCGGTCTGCGTCGGGTAGACGATCCACGGCTGCCGGCCAACTTCCGTCGCGACCCAGCCCGTCTGGTTGGCCGCAAACGCCAACCCCACGGCGAACACGAAAAACCACAGCAACCACCGCTGCTCGAACAACGACCCGCGCCACCAATACCAACACGCCAGCGTGGTGCTGAAGATGAAGATCATCCCCAGGCCGACCATGATGTGATACGTCTGGAACGACAGCCAGACCGGCGGACTGCCGTAGTCCGCCGCCAACTGGTCCAACCCCGGCACGGGCCGACGGAAGTCCCGATAAACCAGAAAACTAAGCATTCCGGGCACACCCACTCCGCCTTTGACGGTTTGGCTCTGTTCGTCGGGCCAGCCCCACGCATACAAGGGCGTGCCCCCCGTCCCCGTCTGGAAATGGCCTTCGAAAGCCGCCAGCTTGGCCGGCTGATGATGAGCCACCATCTCGGCGTTGAAGTGCCCCGAGAGAAGTTGCACGTACGAAGCCACGGTGGCCAACAGCAGGGCGCCGGTAAAGGAACGCCGCGCAAAGGCGGTGTGGCGGCCCTTCAACAGGTACCAGGCGGAAATGCTCATCGCGAAAAAGGCGCCTAAAACAAAGGCGGCCAACAACACATGGCCCAACCGGTGCAGCGACGACGGATTGAACACCAGGGCCCAGAAATCGACGATCTCGGCACGCACAAACGTTCGCCCGTTCACCGTGTGCTCGACCAGGTGAGACCCGGCCGGAGTCTGCTGCCAGGAATTGGCGACCACGATCCAGACCGACGAGAAGATGCTGCCCAAGGACACCATGCAGGTGGAGAAAAAATGAAACGCGGGCGAGACCTTGTCCCAACCGTACAGCAGGACGGCCAGGAAGCCCGATTCCAGAAAGAAGGCGAAAATGCCCTCCGCCGCCAAGGCCGATCCGAACACGTCGCCCACATACCGCGAGTACACGGCCCAGTTGGTGCCGAACTCGAACTCCATCACAATCCCCGTGCCCACGCCCAAGGCAAAGTTGATCCCAAACACCTTCGTCCAGAACCGACCCGCCTGATGGTAGATCGCGTCCCCGGTCCGCAACCAGCGGTATTCCAGGAACACCAGCACGACGCCCAAGCCGATCGTCACCGGCGGGAACAAATAGTGGAACATCACCGTCAACGCAAACTGCAGACGAGAGAGCAGCACCACGTCCATCGCTTCACCGAATTCCTGTCGCCGCGCGGGCGAAAACGCTGCAGACCGAACATCAAGAGAGATTGTCGCCCATTCTAAATGTCTGGGCCTGCCACGCAATCCCGGATGCGAGCCATCCCCGTTGTCACGCCCAGGACCGCGGAGTAGCATACCGTGGTTCCGGAAGTGCCGCGGATCGGATCGTTTGGATTCTTGCTTTCGACCGCGACGGGAACGAGCCAGTGGCTGTCACCCGGTCTTTTGCTGGTGCCGGAAGGAAAAAGACCGACGCCCGACCCGCAGGCCTCTGGACGGCAGGCCGGACCAGCACAGCCCCGCCGACCCGGCCCCAAGCGTGCGGAGGGAATGCCCATCCTACCTGACCACGGGGAGAACGACAATGAAAATGGTCTTGATAGCACCGCGCAAGTACGTGCAGGGCCGGGGCGTGCTGGCCGAAATTGGTCCGTACCTGAAAATGCTCGGCCAACGCCCCCTGGTGCTGTGGGACGGGATGGTTCGAGGACTACTTGGCGACACCGTCTTGCAAAGTGTGGACGCGGCCGGACTGGAGGCGATCGAGGCCACGTTCGGCGGCGAAGCGACTCGGGAAGAGGGCCAGCGGATCGCCCAACTGGCGCGCGAACAACACGCGGACGTGGTGGCCGGCATCGGCGGCGGCAAAGCGATCGACGTCGCCAAGGCCGCGGCGTGGGGCGCGGGACTCAAGCTGATGACGGTGCCGACGATCGCGGCGACCGACGCGCCGACCAGCGCGGCGACCGTCTGGTACGACGCCGAAGCGAACTTCCTCAGCTTCGAGTGCTGGCCGTTCAATCCGGACATCGTGCTGGTGGACACGCAAGTCATCGCCCACGGTCCGCCGCGGGCGTTTGCGGCCGGCATGGGCGACGCCCTGTCGACCTGGGTCGAGGCGGAGGCCGCCTACAAGTCGCGGGCGGCCAACATCGCCGGCGGCGTGACGACGCAGGCGGCGCTGGCCATCGCCCGCCTGGGCTTTGAGTTGTTAATGGAATACGGCGTCGAGGCGCTGCGGGCCGTCCGCCAGAAGGTCGTGACGCCGGCGGTCGAAAAGATCGTCGAAGCCAACGTGCTGCACTCGGGCTTGGGCTTCGAGAGCGGCGGACTGGCGACGGCCCACATGATCGCCAATCCGCTGTCCAACTACCCCGAATGCAAAGGCTTCATGCACGGCGAGAAGGTCAGCTTCGGCATCGTGACGCAGTTGTGCCTGGACGAAGACGTGAAGACCAGCGAGATGAATCGGATCGTCGATTTCCTGATCGCAGTCGGACTCCCGGTGACCTTCGCCGATCTGAACCTGCACCAGGTCACCCGAGACCGTTTGCGAGCGATTGGCGAAGCGTGTGCCGGTCCCGGCTCGCTGTGCCACAATCATTGTTTCCAGGTGACGGTGGACGACGCGATCGACGCCATGCTCGCGGCCGACGCCGTGGGCCGCGCGCGCAAGGCAGCCGCGAAAATCGACTGAGGGAGCACCCCGATGGGCCAGTACCTGCTGGGCGTGGACAACGGCAGTACGATGGTCAAAGCGGCCGTGTTTCGGACCGACGGCACGGAGGTCTCCGCGGCGGGCCGCAAGGTGGAACTGCTGGCCCCGCGTCCCGGCTGGAGCGAAGCCGACATGGAAGGCCTCTGGCAGCTGACGGCGGAGGCGATCCGGGAGGCGGTCGTCGAGTCCCGCGTGCCGGCGGCGGAGATCGCCTGTGTGGCCTGCACCGGCCACGGCAACGGGCTGTACCTGGTCGACCGGGCGGGCCGCCCGGTCCGGCCCGCCGTTCGCGGCACCGACACGCGGGCTCGCGCGTACATCGACCGCTGGCTGGCCGACGGCGTGGACCGCGCTGTCCGCCCCAAAACGATGCAAGCGATCTGGCCGGCGCAGCCCAACGCGCTGCTGGCTTGGATGCAGGATCACGAGTCCGCGTCGCTGCAACGCGCCGCAGCGTCCCTGACCTGCAAAGACTACATTCGCCTGCGGCTGACGGGCGAAATCCACCAGGAACGCACGGACCTCTCCGGCTGCAGCCTGCTGAACGTGGGGACGGGCGAGTATGACCTGGCCGTGCTGGAGGCCTTCGGGATCGGCGATCTGCGGCGGCTCCTTCCGACCCTGAAACGCTCGGAGGACATCTGCGGTTCGGTTACGCCGCCAGCCGCGGCACTCACCGGCTTGGCTGCCGGCACGCCCGTGGCCGGCGGCATGTTCGACATCGACGCCTGCGGGCTGGCTTCGGGGATGGTCGATGAATCGCAGCTGTGCATGATCGTCGGCACGTGGGGCAACAACCAGTACATCTCGCGGACGCCGGTCGTGGACGAATCCGTGTTCATGACCTCGTGCTACGCCATTCCAGGGTACTACTTGATGCTCGAAGGCAGCGCGACCTCGGCCAGCAACCTGGAGTGGTTCGTGAGCGAGTTTTTTGCCGCCGAGCGTGAAAGGTTAAGCCAGACCGGGGGCGGCAGTGTGTACGACTTGTGCAACACGCTGGTGGCCGGCACGCGGCCGGAGCAGTCGGGCGTGATCTTCCTGCCGTTTCTGTACGGCTGCAACGCGAGTCGGGACGGCAAGGCGGGACTGTTGGGGTGGGACGGCTGGCAAACGCGGGGACACGTGCTCCGCGCGGTGTACGAAGGCATTGTGTTTTCCCACCGCTGGCACCTGGAACGGCTGCTGCGGTTCCGCTCGCCGCCGAAGCAGATTCGGCTGTCCGGCGGAGCGGCGCGCAGCGCCGTCTGGGTGCAGATGTTCGCCGACATTCTGCAGACGCCAGTCGCCGTTCCGGCCGGCACGGAACTGGGCGCGCTGGGCGCCGCGATCGGCGCCGCCGTGGCCCTTGGTTGCTACCGGACGTACGAAGCGGCCTGTGCCGCGATGGTTCGAGTGACGCGTGCCTGCGAGCCGGACCGGGCGTTGGCGGACGTCTACGAAAGGAAATACGCCCGCTACCGCAAAGTCCTGGATGCGTTGGCGCCGCTCTGGCCGGAGTTTTCCTGACCGGGCGAGGCTTGTTTTAGCGGACCGTGCGTGCGGCCGATCGTCGGCCGTGCGGCAGGTCGCCGGAAAGTGGGAGGAGGTGCGGCTTGGAAACGCTTGTGTTGGTCGATCTCCAGAACGATTTTCTACCCGGCGGCGCTCTGCCGGTGCCCGAGGGCGACCGGGTTGTGCCCGTGGCGAACCGGTTGATGCCCTTGTTCCCCCTGGTCGTCGCCACCCAGGACTGGCATCCCGCGGACCACCTGAGCTTTGCCAGCCAGCATCCGGGCAGGCGCGTCGGGGAGCAGGTCCAGGTGCGCGGCCTGGATCAGACCCTGTGGCCGGACCACTGCGTGCGGGAGACTTGGGGGGCGGACTTTGCTCCGGGCCTGGCAATTTGGCGCGTCCACCGGATCTTTCCCAAGGGCATCGACCGGGACATCGACAGCTACAGCGGCTTTTACGACAACGGGCATCTGCGGTCGACGGAATTGGGCGAGTTCCTGCGGGTGCGGAGCGTCCGCGGCGTTTGCGTGATGGGACTGGCCACCGATTACTGCGTCCAGTTCACGGCCTTGGACGCGCTGCAACAGGGCTTCCGCGTCCGCGTAATCAGCGCCGGCTGTCGCGGTGTGAACCTGCGGCCCGGAGACGCGGATCGGGCGCTGCAGCAGTTGCAGGTCGCGGGGGCGCAGATCGTCGCCGACCTGAACCCGGAGGATGTGTAAAGGCGCCGTCGCACTCGCCCGTTTGCCGGCCTGCCAGTTCGCCGGAGCGACGGGCAACCGCGGATTGGCGCACACCGACGGACCTGCGGCCCGTCGGCAGCCTCAGTTGGCGGCCTCCTTCTCGTCAGGCTTCGCCGGTTTCTCGTCCTTCGCCGCTTCGTCCGCGGGTTCCGCTGGCGGTTCTTTTGCTTCCGGCTTGACGACGTCCGGCTTGCTGGATTCCGGCTTGCCGGATTCCGGTTCTTCTGCTTCCGGCTTGGCGGCTTCCGGTTCCGTTGCCGCCGGGGCCGCAGCTTGGCCTGCGTCTTCTCCGGCGAACTTCATGCTCATCGCCGCGACCGTCACGGCCGCCTGGTACTTGTCGAGTGTGTGGTGATACGCCTCTAGCCGCAACGTGTACGCTCGGCCGCCCGCGACCGTTTTCAGGGTCTGCTGGGCCACGACTTGATTTCTGCGTTTGGCGAACGTGACGTAGCGGGCAAAGTGGTGTTTGCCGAGTTGCACGGCGCGAACCGGTTCCTTGGGCTTCGGTTCCGACAACGACTCGGAGACTTGACGCACGAAGGCTTCGACATTGTCCGGCGTCACCTCGTCGATACCCGCAGCGGACTCTTCGACCGACAACAGCACGCGTGGCAGGCTGTTGATTTCGGCATCCTTGGGTTTGAAGGCGACCAGGACGCCGCCGCCGGGATTGGCCCAATCCCAGCCCTTGGGCGCGGCGATTTCCAGCTTGCCTCCGTCCAGCGGCGGCAGGTAGTCGCCGATCTTGCTGGTCAGATCGTCGGAGGAGCTCTTTCCGCCCGCCCCGGACGTGCCCCCGCCTCCCGTGGTTCCTGCGCCTGGGCATCCGACGAGCAGGAGCGCGACGCTCACCACAAACAGGCTACCGACCTTGCCAACAGCGCCAGTCGTCATACTTGCAGTCCTCCGGGTTAGGTCTCGGCGATCTCTTCGCGGTGCTTGTGCAGGAAATGGGGCGTCTTGCCGCCTTGGCTCAGCTCATCCGCCTTTTTTTGGGCGGCGTTCTTCTGGTGATATTCAAACTTGGCGACGGGCTTCATGGCTTGGTTTACCACGTGCCAGTACAGCTTGACACGGACTACCTTGGCCTCAGCCGCGCGGCTTTTTCGTTTGGTCGCTCTCGGTTTGGCAGGCTTTTTGGCTTCGGCTTTCTTCTTTTCCTTCTCCGGTGCGGAACGCTCCGCCGCCTCGACCTCTTCGCGTAAAGCCTTGCGACTAATAACTTTGCGTGCCATGGGACATCGCCTGAATCTAGGGCCGGCCACCGGAACCGGCGGGCGGCGCAAACAAATGGTAAAACGTGTCACCTTCCACGAGGCATCAAGATAACCGATTTTTTATCGGCTGGCCAGCAGTGGCTAGGCGCGTCGCGAGCGAAAGGCCACAATAGCGCCCCCGCGAAACATGCTAGAGTCTGCGTGACCGATCGAGCTTCGGTCGCAGGCAGAGTTTCGCGAGTCATTCCAGCCATCGGAGATCGGCGCGAAAATCGTGGCGGTCCTTCAAGCTCAACCTGCCTCGTCATGGATCACGGGTTAGGTTTGTGGGAGACGTTCGTTTGGAGCATTCCGTTTCGTCTGATGAGGTTGGTCTATGCTGATGCGTGAATCGCAGCCAGATCTCTTTCTGGCATCCATTCCCCGTTGCGGACCGGTCGTCACCGACGGCTGCGTGACGTTCCGTGTCGTCAGTCAGGCTGCCACGGCCATGCGACTGCTGCTGTATGACACCGTGAACGACACGGATCCGGTAGAGGAGATCGAGTTCGACAAGAGCAACAAGTTGGGCAACGTTTGGCACGCGCTGCTCAAGAGCAGCGGCCATGGACAGTTGTACCATCTGCAGGCCGACGGACCGCGCGATCCGGAGCGGGGGCTTTGGTGTGATGGCCGCGCGCGGTTGATCGATCCTTACGCCCGCGCCCTGGCCGGAGATTTCCAGCACGCCGACGACGGCGTGCTGCGGCCGCCGAAGTGCGTGGTGATCAACGATCATTTCGACTGGCGCGGCGACCGCTGTCTGAACCACGCGCTGTGCGACACGGTGATCTACGAGATGCACGTGCGGGGATTCACGAGAAGTCCCACGAGCCGGGTCCAATATCCCGGCACGTACTTGGGCGTGATCGAGAAGATCCCGTACTTGAAATCGCTCGGCGTGACGGCGGTCGAGTTGATGCCGGTACACGAGTTTCCGATTCTGGGAATCTACGGCACGCCGCGCGAGCACCCGAATTACTGGGGCTACGACCCGATCGCCTTTTTTGCACCTCACCGCGGCTACGCGGTCGGCAAAGAGCCCGGCTCGCAAGTCACCGAGTTCAAGCAAATGGTGCGGGCGCTGCACGAAGAAGGCATCGAAGTGATCCTGGATCTGGTGTTCAACCACACGGCCGAGGGCAACGAATTCGGTCCCGTGTTCAGCTTCAAGGGGTTGGACAACCAGGTCTATTACATGACGGACCACGACGGCCGGTACTACAAGAACTACACCGGCTGCGGCAACACGGTGAACTGCAACCATCCGACGGTCAAGGAGTTGATCATCGACTGTCTGAGGCACTGGGTGATCCATTACCACGTGGACGGCTTTCGCTTTGACCTGGCTGCCGTCCTCCGTCGTCACAACAACGGGGCGATCCTGAGTGATGTGTCGCTGGTGGACGAAATCGCCTCGGATCCCTACTTGGCCAATACCAAGCTGATTGCCGAGGCCTGGGACGCGGTCGGCACGTATCTCGTCGGCAGCTTTGGGGGCAAACGGTGGACGGAATGGAACGGCCAGTACCGCGACGGCGTGCGCCGCTTCTGGCGAGGCGATTCGGGCGTGCTGGGCGTGCTGGCCACGCGTTTGGCCGGCTCCAGCGACTTGTACGAATGCAACGGCCGCGCGCCTTCCTGCAGCGTCAACTTCGTGACCTCGCACGACGGTTACACGCTGAACGACCTCGTCAGCTACGCCTACAAACACAACGAGGCGAACGGGGAAGGCAACTGCGACGGAGAGAACAGCAACTGGTCCCATAACCACGGCCACGAAGGTCCGACGAACCGGATCGAGGTGGAAGAACTCCGCATCCGCCAGATCAAGAACATGCTGGCCACCCTGATGCTCAGCCACGGCGTGCCGATGCTGGTGATGGGCGACGAGTGCCGCCGGACACAGCTTGGCAACAACAACGCCTACTGTCAGGACAATGAGGTCTCCTGGTTCGATTGGCGGCTGGTGCGAAGCAATCGCGAGCTGGTGCGATTCTGCCGGGCCTTGATCAAGTTCCGCCTGT
This sequence comes from Candidatus Anammoximicrobium sp., assembly GCA_012515235.1. GTDB lineage: Bacteria > Planctomycetota > Planctomycetia > Pirellulales > Pirellulaceae > Anammoximicrobium. Next base: position 55,605 of record JAAYYU010000061.1, read on the forward strand.
CCCAGCCGACGTTGCGTCAAGAAAACTTCTTGACGGGCCGACCGCACGCGCACGACTCGCGGCCGGACCTCAGCTGGTTTGACAATCGCGGCCATGCGGTGCGTTGGGACAGCGGCGAAGCCGTGCTGAGCTGCCTGTTTACGCGTCCGCCGGCGGATCGGGACCCGGCGGGCGTCGGACGTGATGTCCTGTTGATGGTGAACGCTTCGGACCGGCCGCAGGAATTTGTGTTCCCGCCGTCGGCGACACAGTCCGGTCAATGGCGGTTGTTCATCAACACGGCTTCGCACGCGCCCGACGATGTCTATCCTGGGTTGATTGGCCCGGCCCCGCCCAAGAGCGGCCGGCAGATTCTGCCCTCGCGCACGCTGGTCTGCTACGTCGCGGATCCGCCGGTGCCGCTGCCGGGGGAAACGGCAGCGGATGCAGAGGGATGAGGGTCGGACTGCAACGGAGCCAGGAAGCCCGGCTTTTTCAAAAAGCCGGGCTTCTTCGGTTGTCGGCACGGCAGGCCGGAATACACTGGAAAGAGGCGGCTGTGGCGAGGATGGCTCGCTGACTCTTCGCCCGCTCCCAAGCGTCCCTGACATCCTCTCGCGGCCCTGCGTCCCATGCCTGCGACACCGATCTACATGGACAACCACGCCACGACCCGCGTCGATCCGCGGGTCGTGGAGGCCATGCTGCCGTACCTGACGGAAAAATACGGCAATGCCGGGAGCACCAGCCACGTCTTCGGCTGGCAAGCCAAGGATGCGGTCGATGCGGCACGAGAGTCCATTGCGGACGCGATCGGCGCTACGCCGCGGGAGATTGTCTTTACCAGCGGAGCCACGGAGAGCAACAATCTGGCGATCCGGGGCGTGTGCGGGCGGCCGCAGCGGGGCGGCAAGCACCTGATCAGCGTCGCGACGGAGCATCGGGCGGTCTTGGAGCCGCTGGCCAAACTGGCGCACGACGGCTTCGAGATCACGCTCTTGCCGGTCAAACCGGACGGCGCCGCCGAGGCGGGCACGATCGACTTGAACCAGTTCGCCCAGGCGATCCGCGACGACACCCTGCTGGTTTCCGTGATGCTGGCCAACAACGAGATCGGCGTTTTGCAGCCGCTGGCGGAGATCGGGCGGATCTGCAAACAGCGAGGGGTGGTGCTGCACACGGACGCCACGCAGGCCGTGGGCAAAGTCCCCGTGGACGTGGACCTGCTGCAGGCCGACCTGATGAGTTTCACGGCGCACAAGATTTACGGCCCCAAGGGGATTGGAGCATTGTACGTGCGGCGGCGGGACCCCCAGGTACGGCTGGCGTCGCAGATCGACGGCGGACGTCAGGAAGCGGGCCGCCGCAGCGGAACCCTGAACGTGCCCGGCATCGTCGGCCTGGCAACCGCCCTGCAGCTGTGCCTGGCGGAGCTGGCGGCCGAGGCCGAGCGCTTGAGGCGACTGAGGGATCGGCTCTTCGCGGGACTGCGCAGCCGGCTGGCGAACGTCGCGTTGAACGGGCCGGCGCTGGCGTGTGCCGAGTTGCGGTTGAGCAACAATCTGAACTGCAGCTTTGCCGGCGTCGACGGCGAAGCGTTGATGATGACCATGCGGGAGTTGGCCGTGTCCAGCGGCAGCGCGTGTACGTCGGCGGACCCGGAACCCAGTCACGTGCTGCGGGCCCTGGGCATCAGCGACGATTTAGCGCGGGCCAGCCTCCGCTTCGGCCTGGGACGATTCAACACGGACGAAGAAGTCGATTTCGCCATCGACCTCGTCGCCGATTCCGTCCAGCGGCTGCTGAAACTCCACGGCTAAGCGACTTGACCGCGGCCGGCTGTTCACGCTTTCCATACTTTGTCAAGGAAATATCTCTTTCTGTTCTTCGTGGGATTCGCTTCGCCGGATTAAGTCCCGGCGGTCGGCAGGGTTGCGTCGGTGGCCGTCAATCCTGTGTCTCCCGTCCTCGAAAATCCGCACTTCGAACAGGCGTCTGCGAATTCGTGAGAATTCGCAGGCACCCGCGGTGTTCTGGCCCGCCGAAACCGCCGGAATTCTCGCGAATTCGGCTGCGTTCAGCTTTGCAGCCCGCCGCCTAGCCCATCTCGCGGACCAGCTTCCTGCCAAAATGGCACGACCGCATTCGCCGTCTTTGCGATCAACGCCAGCGACACTCCCCCTGCAATTTGTAAGTGGTTTCTAGAATTCAAGTTACACCTCGGTTGCGGCACTTGGCACAAAGGTTGCTCTAAAAGCCGTCCCGTAAGTCAGTCTGCCAATACTGAAACAGTCTGCCTGCCGCTTCGATACTGACGCCGCCCGCGCGGACGGTGCTTGCCGCCGACGGATTAGGCGTGACGACGCCCGCGAAAGCGGCTTCCGATTTTTCACTGTGTCAGCAATAGGAGGATTCCGGACGTGGCAAAGCAAATGGTCTATGAGGACGATGCGCGACAATCGCTGATGGCCGGTGTGTCCAAACTGGCGAAGGCGGTTCGCAGTACGTTGGGACCGCGCGGTCGCAACGCCGTTCTGGACAAGGGTTGGGGTTCGCCGAAAGTCACCAAAGACGGGGTTACCGTCGCCGAAGATATCGACTTGGACGATCCCAACGAGAATCTCGGCGCCAAACTCGTCAAAGAGGTCGCCAGCAAAACGAACGACATCGCCGGCGACGGCACGACGACGGCGACCATTCTGGCCGAGGCGATCTTCCGCGAAGGTCTGAAGATGGTCGCCGCCGGGTACGACCCGATGGCGCTCTCGCGGGGCATCTCCAAGGCGACGGACGCCGTCGTGGAGTCCATCAAAAAGATGGCGGCTCCGATCGACGAGAAGAACAAGCGCGAGATTCAGCAGGTTGCCACGATTGCCGGCAACAACGATCCGTCGATTGGCGCCGTGCTGGCGGACGCCTTCGTCAAGGTCGGCAAGAACGGCGTGATCACGGTCGAGGAAGGCCGCGGCAGCGAGACCACGGTCGAGGTGGTCGAAGGCATGCAGTTCGACCGCGGATTCCTGTCGCCCCACTTCGTCACCAACGAAGACGACGTGGCCGTCGAGTTGAACGATTGCTATGTGCTGATCTACGAGGAAAAGATCTCGTCCAACAAGAAGCTGATCCCGCTCTTGGAAGCCATCAGCCGCGCCAAGAAGCCGTTGCTGATTATCGCCGAGGACGTCGAAGGCGAGGCGTTGGCGACGCTGGTCGTGAACAAGATGCGCGGCATTTTGAGCGTCTGTGCGGTCAAGTCGCCGGGCTATGGCGACCGCCGCAAGGCGATGATGGGCGACATCGGCGTGCTGACCGGCGCTACGCCGATCTTCAAGGACCTGGGCATTGACCTGGAAAGCACGAAGCTCAGCGATCTGGGCCGGGCCAAGAAGATCAAGATCACGGCCGACGACACCGTGATCATCGGCGGCGCTGGCAAGAAGGACGCCATCGACGGGCGGGCAGAACAGATCCGCAAGGAAATTGAAAAGACCGACAGCGACTACGACCGCGAGAAACTGCAGGAGCGGTTGGCCAAGCTGGCTGGCGGCGTCGCGCAGATCAGTTGCGGGGCTGCTACCGAAACGGAGATGAAGGAGCGGAAGATGCTGCTGGAGGATGCCAAGGCGGCCACCCAGGCGGCCCTGGAGGAAGGCATCGTCCCCGGCGGCGGCGTGGCGCTGCTTCGCGCGGAGAAGGTTTTGGACAAGCTGGAAGTCACCGGCGACGAGGCGATGGGCGTCAAGATCGTGCGCAGCGTCTTGGACTATCCGTTGCGTTGCATCGCCGACAACGCCGGCAAGGACGGTGCGGTGGTGGTCAGCAAGGTGCGTCGGCTGAAGGGCAAGAACGAAGGCTATGACGCCGACAAGGACTCGTACTGCGACCTGATCGAAGCCGGCGTGATCGACCCGGCCAAGGTCGTCCGGATCGCGTTGCAGAACGCCGCCAGCGTAGCCGGACTGCTGCTGACGACCGAAGCCCTGGTAACCGACATTCCGAAGGAAGAAGAGCCCGCGGGCGCCGGTCACCACGACGACCACGGGATGGGCGGCATGGGCGGCATGGGAGGCATGGGCGGAATGGAAGGCATGATGTAAGTCTCGCCGCCGGCTCGCGTCGCCGCCCGGCGCCACGAGTTGCGAGGCGACTTGGATAGACGGATTTTCCCTGCGAACAAATTACGAAAGACTCAAGAGGAAGGAATTCAACGATGGCAAAGCTGAAGATTCGACCCCTGGACGATCGCGTGGTTGTTGAGCCGATGGAGGCCGAAGAGATGACGGCTGGCGGAATCGTACTGCCGGATACGGCCAAGGAAAAGCCGCAGCGCGGCAAGGTCGTGGCGGTCGGCCCCGGCAAGCTGCTGGACAACGGCCAGCGGGCCGAGATGTCGGTCGTGGTCGGCGACGAGGTGATCTACGGCAAGTACGGCGGAACGGATATCGAAGTGAACGGCGAGGAAGTCAAGATCCTTCGGGAGAGCGACATCCTGGCCAAGGTCGTCGACTGAACTGGCCAGCCTGTCGCACGTGCGGACCGGCCCCCGTCGGGCTGGTTCGCGAAACGGTTCAACGCACATACTCTCTCGAATAGGGGTTTTGGAAAGTGGCGAAGCAACTGCTGTTTGATGATCACGCCCGAGCCAGAATGATGGAAGGCGTCGACAAGCTGGCCAAAGCGGTCGCCATCACGATGGGGCCGACCGGCAGAAACGTGATAATTAACAAATCGTACGGCGGCCCGACCGTCACCAAAGACGGCGTGACCGTGGCGAAAGAAGTCGAGTTGGAAGACCGCTTCGAGAACATGGGCGCGAAGCTGGTTGTGGAAGTGGCTCAGAAGACGTCCGACATCGCCGGCGACGGCACCACGACCGCCACCGTGTTGGCGCGGGCGATCTTCCGCGAGGGGTTGCGGAATATCGTGGCCGGCAGCAATCCGATGGCGATCCGCCGAGGGATCGAACGGGGCGTCGACGCCGCCGTCGAACAACTGTTCAAGATGGCCAAGCCGGTCACGAGCAAGGATGAAGTCGCCCAGGTGGGCGCGATCTCTGCCAACAACGACATGGCGATTGGCCAGCAACTGGCCGACGCCCTGGAACGCGTCGGCAAAGACGGGGTGATTACGGTCGAGGAAGGCAAGACGACCGAAACCCAAGTCGAATTCGTGGACGGCATGCAGTTCGACAAGGGCTATATCTCTCCCTACTTCATCAACCGCACCTCCGACATGGATTGCGTGCTGGAGGACTGCTACATCCTGCTGCACGAGAAGAAGATCAGCAACCTGCGGGACCTGGTGCCGATCCTGGAAAAAGTCGCCCAGACGGCGAAGCCCTTGTTGATCATCGCCGAGGACGTGGATGCCGAAGCCCTGACGCTGCTGGTGGTGAACAAATTGCGGGGCGTGCTGAACGTGTGCGCCGTCAAGGCGCCGGGGTTCGGCGATCGCCGCAAGGCCATGCTGGGCGACATCGCCATCCTGATCGGCGGAACGCTGATCAGCGAGGATCTGGGCATCCAGTTGGAAAACCTGGAACTGTCGCAACTGGGCCGCGCCAAGAAAGTGACGGTGGACAAGGGCAGCACGACGATCGTGGAAGGCGCCGGCAAGCGGGCCGATATCGACAAGCGGTTGGCCCAGTTGAACCGTCAGATCGAGGAGACGGACAGCGAATACGACCGCGAGAAGTTGCAGGAACGGCTGGCCAAGCTGTCCGGCGGCGTGGCGGTGATCTCCGTCGGGGCGGAGACCGAGGCGGACATGAAGCAGAAGAAGGCCCGCATCGAGGACGCCCTGCACGCCACGCGAGCGGCGGTGGAAGAGGGCATCGTTCCGGGCGGTGGCGTGGCGCTGCTGCGTTGCCGCGAGGCGGTCGAGAAGTCCCGCGGGGCGGCCCGCGGCGACGAAAAGATCGGCGTGGATATCGTGCTGTCGGCGCTGGACACCCCGCTGAAGACGATCGTCTCCAACGGCGGCCTGGACGGCTCGGTGGTCGCGGAGGAGGTCCGCGAGAAACCAGTCAACGTGGGCTACGACGCCAACACCAACGAGTACGTCGACATGTTCAAGGCGGGGATCATCGACCCGGTGAAGGTCGTGCGAACGGCCTTGGGCAACGCGGCCAGCATCGCCAGCCTGTTGCTGACGACGGAAGCCTTGGTCACGACGTACGACAAGGAAGACAAGAAGAAGGCTCGCGTCGAAGGCAGCATCGCCTGACGCGCGGGCGCGGTCGCCAGTCTGTGTACCAGCGCAGGGACGCCTTTACGGAGATCACCGGACGGTTCCGTGCGGTGCGACCGACAGACACGAAACGGGCCACTTCCAGGCGGGGTGGCCCGTTTTTCTACGACGGAAGGTTTCTCGTCATGAGGTCCGTGAGCCATGCCGACCATGACCGCCAAGCGTGATTATTACGAAGTGCTCGGCGTGTCGCGCAACGCGAGCGAAAAGGAAATCGCCGCCGCTTATCGCAAGCTGGCCATTCGCTATCATCCCGACAGCAATCCGGACGACGCGGATGCGACGGAGAAGTTCAAGGAAGCGGCCGAAGCCTACGAAGTCCTGAGCGACGCGGACAAACGGGCGCTGTACGACCAGTACGGGCACGCCGGCTTGGAAGCAGGCAACGCGGCTCCCCACTTTACGGACGTCGGCGACATCTTCGAGGCCTTCGGCGACCTGTTCGGCTTCGGCGGACTCTTCGGCGGCGGAGGTGGCCGGCGACGGCCGCGGCAACGCCGCGGAGCGGACGTCCGCTGCGACGTGACGCTGGACCTGGAAGAAGCCGCCAAAGGCGTGACCAAGACCGTCGAATTCGCACGCAGTGCGCGGTGTGAGACGTGCCAGGGGTCCGGCAGCAAACCGGGTTCCCAGCGCGAGGTCTGCCGCCGTTGCGGCGGACGCGGCCAGGTGATTCAATCGGCAGGCATCTTGCGCGTCCAGACCACTTGCCCGTACTGCCACGGAGCAGGGTCGGTGATCTCCGATCCCTGCGGCGACTGCCGAGGCAACGGCTACGTGAAACAACGGGTCGAACTCGAAGTCGCCATTCCGGCCGGAATCGACGATTCCATGCGCGTGCGACTGGCCGGCGAGGGCGAACCCAGTCCGGACGGCGGGCCGCGCGGAGATTGCTACTGCTTTGTCACCGTCCGGCCGCACAGGCTGTTCCAACGAGACGGCGACCATCTGCTGCTGCGACTGCCGGTGACGTACAGCCAAGCGGCCTTAGGCGCAAGGATCGAAGTCCCCACCCTCACGGGGCGGGCGGAATTGGAGATCCCGGCCGGCACGCAATCGGGCGAATTGTTCCGGCTGCGATCGCGCGGCATGCCCAACGTGCGCGGCGGCCCGATGGGCGACCTGATTGTGCAGACCTATATCGAAGTTCCCAAGAAGCTGACGCCGCGGCAGCAAGAACTGCTGCGGGAGTTGGCGGAGGTGGAAAACTCCCACGTTTCGCCGCAACGCAAGAGCTTCCTGGACAAACTGACCAGTTACTTCACGGGAGAAGGTGAATCGTAAGACGGCCGTATGACCTCCAGACAATCGGACATTCGCCAACGATGATCAAGAGCACTCATTCTCAGCCCCAAGAGACCCAGGCCGCCAAGAGCGACAGCCGCCCGCCGGAGACCGCTGATCCCACGCTCGGACAGCCGCCCAAGGACGGCCTTTCGTCCGAGACGGAAGCCCTGGGCGAAGCGATCAGCGAGGTGGCGACGGAAGCAGCCGAGGCTGCGGCAGCAGACCGGAAGTCGCCGCAGTCGCAGCAACTCCCAAGCCAATTGGCCGAGGCGGAGGATCGCGCCCTGAGGGCCTACGCCGAATTGGAGAACTACCGCAAACGCGCCAATCGGCTCTTGCAAGAAGAAGTGAAATACGCCCCCTTGCCGCTGCTGCGGGACCTGCTGCCCGTGGTGGACAACCTGGAACGGGCAATTCAGTCGGCAGACCAGAGTGGGGGTTCTGCAGGACTGCTGGAAGGCGTTAAGATGGTGGCCCAGCAACTGCTGGCAGTGCTGGACCAGCACGACTGTCGGCGGATGGACCCCAAGGGTTCACCCTTCGATCCCCACCTGCACGAAGCCGTGACTCAAATTCCCAGCCAGGACCTGCCCCCCGGAACGGTCGCGGAAGTGTTGCTGAGCGGATACCAGTTGCACGAGCGGGTCGTCCGACCGGCGCAGGTGCTGGTGTCGGCCCGGCCAGCCGCGAAGCCGGCGCCCGCAACGGGAGAAGAGGCAACGGAAAACTGACGCAGTCGCACAGAGCCCGGCTGGTTTGGGGAACAGGTGAGGATGTGCGGGGCCCCGGCGGCCAGCGCCGGAGCCGGCGGCTGCCGACGCAGACTTGAAACGGAGCACAACGCATGCCCACGTATGACTATGAATGCAGTTCGTGCGAGTATTCGTTCGAACTGTTCCAGTCCATTACCGAGCCCGTCAAGCGAAAATGTCCGCGCTGCGGCCGGAAGACGTTGCGGCGGCTGTTCGGAACCGGCGCTGCGATCCTGTTCAAGGGATCGGGCTTCTATCAGACCGACTACCGCAGCGAATCCTACAAAAAAGGCGTAGAAGCGGAGAAAAAGTCCACCGGCAACGGCGCCGTTGGCAAAACGACGGAAAGCAAGCCGGCGGAAAGCAAAACGTCGGGCGGCGGCGCTGGCGACAACGGCAAACGCCAGCGCAAAAAGCCGGCAGTTTCCGGCGCTTAGTAGTTCGCGCGCAGATGCCCGGCTCGAAAGAAGCTCAGCGTCACCGGCCAGGACGGGCTTCTCGGCCGGTGTTGCGCACAGAGTGACGTGAGTGAGTCTACGACATGGCATTGGTGTTCTGCCCCACCTGCGGCCAGCAGTTCGAGTCTGAGACCGCGACAGCGATGCCCTTCTGTAGCCATCGCTGCCGCTTGGTTGACCTGGGCCGCTGGCTGAACGAAGAACATCGCTTGCCTGTCGAGTCGGAGGACGAAGACGACGAAGAAGCCGAAGGGTGAAGAGTGAAGGGTGAAGAGTGAAGAGTGAAGGGTGAAGGTTAAAGGGTGAGTTGGAAGCGGTGTTGTGGCCGCGAGTGGGGGTGAAGGAGTGCGGTGGTGGAGTCTCATCGGCCGACCGTGCGACAGGGCCGCGAGCCGCAGCCGGCGTCTTGACACAACAGGACTGATTCCATGACGACTGATCGGATTGTCGTTCGTCAGATCGCGTGGCGGGAGATCCTTCCCTGGCTCGTGATTTTTCGCACGTTTGGGCTCGCCAAGTCACTCCCGTTGCTGTTTTTGGCGACGTTCGGCGTGCTGCTGACGCCGGTGGGCTGGCAAATCGCCGAAACGCTTTTCGTCTCCGATCAACTCATCGAACACGATGAGCGATTCGCCGGCGTGGTGGAACAGAACCGGCAATGGCCGTTCCAGCAACGCGCGATTCAGGCTCCCAACGACGGGCGTCTTCCCCGCTCGGTCCAGGAAATCGTCCTGACGAAGCCGAACACGCTGGAACCGATTTTTCTGCGTTTCGTCGATCCGCTGGCGCGTCTGCTGGACGACCGGCTGACGGTGGCCCAGGCCGCGTACTACGTGTTCGGTCTGCTCTGGATGCTGGCCGTGTGGGGCTTTTTTGGCGGTGCCGTCAGTCGGATCGCCGTGGTCCGACTGGGGCGCGAGGAGCGGATGGGGCTGGGCGACGCTCTGCGGCACGCCTGGGCCAGGCTAGGTGCGTATATCGGCTCGCCGCTGTTCCCCGTCCTGGGCGTTGTCGTGATCGCCCTGCCCATCTATCTGCTCGGTGTGCTGGCTCGCTGGGACGGGGGTTTGTTGGCGATGGGAATCGTCTGGCTCCTGGCCCTGTTGGGCGGGTTAGTGATTGCCGTGCTGCTGCTGGGACTGCTTTTCGGCTGGCCGCTGATGTGGGGCACCATCAGTGCGGAGGAGCGGGGCGACGTGTTTGAGGCGTTCAGCCGCAGTTATTCGTACGCCTTTCAGCGGCCGCTGCATTACCTGTTTTACGCGGTCCTGGCCACGGTGTACGGCGCGCTGGCGTGGTTGCTGGTGTACCACTTTTCCGAAGCCACCATCCGCTTTGCCGAATGGGCCGCCGCGCTGGGGGCGGGCGAGGACCGCTGGGCGGAAATTGTGCGACTCCAAGACGATCCTTCGCTGGGGGCGGGTGTGTCGCGGTACGGCGTCTTGCTGATGGGTCTCGGCGCGGGCCTGGTTCGCAGCGTCGCGGCCGGGTTCGGTTACAGCCTGTTCTGGTGCCTGGCGGCGGCCGCCTACCTGCTGCTGCGGCGGGACGTCGATCAGACCGAATTCGACGAAGTGTTTGTCGAGACCGAAAGCCAGCGGTACCAACTGCCGGAGGCTCGCGAAAGTGAAAAAGTGGAAAAGTGAAGAAGTGGAAAAGACGAAGAGTCACCTCCGGCTCCGTAAACCTTTGCGCGCAGCGGGGCTTCCCGCGTGAAATGACCCGGCCGACGAGCCTGCCCCCGCCGCCACTTTTCTACTTTTCCACTTTTCCACCTTTCCACCTTTCCACTTTTCCACTTTCTGACTTTCCTCCCTCCCATGATTCACGTCCGGCAGCTCACCAAACACTACGATGATCTGCGTCCAGGGCAGGTGGTGGCCCTGGCCGGGGTCTCGTTCGACGCCGGACCGGGGCGGATCTTCGGCTTGCTCGGCCCCAACGGCGCCGGCAAGACGACTGCGTTGCGGATTCTGAGCACCATGTTGCGGCCCACCAGCGGGACGGCTTCCGTCAACGGTTGCGACGTCGTCGCTCAGCCCGACTTGGTCCGTCGGCAGATCGGCTACGTGTCGGCCAGCACCGGCGTCTACGACCGCATGTCCGCCTGGGAGATGGTCGAGCATTTCGGCCGCCTGCACGGTTTGACGCCGGAATTGCTGGCGCCGCGCATCGAAAATCTGTTTCAGCGTCTGAAGATTCACGAGTTCCGGGACGTGCTGGGCGCGAAGATGTCGACGGGAATGCGGCAGAAAGTGTCCATCGCCCGAGCCTTGGTCCACGACCCGCCGGTGCTGATCTTCGACGAGCCCACGCTGGGCTTGGACGTGCTGGTCGCCCGCTCGTTGCTGGGCACGATCAAGCAACTTCGCGACCAGGGCAAATGCGTCATCTTCTCGACGCACATCATGCGCGAAGCCGAGCGGCTCTGCGACCAGATCGCCATCATCCACCGCGGCCGAATCCTCGACTCCGGCACCCTGCCCGAACTCCGCGGTCGGCACGACGAACACGACCTCGAAGAACTGTTCTTCCGGCTGATCGAAGGGGCGGGAGAGGGGGGGAAGAGTGAAAGAGTGGAAAAGTGAAAGAGTGGAAAAGTGGAAAAGATTGCCAGTGGCGGGGGCGGGCAGTCAGGTGCAAATACCGAATTGTCGTGTTACTGTGTGCGTTCGGGCACTCCTGGTGAGTTGCGGAGGGGACTATGTCGGCTGCACGGTCATTTGAGGATCTGTGGATTTGGCAAACGGCCAGAGTTTTGGTGAAGGACGTCTATTCGGATTTCGGAGGCGACAGCCTTGCGGGGCGTGATTTTGCATTCCTGAATCAGATTCGCCGCGCGGCCATGTCGGTCATGAACAACATCGCCGAGGGATTTGAACGAGGCTCCAACGCCGATTTCGCGAACTTCCTCCGCATCTCTAGAGGCTCCTGCGGCGAAGTGCGAAGCATGTTCTACACGGCCGAGGATCTCGGCTACGCTGCCGCGGCCCAAGCCAACGAGCGTCGGGAGAAGCTCAAACAGCTTGCTGCCGGGATAGAAGCCCTCCGAACGCATCTGAAAGCGTAGCACCAGGCTTTCTGGCTTTTCCACTTTTCCACTTTTCCACTTTTCCACTTTTTCACTTTTTCACTTTTTCACTTTTCAACCCCTCCCCCATGTCTTGGCCCAACGTTCGTTTAATCTGGTTCCGCGAGGTCCGCGATCAGTTGCGGGACGGGCGGACGGTGTTCATGATCGCCGTACTGCCGCTGGTGCTGTATCCGCTGCTGGGGATGTTGTTCTTGAAGATGACCCAGTTCCTGCAGCAGCAGCCGACGCGGATCTGGGTCGTGGGGGCGGCGGGGCTGAGCGGCGAGCCCGAGTTGTTTGCGCAAGGCCGTTTGGCCGCCGAGTTTTGTCCGGAGGACGAGGCCGGGTTGCTGGACTTGAGCTTCCACGAATCGATTCCGGAGTCGCCGGGTGCAGAGCCGTTTCGGGAAGTCGCCCGCCGGGAGATTCGCCGTGACGGTTACGACGCGGTCCTGATCTTCCCTGCCGATTTCTCGTCCTACTTGACGGACCTGGCATCGGCGACGGGCGAACGGCCGCAGGACGGCCGCGTTGAGTCCCGCGGCGCCGAGGCGCCGGCGTCTCAGCCGGAAATCGTCTTCGATCAGGCCAGTGACACCTCGCGGATTGCCGCCGACCGCCTGGAGCGTGTGTTGGCGCGGTGGCGCGAGGCGATGGTGCGCCGACTGCTCGAGTCGCGGGGCGTTTCGCCCGCGGTGGTGAAGCCGTTCGCGACGATGCGGACGGACGTGTCGGAGGAAACCAGTCGGCGGGCGGCTATCTGGTCGCGGATTCTGCCCTTGGTGTTGTTTGTCTGGGCGCTGACGGGCGCGTTCTATCCGGCGATCGACTTGTGTGCGGGCGAGAAGGAGCGAGGCACGCTGGAGACCCTGTTGTGCAGTCCCGCCACGCGTCGCGAGATTGTGGGCGGCAAATTGCTGACGGTGATGACCTTCAGCGTGGCGACGGCGTATTTGAACCTGTTCAGCTTGGGGGCGACCGGCGTGTTCATCTTGCAGCAGATGGGCGCCGTCGCCGAAACGGGCCTGCAGTTGGATTTGGGCGCCCCGCCCCTGTCGGCCATTGTCTGGCTGCTGCTGGCCGCCTGGCCGGTGTCGGCGTTGTTCAGCGCCCTGGCCTTGGCGATCGCGGCCTTTGCGCACAGCGCCAAGGAGGGCCAGTACTACCTGATGCCGCTGATGCTGATTTCCTTTCCGTTGATCACGCTGCCGCTGCTGCCGTCCACGCGGCTGGATTTGGGCACCAGCCTGATTCCGGTGACCGGCCTGGTGCTCTGGCTGCGGCAGTTGATCGAGGGCCAGTATGACGACGCGATCCGGTACGCCGCTCCGGTGGTGGCCGTCACGGCCGGTTGCTGCTGGCTCGCCACGCGTTGGGCGGTCAGGCAGTTTCAGACGGAGTCCGTGTTGTTTCGGGAGGCGGAGCGAGTCGGTCTGCGGTGGTGGGTGCAGCGCATTGTGCGGAACCGTGGCGAGACACCGTCGGTGGCCGAAGGTTTGTTGTGCGGGTTGCTGATTCTGCTGGCGACTTTCTTCGCCGGGCTTCGCCCCATCCGCCTGGAGGTTTGGAGCGACTTTGTGCGGACGGTGACGACGACTCAATTGGGGCTGGTTGCCGGCCCGGCTCTGATCATGACCGTCTTCCTCGCCCGCAATCCCCGCCAGACGCTGCTGTTGAATGTGCCGCGTCTGTGGACGCTTCCCGCAGCGTTTCTCCTGGCGGTGGCCCTGCACCCCCTGGCGATGTTGCTGGCCCAGGGCATCACGGCCACTTATCCGCTCAGCGACGACATGCTGCAGCGTCTGGACGCGCTCACGCAGGTCGCCCAACGGGCGAAGATCTGGCAACTGCTGCTGGTCGTCGCGTTGACGCCGGCGATCTGCGAGGAGTTGGCCTTTCGCGGCTTCATTCAATCCGGCCTGCGGAACCTTGGCAGTCCCTGGACGGCGGTGGTCATCTCCAGCCTCATGTTTGGCGTCACGCACGGACTGCTGCAGCAATCCCTGTCTGCCGTCGCGGTGGGACTCGTGATCGGCTACGTGGCGTGGAAGACCAACAGCCTGCTGCCGGGCGCCGTCTTCCACTTCACCCACAACGCCTTCGCGGTGCTGGCCGGCCGGATCACGCCCCCGTTACTGGAGCAGCATCGTTGGCTGGACTGGGTGTGCTATCCCACCGGCAGCCAAGCTGTGCCTTATGCCTATCACTGGCCCGTTTTGATTTGTGGCGGTGTCGTGAGTCTCGGACTGCTCTGGGCGCTGCGGAACGCGGACAGCCGGAAGTGACTCCCAGAGGATCGGGATTTCGCGAATTCAACTCCCGAATCGCCTTGGAGCCTCGTCTGGCCGCCGCTCTTAGGCAGGGTGCCAGTCGCCTGCCGGGTACGGTTTGATCGGCAAATCCGGACCTTTTGGTAGCGTTTTGCGCCGTTGCGTTTACTTTCGGCGACAAAAGTTTCCCAGAGCCCCTATTTTTGCGAGTTAATATCGTTAAGCGGGATTGTCCCGTCACGATACGGAACCGTCGGGCTTGGCCAAGCGTCTGATGGTCTTGAAATGGTGCGCGCCTGCTTTAGTGTGGGTGGTTGAAATGGAAGCGGCCGGTAGCCGTTGTTGCGGAGGTCAAGGATGGTTTTTGTCTGCCGCTGGCAGCCGTTTGCTTGGAAATGGCGTTGGGTGTTGCGAGTCCGGGGTGCGTGCAAATTTGATGACAGAATCGTATCGGCGAGTATACTAAGGGGTTAAGTCGTTGCGGACGGCGCAAGCGGCCGAGTCATGGGCTGCGCGCCGTGATCCCCATAGCGGCGGGGTTCGCACTGCGCCCGTTACTAATGGAAGTATTTATTGCCCTTGTTTTCCGTCACTCGGTTTGAAGGATAGGTCCATGTCCATCAGACGATCGAAGTCTGGCACAAGTGTTCCGTGCAGTGGTTCTCGGCGTCGGCGCGACACGCGGCGGAAGGAGTTCTGCCGCAAGATGACTCGGCAGATGACGTTTGAATCGCTCGAACAGCGACAACTCTTGGCCACGGGACCGGAGCTTGTGACCGTGCTTCCCAACGCGGGCTCCTTCCTCCTCGACGGGGACTTGCGGACGGAGGCTCCCAGCGAGTTGACGCTCCGCTTCAGTCCCGGGCAGGCGATTGACACAAACACGCTGGGCGGGATTGTCATCACCCGTGCGGGAGGCGACGGCGATTTCGAGGGCGGGCGTGTTTACTCCGATTTCGGCACCAACGGCGTGGTGACGGTCGAGTTTGAAGCGTTGCGTCTGGGCGCGGGAGGCAACGGCATCCAGTTCAATTTCAGCAAATCGGACTTGGGTTCCGGCACGCTGCCGACGATCTCGGCCAACTTGGCGACCAAGATCATCAACGTGACGTTGAACTCGAATGCCGCGACGCCGACGACGGCACAAGGCCTGGTGGACGCCGTCAATCACGATGCCAACGCCGCGACGCTGGTGCATGCTTCGATTCGTACGGGCCTCGAGACGGCCGACTTGGGCAGTGCCAATGCGCGGTTTCCGGACGGTGGTTCCTTGCCGCTGACGACGGGCGGGGCGAACGCTGCGTTTGGCGTCACCAACTTCAACGTCGGGGCGACTCCCTTGGAGGTCCTGTTTACGGCGGCCAATGCGGGCGCGGGTGGCAACGGCACGATGGTCGCGTTTCGCAAGGCCGACTTGGGCGCCGCCGCCGGTCCCACGGTCAGCGTCAGCGCGCCGGTCACGAACCCGGCCTCGCCGCCGACGATCACCGTGACCCTGAACACCAACGCCGGCAACCCCACCACCGCTCAGGGGTTGGTAAGCGCGATCAATGCCAATCCCTTGGCCAACGTCCACGTCCGGGCCAGCGTTCCGATCGGCGATCCGAGCACCGACATCAGTGCGCCCCAAGTGGTCAATCCGGTCGTTCTGGGCGGGGCCGACGATCTGGCGGCGCCGGCGGGTTACGTGGCCCGGAACGGGAACAACACGAACGAAGTCATTTATCGCTTTGCCGAACCACTGGCGAACGACGTGTACCGGATCGAAGTCCTGGGCGCCGGTCCGGGCACCGTGTTGCGAAACCAGGCGGGCGACGCGTTCAACGACGGCCTGGATGACCGCCTGACGTTCACGGTCGATCTGGGTCCGCAGGTCACGGCCGTCGTACCTCAACCCGTGTTGCGCAATGCGGTCGTCAGCGTCGGCAGCGTGGCAAACCTTCGCGACGGCGACCGCGTCCTGCTGACGGCGGGCGGGACGCAGATCGTCCTCGAACTGGACGACAACGCGATCAACGACGGCGTCCTGCCGGGGAACGAGGAAATCGCCTACTCGTCCACCGATCCGGCGGCTGACATCGCCTCGCGGATCATGACGGCGATTGCCGGCTCGGGCCTGGACGCAGAGTCTTTTTGGACGGCGGGCAGCAGCCAAGTGACTGTCGCCGGCAAGGCCTATGCTCCGACGGCCCAGTTGTTGACGGCGTTGACGGGCGGGCTGACGCTGGCCGAGGGCGGGTTGACCCAGCGAGCGGACGTGGTGACCGTGTATTTCAATGCGGATCGCCTCGCTTCGTCTGCCGCCGAGGATCCGGCTTACTATCATCTGATCGACACTGCCAGCGGCGAGGTCCGCATTCCGCAGACCGTGACGTACGACGGCTTGCGGCACACGGCCAAACTCCAATTCGCCGCCGACTTGCCTACCGCGACGTATCGCCTGCAGATCGGGACCTCGCCGGAACCGGACGATACGCGGGCCGAAGCCGTCCGCCTGGGCACGCTGTTCGCCAGTACCGGGTACGGCGCGACGGCCTACCTGGGCGACACCGCCGCAGGGCCTGGCGACGTCGACATGATCCGCTTCGAGCTTCCCGCTTTCGCCAACATCACGGTAACGGCCTTGCCGGTGGCCTCGTTAAACACCTCGATCCGTCTGCTGGACGCAGGCGGTGTTCCGGTGGCGCCCACGAGCCTGATCGATCAAGGCGCGGGGCAGCCGGACACTTTGCAGACCACCGCGGCTGTTCCGGCGGGCACCTACTACGTGGAGATGACGAGCTTTGCCCCTTCACCCGGCGGCGCCGGCACCGGCTCGTACCAGTTGAACATTTCCACGACGGCGGTATTGAACCTTGCGAATGACAACAACAGCGCTTACGGCACGGCGACGGACGTGGGCGTGCTGGGGCTGGCGGGAAAGAACATCACCGGTGTGGACATCGCGCCGCAGCCGGTCGATCGGCCCCCGATGCGGGCGGGCGAGGACGAACCGGGGCACCGCAACATCACGGTAGAGAGCCACGGGGCCGGCATCGGGACCACGCCCAGCGCACCGGGTCCGATTCACTTCAGCTATTACAACTTTGCCGACTTCTACGGCTACGATCCGCAAGGCAACCCGCTGAACAATCAGATCACCGAGGGCCAGAAGCAGCTGACGCGGGCCATCTTTGAGACCCTGAGCCACTATGCGGGGATCCAATTCATCGAGCACGCGTATCTGGGCATGCAAATCGTGACGGGGGACATCCGCGCGGTAGCTCCGACGTATCCCGTGACCGCCGTGGGCGGAATTCAGAGCGGCAACACGATCATTATGAACGCGCTGATGCACGCTGACGACGACGACTGGATGGGCGGCTGGATGAGTACCGCCCTGCACGAAATCGGTCATGGCGTCGGCTTGGGCCACGATTACGATTTGGCGGCCATCATGGGCGGCGGCAATTCGGCGGAAACGTCGTGGAGCGACTACGACATGGATCATCTCCGCCGCCTCCATCCGCCCTACTCGACGGACATCGACCTGTACAAGTTCAACGTGACGGCGCCGGGGTACTTCACGGCCGACGTGACGGCGGAACGCCTGACGGCGGACGCCAGCCGATTGGACGCGGCGCTGACCCTGTTCCGCGACCCCTACGCGACCGTGACTTCGGACTTTGGCAGCAGCGGCGCAGCCCGCTTGCGGTTTACCGCCGCCAATCCGGGCGTGTTCGGCAACGATGTCCGCGTGTTCGTCCAGAAGGCCGACTTTGGCGGAGCGGGCCTGCCCACGGTGTCCGTCACCGGGCACACCATCACGCTGACGTTGAACACGAATCCTGGCAACCGCAGCCGGGCTCAGGACGTCATCGCCGCCATCACGGGCAGCACGGCCGCCAGCCGGCTGGTGACGGTATCGCAGTTGTCGGGAGCGGGCACCGCCGACATCACCGGGATTCTGGCGGGAACGACGCTGGCCCTGAGCGGAGGCAACCGCGAGACGATCGCCCAGAACGACGACTACAACGGCGACGACCCGTTCCTGGGCATCGAGTTGCAACCGGGCACGTACTACCTGGGCGTGACGGCCAAGGGGAACACGAGCTACGACCCGACGGTGTCCGACACGGGGTACGGCGGTCAGTCGGACGGAGCGTACGAATTGAAGCTGGCGTTCGAAACCGCGCCGGGATCGTCGCTAGTGGACCTCGACAACCCCGACCAGGACGCCACGGCGCTGGACGGCGACGCCGACCGCGTGGCAGGCGGAGCGTTTAACTTCTGGTTCGAGACCGGCAACACGATCTTTGTGGACAAGGCCTCGGCCACGGCGCCGACGCTCCAGGACGGATCGCTGGCCAGGCCGTTCAACACGATCGCCGCGGCAGTGCAGAAGGCGGCGTCCCGGATCGTCGTGCCCGTCGAAGGGGCGGACGGCTTGACCGACGGCGACTACTTTACCGTCAGTGACGGTTTCCATCCCACGCGATTCTTCGAGTTCGACATCGGGGGCGACGGCGTGGTGGGCACCAACAAGGCCATCGTCATCGCGGCGGGGGATTCGGCCGCTGATGTGGCGGCGGCCATCGCCGCCGCGATCAACGCGGAAGGTCCCGGCGGCACGGGAGCCCTGCAAACCACGGCCGTGGCGACCGGGGACTACGTGGACCTGAGCGGCGCCGACACGCTGGACGTCAGCGAGTCGCTGGGCCTGCTGCGGGCGCAGAGCTTGCTACGGATCGCCGGCAACGGCGGCGCCGACCGCAACCTGAACACGCTGAACGACGCGCTGCCGTACTTGATCGGCGTGGACAACGTAGACAACACGCTGGCCGACGGCCGCAACCTGGACGTGCCACAGGGCGTGACCCTGATGATCGATGCCGGGGCGGTGTTGAAACTGCAGAGCGCCAACATCGACGCCGGAACGCCTGTGTTGGGCGCCAATCGCCAGAACGGCTCCGTCCAGTTGCTGGGCACGCCCGGCACGCGCGTCTATCTGACCTCGTTCCGCAACGACGCCATGGGCGGCGACACCGACGGGGTGTCGACGGGCGCGGATCCTGGCAACTGGGGCGGCGTGGTGCTCCGCCACGATTCCGACATGAACCTGGGCGGCACGCCGGACCTTGGTTTGGACGTCTATCTGAACACCGTGTTCCAGGCCGACTTGAGCTTCGGCGGCGGGCAGGTCGACGTGAACGGCGTCCTGGACGTGTACGATCCGGTCCACGTCGTCAGCCAGCGTCCGACGGTCGCCTACTCGCGGATCACCAAAAGCGCCGGCGCCGCCATCTCGGCCGACCCGGACAGCTTCGACGATTCGCGCGGCCGGTCGGGCCCGGACATCCACGGCAACCTGGTCACGGACAATTCGCTCAACGCGCTGTTCGTCCGCATCAAGACGTCGTTCGGCACGCCGATCGACAAGCTCAGCGTGAACGCCCGCTTCGACGAGCAGGACATCACGTACGTCATCGCCGAGAACCTGCAGCTGGTGGGCAACGCGGGCGGGATACTGATCAACAACGAAGTCCAGGAACTCAAGGCGCTCGGCAACCCGACCGGCGGCAAGTTCACCATCAACGGCACGCCCGTGGATTGGAATGCCGACGCAGCGGCCATCAAGATGGCGTTGGAAGGCCTGGGTTCGTTTGGCCCTGGTGCCGTGCGGGTGACCGGCGGGCCGCTGCCGCAAGCGGCCGTGGTGATCGAATACGTCAATCAGGCCGGCAGCGCGGATCGGCCGGATTTGGTCATCGGCAGCGATCCCACGGATCCCTTGGTCGGCGGTGCCGTGGTGACCAGCACCGTGGCCGAGGGCGGGCGCAAAACGGCTCGGCCCGGCGGACGATTGCTGGTGGATCCGGGGGTGGTCGTCAAGTTGAGCGGGGCGCGGATCGAGGCGGAACGCGGCTCGGCCGTGTTGATCGCCGAGGGCACGGCGGAAAAGCCGGTGATCTTCACGTCCTTGAAGGACGACCGCTACAGCGGCGCCGGCGGCACGTTCGATACGGCCAGCGACGGATTCGGCACGATCGCCACGAACACTCCCGCAGAGGGCAATTGGGGCGGTCTGCTGTTCAACCTGAACACCCGCGGCAGCATCGACCATGCTTACCTCGCCTATGCCGGCGGCCAGACGCCGGTGGAGGGCGGCACGGGCAGCTTCAATGCCATCGAGGTCCACGAAGCCACGCTGCGCGTGGCCAACACCACGTTCGAGAGCAACGCCAACGGAGCCAGTATCACCGGCACGCGGTCGGGCCGCGAAACCAACGATGCGGCGGTGATCTTCGTCCGCGGGGCCCAGCCGGTGATTGTCAACAACGTGTTCCACAACAACGCCGGGGCGGTGATCAGCATCGACGCCAACGCCCTGAAGGCGGTCAGCGTCACGGATCCGGGCCGGGCCACGGGCGAGGTCGGCTCCTTCGTCCAGTTTGCCAACAACCAGGGTCCGCTGGTCGGCTTGAACCGCATGGCGAACGATTCCAACCTGGGCGCCATTCTGGGCATGAAAGTCCGTCCGGGGCCGCTGGACACGGCGACCGTCTGGGACGACACGGACATCGTCCACGTGTTGGCTTCCGGCCAGATCACGGACGACAAGTTCCATTCGGTGGGCGGGCTTCGCTTGCAGAGCGCCCCCGACGCCAGCCTGGTCGTCAAGCTCGGCACCGGGGCCGGTTTCCGGATTGGGACGTCCAGCAGCGATCTGCTGGAAGTCGCCGACCGCATCGGCGGCAGCATGCAGATTGCCGGCGCGCCGGGCTTCCCGGTGGTGCTGACGTCCCTGCGCGACGATTCGGTGGGCGCCAGCCTGGACCCCGCCGGTTTCCCGCAGACCGACACCAACGGAGACGGCGGCGCCACGTCGCCCGCCGCGGGCGACTGGAACGAGATCCTGTTCGACAAGTACGCCAACGACACGAACGTGGTCGTGGTGAACGAGATCGAAAAACCGTTGACGGGCGGGATCGACCTCAACGGCACGCCGGCCCTGGCCCAGACGCTGGGCGACCTGGCGCCGAACTTGAAGAGCGCCAACGAGAACCGCCGCGGCGGCTTCCAGGTTCATGGTTACGTCAGCTTGGACGCGCCCAGCGACGTGGACGTGTACAGCTTTACCGCCGACGCCGGCACCGAAGTCTGGTTGGACCTGGACAAAATCAACCCCGCCCTGGACACGGTGTTGGAACTGGTCAGCTCCACCGGCGTCGTGCTGGCCCGCTCGCAGGACAACACCACGCTGACCTCCGGGGCCGTGACCGCCCTGGAGTTGACCAAGGCCCCGTACCTGGGCGGCGACTTCTATGCCACGACGATCAACGACGCCGGGATGCGGTTGGCCCTGCCGGGGACGGCAGGCAGCACCAATACCTATTTCGTCCGCGTCCGCAGCAACCCGGCCGTCAACAACCTGACGGACCTGAAAGGCGGCTTGACCAGCGGCCAGTACCAGTTGCAGGTCCGCCTGCAGCAACGCGACCAGCAGCCGGGCGTGGCGGTCCGCTTTGCGGACGTCCGCTACGCCACCAACGGCGTCCATGTCAAGGGACTTCCGTATCACAGCCCGCTGACCGGCGAGGGCGCCGAGTCGCCGGGGGACAACCAGAGCCGGGGCGCCGCCAACCCGCTGGGCAACGCATTGGCCTCGGACCGCGGCAGCGTTAGCTTCGGGGGGGCTCTGAGCGCGGCCAGCGATATCGACTTCTACCGCTTCTCGCTAAACTACCAGCAGATCCAGAGCATTCCGGGGGTCAACAACGGCGGCAAGTCCTGGGCCACGGTCATCGACCTGGACTGGGCCGACGGCTTGACGCGGCCCGACACGACGATCGCGCTGTTCGACTCCGCCGGCCGCCTGATCTACGTCGGGCGGGCTTCGAACGTGCAAGACGATCAGCCCGCACCGGGGCAGGGCCAGGACGTCGACGACCTGACGCGCGGCAGCGTGACTCCCAAGGACCCCTTCATCGGCACGGCTCACTTGCCGGCGACCGGGGCGACCTATTACCTGGCGGTCGTGAACAACCAGCAGTTGCCGACCGCGTTGAACGCCCAGTTCCTCTCCAGTTCCGCGTACACCGACGTCCGGCTGGAGCCGGTCAATTCGCTCAAGAGGATTGCCGAGGACCACATCGGCTTCGTCGGGTATAACTCAAACAACACGCCCATCACCGAGGTGGACGGCCTGGCGGGCGCGTTCTACGGCCCGGTGTCGCTGACGCCCGATCCCAACACGCCGCTGGTCGATACCACCAGCGCCGCCGCCCTGGCCACGCACGTGGATTCGCTGGCGTTCGAGGACGTCGTGCTGTTCAACACTCGGACCAATGGGCTGTATACCAACAATCCGCACAATGGCGCGTTGGCCACCACGATCGACAGCAACCTGGGCATTAACAGCCGTCCCCTCCACTACGTGCAAGATATCGTGATGCGGTCGGACGGCGTGCTGTACGGCTATCAGCGCATCGATACCTACAATACCACCTCCGGCCCCACGTACAACAACACCAACAACAACACGGCCGGCCGTCTGTTCATCTTCGACACCGGCACGGGGGCGATGACCACCGTCGGAAGCGACAGCATCCCGTCCAACACCGTCGCGGGTTATGGACCGGGTTCGCGCGAGTTCGAAGAAGTGACGAACACCGACGACGTCGATGCCCTGACCTTCCAACGTACCGGCGTCAACGACGCCCGGACCGCACCAACCTACAACTTGTATTACTCCGTGCGCGAGAACGGTCGTTCCAGCACCGGAACGACGACCTACAACTCGAAACTGTATCGGGCCAATCCCAGCACGGGCAGTGCGGTCTACAATTCCACCTACGGCTACGGGTGGAAGGGCGACATCCAACTGTCCGGAACCAATCCTGCCACCGCCTCGCAAGGCGTGAGCGACGGCACGAATACGGGCTACTTGAGGTTCGAAACCCGCGCTCAGGGAACGCAGGCCGAACACGTTTCGCTGCAGCTCGTGAGAGCCCCTTCCAACGACAATAGCACCAAGTTCGTCACCGTCACCGGCCTTCCCGCGGGTCCGGCGGTGGTTCGCGTTCAGATTTCGTGGGACTACTCAAACGGCAGGTCCACGGCCAGCATTGCGAGCGTCGCCAACGCCATCAACACGAGCACGACCGCGCAGCAATACATGACGGCATCGACCACCGGGACCAGCAGTCTCGTGATTGGCGAGACCACGCTTGACGCCACCGGCAGCGACGACGACGTTAATGGCCGGGTTCAAGGCAACGTGACGGGCTTGGCGTTCGCGAATTTCACGGACACGGGCTCGACCGTGTATGGCGTAACCAGCGGCGAAGGGACTGCCGGGTTCGGCAGCCAACTGCTTGCCATCAATACGGGCAACGGCAACGCCACCATCAGCCGAGACTTTACGACGGAGGGCATCGGCACCGCCGCAAACAACGGCTTCCAGGGCTTGGCCTTGGGCCCGCAAAACGTGCCGATCGTGGTGGCGACGCTGGCCAGCGCCATGACGAAGGACCAGACGACGATCACGCTCACGGCGGTGGGTGTCGACATGGTGCCGACCACGGCCTTCGATCTGTTGGTGGACCAGGAGTTGATGCGCGTCAGCGCGGGGTCCGGCGCCACGCGAAACGTGACGCGCACGCAAACCGTCGCGGCGGCGCATGCCGCGGGCGCGACGGCGAGCGTTCCCGGCTATTTCAAGAACACGCTGTTCGCCTCGACGCAAGACGGTCGCCTGGTGGCCATGGACCCGGCGAATCCGACGCGAAACGTGATTGCCTTCGACACCGACGGCGACCGGATTCCCGACAGCCACATTTCGACGGCCAGCAGCAGCCTTAACCAGACCCGCGGCGTGGCCTTCTCGCCGCTGGACGTCAACCTCTGGCACCCGACCTTCCGCCGGGGTGACGGATACTTTGACACCGTTTCGGAAGGGGATGCAGGACACGGCATCAACCCTGCGCCTGACGATACCCGCACCCCCAACCGTTTCTGGCAGCAAGTGCCCGATGGCCAAGGAAACACGCGACAGCAAGTCGAGTCGTGGGGCGGACAAAGTCTGTACTTCGGGTTGGAGCGGTATCAGCACGTCAACTACGGACAACCGCTGGTCAACGGTCGAACGGCGTATGCAAACTACCAAGCCAGCAATACGCAGTTGGGCGTCTTGGACAACTGGTGGCAGTTCGACTTGACCTCCAACGCGGACATCCAGAACAACTTCAACTTGCCCGGCGGGGCGTTTGGCCGCATGGTCACCAACTCGATCGACCTGTCGGCCTACGATGCCGAAGACAAGCCGACGTTCTATTTCAATTACTTCCTGCAAGACGGTTCCCCGTCGAATGGCGCAGGCACGACGGATTCTCCGCCGCTGATGTTCGACAGCGCGCGGGTGTTCGTCTCTGCCGACGGCGGAACGACGTGGACCCTGGTGGCCACGAACAACACCCGGCTGACCACCCCGACCGTGCCCGCCGAACTGCCCATCTTCCTGGCGGATGATTCCACGTACAACGGTTCGCCGGTCCAGCAGCTGTACAACACGGCGTCCTGGCGGCAGGCCCGCATCGATATGTCGCAATGGGCGGGGGAACCCAATGTCCAATTCCGCTTCGACTTCTCGACGGCGGGCAAGATCGGCGAGGCGATCGATCCGGACGCCGCCACGCTGCCCGGCGAGTGGGCCGGCAAGTTTTCGGCGGAGGTCGGCGACACGGGCGGAACGGGGGAAGCCTCCTGGTCCGCGCGCCGCGGGCAGAACAACGCTTTTGAAGGTTTCTACGTAGACGACTTGATCGTGGGCTTTGCCGAACGGGGCGAGATGGTCACCGCGGCGCCCGCGGACGTGTCCGGCTTCGACAATCTGTACTCGAGTTTTGCCGGCAGCCGGGCCAACATCACTAATTTGGGCCCCCTCAACACGCCCTCCATCATCACCAGCGGGTCGTACCAGGTCGAAGTCCGCCGCGGCACCGAATACGCCGAACCGCTCACGCCCACGGACCCGCCGATGCACATCTACCAGACGTTGAACACCAACCACCGTCTGCTGAACAACCAGCCGACCAACCTGCCGCCCGTCGTGGCGAACTTCGACGATCCGGACGAGTACGATCCGTTCAACATGAACTTGTTCGTTACAGGCGCCGGCAGCATCGAGCCGTGGGACTATGACGACGAGGAGTACGTCACGCCGTCCCGGAGTTACAAGTCCGGCACGATCACCAGCACCCAGGTGGGCGAGTACTCCAGCCTGAAAATCAACCAGTTGGAAACCAGCGACGGCACGGTTACCTTCTGGGCACTGGTGGACGCGGCGGAGAATCCCGCGTTCCGCGCGTTCCGGCAGAATCCGAGTTTCCCCGAAATCCTGAATTGGATTGATATATCGGGCACTCCCTACGAGGCCAAGCCAGACCTGCACAACCGGTTAGAGTTCCTCATCGACGGCGACCCCCAACTGATCACAACTCAGACCTATGCAGGATACACCGTTGAGGTGAACTTCATTCCCGGCCAGAGTTCGTTGGCGCCGCAGTGGATTCCGCTGTCGTTCCCGATTTCGGCGGGCCTGCATGACTTCGAGTGGCGGTACACCCGCGGCCACGACACCGACTTGGGCACCAACGCGGCGTACATCGACGTGTTGGTGATTCCTCAGCCGGCCAACATTTGGCGGCTGGGCGACCAGAACGTGCCCCGCGAGCAGGGCATGGTCGTGATCGAGGGGAATTTTGTCCGGGACGTGTCGGGCACGGGGATTATCGTCGAAGCCGGGGCGCGCGACGGCAGCAACAGTTTCCCCTACGTCGGCCCGGTGCGGAAGACGCCGGTGCTGAACCAGGACCGGTTGGTGACCAGCGCCTTGGTGGTCAACAACGTGGTCTCTGATTTCGGGACTGCGGGAATCCGCATCAGCGGCGACACCGGCACCACGCCGGAGGCTGGCGTGCCGATGGCCAAGGTGGTCAACAACACGGTGTACGGCAGGGCGACGCCGGCGGGCATCGGCATCCAGATCAGCAACGCCGCCAGCCCCACGCTGGTCAACAACATCGTGGCCAATACGGCGACGGGGATCGACACGACGCTGAACGGCTCCCTCGGTTCGCCGCCTGACATCACGACCACGCTGTTCCAGCGCAATAACGCCAACGGCACCACGGGCACCAGTCCGATTTTTGCGCCCGTGGGCGCGCCGCTGTTCGTCAATCCGGCGGTGGGCAACTTCTATCTGGCGGCCAGTTCGCCCGGCAACCCCAACCAGGCCATCGACAGCTCGCTGAACACGCGGGTGGCCCGGCTGGAGTACACCCAGGTCACCAATCCGCTGGGCATTCCCCAGCAGGACATGTTCGCGCCGACCATCGACCGCTTCGGCCAGTTGCGCGTCGACGATCCCGGCACGCCGAACGCCACGGGCTTGGGCTCGAACATCTACATCGACCGCGGGGCCGTCGAACGCGCCGACTTCCAAGGCCCGACGGCGCGGATGGTCAACCCGTTGGACAACGATACGGCCGGCGTCGATCTGGACGCGGCGGTCACGTACATGCACATCGACCCGGCGCCCGGTTCGGCACCCTGGACGCAGTTCATCCTGGAGATCATGGACGGCGGGATCGGCGTGGACGACACCTGGGCGGGCAACACGCTCCGCTATGTCCTGGCCCGCGACGGCGTGCCGCTGATCGACGGCCGCGACTACTTCTTCGCCTACAACGCGAACACGAATCAGGCGATCTTCACGTCCGCTTCGACGTTCCCCTTGGACAGTCTGTACACGATCACGATCGACAACACGGCGACCGGCATCCGCGATCTGGCGGGCAATATTCTGGCCCCCAATCGGACCACCGGGGGAACGGCGTTCACCATCCTCCTGGGCGGGCACAACCAGGACTACGGCGATGCGCCCGACAGCTACGGAACGACCAAGGCCAACGACGGGGCCCGGCACGTAATCTTCCCCAGCATTCCCCTGTGGCTGGGCGCCGGCGTGGACGCGGACCCGGACGGCCGCCCCACCAGCGACGCGACCGGGGACGACGCCGACTACTACGCCCTGCCGGGGACGTCCGGGATGCTGGTCGACCCGCACCCGCCGCTGGTGATTCAGACGCCGGCGGCGGTCGGACTGACCGACGGGGATACGCTGACGATCCAGGACAACCTGGGCACTTCGGTCACGCTGACCTTCGAGCAGAACGGCACTCCCGGCGGGTTGAATGAGATCGACTACTACGACGGCGACACGGCCGAGACCGTCGGCGACCGCATCGTGCGGGGCATTGCCAACGCCACCGGCCTGGTCGGCGTGACCGCCGTCAACCTGAACGGCGGCGCCGTGCAGATCAACGGCGCGCAGAGCGTCACGCTCCCCAGCGGCTTGAGCTACAGCAATCGCCTGCCGGCGGCGCTCCGGCTGCCGATGGACGATTACGCCGCCAACTACAACGCGGGGGCCGGCATCGACGGTTTGACCTTTACCGTCGCGGACGGCGTCAACGCGCCGGTGACGTTCGAGTTCGACAACAACCTGCTCACGCTCAGCGGCACCACGGTGATCGCGTTCGACGCCGGCGATTCGAACGACGTGCTGGTCCGCAAGATGGTCACGGTGATCGAGGACGCCTTGTCCAACTTGACCGTGACCTGGTCCGTCACGGGGGGAGGCGACTATCAGGTGGATCTGTCGTCGGCGCCGCTGGCCGGGACGACGACGGGGCGCGACGACGAGGACGGCGTGGTGTTCAACGGCGCGTTCCACACCGGCGTGGGCAACGCGACGCCGGTGACCGTCACCGCTTCGGGAACGGGTTACCTGGACGCCTGGGTGGACTTTAACCACGACGACGTGTTCGGCGACGGCGAGAAAATCATCGACAGCCAACTGCTGACCGCCGGTCCGAACGTGTTTCAGGTCACCACGCCCATCAACGCAGCGTTGGGGACGACGCCGGCCCGGTTCCGCTTGAGCACGACCGGCGGGCTGGAGCCTACCGGGCTCGCGATCGGCGGCGAAGTCGAAGACTATACGATCGAGATCGTCAGCCTGGAGCCGCCGGTGGCGGTGCCGGAGTCGTACGAGGTGGACGAGGACACAGAACTCGTTTCCAGCGACACGAGCCGACCCAGCGTGCTCAGCAACGACACGCCCGGTTCGGGACCGGTGGTGGAAGCCGTGCTGGTCGATGCGCCCGAGCACGCCGCCTCCTTTACGCTGCACGCCGACGGCACGTTCACGTACACGCCGCAACCCTATTTCTACGGCACGGACTCGTTCAGCTACGCCGCCCGCGATGCGCGGCTGACGTCCAACAACGCCGCCGTCGTGACGATCAACGTGCGGCCCGTGAACAGCGATCCTACGATCGAGCTGACGGACGTGCCTGCCAACCTGGCGGTCGACGAGGACGATCCCGCCGGGGTCGCCGTCACGGGAATCAAAATCGACGACTTGGACGACATCGACGACTTGAACGACATCCTGGTCCAGGTGACGATCACAGCGGGCAACGGGACGTTGAGCCTGCCCGCCCCTGTGATGACGCAGCGGGTGACGTTTGCGACTTACAACGACACCGTGGTCGACGGGACCAACGCGGGCGGAGCGGGCGCGCCGGCGCCGGAGAACGGCGAAGGCGGCAACCGCGACGAGAACTTCGTGCTGAACGGCGCCGGTCTGAGCACTGTCGCGTCGGGGCCCAACGAGGGCAAGCTGGTCCACTCGGCGGGACTGAACGACAGCACCAAGTGGAACCTGACCCAGAGCCCCGGCGGCCTGATGATCCAGCTGCCGGGCGAGTGGACGATCGACGTGATCCAGATCTGGAACTTCAACGCCCAGACCTTCGAGACCTACGGCGCCACCGGATTCGATCTGTACGTGGCGTCCGGCGCCGCGCGGCCGGCGGACAAGGGCGCGATGACGGCGGTCCAGACGGGCGTGGGACTGACGCGGATGGACGCCGGGTATCCGGCCGAGTACCTGGGCGAAACTTATGTGTCGGGCACGTCCAACGTGAACGTGATTCCGGCCGAAGTGGGCGACGCCAACGGCGGCCACGACACGCTGAGCAACGCGGACCCGATCTCCGGCCGCTGGTTGCTGCTGGACAACCTGACCGGGACCGCCGGGCGGGTGGGCCTGTCCGAGATCCGGCTGTACGGCCGGCCGGCCGCAGCGCCGAACATCCTGATCACCGAGGGCGACGGCATCGCCGATCCGACCATGACGTTCCGCGGCACGCTGACCGACGTGACCGCGGCCCTGAACGGTTTGGTCTACCGCAGCGACCCGGACTATAACTCGGGCAGCGGGCAGGACACGATCGAGATCGAGGTCAACGACCTGGGCAACGTCGACAAGGACACGCCGGCGGCGAACCAGAATCCGCAGACGGCGGACGAAAATGTCACCACCCGGCGGATCGTCTGGAAAGAAGTCTCGATCAAGGTCAACCCGAAGAACGACGCGCCGGAGATTGAGCTGGCGTCCACGTCCCTGCGTGTGGATGAAGACGGCGGCGCGCCTCTGGACCCGATCGTGATCTCGGACATCGACGCCGGTACCGATCCCGCTTGGCGAGGGCAGGTGACGCTGACGGTGGGCCAGGGAACCTTGAGTCTGCCGCGGCAAAGCACGACGGAGTGGATCTCTTTGCCGAACGTGAGCGACGCGGCGGTCGACGGCCGAAACGCCAACGGCCTGGGCAGCGTGGCGCCGGACGGCGGCGAGGGCGGCGATCGCGACGAGGCCTTTGCCGTTGACGAGGCAGGGCTGTCGGTGCAACTGGGGCACCTGGCGCATGCCACCGACGACGTCAGCAAGAGCTGGCGACTGGCTCAGCCCAGCGGCGGCTTGATGATCGACCTGGGCGCGGTCTACACGATCGACGTCCTGCAAATCTGGAACTATGCCGTGGCCGGCTTGGAAGACTACGGCCCGGCGACGTTTGACCTGTGGACGTCGTCCGTCGGCAACAGCCTGCCAGCTAGTACGGTCGGGATGACGCGGGTCCTGGACAATCAGTCTTTGAACCGGGCGGCGGACCGGAACGGGAGCGGCTACTACGAGGGCGAGACGTATCTGCTGAGCGGCAACACGTCGGTCCCGGCCCACTTGATCGAATTGGGCGACGAGGACGGCGTCGTGACGGACCTGTCGGCGACGCCGGTGACCGCTCGCTTCCTGTTCTTCGGCGACCTGCAAGGCGCTACGGGCGCCGGCCACGTGGGCTTGTCCGAAGTCCGCTTCTACGGCCGCCGGGTGGGTGCTCCGAACCTGGTGTTCACGGCGGGCGACGGCGTGGGGGACACGACGATGACCTTCTACGGGCCGCTGGACGACTTGAACACGGCCTTGAGCGGCGTGGATTACGCTGTTGCGCCCAACTACAACTCGGGCAATCCGAACGCGGTGCCGTCGAACGTGACGCCGGACTCCTTGGAGATCACGGTCAACGACCTCGGCAGCACGGACGTGCTGACGCCGGGCAATAACACGAATCCGGACTACGGCTTGCCGGCCAGAAAATCGGTGTCGCTGACGGTGCATCCGATCCAGGATTCGCCGACGTTGGACGTGAGCAGTGCCAGCCGGTCGGTCCAGGAAGGCGGGACGGTGACGTTGGGTCCGATCGTGGTTGGGGACATCGACGCGGCCCGCGATCCGGCGTGGCGTGGCG
>JAAYYU010000062.1 GCA_012515235.1 Candidatus Anammoximicrobium sp.
AGTGGGCGTCGTTGCCCCGGTTGTCGCAGTTCAGAAGGGCAACCCGAAAGGGCTGGCGAAGTTCGACGACTTGGCCCGTCCCGGACTGCGCGTCGCCTTGAGCAACCCCGAGTACTCCACGTGCGGCAAGATGAAAATCATGTCCGTTCCCTTGGACGTCGAGTAGCTGCCGCCTCGCAACGAAGTAAGGCACGCTCATTGCCAGCACGACCTCGTACATCAGGCGTTTCCCGAAGCGTTTGCAAACAATGTGAACATCGAGGAAGGACTTCGGATCATGGCCAAATTTGTAAAACAAAACTCCATCCCAGAGCCGACCGAATGTCTCTCTTCCATCGAAGTAAGCGACCACTTGTCGGTGTCCTGGAGGAACGTCGTGGAAGAGCCGGCAAGGTGAGAGTCAATCTGCGGGAGTGTGACGATTACTTTTGTTGATGACCTAAATCGATTTGAAATAGTTTTTTATGTTGTACGAATCAATCAATGTTCCGCTCTGGAATGAACTGCGCCACGTGCAAAACATGAGAATCCTCGATGTCGGATGTGGAACAGCCGCTCTCGGAGAACTTCTGAGCGAGAACGGAAATTACGTCGAGGGAATCACACACAGTCAATCTGAAGCCGAGATTTCGAAAAAACGTATCGACAAGGTTCACGTGTTGAATCTTGACAAACTCGACAGCATGGAATTTGCTATCGACGGCCGTTTCGACATCATTCTTTTTGCTGACGTCCTGGAGCATTTGCTCGCCCCGGAAGCAACGCTAGGTTTCTTCGCTCAATTTCTGTCGGAGAACGGCAAAGTCTATGTATCGTTGCCAAACGTGGCATGTTTTTACGTTCGACTTGGGCTTTTGTTCGGCCGATTCGACATGTCGTCCGCAGGCGGAATTCTCGACGAAACACATTTGCACTTTTACACGCGCAAGTCGGCTCGCCTGCTTCTTCGCAAGTCAGGATTCGAAATCATCCGCGCGCGCTACGTGCCGGCTATGTCGGTGTGGGCCTACCAATTTATCAAAAAGCCGCAGGCTTCCGCGCCTCAGAAGATGGCAGACAGCGGACTATTCAAGTTCTACGAGCGTTGGGTCTATCCGGTGGAATCGCTTGTTGCCAGATGTTGGCCCGGTCTGCTGGCAAACCAATTCGTTTTCACGATCTCACCGACGAAACCAGTATCAGCGACGGGAACTGAGCTGGAATCAACGACGGTTTCTAATCTGGAAAGTGCTCAACCGGCACGGTTAATGTCATGAATTCACGGCGTGACAAAAGTGTTGCGGAGGTCCCCGCCCGGCGGCGCCCGTGGCGCTGCGGCACACCACAAGCCGCCGTGCCGCAGGATCTTCTCGATCACGTCGCCCTGGGGCGGCTCGATGAACGCGACGATTTTTATCTGGCCGGAACAACGAGGGCAGATCAGCATATCGAATTCGTACACTCGCTGGATGAGCATGGCCCAACTCTGGCTGGCGCGGCTGCGGGCCGGAGCCGGTTCGGCGGCCGGGCCGGCCGAGGTTTCCAGCTGCCCCGCCGTCGGTGTCCTTTCGGCAGACGTGCGCGGCGCAAAACAGGGTCACTTCGGGGGGTGTGACCACTGGCGGGCGATGGTTGCTGCGGACGGAAGCATGACACTTCGCGGAAGGCTCGACCGGATGCTGCGGCACTTCGCTTCTCGAAAAGATTTCGGCCTACTACGTCGCCGACGAGATCCGTGGCATGATGCGTGGGATAATGGTCGCCATCTCCGATGACCATTGGCGACGGCAATTCGGCAACCGAACCGCTCACCAAATGGCCAACGTCCTGCTGGCGCTTGCCCAGCGCGTCGACCTCGAATGTTTTCGCAAACACCGCCGTGGTCCAAAGAAACCAAGTCCCAAACGGACGAAGTTCAAGAAAGAAACCCACGTCTCGACCGCACAGATCCTCGCCGAGTCTCGCGGGAGACAGATACAATGCTTGAGCTAACAACCAACACACGCACTGAACGCCCTCACATATATGCAGTCGCTGATAGCTTCACAGGGGTGGCCTCTTGGTCAAAACCACACATCTCTCAGCATGAGGCCTTTCTTTCCAGATGCCTAGGCTGCTAGTAGGCAGTCACGCCCAGTTCTCCCCAAGCTAGCACACCGCTTAACACCCGTTCATACGGAGTGAAGGTTACCATGAGTCATCGGCAAAAGAACTTTGGCGAGGTACTCCGCGAGATGCGGTTGGCCAAGGGCTTCAGCCTGAGGAAATTCGCCAAGCTGGTGGACGTGAGTCCAACTTACCTGTCCCAGGTGGAACAAGAAAACGTGGACCCGCCGACTGCGGAGCGCGTCCAGCGCATGGCCGAGATTCTCGGCGAGAACGCGGACGAATTGATCGCCCTGGCGGGCCGCGTGCCCGATGACCTCCCGGAGATAATCCAGCGACGCCCCACCGCGATCCCCGAACTTCTGCGGGAGGCCAACGGGCTTTCGGCAGACCAACTCCGCGCCTTGACCGAATACGTCCGGAAACTCAAACAAGAAGGAACCTGACCGATGGTCCGACCGGCTGAAGCCGGGGCGGCGGACGATCTGCTTGGCATTGACGCGGATCAGCGTCCGGGCGTACTCGGTCACGATTTTCTGGGGATCAAACGACTTGGGCATAACTGCCTCCTGCCGGAGGCAGTTGCCACGGGCGATCCGTCGCCGCGCGAAGAAATACTGTGCTGGGCCGTTCGCTGGCCGCAGTTACCACACAGTCGCGCTGCGAGTCCGCCGGGTTGTGTCCTCACGGCGGAAGCGGGGCGCCACAACTCGTGTGGCAATGCCACAAAGCGTGTGGCAT
>JAAYYU010000009.1 GCA_012515235.1 Candidatus Anammoximicrobium sp.
AAACCAGCTGAGGCGAAACCGGCTGAGGCGAAACCAGCGGCAGACGGCTCCGCTCGCACCGATCTGCCGCCGGCGACGATGTTAGCCTGGGCCGGCGGAGACGAGCAGTTATTGGCGCTGGCGGATGCCGAAAAGCAATCCGACGAGGCAGCGCCCACGGCGGCTCCCCAGAGCGGCAAGCAGCCGGCCGGGGAAGCGACCGAGGCCCAGCCGCAGCAGAAGGCGGTCGCAGGCGACGCCAAGCCGGCGAAGGAGGCAGCGAAGGACGGGCCGGAAAAGACGGCGCCCCGCGACGCTGCCGAAGCGGCATCGCCCGCCAAGCCAGCGGAAAATGTGCGGACCTCCGCGACGTTGACCTTCGACTACAAAATGAACGGTCGAACGGTGCAACACGAAGTGGTCGAAGCCGCGGGCGTTGTGAACGTTCTGCTGAATGAGGAAGAGGACATTACCATCACGCTGAACGGCAAGGACCTGGCGGACAACCCCGACTGGACCATCGACGATTCGGTGGGATACAAGGAATGGATCGTTACGCTGGACACGCACCGTGCCACGGCCGAGCAGATCTTCCGGCAGATGGAGAAGACGATGCGCCAGGCGCCCGTCTGGTCGTCGTCCAGCAAGATCGGCGGCAAGGTAGCCGGCGACACGCGGAATCTGGCGATCGTGGCCCTGATCACCAGCTGGGTCGGAATCGTGATCTACATCTGGATTCGGTTCCAGAAGGTGGCCTTCGGATTGGCCGCCGTGGTCGCCCTGATCCACGACGTGCTCATCTCCCTGGCGGCGGTCGCCGTCAGCCTCTATTTGGCCAGCGTCTTGGGATTCATGGCCGTCGAGGAATTCAAGATCAGCTTGACCGTGGTCGTCGCCTTTCTGACGATCATTGGTTATTCGGTGAACGATACGATCGTCGTGTTCGACCGCATCCGCGAGGTGCGCGGCAAGAGTCCAACGTTGACCCAGGCGATGGTCAATCGGAGCGTGAATGAGACGCTCAGCCGGACCTTGCTGACCGGTCTGTGTACGATCGTCAACGCCGTGATCCTGTACGCGATTGGCGGGGAGGGCGTTCACGCTTTCGCCTACGTGCTGTTCGTCGGCTTCGTGAGCGGGACGTACAGTTCGATTTACATCGCCTCGCCTTTTGTGCTCTGGCTGTACGGCGGAAAGCCAGCGGCGCGGACGACCAATTCGTAAGCGGCTGTCCAGAAACAACGTCGTGGGGCAGAATTCCTTCCGCCCGAGCGGACCGAAGTCCGCTTTACAAAAAAACTGCGCAGTCGATCTTGGACAGTTGCCCAACC
This sequence comes from Candidatus Anammoximicrobium sp., assembly GCA_012515235.1. Classification (GTDB taxonomy): domain Bacteria; phylum Planctomycetota; class Planctomycetia; order Pirellulales; family Pirellulaceae; genus Anammoximicrobium. The sequence goes on from JAAYYU010000009.1 coordinate 1,311, forward strand.
ATCCAGGGGTTCTTGCGTAGCAGCCCGATAATCAATGTAATTCGGGCTTCGACACACGACCGCCGCAAAATGCGAAACCATCCCATTGTTTTGTTTCTCGCCAGAAAGGGAGTTTGTGCTGTATGGCTAAGAAGACGATCCAGGACGTGCCTGTGTCCGGCAAGACGGTTTTGATGCGAGTCGATTTCAACGTGCCCTTGGATGACCAGCGGCGCGTCACGGATGATCGACGTGTGCGTTTGGCCCTGCCGTCCATTCGCTCGGTGATCGAGCGCGGCGGGCGACTGATCCTGATGAGCCACTTGGGGCGCCCGAAGGACGCTCCGGACCCCAAGTACAGCCTGAAGCCGGCCGCCGACAAACTGGCTGAACTGCTGGGCAAGCCGGTCCACTTTGCCCACGACGTGATCGGCCCGGACGCCCAATCCAAGGCTGCCGCGCTGCAGGCGGGTGAGGTCCTGGTCCTGGAAAACTTGCGGTTCTATCCTGGCGAAAAGAAAGGCGACGCCGCGTTCGCCCAGGCCTTGGCCGATATGGCCGACATCTACTGCAACGACGCCTTCGGCACGTGCCATCGGAAGGACGCCTCGATGGTGGCCGTGCCGCAAGCGATGGGCAGCAAGCCCAAAGTCGTGGGCTTTCTGGTGGAGAAGGAGATCCAGTATCTGAGCGACGCGATCGCCGCTCCCAGCCGCCCCTTCGTTGCCATCCTGGGCGGCGCCAAGGTGTCCGACAAGATCAACGTGATCAAGAACCTGCTCACTATCTGCGACCAGGTGCTGATCGGCGGCGCGATGGCCTATACGTTCTCCCTGGCTCAGGGCGGCCAGGTAGGAAACAGCCTGGTCGAAAAGGACAAACTGGACCTGGCCAAGGAATTGATCGCGGTCGGGGGCGACAAGCTCGTGTTGCCGGTCGATGACCATTGCGGCGACCGGTTGGCGGCCGACTGCAACAAACAGGTCACGCCCGCCGGGCAAATCCCGGACGGCTACCTGGGCTTGGATATCGGTCCCCAAACGGCCGAGTTGTACGCGCGACGGATCCGGGACGCAAAGACGATCGTCTGGAACGGACCGATGGGCGTGTTTGAGATGCCGCCCTTCGACGCCGGCACCAAGGCCGTGGCTCAGGCCGTGGCCGACAGCAGTGCGACCAGCATCATCGGCGGCGGCGACAGCGCGGCGGCCGTCGAACAACTCGGTTTTGCGGAGCAGGTCTCGCACGTCAGCACCGGCGGCGGCGCCAGCTTGGAGATGCTGGAAGGCAAGAAGTTCGCCGCCGTCGAACTGTTGGACGAGAAATAGCCTCCGCTCGAGGCCACGGCGACCGGATGCCCAGGCGGCGTGCAACTCACTTTGCCGCCCAGGCGTCCAGCACCAACTGGGCTCGGGGCGGCGGACGAGATGCGTCCGTTGCCTGACCGGCTCCCAGGCATGTGACCTCCAACAACACGGTGCCCGGCAGGCGCATTCCCGTCGCCGGGATCCGCCATTCGACCAGTTCTTGCTCGTCCTTGCCTGGCACGAGACGCTTGGCGGCCGGTGTGGATTCGCCCGGCTGGAGGATGTGGGCCTGCCAGGCGCCTTGCTGAGGAGCGAGGCTGCCCCGCAGAACGATTTCGGAAATTGGGTTCCGGCCCGTCGCCGCCAGCGCCCGGAACAACGCCCGGCCTCCGGGCGATGAGGCGATCGTCACCGCGCCCCAAGCGGACCATTCCCAGCGCCCTTGCCGGGGCCGCCAGGCGGTCAGGTCGCCGCTTGTCTCGGCGTCTGCGAGATCCTCGAACTCGCGCCAGCCGGAGGCGGTCGGCGGCACATCCACGCGGAGCTTGTCGAGCTTCAGCAGATACGCGGAGCTGTCCTGGGGCTTGGCTTGGCAGATGAATCGCACCACGCCGTCCTGGTCCGGCGATGGATTCAGGAAGGGCAGCGGGTATTCGGTGCCGGTGTCCCGCAGAGACCGCAAATCCTGCCCCACGAACACCGGAGCCTGCATGGGCACGTGGCCCAAGACGCGGCCCAGGTAGAAGGCGTCGCCTTGCGGGAATTCTGGGGGCGACTGGGCCTGCTGCCGCGACAGGACATTCATCTCGAAGGTCCCCCGGTTCGGTCCCCAGAGCGCCGCGGTACCGACGGCAAAATAGCGGGCGGGAGGGAAGGGAACGACGCAGTCCAACCAGTCGCCCGCGCGGTCGGCCACGTAATGCAAGTATCGGCCGGCACTGGGGTGGTAGTTGTGGTCGACGTCCTCCTCCGCCCGAACCTCGCCGCCCTGCACGCCAGCCGTAGAAACCAGGTCCTCCGCTTCCTCCTCCCAGTACCGGCGCGAATCCTTCCGGGCGGCAACCGCGGCGAAGGTCGAATGCGGCAGCGGCTCCGCGCGGTCCGGCAGCGATGGGGCCGCAAACGGCTCCGTCCCGAACCGATACCAAAAGGCCAAGGCCGTGGCCTCGGTCGGCGCACCCTGTCCGTCCTCGCCGGGCGCAAAGCGGAACACGGCGTCGTGGGCAAACGGCAACGGATCGGTGATGAAATGACGCATCACGCCGCCGAACTGGTCGTCATACAGCGGATGGTTCCAAATCGGCCGGTTGCCGACGGGGCCGCCGTAAGCGCCCATGAACCACAGCGGCGCCACGCCCTGACCGAGGATGGGCGGGCGGCTGTCTCGGACGAGCGCCAGGACGCAGTTGCGCACCGCCGGCGGATAGCGGTCGCCGCCCGTGGTGAACAATCCCAGGCCCACCAGGTTGCCGGGGCCGGGCAGGCGGAGCAGCGGTTGCGGATCGCCGCCGACCGTCACCGGACAGACGGCCCTGGTCGCACACAGACGCCCGCAGGCCTGGGCGTCCCGCTCGGACAACGGCAGAACGCTGGCCCGCACCGAACCGGTAAACCGCAGCTTCTCGCCACGATTCAGCAGATCCAGCCGCAGACCCTGGGCAAAGGGCACCGGGAGGTTGAAGTGGAAGGTGTTTTCCGGAAAGTGGAATCGCGGTTTGTTCACGGACCACGGATACTGGAGCCCGGCCGCCAGCGTCCCGTTGTACGTGTGCCAGCGGTGGCCGATCCACGGGTGTGGGATTCCCGCCAATTCCGGCAGCGGCAACCGCACGGCAGGCTCCGCCGCGCCGTCGCATCGCAACTCGACGACGACCTCCCGGAGCGAGCCGCTGAGGGCCGGGCTGGCGTGAATCTCCACGTGGACCAGTTCGCCGCTGCCGGCCACGTCAAGCACCGTCTGGCGGCTCGCCGCCTGCAGGACAAACTCGTGTTGCGTCTGCTGCGCCTGGGGGTAAGCGCCGGCGGGAAAGGTCGCTCCGGTCCGCAGGATTTCCGCGGCGGCCCGCAACTCCTGGGCGTACGCACCTTGGACGTCGGCCGAAGCGGGACGCACCTTTGCGCCCGGCTCCAACGTCCGGTAACTGAGGAAGTGGGGCAGCGTCGCCTGGTCCGTCACGATGTGCAGGGATTCGGCAAAGCCCACGGGCGCGATCAGGTGGCGAAGCGGCCCGCCGCCGAACGCCAGGGGCGCGGGGAACAGGCAACCGGGCGGGCCTGCGGCGCGTGCGGCGGCGTCTTCGGCCGCTTGAATGGCGTCGTCCATCGTCCCGCTCCACAGCCGGCGGCCATCCGCCCAGAGCGTGAGCGTGGCTTTGCCGTCGGCCACCAGCAGATGGTCGAGCACGCCGGGGCCTCGCGCGTCCAGGAGCAAGAAGCCGCCTTCGCCCTCCGGCAGTCGCGGCCGGCCCGGCAGGTGGGCGACGACGTGACGCTCGCCTTCCGGCGGCCGCGCCAACCAGCGCCAGTCGGCGAGGCAAGCCGGGGAACCGGGCCACGGAAGATCCGCGCCCTGTCCTGCCGGGACGCCTGCTCGAAGCCACAACCCGAGGAAGAACGCGAGCACCACCCAACGGTTCGGAGTCATGGCTTGCCTCGACTCTGTTCGCAATGTTTGGCGGTCTCCCTCGCGCCGCCCCGGCGCCGAAGGCCTTGACGCCCCCGCCCTGATCGCACGGTGTCCGAGCAGGCACACCTCGACCTCGAAGAATATCGCGCCTGTCAGGATTCGCAAGCAGGGACTCGATTTGCCTTCGCACGCCCGCCGGCGAGCGGCTCAAAGAACGACCCGGCATCGGGACGTGACGGTGACCGCGACGTGTGTTACCATCCAGGGGCTGCCTGACGCGCAGGGAAGAAACGAAAGGGACCAGATGAAGACCGGCCTGCTGACCGTTGCCGTTGCGTTGTCGATCTGGGCTGTGGAGACCGCGTGGGCCGTGTCGCCGACGGCGGCGGAGTTGGCCGAGGCCCGGCTCTGGGCCGCGGCAAGGTTTGCAGGCGTTCAACTCGCGGAACCGCCCCAAGGCGAAGCCGCCTCCGGCGCGGAGCCGTTCTTTTCGTTCACCTACGACGGCCGGCCGTCGGTCGAGGCGCTAAAGACGTGGGAGTTCCAACGCGAAAGCCGCCCAGGCGGCGCCCGGCAGACTCAGCACACGCTTGCCTGGACCGATCCCAAGACCGGTCTGGTGCTGCGGTGCGTGGGGATCGAGTACGCCGATTTCCCAACCGTCGAATGGACGCTGTTTTTCCGCAATCCCGGCGCTCGCAAGACGCCCATCCTGGCCGACATCCGGGCGTTGGACATCCGGGTCGAGCGTGGGCCGGCGCCGAACCGCGAAGGCGCGTCATCGGAATTTCGTCTTCATCACCACGTCGGCAGTCCCTGCACCGCCGAGGACTACCGGCCGCTGGAGACGGTCTTGAAGCCGGGGATGACGAAGCGGATCGCGGCTGCCGGCGGGCGTCCGACCAACAGCGACTTGTCGTATTTCAACCTGCAGCGATCCGGCGGCGACGGGCTGATCGTCGTCGTCGGCTGGCCGGGCCAATGGGCGGCGGAGTTCGTGGGCGAGGACGAGTCCCGCGTGCGGATTCGCGCCGGCCAGGAATTGACGCGGCTCAAGCTGCTGCCCGGCGAGGAAATCCGGACGCCGCGGATAGTGCTGCAGTTCTGGAAGGGCGATCGGCTGCGGTCCCAGAATCTCTGGCGGCGCTGGATGCTGGCCCACAACGTGCCTCGGCTCGGCGGCCAGTTGCCGCCGCTGATCCTGAGCGCTTCCAGTTCCTACTACTACGAGATCATGTACCGCGCAGACGCGGCGTCGCAGAAGATGTTCTTCGATCGCTACCTGGAAGAAGGAATGAAGTTGGACTACTGGTGGATGGACGCCGGCTGGTACCCCTGCGATCCCGTCGGCTGGCCCAAGACGGGCACCTGGGAGGTCGATCGGAGACGGTTCCCGAAGGGCCTGCGCGAGATCAGCGATTACGTCCAGGCCCGCGGCGCCAAGACGATCGTCTGGTTCGAACCCGAGCGGGTCCGCGCCGACACGGCGCTGGCCCAGGAGCATCCGGAATGGATTCTCGGCGGCTCGCAGGGCGGCGTCCTGAATTTGGGCAACCCGGACGCCTGGACGTGGCTGGTCGATCACATCGACAAGCTGCTGGTCGAGGAAGGCATCGGCCTGTATCGCCAGGACTTCAACATCGATCCGTTGGCCAAATGGCGGGCAAACGACGCGCCCGACCGGCAGGGCATGACGGAGATCAAGCACGTGGTGGGCTATCTGGCTTTCTGGGACGAATTGCGCCGCCGGCATCCCGACATGCTGATCGACACCTGCTCCAGCGGCGGGCGGCGGAACGATCTGGAAACCCTGAAACGCGCCATTCCGCTGTTGCGCAGCGACTACCTGACGCCGGGAATCGCCCAACAGTGCCAGACCTACGGCATCGCCTCGTGGATGCCATACTTTGGGATGCCGCTGCAGGATGTCTGGGACAACCTCTACCTGCTGCGCAGCGGGCTGTGCCCCGAACTGACCCTGCGTTTCGACATGCGCAAACGGGAACGCGATTTCAGCCTGGCTCGCCGTCTGGTTGACCACTGGCGGCAATTCGGCCGGTCTTACCTGGGCGACTACTACCCGCTGACTCCCTACACCCTGGATGCGAACGTCTGGATGGCCTGGCAGTTCGACTGCCCCGAATCCGGCGAGGGTCTGGTCCAGGCCTTCCGCCGCGAGCAGAGCGGCGACGAATCGGCCCGCCTGAAGCTGTACGGGCTGGAGCCGGAGGCCGTGTACACGTTGACCGATCTGGACGTTCCGGGCGCGACCCGAATGACCGGCCGCGAATTGACGCAAGACGGACTGTCCATCGCGATCAAGGACCGGCCCGGAGCCGCAATCGTCACCTACGCGAAGAGGAGCTGAGCCCTGTGCGAGAGATCGCGGTCGCGTTTCCAATCAGCCGCAGGGCGCTTGCGAAACGATCGCCAGCGGCCAGGAGGACGCGGCGGCTCGCGGGCCGCGGGCGGGGGTAGAGCGCCAGGCGGATGACGCCGACAAGCGCACCGGCGGTTGGTCGCTCGCAAGAGGCGGTTCTCGGAGCGTTTGCATTTCGAGCCACCGCGACAGGGTGCACCTTCCGCCAGCCCACGCCTCGGGTTGCGCGTGAGCCGCAGCTGTGGAAGGTCGAAACCTCGGCCGGTGCGATCGGGAAAGGAGGAAGCTCGGCAAAGTCGAATCCCACCCGTGCGGGTCCGAGCCCGCACGGAAATCGCACAAGCAAGGCTACAACGACCACGTCTGTCAGTGCGCCTCGTTGGTGGATGGGCCTGCGATTTGTCGTGGACGGGTTGGAAACCCGTCCTACGTGGTTTGCCCCCTGTCAGCCTCAGTGTTTCCCGTAGTTCATCGGCACGCCTTTGCGCTGGGCCATGATGTACGCCTCCAGCGCCCGCATGGTGGGGCCGTTGGGATCCAGGTGCTCGCCGCGGACAGGATTCTCGATGCACCAGTCGATCATGTCGCGGAGCAGGGCCACGCGGCCCAACTGCGGCTGGAACTTGGGATAGGTCTCCGGGTGCGTGTTGGCGGCATGCGGATGGCACATGTCGCAGGACACGGCGATGGAGCTGCCCAAGGCGTCGGCGCTGTGGAAGATCCGCGAGCCCTCGGCGGCGAACTTCTCGGTCTCGCGGGCCCACGTCAGAAGGTCCAAGTGGGTGTAGTTGCCGTAGGTGTGCTCCTTGCCTTGGGCGCCTTGCAGCAAGTCCGAGTTGTCGGCGGGCGGCAGCAACGCGTGCTTTTCCCGCTGTTCGGTCACCCAGTTGGCCTCCGGATGGTCGCGTTTCCATTGGTCCATCAGGGCGTCGGCCAGGGGCTGACCGGCGAGTTCCTTCGAGACCGTGACGGTGTTCTTGCCGTCACAGCAGCCCATCGTCACGGTGCCGCTTTCCGCCGCCGTCGCGGACGACGCGAGGGCAATCGCAACTCCTCCGGGAGGCGTGCCGTTTGAGTCGCCGCATCCGACCAAACCGGCGGCCGTAAACAACAGGCAGATCATGCCGGCCAAGGCGGGGCCGGCGCCGTATCGGAGCGAAGTGTTTTTCATGGTTTGTCTCCTTGTGTGCGATCAGTAGGACGGCCGGTTCGGTTTGGGCGGCACGTTCTGCTTGCCCCAACTCGCCAGATAGTTCCGGTTGACCGTGATCGGGTTGCGGTTCCACAGGTTGTAGACCTTGTCGATCAGGCCGTCCGGATGCACGGCGACTTCTCCGTCGCCACAGCCGTCGTTCGGGTTGAACGGATCGGGGCGGCTCATCTCCACCGTCAACTCCGGCATGCCCTCCGGCGCGTACGGCCAGGGCCAGGCGGTGGACAGCAGGCCGTGGAAATGGATGTTGCCGATCCGGTTGGTCAGCAGTTGGTGCGTGTGACCGTGAATCACCACGACCTGCTTGAACCGCTTCAGGATCGCTTGCACCTCTTCGGCGTCGTCCGTCCAGAAGTTCCACGGCTTATAGAGCTTGTACAGCGGCGAATGGGAGAAGACGATGACCCGCGCGTCGTCGGGCAGTTTGGCCAGATCCTCCTGCAGCCACTGCCGCTGCGGTTCGCCGACCGAGAAGGGGCTTTGCAGGCCGTTGTCCAGGCCGGCCACGGTCATCATTCGTTCCATCGGCGTCATGCCGCGAGCCGTCCAGAAGTCCTTTTCTACGACGCTGTTGAGCACGACGAAGTGGACGCCCTTGTGGTCAAAGGAGTACGTCGGTTCGCCGTACAAGTCCTGCCACTTCTGGCCCATGTCCAGGTACCAATCGTGCTCGCCCACCATGATCCGCAGCGGGGCTTTGAGGTTTTTGAGAATTTGGGCGCCCAGGTCCAGTTCCTTCTCTTGTCCCAGCTGTGCCAAGTCGCCGCCGTAGAACACGAAGTCGGGCTGCGGGTCGAGGCTGTTCACGTCGTCGACCGCCCGCAGCAGGCCCCGCACAAAGCGGTCGTTGACGTCCCGTTCGTACAGGTGCGAATCGGAGATGTAGGCGAAACGGAACGCGGGCTTCGACTCCGGGGCGTCCGCATCGGCGGCCACCGTGACGGGCTGGAAGGAGTGCGGCGCGGCCAGTCCCCCGGTCGCCGCCAGGGCCGCGCCCGAGACCTTCAGGAAGGAACGGCGGTCGAGGTTCTGCAAGCCGCGAAAAAGCGACTCCCGCTCCTCCCGGTACTTCGTTTCAATGCTCTTGAAGATCGCCATGCTTGTTGCTCCTTAGTTACTGATCGCTTTTCTTGGCGCCCATCACCCGGTCCTCGTAGGGCAGCGTCCGGCGGAGCGCCAAACCCTCGTCGCGAACGGGGCGGTTCTGTTGGGCCGCCGCTTGTTGCCGCTCGAACTCCCGCTGATTCTGTTCGGCAAACCGGACGTCGGTCAGCGAGAACAGCAAGGCCACCAGTTGGTTGATCTCCGCTTCGCTCAGGGCCAACGGCTCAATGCCTCCGTCCAGGTACAGATTGGCTTCGCCGCCCTTGTTGTAATGGTCGATCACGTCCCACAGCGTGGCCAGCGAGCCGTCGTGCATATAGGGAGCCGTGATGCCGATGTTCAGGATCAGCGGCGTGCGGAACGCACCGATGTCGGCCCGGTTGCGAGTCACCATGAAACGGCCCAGTTCGCTCAGGTCCGTGCCGATCGCCAACTCGTCCAGGTTCTGTTCCGAGGCGTCCTTTTCCAGAGCCGTCAGGGCCTTCTGCGCCAATCCTTCGAAATTCTGACGCTTGGCCGAAACGCCGATGTTGTGGAACCGGTTGTCGCTGCCCAGCGGATTGGAGGGATTCATCGGATGGCACGCGGCGCAGCGGGCCTTGCCGTTGAACAGCTCCCAGCCGGCTTGGGCCTCCGCGGACAGGGCCGAGGCGTCACCAGCCAGGAAGCGGCGGAAGGGGGAATCCAGGAACACCAGCGTCCGCTCGAAGGCCCCGATCGCCCGGCCCAAGTCTTCGTAGTTCATTTTTCGGCCGTAGGCCTTCTGGAATGCCTCCTGGTACTCCGCGTCGCCCGCGATGGCCTTCAAAGCCTCCGCCTCGCTCGACATGCCCATCTCGATCGGATTCAAGATCGGCTGTCGGGCCTGGTGATCCAGGCTGGGCGAGCGTCCGTCCCAGAACATCGTCTGCAGCAGGGCCGTATTCAAGACCGTCGGCGCATTGCGCTTGCCAACCTGCCTGCCGATGCCCATCGAGCCGGGCAAGCGGTCGGTAAATCCTCGCGTCACGTCATGGCACGTCGCGCAGGACACGGTGCCGTCGGCCGACAGCCGCTTGTCGAAGTACAGTTTGCGGCCCAGCGCCACGCGCTCCGGAGTCAGCGCGTTGTCGTCGGGAACGTGAGCCGCGAACACCACCGGATCGAAAGCCGACGTGGCCTTCACGGCCTCGGCGTCCGGGATCAGCTTGCCGAGCAACTCCAATTGGTGTGCGACGGTTGCCGCCCCCAGTTCGTCTCGCGGCACCTCGGCCGCCGGTTCGCCGGCGACGCCTGCACCGGACAGTGCGCCCCCCGCCAGGGCGAAGCAGACCGCTGCCAACCACGGTCCGCTGCGGAAAAACCTCGTGGAATCCATCATTCACCTCCAGTCAAAGGTTCGGGAGAGACTTGGAAGATCAGGGCAGGCCTTACTTCCACATGGGCGGAAACAAGCGTGTATTGATCCGCACCGACCGTTCACTCGGCGGGACGTCCCGCCCCGCGGGTCTTGCTTCGCTCGATGGATTGCAGCGCCAAATATCGTTCGCCGAACCTGCCCATGTTGTCCAGTTCCTGGTCGTACTGGTCGTAATGACGTTCCTCGTCCGTCACCAAGTCCTCGAACAGCTTCTTGGACGCCGAGTCCGCATTTGCCCCGCACTCGTTGGCCAACTGGTTGTACAACTTCGCGCTGTCCTCCTCCATCTGCCGGGCGCACTCCAGCATCTCTTTGACGTCGTGGATCTTCCGCACCTCGGCCGCAGCCACCAACTCCACTTCGCCTTTCAGGAACAGCGCCCGCTCGGCCAACCGCTCGATGTGCAGCATCTCTTCGATCGCCGTCTGTTTGAACAGGCCGGCGAGCAAGTCGTAGCCTTGATCGTCGCAATGGAAGTGGAAGTACATGTACTGATGGACCGCCGTCAATTCGTCGGCGACCGCCTGATTCAGCAACGCGATACTCTGCTCGTGCATGGTGAATTCTCCTCGGGCTTTACTTGGATCTCTGCCGGAAACATTCCTGGCACAGACCGGTGAAATGAACTGAATAGTCTTCGATTTCAAAACCGTGCCGCTCGGCGGCGGATAGCCTCAGGCCGTCGAGACCGGCGCTCTCGATGTCGATCACACACCAGCATTTCCGGCAAACCAGGTGGTGGTGCCGCTGCAGGTTCCCGTCGAACCGGGCGCCGGTTCCAGGATGGTGCAGTCGCCGGATCACGCCTAAGTCCGCCAGCGTGTCCAGCGCGCGGTAAACCGTCGTTCGAGACAGTCCCGGAATGTGCGTCTTGACGGCCTCGTAGACCTGCTCCGCCGAAGGATGGTCGTCCCGCTCCAGGATCGTCTGCAGGATGTCGCGGCGCTGGACCGTTAGGGGCACCCCCCGCTCGCGACACACCGACTCGAATTGTTCCAGTCGCTGTGCGATCTGACTCGGCTTCATGTTCTGTCCCTGCTAGATGGAAACTTATACCACCTAGCAAACTTTACTTTCCCGATTAAATCACTCGGCAGGCGGTCTGTCAAGCCTTGTGCCTGGCAATTCACGCGACTCCTCAATCCGCGCAGCGATCGCGAAGCGCGCAATTCCTGCACGATGCCAGCCCTGTGACCTGACCGGCTTTTCACATTCGAGCCTGGGCTCATCGCCCAGAACTGCATGTCCGCAAGCGGATCGCGTCCGTATTCGGCGTTTGGCACTGCGTTTGCTAAATGGTTCTGTAGCCTGTTTTGCAATTTGATGAAAGGAGGATGTGACAATGAGTACCATGCGAGTGTCAATGCTGACCTTGGCCGTCTTGGGGTGGGTGGCTTCTGCGGCCCTGGCGCAGCGCGGCGCGGGTGCCCCGTCGGGCGTGGCTCGGACAGGAGTGGCGTCCAAGACCGTCACGCTGTCCGGCAAGGTGCTTGAAGTGAAGACGGAGCCGTGTGCGAACACCACGGGCCGTTTTCCCGTCGGCACCCATTTCCTGATGAAGACCGCACAGGGCAAAACGCTGAACGTCCATCTCGGACCGGCCGCGATGGTCGAGTTTGTCGCCAAGGAGTTGGCTCCCGACAAGGCCGTCAAAGTCCAGGCCTTCCGGACGGAGCAGATGAAAGAGAGCCATTACGTCGCCCAGGAGTTGTCCTTCGACGGCCGCACCGTGAAACTGCGTGACGAGACGCTCCAGCCGATGTGGGCCGGAGGCGCAGGAACAGCGGCCGCACTGGGCGCTCCCGCCGCCGGGCCGGGACGCGGCGCCGGCGCGGGTTGGGGGCGTGGCGCCGGCTATGGTCGAGGCGCGGGTTACGGGCGAGGCGGCGGTTACGGCCGCGGCGCCGGTTACGGCCGCGGGGCTGGTGCGGGTTGGCGAGGTTGGCAGGCTCCGCAAGGAGTAAACAACCCAAGCGGGAGCCAGAACTAGCGCGTCTTCACGCCCGGAATGTGGGACTTGCCAAGTCAGCCGACAGGCGCTAGCGTGCGGTTCGGAAAACCATGGGCCAGCGCCTGGCGGCGGATGCAAACGGCGACCGCGATCTGATTCTCGAACGATGGTCAGGCCTTCAGCGTGGGAGCGATCTGCTGGGCGGTGCGTTGGCCCGACAGCAACATGCCGCCGAAGATCGGGCCCATTCTGGGACCGCCCAGCGTCGCCGAGACGCTCATCCCCGTGATCCACAGGCCGGGAAACAGTTCCTGGACGTGTTCCACGACGAACCGCTCGCCGGAGTCGGCGTCCAGCGGTCCTTCTACCGGCGGTTTGCCGTCCGTCAGGGACGGCAAGAGGCACCGCTTGCGCAAAGCGGCCACCAGCACCGCTTCGTGGCCCGTGGCGTCTACGACAGCCTTGGCCGACAGGACGATCGGGTCCACCGGCAGCGCGCCGGAAATCATCGTACGGTTCACGACGACGCCGGTGACCTGTCCCTGATGCACGCACAGGTCTTCGACGGCCACCAGATTCAAGACTGCCACACCGGCCTGCACGGCGCTGAAGCACAGTCCCGCCGCCAACTCGATGGCGTCCACGACGTACAGGCCTTCCGACTTGGGCGTGTAGCGGATGTGCATTTCGTCCAGAACGGGGATCGCTTCCTGTTGGACGACGGCGACGTTCATTCCCATGCCGCCGCCCCAAATCCCGCCGCCCGGCGCCAGGCGTTTTTCCAGCAACGTGACCTTGGCCCCCTGCCGAGCCAGATAAGTGCCGGCCACCAACCCGGCTGGCCCCGCGCCGACGATGACTACGTCGCTGACGATCCGTGCCAGCAGGATCTCATGATACGAGTTCAGAATCGCCTTGGAGATTTCAGTTTCATCGAGTCTCTGCATTGGTTTTTCCCTCACAGGCCGCGATCATACACGGGGGCGGCCTTCGGATCGAGGTGGGTTGGCGTCCGATTCTCTTGCGTCCAACTGGGGATCGCTTGAGCCCGAACCGGCGCGCTGCGACTTCTGCGGCGCGGGCATCGCATAGGCTGCGGCCATCAAGATGACGCCGCCGACTGCCGCGACCACTAGGGCGGTCTGCCAGACGCGACGGATGCCGAGCAACTCGAGGAAGTGCTGTTCCGACGGCGACAAGTTCCGGTCGGGGCCGCGGCGCAAATCCTGCCAGAGAGCCCAAACGTAGATCGGACGCAATGTTTCCACGTCGGCCAACCGCGGTCGCGTCACAGACAGAAAAGCCGATATGCCGATCGCCACCGCCGCAATGATCCCGCCCAGCAGAATCCAGCCTTGGCGGCGGGTCCAGGGCCGTTTGCGCCCACTTCGGCTGGCCGACTTGCTGGGGGCCAGTTCCAGGCTGGAAAGCTCACTCAAGTTTGGCACCGTCAGGATCTTGCCACAGGTGCATGGGACTTCCTCGCCGGCCTGCGTAGTGCTCACGCGCAGCTTTCGGCCGCAACCGCAGGGTAGTAGGTACTTGGCAGTCATCGTCAATCTTGGCACGCCCGGAGGCTGCCACTCTGTGGTAGGTCGAGTTTGGGAGCCTGACCGGTCACGGTTTTCCCTGCGCCAGCGTCCACACGCGCGGCCGGTACGGGTGCTCGCGTTTCTTCAGCACTTTCGCTTCCAGGATCTTGTCCGCCGGGGGGATCGCCAGGTTGGGATTGGGATTGAGCCGCAGGGACTCCGGGGTGGGCGGATCGCGGCGCTGCAGTTTGGCCAGCACTTCGATGCCACGGACCACACGGCCAAACACGGTGTGGTTGCCGTCCAGGTGGCTCAGCGGCAGGAAGGTCAAGTAGAACTGCGACCCGCCGGTATCGCGCCCGGCGTGCGCCATCGCCAGACTGCCGCGAAAGTGCAACCGGTGATCCTCTCGATAGCATTCACAGGGAATGACGTAATCGGGCCCGCTGCTGCCGTCGCCCTTGGGACAGCCGCCCTGGGCCATCTCCTGGGCGATAACGCGGTGAAAGGTCAAGCCGTGGTAGAAGCCCTGCTCGACGAGGAAGACAAAGTTGGCGACCGTGTTCGGCGCTTCGTTCTCGAAGAGTTCCAACTCGATCTCGCCCTGCGTGGTTCTGAGCAGCACCCGCGGCAGATCGCCTGCGGAGCGTTCGGCGGCGCGGAGTTTCGCTTCCCGCTCCCACGCGGACTTGTAGTAGGCGACTTCTCTCAGGCAACGGGCGGCCAGGTCCGTCAGCTTTTCTTTCTGGTCGGCCTTGCGGAGGTGTCTTTCCGCCAGGTCGAATTCAGCCGTAGCAAAGGCGGCCAGTCCGGCGACGCTCCACATGTCCCGTCGCGAAACGCCCTGATCGATAATCAGCTGCGCGACCCGCAGCGCTTCCTCATACTCCTCGGCCTCGAACAGCAGGAACGCCATGCCGGCCAGGAGTTCCGCCAGATCGGTGTTGGCTTCCGGATTCCTGGCATAGGCCGCGACGGCCGCTTGGATTACGTCCTGTTCCAGCTGGCTGCCTTGGGTCACCAGCTCCTCATACTGCCCCCGCAATTCGTCGCGCCGGCGGCCTGCCGCGTTCTGGTAGGTGATATCGAGCTGGTGCAGCCGGCCAACCACCGTTCGCCACTCGCCGTATAACCCGTCGTAACGGTCCCTTTCCGTCCGCCAAAGCCCCTTCGATTCGGCGGCGGAAGCGGCCTCCGACGGGCCCGCGTTCTGGGCTGCGGGACCACAGCCCGACGCCAGGGTCAGGACCGCCAGCGCCAGCCATCGGCGAGTTCTGAGCGCCGCAGCCATCAGGACACCTCGCGTTGCACGCCGGCCGCGGCCGCAGGCTTTTGCGCCTGCTCGCGTTTCTCGGTGCCCGTCAGCAGCCGCGCGCTGTTGGTGATCACCAGCAGCGCGCCGACGTTGTGCAGCACCGCTGCCAGCAGGGGAGCCACGATGCCCACCGAGGCCAGCCACACGAAGACGATCGACGTGCCGGCCCCCAGCAGCACGTTGTAGTGAATCGTGGTCCGCGTCCGCCGAGCCAGGCGTACGGCCATGGGCAGCCGTCCCAGATCGTCCGCCATCAGCGCGACGTCGGCGCTCCGCAGCGCCACGTCGGAGGCTGCCGCGCCGAGCGCGATGCCCACGTCGCTGCGGGCCAGGGCCAAGGCGTCGTTCACGCCGTCCCCGACCACCATCACCAGGTGCCCGGCATCCCGCTCCTCGCGGACGACGTCGAGCTTCTCTTCGGGGAGCACTTCGGCGACGATGCGATCCACTCCCAGGTGGCGGCCGATCTGTTCGGCCACCTGCCGGCGGTCGCCGGTCAAGAGCACCGTTCGCGTCAGGCCCAACGCGCGCAGATCGCCCAGCGCTTGCTGGGCTTCCGGCCGGATGCGATCGGCCAACAGGAAGCAGCCGTACGCTTTGCCGGCCTTCCGGCCGGAGCCGTCCAGCCGCCCCAACCAGACCACCGAGCCGGTGTGCGGCGGAGCCTCGGGCAACGGGATGCCTTGATCCAACAGCCACTCGCGGCGCCCCAGCAGCCAGCGGTCGTCGCCGTCGGTGGCCAGGATTCCTTGCCCGGCGATTTCCTCGACGTTGCCCGGCTGGCTGCCGGCCTGGACGTTCTCTTGCTGGGCGGCGTGGACGACGGCGCGTGAGGCCGGATGCCGCGAGGCGTGGGCACAGCACAGGGCGGCGCGGAGTACGTCCTGCCGGCTGTGCCCGCCCAGCGAATGCACGTCGGACACCTCCAGCCGGCCCAGCGTCACCGTGCCCGTCTTGTCCAGCACCACGGTATCGGCGTCGCACAGCGATTCCAGGAAGCGGGTGCTCTTGATCAGGATGCCCTGCCGCGAAGCCGCTGCCAGCGCAGCGACCATCGCAGTCGGCCCCGCCAGAATCAACGCCCCGGGGCAGCCGACTACCAACACGGCGACCGCTCGAGACATGTCGCGGGTCACGAACAGGACGACGCCGGCGATGGTCAGGATGATCGGCAGGTAGTATCCGGCGTACTGCTCGATCAGCTTCAGCACGGGTGTCTTCGACTGCTCGGCGCCCTGTAACAGCTCGACCACTCGCCCCAGCGTCGTCTGAGAGCCCGTGCGGGTCACGCGCACCCGAAGGACGCCAGCCAGGTTCAACGAGCCGGCGAACACAACGTCGCCGGGGCCGATGTCCGCCGGCACGGATTCGCCGGTGATCGAGGACTGGTCGACGGACGAGTTGCCCTGGACGATTTCCCCGTCGGCGGCGATCAGTTCGCCCGGCCGGACCAGCAACACGTCGCCGCGGCGGAGGGTTTGCGGATCGACTTCGCGTTCCCCGTCGGGCGTCAACAGGGTGGCTTCCCGGGCGTGCAGGTGCCGCAGTCCCTCGATCGCCGCCTGGGCGCCAAGGATGCTGCGTTCCTCCAGGAAATGGCCCAGGTTCATGATCACCGGAATGAGCGTCGCCGTGACAAAGTTGCCGCTGGCCATCGCGGCCAGCGTCGCCAAGGCCACCAACTGGTCGCCGAACGAGTTCGGGTCCATCGTTAGCACGCCGCGCACGGCCGAGACAAAAATCGGCACGGCCACGATCAGCGCCGCCAAGGCGACGATCAGGTCCGCGATTTCGCTTAACTCCGGCGGGCCGAACCGCCGCTGGATCAAGCCTACGGCCAGCAATCCGCCGGCGACCATCGCGGACCCGAGTTGGACGGCGATCTTGCCCCGCTCCCACAACGTCAGGGGGACGTCCAGGGTTCGTTCCAAGTGCGCCGAAGCAGGACGGGCGAAATGAGCCACAACCAATCTCCCACGCGGCCCGCGGCCGCCGCCAAACGCTTGTCGTTCCGGCTTTTGCCGGCTCCCGCCGCCTCGAGGCGGCCCGACGAACGGTCCTCAATCATCCAGAATCACGCGGTCGTCCGGTGACACGAAATTCAGCTTGCCGACACTCGCCAACACCTCCTCTACCGTTTCCAGGTAGATCCGGTTCCGGACCAGTCCCGGGTTCTTCTGATACTCGCTGTACAATTGCTCGAAGACGGAATACTCCTCCATCGCCCGCGCGTTCAGCGTGTTCCGGTAGGCGGCGGACTCTTGAACCAGCCGGTTCCGTTCGGACTCGGCCTTGGGGGTTTCGCGAAAGGCAAACCCTTCCGCCTCCCGTTTTTTGGTTTCCACGTCGATCTGGGCGCTCTGCACGTCCCGGAATTCCGCCATCACGTGACGCGGCGGATGCAGCTGCTTGAACTCCAGCGCCGAAATGGCAATCCCGCAGTCCAGGCGATCGAGCCGCCGCTGGGCACGCTCCCGAACGCTGTCCGCCAGGCCTTCCGCCTGGCCGCCCCGCGCCGGATCCTGACGCTGCAACCGCAGCACGTCGTTCACGGTCCAGCCCGTCATCGTCTGGGTCAAGGCGGCGAGAACGACGTCGTGCAACACGGCGGGCGGATCCGCCGTTGCCAACTGGAAAGAAACCGGGTCGCTGATCCGGTACTTGACCACGACTTGCGCCTGGACGATGTTTTGATCGCCGGTCAGGCAGTAGCCTTCCAACAGCGGATCGATGCGGTCCTGGGCCTCCGTCTGGTCGATTCCCTTCCAGACCTCCTTGATCAGCACCTCGCCCTCCTGCTTGGCGGGCACCTGGATGACGCGGTCGATCGGGTAGGGCAGCGCGAGCAGCAGTCCGGGCTCGTGGACCTGCGCCGCACGGTTGGCGCCCGTCAGCTTGCCGAACCGCAACAGCAAGCCGACCTGATCGGGATCGATCTCCTGAATCCCGGAAAACCAGAACAGGACGAACAGCAGGAGCATGACCCAGCGGAACATCCGCAGTCCGGATTGCAGTCCTTGGAAGACCGTCGGCAGCGGTTTTTCTTTGGCAGAAGTCATGGCTGGCGGTCTCCTGTCGCCGGCAACTCGGGCTTCACGGCGGGAGACGCCGGCGGCATTCTCAACAGGGGCGGCTCCGCTTGCTTCGCGCCCGCCGCCTCGTTGCCGGCGGCGCCGGAGGCCCCGCTCGCCGCGGGTGCCGTCCCTGCCGCTCCCGGCGGCTGGGACAACACGTCGAAGAATCCCTGATCGGTCCGCAAGATGATGGTGGACTTGCTGCCCAGGGTTTTCTTCATGGCTTGGAGCGATCGCCAGAAGCGGTAGAAGTCGGGGTCCAGGCGATGAGCGCGGGCGTAAATCTCTGCGGCTTCCTTTTCCGCCTGGCCTTGAATCTTGCCGGCCTCCTCCCGCCCCAGGCGGCGGATCTCCTCGCACTTGACCAGCACCTCGTCGCGGATCTGCTGGGCCTCCCGTTCGCCTTCGGCGCGGAGCTTGCCCGCCTCGGCCCGCCGCTCGGCCCGCATCTGCTGCAGGACGGTCGCGATGTTCTCCTCCGGATACGCGATCCGCTTGATTCCCACTTGCTCGATGGCGATGCCGAACTTGGACAAGGCCGCGGGGCTTACATCGGCCAAGATGGCCTCTTCGATCGCCTCGGTTTGAATCGCTCCCGGAGTGGTGGATACCAGGGCCGACAGTTCGTACCGGCCCAAGTGAAAGTTCTTGCTGGCCGCCACCATGCCGTCCAGTTTCTGTTCGGCCGCTTCGGCGGTGCCCAGCGACTGCAGGAACAGCAGGGGGTTCTCGACGCGCCACACGGCATAGGTCAGCAGAATTACGTTCTTCTGGTCCCGCGTCAGCGTCGCGGTGTAGGGCGTGTTGTAGACCCGCCGGCGGACGTCGATTTGGTGGACGCGTTCCACCGGCCACGGCCACTTCCACGCCAGCCCCGGTTTGTCCAGCGACCGTACCGGGTCGCCAAACCGCGTGACCACCGCCTTGTAGCCCTCCTCGACTTGGAAGTACATGCTGTAGGCGACAATCAACCCGACCACCGCCGCGGCCAGGAGTATTTGCGGCACCAGCGCCGCCGCCGATCGCTTGCGGACACGCGGTTCTTCTTCCAACTGCGTCATCGGTTCACCTCAAGCCCTTTCCGGCGAAAGAGCGACCAAGAATCATCATCGTTGTTGCCTTCGTGTGCGTCGGTTTTCGAGTCGCTAATTCCGGCCTCGACCGCCGGTCGCCGAGGAGCCCGCGTCGCGAGTCAAGGGGACCGGATCTTCCGTCGGAATTTGTCCGCGCTGGTCCAACAGGATGCCGCCCGATCCGGTGGCGATCGCCTTGTCGACCAGCACGAACCGTTTCTTCTCCAGAATGTCCTCAAAGGCCTCGAACCACAGCCGCAACTGAAAGGCCTCCGCGGCCACGGCATAGGCTTCGCCCATGGCCACAAACTGTGAGGACTCGGCGGTCGCCTGGCCGATCCGCCGGGCGGCGTCCACCCGCGCGGCGGCCACGGCCGCGTCGGTCTCCTCGTGGGCCTTTTCCAAATTCACCGCCTTCTCGCCCAGGGCTTCCACGCGGACGCGGTCGGCGTCGATCCGGGCGCTGATCACATCCAGGTAGTCGGCGGCCGCCTCGACCGGCGGATGGAGTCCCATCAGCGCGACGTCGACCACGTCGATCCCCAGCCGCTGGGACTGGGCGTAGCCGCGGAGCGTCTGCTCCAGGCGTTCGGCAAACTGCGCCCGGTTGGCGGTCAGCACCTCCATCAGGGTCGTGCCGCGCGTGTGCTCCATCAAAGCCCGATACGCATACGCCTCCAAGGCGTCGTCCGGATTCTGGTTGCGATACACGTAATCGAGGAACCGCTCCCGGTCCTCGTGGATCTTGTAGTACACCATGCAGCCCAACGCGACCAACTCGGAGCCGTCGCCCAACACCAGGGCAAACTCTTCGCTGGCGTGCTTCTTGCTCCACAGATAACTTGTCTGACGCCCCGGGTTGCTGATGAACCCGATCGGCTTGGCCTCCACGCGTTTCACCGGATACCGCAGCACGCGGCCGAACGGCCAAGGCAGCTTCCAGTGCAGTCCGGGCGGCAGCGGCGCCGCCTGAAGCTGGCCACAACTCTCGCGGACGCCCAACTCGTCGATCCGCACGACCGCCAGACTGCTCAGACCCCAGAACAAGACGCCAACGGCCAGCGCGGCGGGAACAAGCGAGCGGCGGACGAACTGAATCGCCCAGGAAGAACGGAAACTGACGCCAAAACGCCGCTCGATCGTATCGAACAGCACGGGCAGCGGGTTGCCGTGGACGAACAGGGCCTCGCGGACCAACTGCCGCAGCGGAACGATGACAACCGGGCCTTCGGCAGGCTGGCGCAACCAGACGATCAACAGCCTGATCACCTGCTCGCCGCCCGTGGCGACGATCCAAAGCAACAACAGCCGCCCGGCCCACACAGGCGCCGGCGGCCAGAGGAACCCCGCCAACAACCCCGCCGCCGCCAGCACACTCGCCCACTGGAGTTCTCGAAACACCAACGCCAGCCCCGCGCTTTCCGGCAACTCCCCGTCGGGCACGCTGGCAAAGGAACGGGCCAACACCAGCCACAGGCAGGAGGCCGCCAGGCAAACCACTGCCAGCGCGGTGGCCGCGCTGCCCAGCGGTTCCTCGGACGCCGGAAGCTGCGAAGTCCAAATCCCGCGGGCAGCCAGCAAGGCCAACAATCCCGTCGGAATCAACGCCAGAAACAGGTAGTGCAGCTTCAAGGCATGATGCACGTTCCACGGCCCGCTCGGCTCGTCGTCCTCTTCGTCGGATTCGCTGTCCCACCGCGACAAGCCACGCCGCGACGCCGCGGCCTGCACGCCCGTTTCCGAACGCTGTTCCGCCAAGACCGCTTCCCGCCGCAGACGGCAAACGTTCAGGCACAGCCAGGCGGCCAGCGCGGCCAAGGCAGCGTCGAGGGCCAACGCCCAGAGCACCAGCAGACCGTTCCCCAGGCCGTACCCGCCCGCCACCAACATCCCGCCCGTCGCCAGAATGGCCGACGCCAGAACCAGATTGCGATGCGGCCCGGCCAACGCCGGGTCGGTTGAAGCGCGGGATGGTTGGACGGGGCTCGTTTCACGCTTCGTCATCGGACTACTTCTTCACGAACAACAAGGGAAAGACAATGTCGCTGGTGCAACAGGGCATCCAGACCGCGAGGAACAGGAACAGCGCCGTGGCGGCGTATTGCCCAAGACTGAACTCGCCGCCGATGGCCATGGTCATGTGGAACAGCGACGCCCACGTGCTCAACAGGACGTGTCCGGCGTGAGGATACTTGGTGCGCGGCCAGAGTAAGCCCAAGACAATCCCCGCCACGGCCAAGGGATTGACCAGCCACCACTTTTCAAGGAACCCCAGATGGATGCCGCGATTGGGCAGGTTCAGCAGCACTTCGGCGACATAGGGGATCACGCAATCGCTCAACGTGGCGATTCCGACCGAGCCCACGTAACCGATGAACAACGTGGCGAGCAGCGAGCGCCGGCTGTGCAGGGTGAACATGGCGGTGGTCACCAGCGCGCTGAGCAGCACGTGCAACGGATGCAGGCCCCAGAACAAGCGCGTGGAAACCCACGCCGGAACATCGGCGGCGATGAACGTCACCAGGATGGCGATCCCCGTCAAGGCGCCGAACAACGTGAACGGCACGTGCGTTTTCAACTCTTGGCTGATTCTGGAAACAGCGCCGGCGGCCTCCGCGGGCGGGCCATGAGAACGGTCCGCCTGGTCCGCCAGACCAGCCTCCGGATCGGATCTCTGCTTGTGCGTCTCCATCGGTCGATTCGCCTTTCGTCTGTCCACCCAGCCAGCGAGCGCGTCACGCGTCGACGTTGCTGAACAAAGACTGCGCGGTTTTCTCCAAGAACTTCCCCCGCGCCGACGCCATGACCCGTCCGTCTTGCACCAACTCCGCGGCCAGTTCGTGCAGCGGCCGCAAGGACGAAACGATCCAGGCCCGGACCTGGGCCGAACGATCTGTGATCACCGGATGCCGGAAGCGGACTCTCAAGTCCGCCGTCACGCTGGCGTGCCCATGCGCAAACAGGCGGTTGATCATCGCGCCGTCCAACAGGGCACAGATGATCCCGCCGTGCAACATGGACGGGTAGCCTTCGAATATCTTCTCACAGGCAAACGTGGCGGCGACGACGCCGTCCGCCCCCAAGCGGAAGTCCAGCCCCAGACCGTGCCCGTTCGCCGGGCCGCAGACAAAACAACCGGGATGGGTCTGCCGACGCAACGCCGAAAGCAGCGCTCCGGCGCGAGCGGGTTGCGTTCCGCTGCTCAGTGATCGCACAAGTTCTGTCCCGATGCAAGAGTGCCGTTCAAATACGCTTGGACGATGTTCTCCGGCGTATTCCCCGGCGCACCGACCACGACCTTGATTCCGTTCTCCGCAAACAGCTGCTGGGCCCGCTGGCCCATGCCGCCCGCAATGATCACATCGGCGCCCTGCTGGTGCAGCCAGCGAGGCAACACGCCCGGCTCGTGCGCCGGTGGCGTCAGGAATGTCGTCTGCCGCGGCTGCCCAGTCGCTTCATCCACGTCGATCAGGGCGAACTCTTGACAATGTCCAAAGTGCAGACATAACTGGCCGCCCGCCATCGGGATCGCAATTTTCATCCGTTTTACTCCTGGGTCTACGTTTTAACGATTCGCTCTTCGTGTTCTTGAGCTGTCTCGAATTTCGTGCCGGAGATTCCCTTTCTCACAACGCTTCCGAAGTCTCGCCGCAACGCGGGGCTATCCGCGGGCGAGTTTCATAGTCTGCAATGGCGGCCTTCAACGTATTGGCCGCCAACAGCGCACAATGTTCCGATTCTGGCGGCAATCCGCCCAGGGCCCGCAGCACGTCTCGTTGTTCCAACCGAGCCGCCTCGACAAGCAGTCTTCCGACAGCCAGTTCCGTCGCCATGCTGCCCGCGGCCCGCGAAGGCCCGCAACCGGAAGTCACAAAACTAGCCTGGACAATCCGCCCCTCGGCGATCTGCAGCCAGAATTCCATCGTATCGCCACAGGGCCCCGTGATGCGGGCATGACCGTCCCAACGGTCGAGCGGACCGTAGTTCCGCGGCCGTTGAAAACGTTCCAGAGCCTGAAACGACATGGGTTGCTGCATGGTCATACTATCTATTACGATCGATCACCAAGAGAGTTCAGGAGGGCTTCATGAATGGGGCAGAGGGAACGGCACCCGCTATCGAGCAAGCCCGTTGGCAGCGCCCCCCAGCCCTGGTCAATCGCCCCTGGAAACGGCCCAATCTACCGCCCCAGCCGCAACGGTTTCCCGCCGAGGCCTCGTGGACCAGCCGCTCTGTCGCCCCGGCGGTGCTCTGCCCCCTCGGATCACTTGCCTCCCCGACCATCTACTTCCGCCCCAATCACCTTCGCCGTCAGGCCACTCCGCGGTTCTCCAGAAGCCGGTCTGAAGACACTTTCGCCAGCAAGCCAGCCACACGCTCCTGGAAACGCGGCACCGCAACCGCCGCCAATTCGCCCCGCGAGTAGGCCTCGGCCACCGCACGGTCATCGGGAATTTCGGCCAGAATGGCGATCCCCTGCCGCCGACAGTATTCCCAGACCTCGCGGTCGCCTGCGTCGGCTCGATTGACGACGATACCAAACGGCAACCGCAACGCCCGCGCCATTTCCACCGCCAGTCCCAAGTCGTTCAAACCGAAGGGCGTCGGCTCGGTCACCAGCAGCAACAGATCGGCGCCGCGGACGCTTTCAATGACCGGACACGAGGTGCCCGGCGGACAATCCAGGATGGCCAAGTCGGCATCCGTCGGCAACGCAGCCTTGACGGCCCGTATCGCCGGGGGACTCATGGCCTCGCCCACGTTCAGCATGCCGTCCACGAATCGCACGGAACCGCTCGCCCCCAGCCGCAGCCGTCCGACGCTGTGCGGCGCTTCGCCAATCGCCTGCTCGGGACACGCCAACTGACAGCCGCCGCAGGAATGGCACAACTCGCCAAACACCAGCACCGACTGGCCTACGCACGCGATCGCGCTGAAACGGCAAACCTCGCTGCAACGGCCGCACAGCGTACACCGCTGGTGATCGACCACCGGCAGCAGTCGGTCGATGGAAGACTCTCGCTCAATGGTGGGCTTCAGGAACAGATGCCCGTTCGGTTCCTCGACATCGCAATCGGCATACACCACCGTGCGACCAGCCTGAGCAGCGAGGTACGCCAGGTTGGTCGCGACGGTGGTTTTACCGGTCCCGCCTTTTCCACTTGCTACCGCAATCCGCATGATGCTCCTTCGTTGGCCACTCGCCAGCCGGCTGATCGAACCGGGGGCTGATGCCGCCCGTTCGCCTTACGTTGGAAGCATTGCGCGTGCCAAAGCGATTGCAGTTGAGGCCCCAGGCGAACCAGGACGTGGGAAACGCCCCGCGTCACGAAACAAGGTTTCGCGAAGGCCATTTAGCCGGGAAGGATCATTCTCGACTGAGCAAAGTCGTTGCTCGGTCGCCCGTTCAGCAACAGGCCGTCTTGCAATCTGCCATTCCCGCGGACGGCCATCTGTGGCATGATGCAAGAGACATTTTGTAACCAGCGGGTCCGCCCTGGAGTCTATCTACAATTCTCGATGCTTACGGCCAGCGAGCTGTCCTCGGTTTGTCGGCAGCCGCGGTCAGACGTAATTCAAACCAAGGATGCGAGAGCCAAAAGATGACGGACAAGCCCGACGCGGTGAGTCTCTTTCGAGGATCCGAGCGGAACAACTGCGCACAGGCAGTTTTGAAAGCTTACGCGAACCTGGCGGGCGTCGATCAAAGCTGCGTCGAGCGGTTTGCGCGGCTGGGCAGTGGACGAGCTCCCCAGGGTGAATGCGGCGCGCTGTTCGCCGCAAAAGCCCTGCTGACCGACCAGGCCGCTCGCCAGACGCTGCACGACGAGTTCACCCGCGCGGCGGGTTCGGCGGCCTGCCGGCAAATCCGCCAACTAGGGCGTCTGTCGTGTCAGCATTGCGTCGAGACCGCAGTGGACTCAGTCTTCGTTCAATTGAGTCAAGGCCAGATGCTCCGAAGACCGGCGAACTGCGAGGAAGGGGTCGTGCCGAGCGCTTGAGGCCCCCTCCCTGTGCAGCGGCCGACCGCGGGCCGCGGCGTCAGCGCTTCCCCACGACTTCGCCTGCGGCCCGCGTACACAGGGCGTGGTAAACCTGTTCGTCGACCGTCTCCGCGACCAGGTGTACGGAGCCGTCGGCAGAGACGAATTGCGTCCCGGCCGGATGCAGGCTGCTGAAGTTGTGGAAGTACTGGCCCGGCTGATCCTTCGCGTTCGGAGGATAGGTGGCCACTCCCAGGATCCGGGCCGGCGCATGTTCGCCGCCGGTCACCTCGCCGACCCAGGTCGACGGCGCTAGCAGCGAGCACCGCTCGCCCACTACCAGCGTCTGACTCAACCCGTCCAAGATGTCTGCGAACCGCACGCCTCGGTTCAGGAAGAACGTGCCGTTGCCCTCGCAGGAACTGGGGGGCACGCAGACGTAATGGAAGTCGACGGTGCCGAACACGCCGATATAGTTGCCCGTGGCCAACTTCACCGGCGAAAAACCTCCGCCGCTGCCCAGATACGGCCCGCCTCCCTGCAACACAAAGGTGTCGGATCCGATGTCGGATGGACAGCGGAACAGCTTGATCTTCGTCTCACGGGCCGCCGCGTTGACCGGATCCGTGATGGGCAATTCAAAGTGGATCCCGTCGGCGTACAGAGACGTCTGTTCCAGATACGGCAGAATAGCGCTGGCCCAAGACCAACCCGGTTCGCCGAACCAGTGCGGTTGTTTCGTGGCCGGATCAAAGGCCTGCCAGCCGGCCGGAAGACGCTGGAAGGTGTCATGATACATGTGCAGTCCCAGACCGATCTGTTTCAGGTTGTTGTTGCACGAGGTGCGGCGCGCCGACTCGCGGGCCGCCTGAATCGCGGGCAACAGCAGGGCGACCAGAATCCCAATGATGGCAATGACGACCAATAATTCGACTAACGTAAAACCGGAACGGTGTTTAGGCATAAGCGTAATCCCCTCTCTCCAGAGTGCTTGCGCCGAACTGACGCTGCGCAGGCGCGCAACGATACTCAGCGATGGAGCAACCAAGAACGCGTGGCGAAGTTCACGCGACGGCGGGAGGCGCACGAATGTGCCAGGGACGCGGGAGCGTGCCGGCCGCCGCGCGGGGCTCGCCGACCGGCGCTTCCCGTACAACTTCGACTCGATAGAGAAGCCTCAGACCGTCGTCGGCCATGTGCTTCTGGGCCAGCATCTGGCAGATCAAGCACCGCGCCTCGTCGTGCTCCGCTACGGCGTCCGCCACGACGGCAGGGATTGACTCGATTCCGACTTCCCTTGCCTGCGTGCGAGCTTCGCCGCAATCGGTCTGACAGTGCCCGCAGGCTTCGCCGCCGCAAGCCGGCGACGGACGCACGTGGGCCCAGTAGCAGCGATGCACCTGGGGCGCAGCGGTCACCATCAGCAGGTAACCGGCCAAAAGCCCGATCGCAATCGTTCGCCGCGTCTGCGCAAACATCAGTCTCACCTCGCGAAACATACTGCCTTTAGTATGCTTGTGAGTGGTCGCTTCTGTCAAGCTCGCACTGCCGTGGCGCAAGCTCCCAGCCTGCGTCTGACGCGATGAATCGAAAGGCAAACAGGGTGCTTAGCCCACTTCTTGGCTCTGAAGACGCACTGCGCCGATCGTTCCAAGGGAAGCTGGAACCGTCCGGCGACGACTCCGGGCACGGTTAGGTCTTCGTGAAGGTCCTCCCAACGGAGCGCATAACCGCTGAACGAACAGAATGGCGTCCTTGAAGTTCCGCGTTTTTCGCAGGTCCGCCCCCGCCGAGTTCGCTCGATGGAGCGCTGACCTTGCACTACGGTGGTGTAGAATCGCCGTCGCACCGAGCAAGCTCGGCGGAGACGATGTGCAACTTCAAAGACTGGCGTCGCGGTCTGGCCCGACCGCTGACTCCGGCAGAAATGATCGCAGCGTTGCACGACTTCAAGGGGCATCTCCAATTCCACCAGCGCCGCGTTGGGTGTACACTCGGGCGCGTATGGAACGGGAATCCGCCAGGTGGATCGAAGGGCGGGCGAAACGCACTGTCCTCCTCGATGGCGGGCTTGCTCGGGGCCTTGCGGCCACATACCGCAACACTGGCCAGTTCGTGCTGCGGCTCGGCGCCCGATCTCAGAGGCGATCTGGTTCTTGACAATGGAGACTGGTGATGGCGAAACGGAAGGACGCGCGGGACGAGTTGCGACGGAGGCGGAAGCAGCGCGAGGCGCGGCGTGCGCCGCTACGGGAGCGGGACGATAGTATCGGGGCCGAGCTGCTCGACATGTTCCGAGCGATGGCGGACGGGCCGATGGCCGAATTTCCGGGGGCGTGTGACCCCAGCGTGGAACGTCCCGAGATGGTCAAATATCGGATGGCCACGCTCGCCGAGTTCGAGGAGCCCGGCCGTTCCAAGCTCAAGCGTCTGGAGCGGCAGTACCGGCTCGGCAAGTTGGGTTTCCTGCCGGACATAGAACATTGGGCGATGGAGGAGTTCTTCTGGCATGGAGCCCCGGGCGACGAATGGCACCCGCTCGAAGCGTTCCTGCAGGGCGAGGGCGATCTCTTTCCGCCCGCGGCATGCCGACAGCTGCGGCGCTGGAAGGAAGCGGAATTGAGGGTGCTGGAGATCGGCCAAGTCCGCGACTCGACGGTGCAGCTGCGCCCCTGGAACCTGCGCGAGGCGTCGCCGGCCGGAGATTGGTTTCGCGCCATCGACCTGAGCATGAGCGGGGTGAAGCTGTATCGGCCGCGCGCCGGATGGCTGACTCTGACCTACCTGGCCCCCTGGGCACCCGAGGAGGACTTGTTCTGCACGATGGGCTACGGAATGATCCTGGCCAAGGCGAATTTCGCCAGCTTGCTCGTGCCGCAGCTCCTGGCCGACCCGCAACTGGTCTGTTCGCGGTGGCCGTGGGAGGCCGATGCCCAATCCAAACGCGAATCCGAAACGGAATGGCGGCGGCGCGATTGGCAGGGCTGGTTCCAGCAGCGGGTCGTGTTTCCGTTCGATGCCGTGGTGCTGACGAACGAGGGGGCCTCCTTGCTCACGGTCGAAGACATCGAACGCGTCTCGGGCGAACAAGCCCGAAAGATGGGCATCTATTTCGGCGTTCGCTGGGGCGGCATAAAGCTGCGGTCCGGTGCGACCGGCATTTATCCGCTTGATATGTCGGCTCGCAACGCCGCCGCATTTGCCGAGTACCGGGCGTACCGCCACCGGGTTGGCCCGCCATCGGGCATGCGCAATCTGCAGCCGCGGCGGTGACCGGCCCCTGGCATCTTGACCGAATCCATCCGATGGCGTCGGCGTCGCAGCAAACGGACGGCCGAGTTGAGAGGAGCCGCAGGACCATCTGGACTCGGACTCTGGTCTTTCGCTGCCACCATGCCGGCGCCAGGACGCGTCGGTCGCGGACCGCAGCAGAATCCGCCGTTGGTCGCGGAGCCCGTCCGCCGCCGGGAAATCGCTCGCTCGGACGTGCCGGGGGTCCAGGTCTACGCGACGCACCACGGCGCCAGCGGCTGCGGGCACACGTCGGGTGTCACGCCCGCCTGCAAGGCCGCGATGGCCTGCTCGGCCTTTTGCACCTGGTCCGCGCTGGGATGGAACTCCAGGCCCAGCTGGAAGACGGCAGCGCCGCCCGGCGCCAGCTGGACCACGCGGCCCTGTCGCCCTTCGTACGTCCGCGGATTGGGGAAATTGGTGCCCGGCTCCAGCCCGGTGACGTAGCCGTCCGCCGCGGCGGCGGTGTTCTTCCACAGCGTGAAACACGGCAACTGGTTCGTGTTCGCGTGGACGGTGACGCCCCGCGTGCCGGCTGCGTTCCTCAACAACGCGGGCGACCAGCCTTGCGCGTCGGCCACCAGTTCCAGAAAGTACACCTGCTCGGCGAAACCGGCTTCTTCCGCGGCGTACACGTCCCAGGTCGCGACGCCCTCCGCGGCCCGCGCGTCGCGGGGCATCATCTTCTTCAAGGGCGCCAGGAAGCGGGAACCGGCATCCAGCAGCGGCAGGCCGAAGTTAATGTGGTACAGCAACTGGACCTCCGTCGGGCTGCCCGAAAGATTCTCGACTTCGTCCCGGATTCGCAAATGGTGTTCCCCCAGTCGCGTGCTGATGCGGCTGGTCATCCGCAGACTGCGGAACAGGAATCGGGATTCCTCGACCACGCCCGTCACGGCGAGCTCGCCCGACTCGTCGTCCACCTCGACCTCGACCCGCTGCGCCGGCCGATTGGCGATCCGGCCGTGCAGCGGGTACCGCAGACGTCCCTGCGGGTCGAACTCCGGCGCCCCGTTGCTCTCCAGGCCGCACCGCACCAGCAGTTCGTCGAAGCCCTCCAGCCAGCCCAGGCCGCTCGGCTCCATCCAGGGAACGAACTGGGGATGGACGGGGCCGCGAACCGGCGATTGCCAGCCGATCTCCTGGCCGTCCAGCCAGGCCTTCCACAGCCCCATGCCGCGCGTGGGCAGGACGGCAAACGCCATCCGCCCATTGTCGACACGGACCACGTCTACGCCGTCGCGCAATCCGCCCTGCAACGTCGTTTTGCGGATTTCCAAACCGGGCAATCGGCCGCCAAGATCCTGCGACGAGATCGTCAGCTTGTCAACCTGAAGGCCCGTAGCGACGTCCGTCAAGGTCCATTTCTTCACCGTCATCAGCACTCTCCTACCTACATTGCGTTTACCATCTTCCGCAATACAATGACGCCACGCAGGCAGCGGTCGCAGGCCAGGTCGTTTGACCGCGACCCAACGGGCCGTGCGGCGGGCGGACGTCCAGCGTGACGCCCGCGCTCCCCGTTGGGTCGCGGTCAAACGAGCCCAAGACGCGCATCCTGCCGCGCCGCGAAACGCTTCACCGCTGGAACCGAGGAATCCAACATGCTGCGATGGTATGCGTCCGCCGTGCTGTTTGCAATCGGGCTGCTCGCGGCCGATTCGGTCCCCGCGGAGAACTGGCCGTGCTGGCGGGGTCCGCGCGGCGACGGCACCAGCCAAGAAACGCAAGTGCCGCTGCGCTGGAACGGCGTCAGCGGCGGGAACATCGTCTGGAAAACGCCGTTGCCGGGCCGAGGCCATTCGTCGCCGATCGTCTGGGACGACCGGCTGTTTCTGGTGGCGTGCGTCGAGGCGAGTCAGGACCGCATCCTGTTCTGCGTGGACCGCCAGTCGGGCCAAATCCTCTGGCAGCGGACGGTGATCGCCGCTCCGCTGGAGAAGCAGCACAAGCTGAACAGCCATGCCTCCGGCACGCCGGCCACCGACGGCGAACTGGTCTACGTCACGTTCCTGGAACCGGACTTCGGCAGCAAGCGGGAAGTGACGCCCGGCAACCTGGTCGTGGCCGCTTACGATTTTGCGGGACAGCC
Organism: Candidatus Anammoximicrobium sp.; assembly: GCA_012515235.1. Lineage (GTDB taxonomy): Bacteria > Planctomycetota > Planctomycetia > Pirellulales > Pirellulaceae > Anammoximicrobium. The sequence continues at coordinate 31,631 of JAAYYU010000009.1, forward strand.
GCGCTGGCTCGTCCGGCCGGGGCGGTTCTCCAGCGTCCACGGCTTCTGCAGCTCGCCCGTGCTGTTCGAGGACAAGGTGATCGTCAACGGCGACCACGACGGCGACTCCTACATCGTCGCCCTGGATCGGAAAACCGGCGCCGTCCGCTGGAAGACGCTCCGCGCGCACAAGACCCGCAGCTACTGCACGCCGATCATCCGCCAGATCGACGGCCGGACGCAGATGATCCTGTCGGGCAGCCTGTGCGTGGTCAGCCTGGACCCGCGCGACGGCTCGCAACACTGGATCATCGACGGCCCGACCGAGCAGTTCGTCGCTTCGCTGGTGGACAACGGCCGCCTGCTGTTCCTGACGGCCGGCTTTCCGGAACACCACATTCTGGCGATCAAGCCGGACGGCCGAGGCAACGTCACGGACTCGCACATCGTCTGGCGAACCACCAAGGGCTGTTCCTACGTCCCGTCGCCGATCGTCAGCGGTGACTATTTCCTGGTCGCCGCCGACAACGGCATCTGCAGCTGTTTCGTGGCCGCCACGGGCGAGCGGGTGTGGATGGAGCGGCTGAGCAGCCACTACAGCGCGTCGCTGATCGAAGCCAACGGCCTGGTGTATTTCCTGGCGGACGACGGCGAAACGAAAGTCGTCCGGCCGGGCCGCCAGTTGGAGGTCGTCGCGGTCAATCCGCTGGGCGAATACTGCTACGCCTCGCCCGCCGTGAGCCAGGGCCAGCTGTTCCTGCGCAGCGAAAAGCACCTGGTCTGCATCGGCAATCGCTGAAACCGGGCCGTGGACGAAGCGCCCGACGACTGGGGTCTTTGAAAGACTGGGGTCAGGCTTACAGAATTCAATTTGGGCCGATGGTAACTCCAACCACGTGGCACGACCTTGCTCGGCCCAAATTGAATTCTGTAAGCCTGACCCCAGAGCGGTACGCATGATGCGCAGATCTGCAGGGTCGAAAATCACGGCAGCGGGCACCAAGCCACCGCCCCGGCGGCCACGCAAGCCGCGACCGCGGCCAAAGCCGAGCGGCAAAACAAGGTAGACCCCGCACGCCAAATTGGGCCGACGTCTCCGCCGACCGCAGTTCTCCCAAACCCTGGAGACCCAAAAGTGCCCGCGAGGACGTTCGGCTCGCGCCTACCAGCCCTCGCGGGACGGTTTTGTGATTCGGCCAACCCGCAGCGGACTGCGGATCGACGCCGGACAGCGGTCTGGACTCGCACCACGGCACGCCCGTCCGGTCCGTGAACCAGACGGCTCTGGCTGGACGAAGCCCCCAGGGCCTCGCGCGGAGTGCTGGAGAAAAAGCCGAAACCACCCGAAAACCCATGTTTTGGTTGCGGTTGTCGGGATGGTTCCTGTTCCGGTTGTCGGAGCGCGCATTGACGCTGGGATTGTTCCAGCAGCCGCCACGCACAACACGGCCAACGTTCGACCGCCACCCGAGCGGAACACGGCGTCCCGCCAAGTAGACAGTATGGCAGATTGGGAGCACATCGCCACCCAGTACCCCCTGATCTTTCCCCTCATCTTTCACACGCATCAACCAGTTCTGAATGAGATTGGGTGAAAGATCAGGGGGCATTCGTGCCTGGGTTCCCTCCGGCGGCCGGAACCTGCTTTTCGAAAAATTTTTCGCGCGCCGCTGCGCGGCTTGCGGTAAAGGGGAGAAGGAGTAAAGGAGGAAAAGTGGTAAAAGAGTAAAACAGCCAAAAAACTACGCGAGTCCTGGAGAAAAAGCCGAAACCACCCGAAAACCCATGTCCCGGTAGCGGTCGTCGGGATGGTTCCCGTCCCGGTAGTCGGAGCGCGCATAGACGCTGGGATCGCTCCAGCAGCCGCCACGCACAACACGGCCAACGTAGGATTGGCCGGGATACTTTACCTCCACGGCATCTGCGCACCATTCCCAGACGTTTCCAGCCAGATCCTCCAGTCCCAGCGCCTTCGAGCGGGAACGCGGGAACAGGCCCACCGGCGTCGTCTTCTGGAGTTTCAGTTCGTCCGTGTTGCAGATCCCGTCTTGCCCGTCGTTTCCCCACGGGTACACGAGCGCTTGCGGGCCACGGGCCGCGGCTTCCCATTCCAACTCGCTGGGCAGCCGGCCGCCTGCCCAGTGTGCAAACGCCTCCGCCTCCCAGAACGAAATGCCGACCACCGGCTGATTGGCGCCGTTCCATTTCGTCTCCCGCCGATATTCCGGCTCGCTGACGTTCCCCTGCTCGTGCCACTGCCAGCCTTCCTCGGACCAACACTCGCGCTGCTCGTAGCCGCCATCCTGCACGAACCGGCGGAACTGGGAATTGGTCACGGGGTAGCGGGAGATGAGGAACGGCTGCATGACCTTGAACTTCTGCTTTTTGAGCGGCTTGATCGCATATCCGGCCTCGCCCCCGCCCACCGTGTACGTTCCCGCCGGCACCTGGACCCACGCTCGCGGATCGGTGTGCTCGCGCAGATCCTCGGCGATCCGCGGATCGCCCATTCGTCCCAGGGCCAGTCCCAGTTCGACGCGCGGCTCGATCGGCGACTCGCGTTCAATGGCGTCCAGGCACAACTGGCGGAATTGCTCGACGTGGCGTGCCTGCAATCCCACGCCGCGTCCGGCCAGGATCTCCAGGCAATCCGCCACGACGACGGCCAGCGGCAGCGCGTCGAGCGTCAGCGGCTCGATCAGGCTCTCCAGCAGCCGGATACCTTTGTCGGGCAGCGTGTTGCGGCTCATCAGCGACGTGAACACGAACGACAGCGCGCTGCGCCATTCCTGGCGCACGGCGCGGCGGCGGAAGAAGGCGGCCAGATCGGACTCGCGTTCCAGAATCAGCTGGGCCGCCAGGAAATCCTGGAACGTGAAGTGATGGAACCCAGCCCGCTTGCCGGGCCGCGGCAGCAGCACGCCGGAACGGGTCAGCAGATCGTCGCAAGCCTGGACCGCGCCGCGGAAACCGGGTTCCGTGGCCGGGCTCTGGTCCCGGTATCGCTGGATCATGCGCTCGATCTCCGCCGTCGTGGCCTCGGCCTGCGGCGTCTCGCGGTCCTCGTCCAGCCCGACGCCGGTGTGCATCCCGTAGGCGACTACACTCAACCGGTTGCGGACCAGCGGAATCTCCTGCTGCTCGTCCAGATAGCGGTTGTGCAGCACGTTATCCAGGATCCGGTCGTACAACTCGTGCTTGTCCCGCGGCAGCCGCTTGCCCTGGTTGAAGATCACGCACAGGGCGGTCAGCAGCATGGGGCTGGAGACCAGCGGCGAGACCTCCGCGCGCTCGGCCAGATGAGCCCGCATCTCGGCGGCCCGTTCGGCCCCTTGTTCCGCGTCCGGCGACAGGGCGTCGAACCAGCGGCCGACCAACAGTCCCTGGAGCGGCGCGTCCAGGTCGGCGATGGTGACGCTGCGCAGTCCCAGTCGCCGGGCCTCGACCGCGTTCAGGCCGTAGGGCCGGCTGGTGACCAACACGCGGTTGCCCTGGCCGGTCCAGTGCGGCACGGCGTCGGCCAGCCCCTCCAGCAGCATCTGCCGCGGATGGTACGCGGAGTCGTCCGGGCCCACGCGGATGGGCACTTCGTCAAAGCCGTCCAGCATGATCAGCACTCGGCCGCGCTGCAGGTGGCCGCTCACACAAGCCCAGGACAGCTGTCCCGGCTGTTTTTCGTCCAGCCAGCGGTGCAGGGCGTCCTCCAATCCGCTCCGCGACAAGCCCCGCCCGCCGGGCGTGGCCGGCAAGGCGATCCAGAAGTCGCGCAGCCGGATCAGCAGCGGCAGGTGCTCGCGGAGCGGTTCGGGGAACGTCTCGCGGTACCCTTCCGGAGCGGCCGGTTCGCGGGCCGGCCACTGCCCGGCATTCACGCCGTGCGCCACCCAGCGGCAGAACGTCGATTTCCCCGCCCCCGCGCCGCCCTCCACGTACAACGACGTTTCGGCCAACTGGCCCATCAGCAATTCCGGCTTCCGCTCCGCCTCGCGGCCCGTCCGCTGCAATGCCGCCAGCGCCTCGGCCTTGCCCGTCGTCCGTCCCGGCTGCGGACCGTCGGTGCCATCCGTGATCGTCAGCGGCACGTACACCTGATACAGCTGGACCGCCCGCCCCTGCTGGTCCTGCAGCCCCAGCAATTCCACCCCGCTGCACTCGCGGGCCAGCCAAGCCCGATACGCGTCGGGGACGGGCGCTGTTTCCGCGGTGGGTCCGGGCACCTCGCCGGCCGGTTGACGCGGGACCAGGGCGGCGATGATTTTCCGCAAGTGCGTGTCCACTTGCTCGAAGAACGCTTCGGCCGTGCCTCGCACCTGCTCGTAGGTCGCGTACAAGCCCCGAGTCTGAACTTCCTCACGGAACTTGCGGACCTGGGCGTACTGGTCCAGATCGATTTCGTCGAGAGCGACCTTGGCGGTCTTAAAGTAAAACAGAATCCACGGTTTGCCGGTTTTTCCCCAGCGGCGCAGGGCGTCGCGGAATTCCTTCTCCGTGCCCGATCCGTAGCGGCCGGTGGGCGTGCCAAAGCGGCAGGCCAGCATCCCCAGGTACACGTCATAGTCGGCGGGCGTTTGGGCATCGACGACGTCCTGGGGCCGCGGCCCGATCTGCGGCACGACGTCGTCTTCCCATTTCCAAAGTTCCAGCCGCACGTCTTGGGCGCGTACGTCGGTGCGGTTGATGCGCTCGACCACCTCGTCCAACACGCGGCGTTCTTCCGCCACGTCGCTGGGCGAGGAAACGAAGACGCGGATCAGCCTCACAGCTGTTGGCAAGTTCCTGTGTTTGGCGGTGGAAGTCACGGCGGGCCTCGGAGTGAGATGGGGTCAGGCTTACAGAATTCAATTTTGGCCGAGCAGGCTCGCTCCACATGGCTGGCCTGACCATCGGCCAAAACTGAATTCTGTAAGCCTGACCCCATTTCATCCGGCCCTCACGGGCCCTGGCGCACGTGGATCAAGACGGCGTCGTCTCCGGGGATGGCGATTTTGGCCCCGTCGCCGGTCAATTGGCGCACGTCCACGACGGTGGCAGCCTGCTGGCCGGAATTGTCGGACGGCGCGGTTGGCGCAGGCAACCGGACGGCGGTGGCCGGTTGCGTCAAGGGATGCGGCAGCTTGTCGGGGTGCAGCACGCAGGTGACTTCGCGCGGGCTCTGATCCAGGTTGGCCAGCAGCAGATAGGCTTCCCCGGCGCGGCTGTAGACGGCGGAGGCGCAGCGGGCGTCGGACAAGCGGACCGCCTGATTGCGCCAGTCGGCGAACCGATAGGACCGGAGGTCGCCGAGAGGTTTCAACAAGGGCAGGAGTTCGAAGGTCTCCTCGCTGGCCGGCCAGGGTGTTACGCCGCCCAGGAAGGCCTCCAGCGCAAACAGCCGGTGCAGTCGCCGCGGGGCGTTCTTGTCAATGGTGCCGTAGCTGATGACGCCGCGCGGCAGGGCGCTTACCAGGTTCCATTCCAGGGGCAGATCCTGCATGTCCGGAGCCCGATCGGTCCATTTCCGGTAGCCCCATTCCGTCGCGACGACATAATCCGCAAAGTTCTCGGTGGCATACATCGGCGTGGTCGTGTTGTGGATGATCACCAGGCCGTCCCGGCCGACGCGATTCCGGGTCCACTCCATCAAATCCAGCAATTCGTCGATGTCCCAGTGGCCCTTGGCCGGCGCTGCGCCGCCGGGGCCGTTCGCTGGCGTCGCCTTGGCCGGCGCGGGCTGCGCGCCGGTCTCGTGCAGGGGATTGCCGCACCAGAGGGCGACGTTCCAGTCGTAGTACACGCCGTCCAGCGGGTGGTTCTGGAGCACTCGGTCGATCGAGAACTTCAGGAATTCAAGCCAGCCGGAGCGCAGGCACATCTGCGCGCCGAACTCGGCGTTGGGGCGGTAGAAGTTGTGCCGCAATTCGCCTTTGCGGTTCTTCCGTCCCCACGCCTCGCCGTGCTCTTGAAACTCCTTGGTGCTGGGATGCAGCTCTTTGTTCGAGAAATACGTCGCCGTCCGAATGCCCGCCTGGCGGCAATCCTTCAAGACCTTGTCGTAACGCTCCATGTCCGGGTAAGGAGGGTAGGAACCGTCGCGCCAGAACAGACCGTCGCTGTAGTAGTCGCCGTCGTTGTGACAGTGGACCGTCTGGATGCCCTTCTCCGCCCACCGCCGAATCGCGTCCGTCGACACCCAGTCGCCGCGATTGCGGTTGAACGAAGTGTGCAGCCACGGCCGGTGGGCGCGGCCGTCGAGGATCGGGACTGCCAGGTAGAAGTCAAAGACGCTGGCCTCCGGCAACACGAATCCCTCGTCGCCGCTGGACAGCGGGGCAATCGAGAGTGCCAAGCCGGCCGGGTTCTCGCTGGCCTGCAGCGCGCACCGGCCCTGGCCCCGGCGGCCGGCCAGTTGCAGGTCCCATTGCCCAAGATCGGAGCCTACGAACCACTCCAGACCTTCGACGCCGGGATCTGCAAAGAGCATCGAACGTGGCACGTGCCGCGTCTGCAGCCCCTTGTCGGACTCCTGGCCCAAACGCAACTTGCCCCACACGTTGCTCCCGAACGAGAACGGCGGGACGCCGTCATCCTCCGTCCGGCCGTCCCGATAGCCGTAGTGCGAAAGACTGGGAGCAAGCGTCGTGGCCAGCGGGCAGACTTCCCGCACCCGGACGCCGGTCGGCGCCAGCAGCTGTCTGCGAATCTTGACGTAGCCCCAGCGGTACTGGAGCGTCGTCTTGACCCGCAACGCCGAGGCCCGTCCATCCGGGTGCCGCAGCCCGCACTCGACCGTCACGATCTCATGCAGGCCTTCGCGCCGGTGCGTGACGGCCGGGGCCGAGTCCCAGCGATCCGAGAGCAGGGCTCCGCGGTCATCCTGGACGCGGGTCTCCACGGGCTGGACCAGCAAGTTGGCGGCCTTTCCGTGAGTCAGTGCGATCCGCGTGACGGCACCCCCTTTCTTCAAATCCTGCTCGACCACATAGTACGGCGTGCGCAGGGTCAAGAGGCCCGCCGTATCGTCGCGCTCGACCGTGTAGGCTTGAGGCCAAGTGCGAGGCGGTTGCGGGCCGGATTGCTCGGCAAGCGCCCCCGCCGCGGAAACCAGGATCGTGAGGAAACTGAGACTGAAGGCGTGCGTCATGGGAAAGCTCCTTTCATTCCAGCTTGGGACGGCCCTGTCCGACAGGATACAAACCGAAGCGGGGTTCGGCTATCCGGCTGCGCAAGGAACTCGCAGAACAAGCCCAGACGTCCCGTCCGGCCGGATTCCCGAAGTCTCGACGCGGTCCGCGCGAATCTGGACGCCGTTGCGGGCGAGTGCGAATTCCCGCCGGCTGCGGGGGAAGCTGGAGGATCCCGTTTGCCGTCCCGCGCCGGATCGCCTGGCCTGCCGGGCTCTGCCCCCCCGTCCCGTTCGAGGCCGGGGAGGTCGGCCGGCGCGCCCGTTTGGCGTGCCGCGTCTGTCATTGACAAGTTCTTGCGGACGCTTGAAAATCAGCAAGGATATCATTCCGATCCGACTCGTCGGTCCCCGCCGTGGAAGACGAGTACCAACCAATCGATAGCACCGCAGAATCCTAAGGAACGGAGCAACGCCCATGCGATGGCAAGGCCGGAGACAGAGTGACAACGTGGAGGACCGACGAGGCCTGCCAGGGCGCCGACTGGCCGTAGGCGGCGGTTTGGGCACTATGGTCCTGGTCCTGGTGGTCATGTTCTTGGGCGGCGATCCTCAGGCCCTGCTGCAGCAAATGCAGCCGCCGGCCGGCGGTCCGGCGGCCGATCAGGCGGCGGGGCCGCAGCAGGTTGATCCGGCCCAACAGCCGCTGAGAGAGTTTGTGGCGGTGGTGCTGGCGGACATCGAAGACGTCTGGAACGACTTGTTCCAGCAGCAGGTCGGCGAGAAGTATCGCGAGCCCAAGCTGGTGCTGTACACCGACCAGGTCGAATCGGCGTGCGGATTCGGCAGCGCGGCGATGGGGCCGTTCTACTGTCCGGGGGACGAAAAGGTCTATCTGGATCTGGGCTTCTGTGAGGAGATGAAAACGAAGTATCAAGCGCCCGGCGATTTCGCAGTCGCCTACGTTCTGGCGCACGAAGTCGGTCACCACGTGCAAAAACTGGTCGGCTATATGGAACTCGTCGACAAACAACGGGGGCGAGTCAGCAAGGCCGAGCAGAATCAGTTGTCGGTGCGGCTGGAGTTACAGGCGGACTATCTGGCCGGCGTCTGGGCCCACCACGCCGAGCGGACGAAGCGAATCCTGGAGTCGGGCGACGTCGACGAAGCCCTGGGCGCCGCCAGCGCCGTGGGCGACGACCGGCTGCAGAAGCAAGCCCAGGGATACGTCGTCCCGGATTCCTTCACGCACGGCACTTCCGCCCAGCGTTCGAAGTGGTTCCGCCTGGGGTTGCAGACGGGCAGTTTCGAGGGCGCAAAGGCTCTGTTTGAACTGCCCGAATCACAACTGTAGCCGGCACCGGCGGCGAGCGAGGCCTATGGATTGCCGATTTGGAGGTCGTCCAGGAAGAACGCCGTCTTGTCGCTGGCCATGCTGCACCAGCCGACCCAGGTGAAGTTCTTGAACTCGGTGCTGGCCACCGCCAGGCCGGGGAAACGGCGCGGCGGCTCGCCCGGCAGTTGGACGGTGAGGTCCCATTTGCCGTCGGTGTCGGCGCCGACCCGGGCGGTAATCTCGACGTGGAGCCACTGGTCGGTGGGCAGATCCAGCAGCGGGCGGCCGCCCACCGTCAGCTTGCCGTCCTGGATCCACAGGGAAGGTCCGACGCGATAAGGGTTCACGTCCCAACTCCGCCACTCGTGGAACAGGATCGCGCCGGGCTCCAGCCGCAGGGCGAAGCGACAGCGGGCCGAGCCGGCCGTGTAGTTCGGCTTGTAGACCAGGTGCGGATTGAATCGGGCTTGCAGGCCGGGGGCGTCCTGAATCTTGACGCTTCGCCGGCCGCCCGCGGCGGTTTCCTCCGTCACGCCGATCGCATCGCCCTTCTTTTCGACGTTCGCCTCGGCGTCCGCGGGCGGAGCGCCCACGGGCGTGAACTCGAAATCGTCTTTGATTTCCAGCGGCGGCGGAGGCGGGGGCGGCGGGGCAAACTCCACGGGCGGATACGTGAATCCCCGGGGGATGGCAACCCAGGCGGCGTCGCCGTACAGCCCCGCCTGCGAGTAGTCGAACGGCTTGAAACCGATCTTGGCGGCGGGCGAGTTGGGCTGGAGCCGGAAGTCTCCGTCGGCCGGGGCCACGAACTGCGGATCCGCGACGATCGAACCCTTGTCCCAGCCCTTGGCCTGTCGCTGGGCCAGCGACAGGCCCTGGAAGTCCACCGGTTTGCCCGAGGCGTCGAAGTACAGATTGTTCTCGAACTTGACGTTGTCGTCGTTGATGCGGCCCGCCGCGGCCAGCGGCCCTTCGTCCCAGTACACCAGGTTGTTCGCAAACGTGAACGACACGTGCTCCTCCACTCGCGAACGCTGGATCTGGCCGTCCATGCTGTACGCCAGGATGTTGTTGCGGACAACGTTTTCGCGGCCGTAGTGCTGGTGGTAAGTCCCCGTTTTGACGCGGTAGACGAGGTTGTTTGCCAGGACGATGCCCGAGCTGCCCTCGTCGTTGTACAGCCCCCAGCCGCCGCGGCCGTAGCGGTCGTATGAGTACACGTCGTGAATCACGTTGTTGCTGATCGTCGTGCCGTGCGCCAGGCCCAGCGTGTACACGCCGCCCATGTCGCTCAACATGCCCCAGCCCAAGTGATGGATGTGATTGAACTCGATCTTGTTTTCCAGCGACACGGTCGGCCGATAGCCCCAACTCCAGCCGACCGAAACGCCCGTGTAGAACTGGTCGCTGAGGTCGTTGTGCGTCACCCGGTTGTGGCCGCTGTGGCCGATCCACACCCCGATGGCCCCGTGGTGGATGCGGGCCGCGGCGTGGACGATGTTGTTGTCGCAGGTGATGTGGCTGGTGTGCGTGTCCGGCTTGGCGGGATCGATTTTGGTGTCCCCGATCATCACGCCGCCGCCGCCCAGGTCGTCCAGCCAGCAGCGCTGGATGCGGCAGTCGCGGCAGGCGCGGCGGAACCAGACGGCGTGCATGCCGACGTGTTTCACCTCGCAGCCTTCGATCGCCACGCCGCGGGCCCCGTCCACCTGGATCGCCGCCGGCACGGTGACTTCCGCCTGGCCGTCGGCATGGCCCGTCGGCGGCAGCACGTACTGGCCGTGCTGGAAGCTCAGGCCCTGGATCGTCAGGTGCTCGACTAACCGGCCTGCGTCGGGCTCGCCCGCAATCTGCACGAACTGGTCCAGCTTCGGGGCGATCACCTCCGCCGTGGTCATGTCCTCATCCGCACGCGGCAGGTAGGCCAGTGTCCCGTCGCGGTCCAGGAACCACTCGCCCGGCTGGTCCAACGCGGCCCGGAAGTTCTCCAGGTGATAGCGGCAATTGGGGCCCCAGTAGGCAAATCCCCAGGGCACGCCCGCCGTGACGACCACCGCGCCGGCGGCCGGATCGAGGCCCGCCAGTCGCGAGCGGGACACCTCCCAGGAATGATACGTGACCAGCGTCACGTCGCTCAGCCGCTCCTGGGGCACGCCGCTCAGCGGCTCGATGTCTTCGGGCCGCGCGCGAAAGGCGCGGTTGGTCAGATCGGCCGGTTGTTTCGTGGCCGGATCGACGCCCCGATTCAGCTTGGCCAGTACGTAGTAGTAGAACTTGTTGGGACTCCGCGCCCGGACGGCCCGGCGGCCGTTGACCCAGAGCTGCTCGAAGTACCACTGGCCCGCGGCCACCTCCGGAACCTGAGCCGTCCACACGCCGTCGGCACCGCGCGTGAACCCCGTGATCGGGCGGCCGCCGGTGAAACGAGGCGACGCGCCCGGCGCGGCCTCGTAGCGGATCGGATGCTCGGCCGAGCCGCTGTCGTCCGGAGTCAGCGCCAGCGGCTGGTCCATCACGTATTGGCCGTCGGCCACCCGGATCTGCACCGCTTCGCCAAGCGGTCCTTGGGCCTTGAGTTTGCGGACGGCGTCGCGTGCGCCGGTCAGTGTGGCCAGCGGGCCGTCGGTCCGGTCCGCGTTGGGCTCAGCCAGCCGGCCCGACCAGGCGTCGTTGCCGTTGGGAGCCACGTGCAGCGTGGCGGCGGGCGAAGAATTCCAGGCGGCCAGGACGATTGCCATCGCCGGGCCGAACGAGTGTTTCCAGATCGAACGCATCGCCGATTCCTCCTGAACTGAAAATAGGCAAGGCCGCGCCGCAAGCCCGGCTCTGCAAACGAACCGAGCCCCTTCAGCGCGGCGTGTCGTCGCTCAACTGGGCCAGCAGCCAGGCGCGGGCCGCGCGCCAATCGTTTTTGACCGTGGCCGGTGAAACGCCCAGCGTATGCGCCGTCTCGTCGATATTCAAGCCGCCGAAGAAACGCAACTCGACGACCCGCGCGTGCCGTTCGTTCAGCCGGGCCAATTCCGCCAGCAGGTCGTCCAGCGCCACGATGTCCACAGGATCCCGCTCTTTCGCCAGACCGACGGTCTCCAGCAGCGGCACCTCGCGGCGTCCCGCGCCGCGTTTTTCGGCCGCCTTGGCGCGGGCATGGTCCACCAGGATCCGCCGCATCATGCCGGCGGCCACCGCACAGAAGTGGGCGCGGCCCTGCCATTGGACGCGCGACTGATCGACCATCCGCAGAAAGGCTTCATGCACCAGCGCCGTCGGCTGCAGCGTGTGATCGCGGCGCTCGCCACGCAGTTTCTGGGCGGCGATGGCCTTCAATTCGTCGTAGACCAGCGGCAACAACGCTTCCAGCGAACCGCGCTGCCCTTGGCACGCCTCCAGCAACAGCCGCGTTGTCTCGCCCTGACCGTCCGACATGCTTGGAAACCCGAACGCTGACCGCGGGACAAGCCCCGCTGCGACGCACTCTACGCCGCCACCAGTATACACGACGGCCGCGCGACGAGAAACCACGCTGCTGGCTGGCGCGGGACGATGTTCAAGATGGTGGACGCAGTGAGCGGGACGATGGCTGGTTCTGAACAGGGCTCCGCGCTGGCAAGCAGCGTGGTGGCCGAAATCCGGGAAGTGGTTTCGGCCGCCGTTGCTACGGATGGGCTCCTTCAGCGGACGAGGAACATCGGCAGCGAAGGAAGCCAGGCGGCGGCGCTGGGCGGCGGATGCTTGGTGAAAGACAGCATCAGCAGGGCCACGTTCATGTAGATCACAATGCCCAGGATGTCCACGATCCCGGCCACAAACGGATTGCTCATCAACGCCGGATCCAGGCCGATGCGTTTGAAAAACAGCGGCAGCACCGATCCGGACAGGGTACCGCACAGGACGACCAGCAGCAGCGTACAGGCGACGACGGCGCCCGACAAGAAATCGCCGGCCAGAAGGGAAGCCGCGACGAGCCCGATCAGGCTGAGAAAGCCGCCCAACAACAAGCCCATCACCAACTCGCGACGAACGACCCGGTACCAGTCGCGCAATTTGACGTCGCCGGTGGCCAGGCCCGTAATCACCAGGGTGGCCGACTGATTGCCCGAGTTGCCGCCTGCGGAAATCACCAGGGGAATAAACAGCACCAGCCAGGAAAACTCCTCGATGGCCTTCAAGTAACGTTCCAGCGCGAACGCCGTAGTCAGGGCGGCGGCAAACAGGATGGTCAGCCACAGGCCGCGCTTCCAGCTGAGCGTGAACACGGACGTCCGCAGGTAGCTTTCTTCCAACGGCGCCACGCCGGCGATCCGCTGCGCGTCCTCGACCGCTTCTTCCCGCATGACGTCGATCACGTCGTCGTGCGTCACGATGCCCAGCATCTGATGTTCGTCGTCCACGACCGGGATGGCCAGGAAATCGTAGCGGGCGACTTTGGCAGCCACCTCCTCCTGGTCGTCCAAGACATGGACCGCCGTCACGTCGGACTCCATCAGTTCCGACAGCCGTGTTTCCGGGCGGGTCATGGACGAGACCAACTGGCGGGCCGAAACGACGCCCCGGAGATGGTTCGCATCGTCGACCACGTACAAGTAGTACAGCGTCTCCAATTCTTCGGCCTGCCGGCTCAATTCGGAAAGCGCTTCCCGGACCGTCAAGTTCTCGCCCAGTTTGGCGAAGTCCGTGGTCATGACCGCGCCGGCCGTGCTTTCGGGATAGGCCTGCAGCCGCAAGATGTCGCGCCGGTCGTCGGCCGGCAACAGCGGCATGATTTCCCGGACCACGGCTTCGTCCGCGTCCTGCAGCAAGTCGACGCGGTCGTCGGGGGACATCTCGGCGACCAGTTCGGCGACCTCTTGCCGATCCTGCGTCTCCAGGATTTCCACCTGCTTTTCCGACGGAAAGAAACCGAAGATTTCCTCCCGGACTTCCGGCTGGGCGTACTGCAACACGCGCCAGATTTCATCCGCGCTCAAGCCTTCCATGAACTCGGCCGTCCGCGCCGGGTGCAGCGCCGAGCAGAATTCGCGCAGCTCCGCCTCGTTGTTCTCGGCCAACATCTCGCGGAGTTCGGGGAGATACAGTGTGTTGATCATAAGAAGGGCGATTTAAGGCCGCGTCCGGAGAGAGCTTTCCTGCAGTTCCTGCAACGTCACCGTGGCCGTGACGGGGGCTCCGTCACGCATGATGCGAAGCGTCTGTTTCGAATCGATCGGCTTCTGCTCGACCACGTCCTGCAAGTCGCGCGGCCCCCGTACCCGCTCGCCCGCAAACTCCGTGATCACGTCGTTGACCTTCAGACCCGCGACATCCGCGGGGCCGCCGGGCACGACGTCGGCGACGAAAACGCCCGAACGCGGAGCCAGTTTCAGCTTCTGGGCAGCCTGCGGCGTCAGCTCTTCAATGCGAATGCCCAAGTACGCGCGGCGGACCGTGCCGCGCGTCAGCAGTTCCTGCGAAATCCACTTGGCGCGATCCGTCGGGATCGCAAAACCGATGCCCTGATAGCCGCCGCTGCTGGACGCAATCGCCGTGTTGATGCCGACGACTTCGCCGTCCAGATTCACCAGCGGGCCGCCCGAATTGCCGGGATTGATGGCCGCATCCGTCTGCAGCAGCCGCCCCCGTTGGATCTTCTCGATGCCCCGCCCTTTGCCGCTGATGATGCCCGCGCTGACCGTGGCTTCCAACTCGAATGGGCTGCCGATCGCGATCACCCAGTCGCCGATCTTGAGCGATTCGGAATCGCCCAGGCGAGCGGCGCGCAGCTTCTGTCCCGCGTCCGGCTTGAACCGCACGATGGCCAGGTCGCTCAGCGGGTCCGTCTTTACCTCCGTCGCCTTCAGTTCCTGGCCGTCCTGCAGCCGCACGATCACCTCTTCCGCGTCCTGGACGACGTGATTGTTGGTCAGGATCACGCCGGCCGCATCGATGATGACGCCGGAGCCCACATTGGGGATGGTCGGATGCTCCGCCGCCCCTTGCCCTTCCTGCGACTCGCCGGGCGCGTCTTGGGGAAACAGCCGGCGAAAGCGGGGATCGTTCAACAGCCGCCGCAAGTCGTCCGGATCGGGCTTCGTCTTGGCCACCAGCGTTACGACGGAAGGCATCGCCGTCTCGGCCGCTTTCCGGAAAGCCAGCGACAAGCCGCGGGCGTGCCTGACGGCCTCCGACATGTTGTCCTGCTCGGCGGCCAGCACGTCCGCCGACAGAGTCGCGCAGATCGTCCAAGAGCAGAACCAACAGAACACGCGATTCCAACGCGGATGTGCCATCAACGGGCTCCCCAGAATGCGAACAGGCTTCGTGCGTGAAAGACCGAGGCCTTATTATAGGGCTTCGTCGCTCCCGGCCAAAGGCCGCCGACGGGCTTTAACCGTGACGTTACCGGGAATCCGGCAAACGCAGGCCGTTGACCCGCCGTTTTTGCCGCGTAGTCCGGCATTCCGCGTATTTCCGCGACCGGACAAGACTCTTGACCGGACAATCTCATTCGCAAATGCCTCCCAAAGCTCCCCGTCATGAACGCAGGCCAGGCCGCGGAACACGCCAAAGCGTACGTCCGGGCGGCACGCCACTGCCGTGCAGACGCCCCAAAACCTGAAAAAAGTTGAATCCAAGCCTCAACGCCTTGCGAACTTTTGAATGGAAGCGGAAACACGCCGCCGGAAAAACGCATGGCAGACGGTTGAAAAAAGCGGACAGGCACGTCGCACGGGCCGTCTTTGCTTGGGTTTCTCCGACGCAACTCGAAGCCAGCTCCCCTTCTGCCGTGGGCTGATTAGAAAGCGAGATCATGACTGCTGAGAATCTGGTCTATAAAGCGTTTGCCTTGAGCGTTACGTTCGGGATCGCTGCGGCCAGCGTGTGCGCGGGCCAAGCACAGGCGACTCCGGAGCCGAGCAACACGATCGGCCAACTGGCCGTCGATCCGAGCTTCAAGCCCGTCGCGGAGGCTCCTTTGCCAAAGAACTTCCCCCCACACACTCCGGTCGGCAAGATCGAAGTGAAAAACTACCCGGCGTACCGGAAAGCCGAGGCGACGGGAGCGGTCGCATTCTGGACCTTGTTCGGTCACATCAAAAGCGCGGACATTCCCATGACCGCGCCGGTGGAAATGTCGTACCAAGTGGACGGGCCGCCTGCCGGACGAGAACGAGCGATGGCCTTCTTGTACGAAAACCCCGAGACCGGTTCGCCTGGACGCCAGGGAAACGTCGAGGTCATCGACGTGCCGGCCGCTACGGTGCTGAGCGTCGGCGTGCGGGGGCCTAGGTCGGATGCGGTGCTCGCCGAGGCGGAGCGGATGCTCCGCACCTGGTTGGAACAGAACAAAACTCGCTACGAACAGGGTGGACCGATCCGAGTTATGGGCTACAACAGCCCCTTCGTCGCTCGCGACCGGCAGTTCTTCGAAGTACAAATGCCCATCCGTGACGGGACTGGAAAGACGGAGTGAGGAGCAGGAAGGCCTGCAGGAAGGGGTCAGGCTTACAGAATTCAATTTCGGCCGAGCAAGCTCGTACCATCTCGCTGGCGGCACGCTCGGCCGAAATTGAATTCTGTAAGCCTGACCCCAGTTCGCTCGACCGCCTGCTATCGCGATCTTGCCTGCACGTCAAACGGCACGCTCAGGGTGCGGCCCGTGGCGACGTGCGTGGCGCGCAGCCGCCATGTGCCCGTGGGATCGTTCAGGGCCGGGGTGAACGAAAAGGTTCCCAGGGCGTTCCGGGTGAGCAGGTTGTGCGCGTAGTGCTTCAGTACTTCGCCGGCCGGGTTGAGCACCTCGACGCGGAGGCAGTGCAGGCCGGCTGGAGTCTGGACGCCGGTCTGGATCGCGAGGTCGAATGCCGCCGCCGCGCCGAGCGCCACCTTGGATGCCGCGGGCGTGACCGTCACGCCGTTCACTTCGTAGGGGAGCAGCGCGAAGATCTTCGGATCGCCCGGCAACAGTTCGGTTGGGACACTTTGCGCGTGGCCCAGCGGCTTTCCGGCCCGAACGTCGTAAAGCCAGGCCGGCGCAGGGAATTGGACGGTGACGTTTTGCGGCTTGACGCCCGCGGCGCGCTCGTCGCGCACGATCGAGACGTAATGGATCTGGTCGTTCTCGCCGTCGGTGAAACGGACGATTTCGCAGGCGTCCACATCGCCTCCGTCGGCCGTGACGCGCACCTGCGGCCGGACGTTGACAAGATCCAGCAGGCGTGCGGCCAGTTGCCCAACGGCGTGCGTGTTGCCCCCGGCGTGCAGGCTTTCATACGGTTCGATGGCCATGTTGAGCAGCACCGCCCACCCCTTGCCGGCCTGCTGCACCAGCACGGCGGGCGCCGTTCCGGCCCTGGCCCAAGGCTGGGACCCGGCCGGCGCGACGTTCGCCGCGAAGGCCGGCATCGGCAATTCGGCTTGAAGCCCGCCGGCCTCGACGCGAATCGGCTCCTTGCCGGCTGGAATGGGCAAGCCGTTGCGCGTCACGCCGAACAGTCCGTCCAGCAGGCCCGGCTCGACGAGCCGGCAATGGTCGTCGAGGATGCCGGGCGCGGTGTCGGCGATCACCAGGCCCCCGGCTTCGACGAACTCGCGGATGGCTTGGGCCTCGGCAGGGCTGACCGCCGTCGAGGCGGGCATGAGCAGGGCCTTGTACTTGCCAAGCTGGCCTTGCTCGATCTGCTCGTAAGAGAGCATGTCGAATTGCAGGCCCAGGTCCTCGACCAGGCGGGCGAACCCCAGCTGGGCGCGCGAGTGGGTCCGGCCGGTGAGCGTGCCGGCGTGGACGCTGGCCTGGCTGTAGTGGATGGCTACGCCGTCCTGTTCGCGGCCGACGTGCAGCAGCAGTTTGCCGATGCCGGCCATGATCTCGGCGTGGGACTCCTGCATCCAGGTGAACTGCGGGGCGGCCCGCAGGTCCGGGAACAGCAGCGCCGGGCCGGTGTTGTAGCTGGTCCAATACCAGCTGCTGTTGAAGCCGTGCAGCAGCAGGTCCCAGCCCAGCCGCTTGGCCGAGACTTCGTCGTAGTTCCCCGTGTGGTTGTACCAGGCGCCGACCACCGCGCCGGGCTGTTTCCAGCTGCGAAGATACTCGATTTGCGGCGGGCGGCAGGCGTAGACCTGCACCAGGTCGCAGGCCCGGCACAGCTGGTAGAAGTCGTACCCGTGCCAGCTGTTCAGATCGAACACGCCGTCGAACCCGACGCGGGCCTCGGGATCGGAGCGGCGGATCGCCTCGCGGCCGACGGCGTGCGCCCGCGTGAGCACGCGGTCCATGTACATCCGATGATCGGCCCAGCGGGGCCAGTGGGCGGGCTGGTCCTTGACCTCGTCGAACGGGGCCGGCACGACGTCGGCCCAGCCGGCGAACGCGGTCCCCCAGGCGGCGTTCAGGGCGTCGAGCGACCCGTAACGTTTTTCGAGTTCGGCACGGAACGCGGCCAGGCACGTGGGCGACGTGCAAATGTCGAGCTTCCCGTGCACCAGGTAGTTTTCATCGCCCAGCGTGTAGGCCGGCGGGCCGAACAACGCCGCTCCGGCGGCCCGATCGGCCAGGCCGGCGGTCCAATTCTCCAGGTGCTTCGGATCGGTAAGGCAGGGCCGCCGCGGCCCGGCCGTGCCCTGCTGCGAGGAGATGCGCGTGATGTAGGGGACGCTTCGCAATCCCCATCGCGCCGCGTTGCGGCACGCCGCCGCCGCGCTGCCCGCGTCGCCGCCCGTCATGCCCGTGTTGTCGATCCAGTCCACGCCGCCGGCAGCCAATTCGCGATTGATGAAGTGCCGCACCGCGTGATTGCCGCCGTCGCTCCAGGCCAGGAAATGGAAGTCGTCCACCGTGGGGTCGGGCACGCTGAAGGTGGCGACCTGCTGGTCCAACAGCCGGTCGGCCTGCCGGAGCCGGGCACGCACTTCGTGCAGCAGGGCAACGGTCTGAGGCAGCTGGAACTGGAACGTCGCGGTCGCGCCGGTGAACGTGAGGCTCCGTTCCGCGATCCGCCGGCCCCGCGAATCGGACAGTTCCAATTCGATCCGGGCGCCGGCCAGCGGAGCGTTCAACGTGACGCTGCCCGCCACGGTTCCGCCCGGCGGAACGGCCGGCTCGTTCAGTGTGAGTGACTCGATGCGCGGTGCGCCGGACGCCAGGTCGGCGTGGCCCGTGGTCCAGCCGAGCGTCTTGCCGTCCTGCTTGACCCAGACGCTCACCAGCCGCGGCCCCGCGGCCGGTCCCGGCAGCGTCAGCACGTGCCGGCTCTCCCCGGCGGGCAGGTCGAGTTGCCGCTGGGCCCGCTCGCAGAATCCGCGCGCCGGATCATGGTCCAGCACCTCGATCACGGCGCCCGGCCAGGCACGCTCGGCATGGACCAGCACCTCGCCCGGCTGGTCGGTCCAGCGGATCTGCACGGCCGGCTCGCGGTTGGCCGTCCACAGAACGGCCGAGGCGACGAGACTGTGGAAGTAATCGTAATAGCCGAGTACGTCGGGGTCCTCGCGGCGGAGGCCGGGCGTCAGGCACAGCCGTCCACCGGCATAGTGCAACGCCAGCACTCGCCCCTTGCCGCAGCGGTAGGCGGTGGCGATCGGCCGATTCTCGGCGACCATTCGATCCAGGACCGGCAGCTTGGCGGCCGGCACGACGTCGGTCGTCCAGCCGGCCGGTTCCAACTGGTCTTTCAACTCGGCGAGCAAGCCCTGGGCGGCGCCCAGCAGGATCAGCCCTGCGCCGCCGCGGACCTTCTGGGCCAATTCCTTGCGCACGTGCTCCGGCATCAGCTTCGGCTGGATTCCGCTGACGATCACACAGTCGTTGGCGGCGCGGAGCTTGTCGGCCATCTCGAACAGCACGTCGGTCTCGTTCTTCCGCGGATAGCCGTAGACGTCGTAGGAGCCGTACAGGTAGAGCGAGCCGGGGTCCAGCAGGCTGTCGGGCGCCGACACGGAAACGGTTTGGTACGCCACGTCGAGCCGCTGGGCCAGTTCGACGGTCTCGCGCTGTTCCCAGCGCGGGGCGATCACCAGCACTCGGACCGGGCCGCCGGGCAACGGCTTGGCCCACGCCACGTGCGGCGTCGCCACCGTGTTGGTCATCTCGTCGAACGGCGTCGGCCGGCGGCGGGCCTGGGCCGCCTGGGCAAGCTCTTCCAGGCGCGACGGCGTCAGCCGGGTCGCGGGGACCGGACCCGCCAGCCAATCCGTTTCGGCCATCAGGGCCAGGTCGGCGGCGATCGTGGGGCCGGACTCGACCAGGTACCGGCGGAGCGGAGCCGCTGCATGTTGCGGCGTGAAGTCCCACACGCCCAGCGTAATCTTCCGGCCGCCCGGCTTGCTCCGGAACGTGGTCCGCACGTTGTAGGGGCTCAGCCCCACGACCGCGGCGTCGAGTTCCGCAGGCACGCAGACCACGCCGCACGGACCGGCCGCGGTCTTCACCGTTTGCAACAGTTCGTCGTACAACAGCGCCCAGGGCTCCCGGTCCTTGTCCAGCACGACGCTGGCGGGCGCCTCGACGTCGCGGACGGCGGTCGCCAGCCGCCGCTTGCGAGGCTCCTCGAAGCCCTGGGGATAAGCGCTCAGACTGACCTCCAACCGCTGGGCTGCGGTGTCCGCACCGAGCGCTACCTGGACCAGCAGCTTGTCGTCGCGGCCGCGAAGCAGCAGCCGCAGGTAGACCGGTCCCTGGGGCGTGGTCCACGTGCCTTCCAGCAACGCGTCGGGTCCGAATTGGCGAACGGGACGGAACTCGCCCGGCATGTCGTGCAGGCTCGTGCCGTCCACCTGGATGCCGATGAACGACTGGTAGTACCAGTTCGACCTGGCCGGCGACGACATGCCCAGCGCGATGAGCTTCCCTCGGGCCGCATCCCCGCGCGGCACGCATTTGCCCGGCGGCGTTCCTGCGGGGATGTCCACGGAGTAATCCAAGCCGTACGCGGCCAGGTCGTTGGCAAAGTGAAACTCCTGCTTCAACTGCCGGCTCGCGTCCGCCTTTTCCCAGCCACCGCGAACCCTCAGCAGCGCGTCGGCGGTTTCGGCCCAGGCCGTGCCGGCAAACAGAACGGCAAGCAATCCTGTGGCGATGGTCGTTTTTCGTAGTTGGGGCATGGCGGCTCTCCTGATCGAGTGGCGTCGAACGGGGAACGCCCTGCGGACTCGCGTCCCCCGCTCAGCCGGGACTGAGAAACTCAGCGGCGCATTGTATCACAAGACGACCGTCAAAGGTGCCGCTGCGAGTTGTCCCGCCCACGCGCGGGACGACGCGGGCGACGGGGCAAGCGGGCCAACGGCTCCGGTTGCGCGGGACGACATGGCCGCACCGCGATCCAGCAGGATCACAAAGGCGGCTCGCCGGGCCCCGTTTCCACCAGGATCAGGCGGTCGATGGAGAAGGCGTTCCGCCGCGTTGATCCGTTCACGTAGGCCGGGCCTTCGAGTTTGAGCGAGAGGTAGGCGTCGTAGTGTTTCTGCTCCGGCAGGGCCGCGTTGTAGGCGGCCAGCAAACGCTGGTCGAAGACCCAGCTGTGGTGCGCATAGAAGTACATCGTCGGCGTGGCCTGCATGCGGCCGACGTAATGCCAGTGGTATTGTTCGTCGGCGGGAATCTCGCTGGGCTGCAGCACGCGCCTGACGAGGAACTTCGGGGTTTGCAGCGTGTCCGACAGGCCGAACTCCGGCGGCCTCTCGTGGTGGGCGGGCCGGCTTTCCGTCCAGACGTGGTCTTCGATCCGCCAGGCTTGCCCCAGGGCCGCCTCGGAATCCGCCGCGCGTCCCCGCGGCACCGGTCGGCCCGCGCCGGACGCCAGGGTCAAGAGCGGCCCGCAGAGGTCCACGATCCGCCGGCCCGCGAACCGCGGCGGCAGGGGCGGCAGCTCGCGCAGGTACGCCAGGCGAGCCCGGTCCGCGGCCACGCGGGCCTCCGAACGGCCGCCGTACTTGACGTAGGCCGCTGCATACAGACCTTCCAGGCGGTCCGCGACGGCCTGGCGCGAGAACGGCCAGTCGCCCTGATGCGCCAAGGCGTCCCAGAGGAAGAGCATCGTCTCGTCCAGCGGCAGCCGCTCCTGCCGCACGCGGGCCATGACGGCGGGGTCGCCGCCCGCCTTCGATTCCGCTTCGCCCAGCAAGGCGTCGGTCTGGAGGAAAAACGCGCGGTCCAAGTAGGCCCGACTGTGCGGCGGCACCGTGGCCAGCATCCCGGACTCCTCGGCCTGCCGCCGTTCGAGATACTCCAGCAGCCGCCGCATGGCCGCCGCGGCGGGACCGTAATACAGCGTCAGGAACTCGTCGATCAGCGGCTCGACCGGCTGGCGCGGATCCAGCAGCAGCCGGGCGCCCACGTAGTACTGCAGATCGGGGAAACTGTAGAAGCGGTGACTGCTGAGGGACGCTTCCACAAAAAAATGCTGCAGACCGTGCTCGTGATAGAATCTCACGGTCTCGGCCGTGCCGCGGACGTTGACATACGGCCAGACCATCTGCTGCCCCCAGGGTCCCCAATAGTCGTGTACGTCCAGTCGCGAACCGAGCTTCGACCACGCTTCCCACTCCGCGCGCGCACCGGCGTTCAACGGATGGAGCATGCTCCGCAGCGTGTCCCGCTTGGGAGCCGTATTGAATTCCGCGCCGAGCTGCGCGATCCGGACCATGACGTTCTCGCGCGGCCGAATGCCCCTGGGGATGTCGCGGTAGTAGGTATAGGCGCTGGTGACCAGCACGACGTCCGGGTGCTCGCGGGCAAGGTCCTCGGCGATCGCGTTGGCAAAGTCCAGCACGATGCCGGCGTAGGAACCGTGGCGGTCCGCCAACGCCAGGCAACGCTCGCAATAGCATTTTCCGGAAGAACCGTCGTCCGGCACGAGCGAATAGTAACGCGGGAACGGCGCGCCCGTCCCCGCATCCTGGATGGCCCGCCGGTCCTTGTCGATGTAGCGCCGCAGCGCTACGCCGAACCGCCGCCGCACTTCGGGATGCGACATGCAGACTTGCGTGTCCCGCCGGCCATGCTGGGTGAGCGCGAAGAACTCCGGCTGGTCGAACAAGTCAGGCCAGTCGGCGACGTACCGGTGATGCGTGTGCGTGGTGTAAGGACTGCCGTACTTGACGCCATAGCCATACTTGGCCTCGATCTCGCGCCAGGCGTTGGAACAGGAGTTCATTCGACAGCGGACCTCGAAGGGCTGTCCCCGCGTCCAGCCGATCTCGCGGCGAGAGAAGGCCGGTTGCCCGCGGAGCGACAGGTCCGCCGGCACTGTCCAGGCATCCCGGCGCGGCACGTGCTCGGTCTGGGCGTCCAGGAACCGGACACCGCCCACCCGCTCGAGCAACTCATAAACGCCGTACAGCGTCCCGCGCGGGCGACCGCCGGTGACGATCAACTGGCCGTCCACGGCCCGCACGCCCCACTCCTCCTCGCCCCAATCGGCGGCGTCCATCCCGTGCTTGGCAGCCAGCGCCGTCGGCCCCAGGAAGATGCCGCGGCCGCCGGAATACTCGGACTCCGCAACGATCGGCAACTCCGCGCCCGTGCCGCGTTGCAGAAAGGCCGCCAGTTCCTCTGCGGCGAACCGTTCCGCCTCGCTGGGGCAAGCGCCGAGCACGATCGCGAACTCGCTGTGACGGTCCCGCGCCAAGACCAGCGGCGGCGCAGCGGCCGACGCCGAACGGTCTGCAGCAAACCAGGAGAACAGCACGAGGAAAGGTACGAGGTGCTTCATGGCAGGTCCAGGGAACGGGGGCTTCGCGGTTGTGTCTGAACCGAAACTCGCCAAACGCCTCCGGCTACAATAATGCCTGAAGGCTCAAGAATCCACTCGCGATCATCTGCAATCCGGGACGGCGTTGCCGGCTGGCCCCAGGCCTTGATCGGGTCGTCGTGACGCCGGTTGCACGGACGGCTCAGCGGCCCGCTGCCGGGGGCTTTCCCGTCGGTTCGGCCGGCGAGCCTTCCGAGACCGCATAGACCCGGACGTTGTCCCACCACGAGTCGCCCATCGAGCGGACCCAGCCGCCGGTGAACTTGACGTCGCTGGTTCGGAGCGTCAAGCGGACCTTGGGCGATTCGGCCACGAAGAAGAACCCGCCCTTTTTCCAGCCTCGGGGGCAAGAGCCGTCCAGCGACCACCGCGTCTGGCCGTCGACCAGGGCGGCATACTCGAGATAGCCGCGGGCGCCGATCCGGTTCCAGTTGGCGAACACCTCGAACGCGACGACGTACTTGCGGCCGGGCTCGACCGCGATCTCCTGCTCGATCTCGCCCCAACTCGCCCGCACCGGCAAGCCTCCGAAATAGGCCCACCGCAGCCAGCTCTCCGCGTCCTGCTTCACCTCGCGCTTGACGATCCGGTAGGACCGCTTCCCGGAGCACGCCTTGTCCTGGACGTATCCGCCGTCCGCGTAGCCCTCCAGATCCTTGCCGGTGACCGCCACGAACTTCCAGCCGCCGCTGGATTCCATGTCGCCGTTGACCAGCGGCGAGACGCCGCCTCGGACTTGCTCGCGGTCCGCCGCCTGTTGCGCCAGCATCTCGCCGATCCAAGATTCCGCGTTGTGCGCCAGCACGCTGCGCATGTCGGCCAGGTGATCGTTCCAGGTCAGGATGTCGCCGCCCAGGGGTGTGGCCCAATCGTAGGTGAAGTGGTCCTTGAGGAACGCCTCCATCGCCTGGATACGTCTCTCCACCTGCGCGGCCTTGCGTTCGAGCGCCTCCGGCGTCCTCGCCGCCTCGGCCGCCAGAACCACCAGTTCCTGGAATTCGAGCCTGATTTCCGCGAAGTGCCTGCCCGCTTCGAGGCACTTCCGGAACCGTTCGAGAATCGGCCGGCTTTCCGCCCGGCAATCCGGCGCCCGCAACGCCGCTTCCACGTGCGCGATGGCCTCGCGAGTCCGTTCCAGCTCGGGCTTCCAGTCCCAGTGCCAATCGGCTCGGCGGCCGAAGCGATCGAAGAGCATGTAGGCATAGGCAATCAGGGGAGCCTTCAGCTCATAGACTTTTTCCATCTGCCGGCCGGCTTGCGTTCCGTACAGCCGCCGGCAGGCCAGTTCCAGGAATCCGCCTCGGCCGTAGATCCCCGGCGTCTCGTGGTCTGTCCACGTTCCGCGTGCCTGGTACACGGGGCTGTTGCAGAACGGGTAGCACTGCGCGGCCGTTTCGGGAACCGCAAGGGCGCCCAACGAATCCGTGTTCCACATGTGCGATGCGTTCAGCAGGATCTGGGGTTCCTGGAAAATCCGGCCGCACATGTAGTAGACGACGTCGGCGCCTTCGTTCAGTTTGCTCATGGCCGCGGGCACCGGAGCAAACAGCGGCCCCATCTCGTACAGCGAAGCAGGCGACACGGAAAACAAAAACAGGCCCGGTCCGCCGTCCCGCGTCTTCAGGGCTTGCGACATCTCCAGGATTCGTTTCCGCCGGTTGTCGCCCCGCAGAAACTGCTCGCGAAAGCCCAGGAAGACGTTCTTCTTGTGCTTCAGCAGCTTGCTGACGGTGGCCCAGTACTGCAGTTGCTGGTCCCAGACTTCGTCGGGTTCGTGCGCGGCGGTATACGAGGGCGACACGAGCGCGACCAGGCAATCCCGAGCGGCGTCGTAGCCGCTGTCGGCGTTCTTGACGCTGAACACCGCCTCGCAGACCGCGTCGTAGTCGTGAGTCAAGCCGCCGGCGGCGCCGTCCGCGGCCGCCATCTGCTCGCTGGGCCAGCGCCGCTTGCATTCGTCGCTGCGGCGGCTCCAGAGCAATTGCGTGGAAGCGTACGTTCCGTGGTCCTCGTGGTGGATGTACAGGAAGCGAGGTTCGGTCTGGCGGACATAATCGCGGATGCGATCCTGGAGTTGCCGGGTCCGTTCCTCGTTGCCGCGGCGCCGGTACGTCACGCCGTATCCGCCAACCATCAGCTTGATGCCGCGCTCGTCGGCCAACCGGTTCAACTCCTTCTCCAAGGGAAAGAGGCTGGCGTCCCAGTCGGTCTTGTCGAAGCCCGATGAGAAACAGATCATGTTGATCTTGTAGCGCAGGCAGCGGTCGAAGAGGGCGGTCACGCGCTGCAAGTAGTTGTCCTTGCCGTCGCCCCAATCGTAGCACCAGCCGCGGCCCCGGTGCGCCCGGCCTTCGGCATACGTCCAGTTCTCCGCCATCCGATATTTGAACTCCGGCCAGTCGCGGACGTGGACGCGCGGCATGACAACGCTGCCGCCGTCGCCTCGAAACAACTGCAGCAGCGTCATCGCTCCGTACAGAGTGCCTTGAGCCGAACCGCCTACGACGGCAACGAGGTGGTTGTTGCAACGGATGACATAGGCCTGCTCGCACCGGTCCGCGTCACCCAGCAGTTCCCTGTCGGCCTCGTCCAGCAAGCCCGCGATCCTGCCCAGCGTCTGCGTCTTCCGGCCGAAAGTGGCCAGCACCAGTTGCAGGCCCCCGCCCGTGTCTCCCGGATCGATTCCACCAGGTCCCGCCACGACCTCCGCCGGCTTGCCGCCCCCGGCCGCAAGCTCCTTGGCGATCCACCGGCTTGCCAGGACTTCTTTCCGGTCCGGCTCTTCCGACGTGACCACGACCGCCGCTCGGTCTTTCGTCACCAGCGGCAACAGCCCGCCCTGGCAGGACAGCTGTTGCGGCGTTGGGATGACCTGCAGGGCGACGTCTCGGTCCCCGGACGGCTGTGCGGCCCTGGCGGCCGCCGGGCCGAGTGCGATCGTCGCCGCGATGGCCAGCAGCCCTGGCCGCCAAAACGTGTTTCCGACGCGTGAGTTTCTGGGCAGACTATCCATCCTTCGCCTCGCTGACAGCATTCTGGAAATGACGCGACAGTCATCTCTCCGAGACGGCTTCCGCAACCCGGCGACTCGAAACAGGAACCGGAGCACCTCGCGGAATGACCTTCCGCGGCCTGCACCATGATACCGGGTCAAGAAGGACTCCACACCATGACACCCTGGCTCCGGCGGGAAAACAGCGGCCGAGCTGCGGAGAACCAGGCGGCGCGGGGGGCGGTTGTTCCCGCCGCGCTGTGCCGGAGCGGAAGGCGGGGCGAGCCGGCGCCGAGCGGTGCTATTCTGGACCGTGCCGCTTGCGGGCTGCCCGGCGTTTGCCCTTCTGCTTGGCGCCGGAGGCCGCGCGGCCAGCGTCGCCGCGCAGGCGGGCGTCCGCCTCCTGGCGGCGAGCTTCGCGGGCCTCGCGGGGCGGCACCGCGGGAATCAGGCAGTCGCAGCCGTTGCCGATCAGGTCCTGCCGTCCGGCTTGCCGCAACGCCTCGCGGACCTGGAAGTAGTTCTCCGGCTTGAAAAACTGCATCAGCGCCCGCTGCAGCTTGCGGTCGCGCAAATGACGGGCCACGTAGACCGGCTGCTTGGAAAACGGATCGAGGCCCGTGTAGTACATCGCGGTCGCCACGTCGAACGGCGCCGGAATGAAATCCTGGACCTGGTCCGGCCGGTAGCCGTTGCGTTTCAGAAACACGGCCAGGTCGATCATCGCGTTCAAATCGCTGCCGGGATGGCTGGCGATGAAGTACGGCACCAGGTACTGCGGCTTGCCCGCCCGCGCCGACTCGGCGCGGAACGCGGCGGCGAACTTCTCAAAGTCGTCGTTGCCGGGTTTGCGCATCTTGTCCAGCACGTGAGGATCGGTGTGTTCCGGCGCTACCTTGAGTCGGCCGCCGACATGATGCCGGACCAGTTCCCGCAGATACTCCGGCGAGCGGCGCGCCAGGTCCATGCGGATCCCGCTGGCCACCAGGACCTTCTTAATTCCGGGGACCTGCCGCGCCTCGTTCATCAACTGGATCAACGGGCCGTGATCGGTTCCCAGCAGCCGGCAGATGGTCGGCCAGACGCACGACTGGCGCCGGCACACGGCCTCGACTTCCGGCCGCGTGCATTTCATCCGATACATGTTGGCCGTCGGGCCGCCCAGATCGCTGACCACGCCGGCAAAGGCTTCGTCCTCGGTCATGCGGCGCAATTCGGCCAGCACGGACTCCTGGCTCCGCGACTGAATGATCCGCCCCTGGTGCGCGGTGATCGAACAGAACGTACAGCCCCCGAAACAGCCCCGCATGATCGTCACCGAATCCTTGATCATGGCATAGGCCGGGATCGGCTCGGTGTACTTCGGGTGCGGCCGGCGAGTGTACGGCAAGCCGTAGATCCGGTCCAGCGCGGCCTGGGAAACGGGCCAGGCCGGCGGATTGACGACGACCGCCTGGCGATCGTGCCACTGGACCAGGCGGCGGGCGTTGTAGGGATTCGTCTCGTTGTGAATCAGCCGGGTGGCTTCGGCGAAAGCCCCTTTGTCGTCGCGGACTTGTTCGAAGCTGGGAAGGACCATCGCGTCGTCGGGCGGCGACTCCGACGCTCCCATCGCGTAGGCGACGCCCCGCATGTCGCGCAGATCACGCAGACTTTCCCCCGCGGCCAGGCGGCGGGCGATCTGGACAATGGCTTCCTCGCCCATGCCGTACACCAGCAGATCCGCCCGGCAATCCAGCAGGATCGAACGGCGGACCTTGTCGCTCCAGTAGTCGTAGTGCGCCAGTCGCCGCAACGAGGCCTCGACGCCTCCCGCGATCACCGGGACTCCGTGGTAGGCTTCCCGCGCCCGTTGGCAGTACGCAAGCGTCGCCCGATCGGGACGCAACCCGATGCGGCCGCCGGGCGAGTAAGCGTCGTTGTTGCGCACCTTGCGATTGGCCGTATAGTGGTTGATCATCGAGTCCATGTTGCCGGCGCTGACCGCAAAGAACAGCCGCGGCCTGCCGAACGTGCGCCAGGCCTCGCAATCGTGCCAGTCCGGCTGACTGACCATGCCGACGCGGAATCCGGCCGCCTCCAGCACTCGTCCCAGGATCGCCATCGCAAAGCTGGGGTGATCCACGTAGGCGTCGCCCGTGACGAACACAACGTCCACCTCGCTCCAGTCGCGGGCGCGCAGCTCGGGGACCGTCATCGGCAGCGGCGGCGAAGCGCGAGGGGGGCAGGGCGCGGCGTTGGTCGGGATGGTCGGAGCCATAAGCCGTTCCGTCACGGGGCGCGGTTTGTCTGGCCGGGAAGATAGCCCAGCGACGCCAGGAAGGCTTCGGTCTGGCGGAGCGTCTGGTCGTACAGCGCGCCGTCGCGCATCAGGTAGCCGTGCGCGGCTCCTTCGGTTACCACGAGTTCGCAGCGGTTGCCGGCTTTGCGCATCGCGTCGTGGAAGGCCTGCGCGCCCACAAACGGCGTGACGGTGTCGCCCGTGCCGTGAAAGACAATGGTCGGCGGCAGGCCGGGCCGCACGTGGTGCAGCGGAGACAGTTCCTGCCACCGCGCGCCGATCTTGGCGTTGCCATAGCCGGCCGGGGACGTGTCGATCACGGGGAAGTACAGCACCAGCGCATGGGGCGTGCAGGAGACCGACGTCTCCTCGCCCGCCTCGTCCAGGCCGTCGAACAGGGCCGTGGCGGCGGCCAGGTGGCCGCCCGCCGAGCCGCCGTTGGCCACGATCTTCTGCGGGTCGATGCCCAAGTCGGCCGCATGCCTCCGCACGTAGCGCAGCGCCGACCGGCTGTCCTGGACGCAGTCGAACACCGTCGGGCTCGAACCCGGCCTGGCCAGCCGGTATTCCACGCTGATCCCCAACATGCCCAGGCGGGCGAAGTGCGCGGCGAACGGATACTGGCGGCGTGGCTCCAGGCCGGTCCAGCCGCCGCCGTGAATGGTCAGGAAGCAGGCCCGGCGATCGGTCGCTCGATGCCCCTCCGGCTCGAAGACGTTCAGACGCAGTTCGCGCTGGCCGACTTGCTTGTAGACCACCACGCGGGTCGGTTCCAGTCCCGCGGCGAGTTGGCCGACGTAGTCGAGTGTCTTGGCCTTCCTTGATACGGCCTTTCCCGCCGCGGCCGTTTCCGCTGCCGCTGCCGGGAAGGCCGGAACGCCAACGATCAGCACGGCGAACAACAAGAGCCTGGTACGCATCTTTCCCTCTCCTAGACAAACGGACGGAAGTCGGGGCCGGAAGTCAAGCTGCGCCCCGCCTGGGCCGCACGACGACCGACGGGAACGGCCGCGATCTCAGGGACTGCCGCCGGCCGGAATCTTGCCGGCGCCCAGCCGCTGTTCGGCCAGCAGGGCCGCGCGCCCCACGGTGTCGGTCATCCCGGTGAAGCCCGGCCCGCCGCCGGCCACGTAGCCGTCGCTGCGGCCCGTGTCATCCCGACTGACCCAGAACGCATACAGCGATCCGTTGCGCAACGTGAAGCGGAAGCGCACGGGCTTGTTGCGCAGGGCCGACACGTCCTCCGCGCCGGACCAGGCGACCGGTTCCAGCGTGCTGTCGGCGCGAATTGGCCGGCAGTTTTCGCGGGTGAACGGCGCCAGCGGCTCGCCCGCTTCGTCCAGGATTTCCACGCGCAGTTCGCCGTCGGCGGACGCGGCGTTGACAAACACCCGGCTGCCCGAAAAGGTCACCGGGCGGGTGGTCAGCGAAGCCGGTCCGGCGCCGGCGTCCAGCGACGCAAATCCGTCGCGGCGCAAGAAGGCCACGCCCGTCGCGCCACGGTCGTACATGCCGTTCTGCAGCCAGTTGCTGCTGAGTTTGTTCGCATCCCCCTGGAACCCGGTGTAGTAGATCCACAACCGGTCGCCGCGCACGGTGCAGACGTTGCCCAGCGACTGGACGTAGGCCCGATCCCATACGTCCCGCCGCTCCGCGGGCAGGTGCGCCCGGCGGTCGGGCCGGTGCCAGTGGAATCCGTCGCGGCTGTACGCGAAACTCAACTCGGTGATTTTCGGCAGCCCGCTCTTCATACACTCCTCGTTGGGCGGCCCGCGGTGAATCTCAAACATGCCCAGCAGAAGGCTCTCGTACGCCACGGCGTCCAGATTGTACAACTGAGGCGCGATTCCAAGCTCTGGGTCCGGCGGATCGTCGCGGTCCGCCGCGGCCCACACGACCGGCCCGTCGATCGGCCACTTGGCCCCGGCGAGAAAGTCGTCGGCCTCCCAGTAGTGGCGCGAGCGGCCGCGGAATCCCGACCGCAGACTGTAGACCCACTTCTTGCGGAACGGATTGTAGAACATCGTGCTGCGGTCGCCCGTTTCGCCCGTCGCCGTGAGATTGGTCCAGTGGATTCCGTCCGCCGAGGTCAGGCTCCAACCCGGCATGTTGCCGCCGGGAGGACGGAGGAACAGCTTGTACCTCTGCTGCGCGTCGGCAGCCTCCCAGTCCGGCACGACGGTCCACGAGTCGGGCGTTAGGTCCGGCGGCAGCACCTGGTTGGTGCCGGGGTTCACGTCCAGCGCCGGGCGCTGCCACGCCAGCCCGTCGCGGCTGGTGGCGTAGCAGATCGTGTGAATCCAGCCGGCTTCGTACCACATCTTGAAAACCTGCTCCGCCGGATCCCACCACACGCCGCCGCTTTTGGGCACCGCGGCCGCGTTGCGAGGCGCGTTGATTTCCAGTTCCGTCTCCGGCTTCAGCACCGGGTTGCCGGTGTACTTGACGGGCAGGTGAAAGACGCGTTCCAGGCCGCTTGTCTCGACCAGAAAGTCGTCCACGAACAACTGCCGACCGACGTCGATCGGCACTACGGCCGGACGCGACTCCAGGTACGGTACGCTCATCGGCGCCGTGTCGCGCGGGTCGATCTCCTCCGGCGGCCATTCCTCGGGCAGCACGATCCCGTTGTACAAACGCTCGCCCCGGTTCTCGCTCCAAGGCACGTCGGCTGCCGTCGATCTCGCGGCGGACTCGAAGCCCACCGCCACGGCCCATTTGCCCAACCGAAACCGCTCGCCCGCCTGGACCTGCTTCTGATAGATCCGGACCAGGTCGAACGGCTGCTGGCCGAACAACTGAAAGCGTTCGGGCTCGGCAATCCAGACGAAGCCCCGAGCCTCCAGCAGCTTGTGCTGGCTCGCCGCTCGCGGATGCACCGGTTCGGGCGTCAGCAACGTCAGCACGCCTGCTTCCGTCACCTGGAAACGGCCGTAGTCGATACTGCCGCGCAGAAACATTTTCTCCTTCAGCCAATCCGGGCACTCAGCGACCGTGTACGTCCGGTTCGTGAACAACACCGCCCCCGGCTTGAGCGTGTCGGGCTCCGCTTCGCCGCGATACTCGATCGCCGCCCCCCGGCCCTCCAGCGGCGTTAACCGCGGGTCTTGCGGTGCGGTCGTCTCGGCGGTCAACGCCACCAAAGTGGACATCCAGAGGAGCAACGCAGTCGGATTCATGCGCGGATTCCTTTCATCAATTACGTCAAGCCTGGAGCCTGACACAGCACCGGGCGGCCGAACCAACTCGGACTTGGCCGCGTTGTCCGAATCGACGCTCATTCTACGCTGCCCAGAGCCGTCCGTCAGCCCATAGCAACGGTCGGGGTCAGGCCTACAGAATTCAATTTCGGCCCAGTTTGGTGCCAGCCGCGTCGGATGACTCTGCTCGGCCGAAATTGAATTCTGTAAGCCTGACCCCAGCACCGAAAGCGTGCCTTTATCAACGACGAGAAAAAGTGCCGAAATCCCGTTTGGTGCCAGGGCAAGTCTCCCGTTGCCCGGCGCCGAAGCCGTCATTGTCAGCGGAGGTCAGGGAGCCCATAATCGTCGATCGGAAAGCCACCTCCACACAACCCGCAAACAACGGGAAGGGACAAAATGAAACGCACACTCGTACTGCTTGCCGCCCTGCTGTCGGCGCAGAACTCGCTGTCCGCCGTTGAACCGGCGTCACCGGGAAAACCCAACGTCGTCTACATCATGTCGGATGAACTGGGCTACTACGAGCCGGCGTTCATGGGCGGCCGGAACATCCGGACGCCCCATCTGGACCGGATGGCGGCGGAGGGCATCCGGTTCAACAACCTGCTGGCCGGCTCGTCGGTGTGCGCCCCGACGCGCTGCTGTTTCCTGACCGGCAAGCACGGCGGCCACACGTCGGTGCGGCTCAACGGCGGAGGCACGCCGCTGCGCGCGGAGGAAGCGACCATGGCCTCGATGCTCAAGCCGCTGGGCTATGCCACAGGCGGGTTCGGCAAGTGGGGCTGCGGCGGCCGCGATTCCACCGGCGTGCCGGAGAAACACGGCTTCGACGTGTTCTTCGGTTACTACGACCAGGTCCACGCGCACAGCTACTATCCGCCGTACCTGATCCGCAACAGCGAGGAGGTGCCGCTGGAGGGCAACGTCGGCGTCAGCGGCCGGACGTATTCGCATTACCTCATCCACGAGGCGGCGATGCAGTTCATCCGCGAGCACGCCCGCGAGCCGTTTTTTGCCTATCTGCCCTACACGCCGCCGCACGGGCTGTTCGATATTCCCGACAGCGATCCGGCCTGGGCGCTGTACAAGGACCAGCCGTGGCCGGAGCCCGCGCGGCGTTACGCGGCGATGGTCACGATGGTGGACCGCCAGGTTGGCGAGGTGCTCGCCCTGCTCAAGGAACTCGGCATCGACGGCAACACGCTGGTCTTCTTCAGCGGCGACAACGGCGGCGCGGACTACTTCAGTTCTCCCGAGCAACCGCGCGGAGTGCATTCGGCGAACGAGAATCCGCAGACCGGCGTCGAGTATCGCGGCAAGAAAGGCACGCTGTACGAAGGCGGCTTGCGCGTGCCGTTCATCGCCCGCTGGCCGGGCAAGATCGCGCCGGGCCGCGTGAGCGATTACCTGGGCTACTTCCCCGACGTGATGCCCACGATTGCCGAAGTAACCGGGGCCAAGGCGCCCGCAGACCTGGACGGCATCTCCTTCCTGCCGGAGTTGATCGGATCATCGGCCGCCGGTCGAGAGCAGCAGCAGCACGAGTACCTGTACTGGGAGATCCCCGGCTGGACGGCGATCCGCCAAGGCAACTGGCGGGCTGTGAAGCCGCCGCGGACCGAGAAGTGGGAACTGTACGATCTGGCCGCCGATCCGAGTGAATCCCAGGATCTGGCCGCCGCCAACCCCGAACTGCTGGCCCAACTCACCGCGCGTGCCGCCAAGGCGCACGAACCGGTCCAGGAAGGCACCTTCGCCCGCACCGACCGCCACGAGCGCGACCGCCGGGCAAAGTTCGGAAAACAAGACGAGCCCGAAGCCGCGAAGCCCAAAGCCAAGGCCCAAAAAGCCGCCGCAAAGAAAGTCAAAACAAGACCATGAAACACGCACTCGCTTTTCTTACCGTCGTCCTGCTGGGGCCGCTTGGCAGACTGGACGCCGCCGACGCGCCCCAAGCCGTTCAGCCGGAAGTCGGTCCAACGCGATTGTGCATCGTCAACGGCGATTTCAGCGACCTGGCCGGCCTGACGCTTGGCCAGGACGGTTGGTACAGCGGCCTGCCCAAGGGCTGGAGCGGCTCGGGCAGCACCTATGCCGTCCACCACCGGCGGGGCGCCACGCCGCCGACCTGCAACCCGTCCACACTGGGCTTCTTCCGCCAAAAAGTGGGTGTCTTGGACAAGGCCTCCGACCTGCTGCTGACGTTTGACGTTTCCGAACCGTGGAAGCCCGATCCGGTCCTGAACGCGGCGATTCTGGACGGCGACCTGGCGGAACTGGCAAGCGGCGATTTTGCGCCCGGATTGCAGCACACGCTCGTCGCCAAACACGTGCCCGCCGGCACGCCGCTCGTCATCGCGTTCCAAGCCGCCAAAAGCGCGCCCGGACTCGACAATGTGTCCATCGCCGTCAAACCCGTGGACACCTCCGCGCCTGCGGCGGCGCAAACGCCCGTCGCATCCGGGCCGCCGATCACCGTGGCGGCTTACTACTTCGGCAACTACCATCCCGGCGATCCGCGGAACGTGAAGAGCAAGGGCCCGAACTGGTCCGAATGGGAACTGGTCAAAGCGGCTCGGCCGCGTTTTCCAGGTCATCATCAGCCGAAGGCGCCGTTGTGGGGATACACGGACGAATCGGACCCGAAGGTCATGGCACAAAAAATCGCCGCCGCCGCCGACCACGGCATCGGCGCGTTCATCTTCGATTGGTACTACTACAACGACGGCCCGTTTCTCGACCGGCCAATCAACTTGGGTTTTCTGAAGGCGGAGAACAACGCGCGCGTGAAGTTCGCCTTCATGTGGGCCAACCATGACTGGATCGAAATCCATCCCTACCGGCGCGGCGCCGAACGCAAGGTGCTGTATCCCGGCGCCGTGACGCCGGAGAACTTCGACAAGATCTGCGACCACGTGATCGGCGCGTACTTCCGGCACCCGTCCTATTGGTGCATCGACGGGCGGCCCTACTTTTCGTTCTATGACTTGACGACCCTGTTGGACAGCTTCGGCAGCGTGGCAGCCACGCGCGCGGGGCTGGACAAGTTCCGCGCCAAGGCCCTGGCGGCCGGTCTGCCGGGCCTGCATTTGAACGCGGTGGTCTGGGGCCGGCCCATCCTGCCCGGCGAGCGGAAACCGGCGGACGCCGCGCAGTTAGTCAAGGACCTGGGCTTCGACTCGGTCACCTCGTACGTCTGGATTCACCACGTGCCGCTGCCGCAGTTGCAGACCGATTACAACGAAGTCCGCGACGCCTACTTGCGGTATTGGAACGAGGCGGATCGCAAGTTCGACGTGCCCTACTTCCCGAACGTGACCATGGGCTGGGATTCCAGTCCGCGGGCCCACCAGGACGACGAGTTCGGCAATTTCGGCTACCCGTTCACGAACACCATCGGCGGCAACACGCCGGAACGTTTGCGGGAAGCGCTGGAAATGACCAAGCGGCGGCTTCTGGCGAAGCCCGGCGGTCCGCGGATCCTGAACATCAACTGCTGGAACGAATGGACCGAGGGCAGCTATCTGGAACCGGACACGACTCACGGTTTGAAATACCTGGAAGCAGTCCGCGACGTTTTTGGTCCGGTCCCGGCAGCCAACTTGAGGAGCCAGACGGAAAAAGAAACGGAAAAAGGGGTCAGGAAACGGGAGGGCGGTTTCTGACTCGCTCTCGGTTCCTGACACCCCGTTTCCGGCCTGCCGTTCAGCCGTCCTCGTCACCCGTTAGCTGCCGGATTCTCCCCCGCCGCCGACGGCCGTTCATCCGCCCCTTGCCCCGGCCAGAAATCCCGGAGATATTGGTTCGACGACCTGCGGAACGCAGGATGGAGAAACCAAAGCTTCTCCGGAAAACTTGAGGCTTCTAGAACCTCCAAGGAGCAATGTCATGAGGGGAGTTGCGATCTGGGTGTGGCTGGTGATCGGTCCGGTGTTTTGCGCTCGTGCCGGCGAAGCGTTGAAGGAACAGGCTCCGGAGTGGAAGGCCGGGGCGGCGGCGGCGGTGATTACGCCGGAGATGCCGCTGTCCATGGCGGGCTACGCGGGGCGCAAGGAGCCGGCGGAGGGGACGGAGCAGGAGTTGTTTGCCAAGGCGCTGGCCGTCGAAGACCGGGACGGCAATCGGGTCGTGTTCGTGACGATGGACCTGATCGGCGTGATCGAGCGGCTCCGCACGGCGGTGGCCGAACAGGTGCAGCAGAAGTACCAGTTGCCGCCGCACGCGCTGCTGATGAACGCGTCGCATACGCACTGCGGGCCGGCGTACGGGCGGGACGAGGCCAAGACGTATTTCGATTCGCTGACGCAGACGCTGGTCGATCTTGTCGGCAAGTCGCTGGACGGTCTCGAACCGGCCACGCTCTCGTACTGCTGCGCCCGCTGCGGATTCGCCATGAATCGCCGCACGCCGACGGAGGCCGGTTATCGGAATCATCCCAATCCCGACGGACCGGTCGATCACACGGTCCCCGTGCTGCGCGTCGCGCGGGCTGACGGCACGCTCCGCGCGGTGCTGTTCGGCTACGCCTGCCACAACACGACGATGGGGTTTCGCAAATGGCTGGGCGACTACGCCGGATACGCACAGGAGTATTTCGAACAGGATCATCCGGGCGTGACCGCGGCGTTCCTGATGGGGTGCGGCGCCGACCAGAATCCGTATCCGCGGAGCGAACTGCCGTACGCACAAAAGCACGGCCGGTCGCTGGCCACGGCGGTCGAAGCGGCGCTGGAAGTGAACCAGCGCACGCCGCTTCACCAGCGGCCTCTGCACGGTCCGCTGCGGTCGGCGCTGGAACCCGTCGTGCTGGAATCTGCCGCCGAGGGCCGTCCCGACTTTCCGTACCCGGTGCACGTCGTCCGTTTCGGCAACGACTTGGCCGTCATCGCGCTGGCCAGCGAAGTCGTCGTGGATTACTCGCTGCGGCTGAAACGCGAACTCACCAAGCCCGACGGCCCGGCCATCTGGGTTGCGGGCTACTCGAACGCCTACAACAATTACGTCGCCAGCCAACGGGTGCTGGAAGAAGGCGGCTACGAGGCCAGCAACACGCCCTGGAAGCCCAGCCTGGAGGAGCGGATCGTGGGTAAGGTTCATGAGCTGCTTGGGCGGTTGAATCCGTAGGCACACGGACCGAATCGCCGGGGACCACCGGGCAAGCCGGCGACCCGACTGCTGCGCCAGCCAAGGGGTCCTGACCCCATTAGAATCCGCTAGGGCGTTGCCCTTCGGGGCGACTGCAGCGCCTCGATCGCGTCGCCGATCTTGCCCCGGAACGCGTTCCAGTCGTCGGGACCGAACAGCCTGTCGTGGTCGCGCTGGCCGAGCTTGAAGGCGGCCATCCGCTGGGCGATCAACGCTTCGGCGGCCCGCGCGGCGGGTGTGCCGGCGCGCTGCCTGGCCAGCCGCGCCGCGGTCAGCAGCCGGCGGTAATCGTCCAGGCCCTCGCGCACTTGCTCGAAGTGAATCGACGGGATCAGCTGCCCGTCCGGTGACGAATTGCACCAGGCGTAATCGTCCTCCCGGCAATCGAGCGCATAGTATGGATCGCCGGCGACCACATTCCAGTGCCAGGAGAGGCGGAACTTCATGTCGAACTGCTTGACCGCCTTGTACATGTAATCGCCGAAGGTCCAGCGGTTGCCGCCGTTGTAGAACGCCCAGTCGCTGCCCGCCTCGTGCAGCAGACGGACGGAGTCCTCGTCGTGGCCGTTCCAGTTGGCGACTTGCAGCAACTTGGACAATCGGAAATGCGGATCGTTCCGGTCGCTGCCGCTGAAGCTGCTGGCAGCCGTGAAGAACGGCGGGCCTTCCGGGAATGCCTTGCGGTAAGCCTCGGCGTTTTCGGCCGAGCGCCGCAGGTCATCGCCAATCGGCTCGTCGCCCAAATTGTAGTACACGGGAATCCAGGCCTGCTGGTCGGCGTGCTGCTGGATCGGCGTGTAGACGGCCTTGACGAATTCCGCGTAATCCTTGAAGCCGGCCGCGGTCATCGCCCCGGTGTCCTGGTAGTAAGCGTTGAAGCCGGACACTCCACGGCCATACGAAACGACGGCCAGGAAACCGAAGTCCTTGACCAGTTGCATTGGGGCGTCGGCCCTCCCGAAGTCCAACACGGGCTGGCCGTTCTGGAAACCGCGGTAGGCAATCGTGGGAATGCCGCTGCACGCGGTGCAACCGTACTGGCGCATCTTGCGGAGACTGTGCTGCGCCATGCGCTGGTTCCAGGCCGCGGCCGCCGGATCTTCGCCGTACCAGGGGATGGAAATGGAATGGCCCCACGGCCCGGCGGGAACGTCGACCGGATCCAGCGTCCCCGCTCGGACTCGAAACTCGACGGGCACCTCGGCCGCGCCGCCCCGCTGAGGCCTGATCGCCAGTACGCCCTGGTACACGCCCGGTTCGGCGCCGGCCGGCGTTTTGACTGTCAGCCAGAACCGGCGGGTCACGTCCTGGGGCATGTCGACCGCGTTGGTGGGCATGATCAGCCGGGGACGGATCGTGTAAACCGAACCTTCCATCGTGACCCGGCTGATACGGTACGAGACGAACCCCACGTCGATGGCACTGGCCGGGATCACGCCCGCCGGACCGCGCAAATCGCCCGCCGTCACCGCCACTCGGCCGAGGTTGCGCAAGGGGACCACGCCCACGGTCAGCGGCTCCAACTCGCCCGCAAACGCTTCGCCCCGCAGCGGCCCGCCGATTTCCGACGCCAGCGGCGTGTCGTTGTAGTACACGTCCTGCATCCAGTCGCGCTGGAACACGACGTAGCCGCGGCGCTCGTCTTCCGACGTGGGCTGCAATGGGTCGCCCGCCGGCCGGTGCAGGACGCGTTTGAAGTAGTTGTCGAAGTAAAAACGCCGCTTCTGTTCCACGAATCTCAGGAAGGCTTCGCCCTCGGCGGCTTTGCCGACCGGGAAGATCACCGCAGCCGAAACGCAGCAGCCCCAATTCTCGCCCTGGAACTCGACGTTCAATTGCCCGTCGGTCACGTCGACCTCGAACGTCTTCTCCTGGAAGTACGCCTTCTGGTACTTGTCGAACGTGCTGTCCGCCGGCTGGTCCTCGACCTTCCAGAAGCGGAAGTATTTTTCTTGGAATTGGGCAAAATCCATCTTGTCCGACACCACCGGTTGGCCCTCCGCCAGGATGGCCCGCTGACGATACACCTGGTACTCGCCCCAGAACCCGGACGGGCTGTCGATGTTCACCAGCACTCGGTAACGGCCGTTGGGCACGTCCACCGCCAGCCCGCCGCGCTCGAGGCAGATGAAGTCCTGGTACAGCGGCTCCGGCTGCAGCGCGTCGAAGCTGCGCCAGATCCGGGCGTCCTTCAGGCCGTAACCGCGGCCACGGCTGTAGATCGTGCTGGGCGTGATCGGTTGAAAGCCGTCCATCAGCGGGCTTCCACCCGGCCCGAAGTCGAAGGCGTGCAGGCCGTCAAACGCTACGCCTTGCGCGGCGGTGTCGCGTTCCAGCCGCACGTTATCCAAAAACAAGGGCGCCTTGGGCGCGTTGCCGATGCTGAACACCAGCCGCGTGATGCCGCCCAGCATCAACATGCGTCCGGGACGCGACTTCTCGCCAACGTACAGCTGCTTGACTGGAACGATCAGCGTGCTCGAACCCGGCGGCGCGACGGTCGTGTAATTGACCCGCGTCCAATAGTCCCGCGTCGCGGTGTCCCGGACTTCGACGTACAACTCCAGCGGATCGTCGGTTTCGACGTGCAAGTCGGCTTTGAGGAAGTCGTAGCCCGACCAGTCCTGCGGCCCGTCCATGACCACGTAGGAGCGATCGATGCGCAGGGCCTTCTTGCCGTCGGTGGCGTGCTGCTCGACCACTTTGCCGCCGCTGAAGGGATTTTTGTCTTCGAACGAGGTGACCAGCTTCACGGGCGGGCCGCTGACGACCGTCTTCTGGACCTCCAGCAACGAACCGCAGGCGTAGCATTGCTTCCAGGCGGGCATATTTCGGTACGCGCACTCCGGGCAGCGGACGGCCGCCGCCGTCAACTCACCGGGCGGCGCGATGGGCGCTTCTTCGGGGCCCAACACGGGCTCGTCCGTCAGCGGCACGTCGTTGCCGACCCGGACCAGCGACACGTCGTCGATCCACAGATAGCCGGGAGCGAACATCCCGAACGAAGGCCCGGCCTGTTTCTTTTCCTTGACGTCCGCCACGTAGGTCAGTTTCGTCCAGCCGAACGTGCCGTTCTTCTTGAGTTGCACGTACTTGCCGTCGAACATGAACTCGGTCGTCGCGTTCCAGATCCCTGTGCCGATATCCAGGCCGCGGAGGTAGGCCGTGATCTGGTAGCGCCCCGGTTCCAGATCCCGCAACTGGACCGTGCGAATCTTCGCTCCGGCCCCGCCGACCAGCAAGCACGAATGCTGGCCGGTGCGTGCCACCTGGCCGACGGCGAAGCTACAATCGCCCTCGTATTTCCAGCCGCCCCACTTGGCGAACACCAGCCCGAACTGGTCCCGTTCTTGGGGCGCTTCAAACGAAGGATCTTCGACCAGATTCGGGCCCTGCTGCCCCGCCGCATCCGCCGACAGGCACAAGAACCCCAGCCAACACACGCCGCAAGCCATCCCCGTACGCATCGTGGATCCTCCTCTTTCGGCCTGTCATCGTAGCACCGCCCGGCGACCGAAGCCAGTTGGCTCCGCACCAGCCTCGGCGGCCTTCACGCGGTTCAAGGGCCTCCGTTGGCCAGTCGTTGAGGTGACTCGGCGTTCCGCACGGTTGACACAAAGCCAGCTGCCCGCTCGCCGACGTTGGCGGAAGGCGGCCCTTCAGGGACCTCGCCGCCAGGATTCACGCGTATCGAGGTTCCCCTCCACTGCAAAGGCTCTCTCTGCCTGCCCCACTTATTGACTCCGCCTGCGGTGCAAGTTAGGATCATGGCGTTAGGGGGGAGATGGGGTCGACTTGCTGTGCGGGATTCACGGGCTTGATCCTCCGGTGCGTCAACCCTTGGTCTAGTCGTGCTTTGCGCCGTCGTTCTTTGGGCTGCGAGGTGCTTGGCGGGGCCTTGCCGCGAAACGCGGCAGCCCGTCCGATGATTTAGGCTGTTCGTAGCGAAGCGAGGTCATTTGAGGGATTCGCCGTGAACATCATCCACCACCTGCGCGCGGTCACGCCGATCAACGTGCTTGACCTGCTCGGCACGTCTCTACTCGACAACCTGCTCAACGGCTACAGCTTTGCGCTGAACGCGGGGATCACGATCGTCTACCCAACAGCTTCGAGAGTCAGTCTTGATTCCTTGGAGCGGCGGGATGCCTTAGGTGCAGACGCAAGACGATCGTTTCATCCGCTCTGCGCGGACTGGCGAAATCCAGACGGGTGCGGCCAGGAACTTCAGTGTATCAACACCGACAAGGAAGTCGCTTTGGCATATTGCACAGGTCAGCTCTCCGATCCTAGGCTTTATCGGTGCAAGCCGCTCGGTTTGTGGGACATGTCCTTCCCTCTGCGCATTGACGGACAAATTGTCGGCGTTCTTTTTGGCGGTCAAGTCATCGTGCGCGACACCGACGTGAAGTGGCATGAAGCGCTGCAAAAGCACTCGCAGTTCGTTGATTGGGCAACGTGCCCTGACACCGACACGCAGATCGACACGGTCTTGAACGTGATTGCTTCTCAGTGCGTCCCGCAAAACGTGAAAAGCAAACTGGTAAACACGTTGCAGAAAGCGAACGCGCCAGACGGACAGAACATCTCGCTGCTGGAATTCCAGCAGCGAGTGGAAGATTTTCTCCGGTTTGGCGAGATGACCCAGGGCTTGTTGAACGAGTTGCACGAGGCCCGAAAGACTGCGGCAGAGCAGACGCTTCTGAGGGACTTCGGCGGAGAATTGGCAACGATCGAACTCACGGACCCGGACAAGTGGTCGGGCAATTGCGGAAAACTGCTGACCGCTCTGCTGGAATTTCCGGAGATCGAGAGAGTCTCGCTGTACATGCGCCACGGCGCCAGATACGTATGCACCGTCTCGGTACCGACCGATCCGAAACCGGCAGAGCGTCTTGCTGCACGGTCCGTCATTCCCGCGTTTCCGGTTAAACAACTGGTGTCGGTGGCTTCGATTCCCAGCGGGGATTTTCTCAAAGACCTGGGCCTCACGCCGGAAAAAGGCTCAGGGTTTCGATCCGAGACGGGGGCGGGGCCCGAAGTCTGTAGCACGCTGATCGTCTTTCGCGGTACGATCCCCGAATCACGGCGAGACTTCTTTGCTGCCTTGGGCGGGGTCGTCTGCGCCGCGACGGACTCCGCGTCCTTGATTTTCCGCGAGCGAGAAGCGGACCGCCTGTACCGCCATCGCGTCGCCATCATCGGCCATTCGTTTAGAAGCCCGCTGCAAGCCCTTCAGTTCGCCCTTGAGGACCTGCAAAAGGCCGCTCCGATTTCGGCCAGTTCGGTCTTGTCTTCGCAGGTCATCCAAGCGATGGGACTCATCAAAGACGCGCGCGAAGATCTTCTGAATCTGCTCGAGCCCTCCGAGCAATCGGAGGAGAGGTTCAACTTGTTGCGATCTCTGGAAACTGTGATTAGCAACATGGAGCCGATCGCCAGGAAACACCCGTGCCGAATCGTCAAGCTTGGCGATTGGCTGTCGGCCGTCCACGTCCGAGGCGACGAGTACCGCGTGCGGAAGGCATTGACCTGCATCGTCGACAACGCCATCAAGTACTCGTATGGCCTTGCTCGGCGCGACGGTCCAGCCTTTTACGAGGTCAGGATTTGGCTGGAAGTCGCCGGTCGTCACGCGAACGTCATGGTCTCGAATTACGGAATCGGCATGCCGCCCAAGGTGCTGAACGCAATCAAGGCCTACGGGACCCGGGGCCAGATTCCAGACCCCAAAGGGGTGCGATTAGGCACGGGCCTCGGACTGCCTTTTGCGATTGAGGTTTTCGAGCGACTTGGTGGCTGGGTGCATGTGACGAGCATACCGGCGGAGTCTGCCAGCGAGGCAGAGATCGCAGCATTCCACCGATATGTTACGACCGTCGAAATCGGACTTCCCGTGGCCTAACCGCGGAAACTCGCCGTCTAGACAGAGAGAAAAAACAATGAGCGTTCTGGCAGGCAAAAGCGTCTTGATCGTCGAGGACGATATCACGTTGGCAAGGAACATCGCCAAACTGTTCCGCGACTCGACGGGGACAGAGCCAGTAGTGGCCCATTGCATCGAAAACGCAAGGGAGAAAACTGCCGCAGCGGACAAGCGTTTCGACCTTGCCGTGGTTGACGCAATGCTGCCCCAAACCAAGAAGGACTTCAAACTGGTCCAGGAGTTCGAAAAGATTCTTGCAAGGGCGCGTGCCACGATAGAAAAAATCGGGGAAACGCCCAGCGCTTCCCAACGAACGCAACTAAAGGAAGCTCGTTTCGAACGCGAGGAGGCGCTGAGGCGAATCTTCGAATTGATTGATCGAGAAGCTGGCATCAAACTGGTGGAAGAATGGCGATCCTCCGATTCGAAGAATGCCCGCGATTTGCCCGTACTGTATTTGACAGCCGTCGGCAATGAGCCAGCCCGGCAGCGAGGGGCGGATGCCGCTAGGACTCGATCGGACTGGTTGGTCAAGCCAGTGTCAAGCAAATTGATCGTGCAGAAGAGCGAAGAGCTTCTGTCTTCTAACATGCCGAGTTGAAGGCTTCCACCATGAGTCGCAGGAACCCTTCGCGAACGTTCGATATCGATCCCGATTTCCAGGAGCGATACAACTCTCTGCTCCACGAGTACGCGGGAGGTGCGCCTTACCGTCCCTGTTCCCAGTTCGTTGCGGACGTGCGGTCGCAGTTGGGATGTGCCGCCGCTGCTCTCGTGAATTGCACCCACGGCGGATCTTTCACGATCGAGGTTTGCAGTCCCGACGACGAGCGGTCGGGCGTGGAAAAGACTCTAAGGGAGGGGGAGAACATCCTGACGAAACAACGTGTCTCCGACTGTCTTCAGCTGCAATTCCTTACGGAACATGATCACGGCGATACCGTGTTCGTAGGTAATGAAAAGAGCTTCATGGAATTGGACTTGATTCCGGTCGCGCCTTTCGTCGAGTCCGACAACCAATCCGATCGCTCATTCAAGTTACTGGTGTTAATCGGTTCAGTCTACTTGGCGCCCGCAGTCAACAACAAGGCGTATCGCGATTTTCAACGCGGCATGCTGGCGAATTTGCTCAGGGGGTGGTGGGTACTGATCACGTCTGCCAAATGGCGGCTTCCAAACGTCGCCCCCACCGGGAACGACGCGGCGACGATCTCAGAGCGGTTTCCAGACTGGCTTGTCGTTGCTTCACTAGCAGAAGTGCTGCGGTTTGGAACCCAGATTGCCAAGGCATTAAGAGTCAATTCGCAGGTTTCAGCCGTGGAGACTTGGGAGCAGTTCATCACGAATCGTTGGGAACCTCGCCTGCCGGTAGGAGATGATGTGCGATCGTGGGCTCCTTCGTTGCTCTACTGGTGTCATTGGGTCAATTCCCATCGTGAAGTGGAGCGTGAGCAAGCCGCGGCAGGGGGTGATTCCTTGCCACACTTGCAGACGCGGCGCCCTTTTGTCGCGCTGAAGCAGGGCGCTGAAGCCGATACGACTGCGGCGGACGCACGGAACTTGCCGTCCACAATTCGTTGGGTGTCGGATCAACGAGCCCAGCAGACGACGATCGGCCGCCATTTGGGAATGCTGCGACTGATCACAGCCCAGGCGTTTCAGACCGGCGCTTCACTTGCCGCTTCTGGTCGCACACAAGACAGGCCGTCAGCCACCTTACCGCTCGGCGGCAGATCGTTGCTGTGCTACAGCATGAACCGGTGGTTGTCACCCAAGGGCGTCTTGCGTCGTGACTTGAAAAACGACGTGCTCAGCGATCTCGAGTTGTGCCGCGTCATGCACGGCGTTGCGGTGACGAGTCACTATTTGTTGGGTGACCAGCCGTTGACGGAGGATGTGGTCCACCGCCTGATGCAGTTGATCGCCAGATACGGGCACGGCGATTTAAGAATTCCCCGACGTTTGGATTTGCGGGCCCAGTTG
This sequence comes from Candidatus Anammoximicrobium sp., assembly GCA_012515235.1. Taxonomy (GTDB): domain Bacteria; phylum Planctomycetota; class Planctomycetia; order Pirellulales; family Pirellulaceae; genus Anammoximicrobium. Next base: position 76,298 of record JAAYYU010000009.1, read on the forward strand.
CTGCACGCCGCCCGTGGCGAACCGGCTTTGCACACGCTCAAGCAGTTCTACCGCGACCACTTTTTCCACGCCTTGGAGGTGTGTTTCTTGGGCCACTTGTTGCTCGAGGCGAAGTTGGACGATCGGCAACGTCTCTGGCAGTTGGTCGCCAAGTTCCTGGACCTGCCGCAGGACAAGAATCGTATCCTGCGGCTCTGGTATGTGGCTGCTCTGCTGCACGACACGGGCTATGCGATGGATGTGCTGAACAGCAGTCGCGAGTTCCTCGGGTTTTTCAGGCACTCCAAAGCGTTGCGCCGGCTGTGCGAGCGATTCAAAGAGGCTGTCGCGAAGCTCTCCGAGGATCGAGAAGTCGTCAGGCTGGGAATTGCGCGTGAAGACCGTCTGGGCCAGGATCACGGGGTCGTCGGCGCTTTGCACGTGCAGTCACTGCTGAAGCGAATCGCGCGGGATGACCCCAGCGTAGATCCGAGCGATTATGCCCCCGCGGTGAGAGCCATCGCCTTACACAATCTGCGGCGTCACGACCCGAAGGTGAAGTTCTCGAAAGAGCCTCTCGCCTTTCTGCTGGCCATTTGCGACCAGTTGCAGGAATGGCGGCGACCACGGTTGTCGTTTCCCACGGCACCCAACTTTCTGATGGCCCAACTGGAGGATCCAGTGCAAGCGTCGCTGGATCTGGAGGGCCCGTTCAAATCGCTCCGCACCAACTTGGAAGTCCTGAACGGCGGCAAGGAACCGAAAATCAACTTGCGGTTTCGTCGAAGCGGCAAGGGAAATCCCCTCTTGTGCATGGAAGCCGAGTACGACGCACCGATCAATCGGAACAGCGGCGTCTTCGAACTCTGGCTGGACGCCACCTTGAATTTTCAGCGTCTGGATTTTGAAGGCCTCAATCTGGACATCGCCGTGACCTACGTGACACCGTACTGCGACGACCGCCATCGCAGTCACCCGCCACGCCAGATGGATCGGTTGCGAAACGCCGCGTACGAAACGCACATGACGTGCCTGGAAGACTGGTTTCCCAACCAGCGTGTCAAAGAGGGATCGGACGCTTGGTTGACAAACGGGGCTGTCGCCTACCGGTACGACGATTTGGCCAGGACAGAGCACTTGAGGCTCGATCTAAGGGCGCTGACCAAGCAAGTCCTCATGACCGGCCGTATGGACACGTTCCGCAGCCGTTTGAGGGAGTGGAAGCACGCCAACGACGATCGCGACTTTCCGGGGGACTACGCGAACGTTGTCCCGGAATGAATTGGGCTGGCAACCGGAGATCGTTTATGAAGCAAGACAGCACCGGCGGCGACTCGGACACGAAAGTGGATGCCGATTCAAGAAATGCAACGGCGACGCTGTTGCACTTCAATCAGATCTACTGGGAGCGGCTGAACTATCACCGCGAGAAAGAGTATCGCATCTTTGTCTGGACCAGCGCAATTCTCTTGGGCGGTATCGCTGCCTTGGTCGTGTCGAAACAAGGAGAAATGCCGATCTATTTGCGGTACGGAGCGTTGGGGCGTGTTGGTGCGTCGTTCGCGTTGCTCGTCTGGACCGGGCTGTCCGTGGTGCTCCAGGTCCGCGAACGCAATTTTGGCAATGCCTACGTCGCGGTGATCGTCAGGATCAGCCAGTTGCTGGGCGGGTTCGACGAAGGACGCACTGGGGACGGACAAAGCGCGTTGCCCAAGGAGTGGGAGGCCTGGACATCCGAAACGCGGACGAACATCTGTGGCATGTTGAAGCGGAACTATATTCCGGTGACCTGCACTTTGGGAGCGTTTGCAGTCGTGTTGTTATGGGTGCAGTGATGGCAGTCTCCGCGTCGCGGCTGTTCAGCGTCATATCCGAGATCCCGTCCCGTTCTTCAGCCCTGCCGACGGGGCATGATCGGTGAAGTCGGGGTGGTGCGCAAGGCATGGAAAACATGCAGCACAGCATCGAAGGGCGGACCAGCTGCAGAGTCGCCGTTGGAGGGGACAACGGTTGGTTACGGCTCCGCCGCCACAAACGACCGTTGCGAGGGGTTTTGTGGCCAAGGTCTGTCGCCCGGGGTGGGACCATGGCGTGAGTCAGTGCGCGCCTACGTCCGGATTATGACGAGGTTGGGCCCGCGCGAGGCGGCTTGCGTCAGAGAGGGGGAGCACCGATGCCACGATGGCGAGTGTTGGGGCTGGTTTTGTTGCTGTTCGGCGGTCGGGGCGTCCGGGCGGGCGACGGGCAGCAAGCCGATGCGGTGTTGCGCGAGGAAGCGTTGCGGACCTTGAAAAAGGCGGCGGCGTATTACCGCGAGCGAGTCGCGAGTCACGGGGGCTACGTGTACTACTACAGCACCGATCTTCAGCAGCGGTGGGGCGAGGGCCAGGCGTCGCCGGACACGATCTTCGTCCAGTCGCCCGGAACGCCCACGGTCGGGACGGCTTACCTGGCGGCCTACGCGGCGACGCGCGACGATTACTACTTGGAGGCCGCCCGAGCAGCGGCGGAGGCCCTGGTGGACGGGCAATTGGAGTCCGGCGGCTGGACGCAGGCCATCCATTTTGCGCCGTCCAAGGGGGCGCGGGTGGGCAAGTACCGTCGGGGCCGGGGCGGCGTCTGGAATGTTTCGTCACTGGACGACGGCCAGACCCAGGCGGCCCTCCTGTTCCTGGTCCGCGCCGACCAGGCGATGAACTTGGGGAACGCGCGCCTTCACGAAGCCGCGCGCTACGGACTCGACGCCCTGTTGCAAGCGCAGTTTCCCAACGGCGCCTTCCCGCAGGGATGGCGCGGGCCGGTGGAACCTCAGCCGGTCGTCAAGGCCCGCTTTCCGGACTACGACTGGAAGACCGAAGGACGCGTCAAAAACTATTGGGATTACTACACCCTGAACGACAATCTGGCAGGAACGGTCGCCGCGGTGCTCATCGCCGCGCATCAGGTGTACCGCGAGGACCGGTACCGGGTCGCCTTGGAGCAACTCGGCGAATTCCTGATCCTGGCCCAGATGCCCGAGCCGCAGCCCGGCTGGTGCCAGCAATACAATTACGAGATGATTCCGATCTGGGCCCGGAAGTTCGAGCCGCCGGCGATCACGGGTTGGGAGTCCCAGGATGTGATGGAGGCCCTGATCCAGATCGCCCGGCACACGGGCCAGTCGAAGTATCTGGAACCGATCCCCCGTGCCCTGAAGTACCTTGCCGAGTGCCTTTTGCCGGACGGCCAGCTCGCCCGGTACTACGAGTTCCGCACCAACCGGCCGCTGTACATGGACGCGAGGTACCAGCTCGCTTACGACGACTCCGCTGCGCCCGCCCATTACGGATGGAAACAAGCGGCACGCCTGGACGAAATCGAGACGGCCCTTCAGGCTGCCCAACGCGGCGCGGTTTCCACTCGGACCCGCCCTGTGCGGGAGTTGCGCGAAGAAGTGCGCCGGATCATCCGGGAACTCGACGCCGAAGGGCGTTGGGTCACGACCTGTGACGGCGAGCGGCTCGTCGGTCAACCGCCGTTTGAACGCGGCTTTCGTTACGTTTCCAGCGCCGTGTTCAGCCGCCAGGTGCAGACGTTGAGCGAGTATCTCGGCTCACCGTGAGAGCCGCAGCCGCCGAGTCCCCGCGGCTGGCCCCTCGTCGTTCGCCGCGCAGTTTGCTCGCTGCGCGCCCCGCATGGCTTGCCCGCTACCGAGTGCCGTTCAGTAATTGACCTGGAATTGGAACCGCAGGATCTGGCCGTCGTATTGGCCGTAGGACGCGACGTCCGTCTTGTTGACTGGCGTCGTGTTCGTCCGGTCGGTGATCGTGTAGATCGCGGTGAATTCCATTTGTGGGTTGAGCTGCCATTCGCAGCCCAATTCCCATTCGTCGATTTCGCTGTAGGGCGCGTTGCGTTCCCCCTTGTACCCGCCCTCGTAGCAGACCCAACGCAGGAATGGGAACAGGTCGCCTCCCCACGGGCCTGCCACGCGGACCATGGTCATCGCGTAGCCGCCCGTCAAGGATCGCTCGACGACACGGGTCTGGGCCTCGTCCAGCGACGGACCTCGGCCCACGTTCCATTCGGCCTGGAAGCCCACCGGCTGCGGGTACCAGACGAACGTTCCGCCGATGCGTTCGTCCAGGATCCCCGCCGGACGCGACGCGGGCGCCGCCGTTGCGCCTACCCCCAGTGGCGCGATGGGCGACGTCAGGACCGTGTACTTGCCCGTATAGGCTTGAACCCCGATTTCCACGTGCTGGTCCGTGGCCAAGGTGAAGGGCAGCGTCAGGCGCGCCACCAGGTGCAGGTTGTCGTTCTGCTCCACCAGCGATCCGCCCTGCCCGTCGTACACTCCGAGGCCGAACAGCCCGTAGTTGCCGCTGCCCTTCAGGCCCAGGTCGAGCACTTCCTTGAAGAAGTCCTGCGCGAATTCGGGCGTCCAGTAGAAGAACACGCCCAGATCGCGTTCGTTGCGGACAGCGCTGTTCAAAGCATCGTCGCGGTCCAACGGAATGCGATTCGAACTGGATTGCATGTTCTCCCAGCCGTAGGGCACTTTGGATTGCCCCAGCCGGATCCGATAGACCTTGCACGCGTCGAGGTACAAGTCGGCGTACCAGTCGCGGATCTGCGCGAAATGCGTGTCGGGGTTCGACACACTGGCCGCCAGATCTCCCTGGAGGTAGATGGACATGTGCTCGGACACGTCCCCGGCCAGGACCAGCCGCGCCCGGCGGATCAGGAAGCCCTGGTTCGGACTGACGGAACGATCGCCCACGTGATGAGGCAGCGCCGAACCGTCGTCCTCGCCCATCGACTCGTTGATGCGGACCTGCGTGTAGCCACGCAGCGAGTACTTGTCGTACCACGGCTTCGGCGATGGATCAACGCGCATCGCGGAACAGGTGCTGTAGTTGACCAATTCCAGCTCCGGGTCGCCCAGCCTCTTCCACCGCTGGCCCAGAAAGCCGATGACGCTGTCCGGCGCCGATCCCCCTCCCGGCTCCTGCGGCAACTGGGCCTTGAGCGCGGCGATCGTGGCTTCTGCTTCGTTCAGTCGCTGGAGCATGGCGGCGGCAGACGGCGGATTCGCGACGCCGTCCGCGGCTGTCAGAAAGTCGGCTTGCGGCGCCGTAGCCGCCTCCGCCGGATGCCGCTGCGGAGCGGCGGCGGGGGAGGGCCAGACTGGC
>JAAYYU010000063.1 GCA_012515235.1 Candidatus Anammoximicrobium sp.
AAAAGTCTCCCTCAGGAGAACCTCGAAGACGCCGTCACGACGCTGAGGCCAACGCTCAGAGAAGACCAAGAACTCGACCAGCAAGAAAGAGTCTGCACCGAAACGCGAAGTCGGCTTAGTTCAACGTCAGCGATGACCAGGGCTATCACGATCTGGGGTGCGTCGGCGGCACCGGCGTCAAGACGCCGAACCTGGACCGGCTGGCCGCCGGCGGCGTGCGGTTGACTGGTTTCTACGTCAGCTGGCCCGCCTGCACGCCCTCGCGGGCCAGCTTGCTCACCGGGCGATATCCGCAACGCTGCGGCACGTACGACATGATGCGGAACGACATGGTGAACTACGATCACCGCTACACGCCCGACGAGTACGCCGTGTCGCCGGAAATGATCTTGGGAACCGACGAGCGCGAGGTGTTCCTGTCCGAACTGCTCCGCGAGCACGGCTACACGAACGGCTGCTTCGGCAAATGGGACGGCGGGCAGTTGAAGCGGTTCCTGCCGCTGCAGCAGGGCTTCCACGACTTCTACGGCTTCGGACACACCGGCATCGACTACTTTACCCACGAGCGTTACGGCGTCCCTTCGATGCGCCGCGGCAACCAACTCACGACCGAAGACAAGGGGACCTACGCCACCGACCTGTTCCGCCGCGAAGCCGTCCGCTTCCTGAAGGCGCATCACGACCGGCCCTTCTTCCTCTACGTGCCGTTCAACGCCCCGCACGCGGCGTCGAGCCTGGAGCCGGACGTGCGCGGCACGGTCCAAGCCCCGCCGCAGTACCTGGCGATGTACCCGGAGGGCAAGACCCAGCGCGAGCAGCGCCGCCGAGGTTACCTGGCGGCCGTCACCTGCATGGACGACGCGATCGGCGAAATGCTCGACCTTCTCGACCAACACGGCATCGCCCGCAACACGATCGTCATCTTCCTGTCCGACAACGGCGGCGGCACCGGGTCGGACAACACGCCCTTGCGCGGCGGCAAAAGCCAGATGTTCGAGGGCGGGATCCGCGTCCCCTGCATCGTCCGCTGGCCTGATCGGATTCCCGCCGGAGGAACTTGTGATGAATTCCTAACGTCGCTGGAGTTCTTCCCGACGCTTGCCGCTGCCACCGGCGCCGCCCTGCCCGCCGGCATCGTCTACGACGGCTTCGACATGTTGCCCGTGCTCCAAGGCAAACAGACGTCACCTAGAAACGAGATGTTCTGGGAACGCCGCTCCGACCATGCCGCCCGCGTAGGCCATTGGAAATGGGTCAAAAGCGCCCGCGGCACCGGCCTGTTCGACCTTTCGACCGACCATGGCGAGCGACACGACATGTCCGCCGAAAAGCCCGAAGTTTTGTCCCTGCTCAAATTCCGCTTCGCCGCCTGGAAACAAGCCATGGCCGAAGCCGACCCCCCGCGGCCCGTTTCGGGACTACTGATTGGAGTTCTTCCGGGACCAAAGCCTACATCGATCGCAGATTTCGTCGCGGCCCCTGTTTCAGCGATCCGGTGTCCACCACGCATGCAGCATGTTCCAACTGCGGCCGCCAAGGCCCGTAAGGCGTGATATCCCAAGTTGTTGATCGGAAACTGCTTTACAGCGTGAGGCCCAATAGCTACCTTGTTTATTGAGTATCGAGGACGCCAGGGGGTCAGCATTTGGCATCCCGGCTTGTGGGCGACGGATCGCTGGGAGTGTTTTGCCTCCGCGATGCACCACGAGTTCAAAACCAGTGAAAGGGGATGTCATGGCTTCGACCCGTCCGATTCGGCAGATCCATAAACGGTCACACGGCGTTCAACTCGCCTCGCGGCGGAGGAGATCTCGCGTTCGCGCTTGTCGTCGGCTGTACCTTGAAGGGTTGGAAGATCGGCGACTGCTCAGCGGCGTCACGGTGATCACGCATGGATGGCAGCCAGGAACAGATGAGGTGCCGGTCTGGACCATCGACATGGCACAAGCGGTCCTTCATCGTGCGGGTGGGGGAAGTCTCTTCGTCCATGACCCGGATACCGGTGCCTGGGCCACGCCGGACCCACGGGGTTACTACGAAGAAGACTGGATCGATAATGACTCCGCATCACCGGAGAAGGAAATTGTCCTCGTGTATAACTGGGCATCTGAGTCCGACAAGGGGCAAGATGGCTTCCTGGAGGCTGCCGCGGACAACCTGTTTGCCAGTCTGCTGGTGACTCCCACGGTCTTCCCAGACAGTGAGGATATCAACCTTCTGAAGAAGGACCTCCACTTCATCGGCCACAGCCGTGGTGCCGTTCTTAACCTTCTGGTTGCCCAGCGGATGGACCAGTTTCTCCCTAACTACACAATCGAGCATTTCACGACACTCGATCCCCATCCCTGGACGACACCGAGTGATCCCGGCTATGACACCCGTAGCCTTCAAATACTCGACAACATCATTTGGGCCGACAACTACTGGCGACACGACGGCCTCTACGAAAACGATCTTGATTTCGACGGCATCGAGATTGTTGGCGCACACAACGTAGAACTTGACGAAAGCATTCTGGGAAAGGACCTTTTCAACCCGGAGCACTCGGATGTTCACGAGTGGTATCGCGGCACAATTACCACCGAACGCCCGGATGACATACCGGCTGCCTGGTACGACGAGACGAGAAACATGGGGCCGCGCACGCAGGTTGGGTATTTCCATAGCCGAATCGGTGGCGGAAATCAACCAACTCCCCAAGTCGCCCGTAAAGCGGCGGCGGCCCCAGTCAACAGCGAGGTATTCAACGGAGATTTCACGGTAGGGGGAATCTCGAACGAGATCCCCGGCTGGGAGGGTCACGGCGGCGGCGGTGGCGGCAGCGTCTCGCTCGTTAATGGGAACCAAGTTCTGCGTCTGGAGTTCGCAGAGACAACCCGCACCCACAACCGGTTATACGTTCCGACCAACGCGACAGAAGTCGCATTCAAGCTGCTACGCACGACGGCAGGCAACGACGATTTCCTCGAAGTTCTCATGGACGATGACGATACGGTCATCAGGACTATTCCCCTCAACACCGTCGACTCTGATTTCCGCGATGAGACTGCTCCCATTCCCGAGGCTTTTCGGGGCGGTGTCCACACGCTCACGTTCCGCTCCGTAGCGCCAGGTTGGGTGAATACCGCTGGTTCTGTCTTGATTGACGATATTGAGTTCACGGAGACCGTTGCGCCGCGATCGTATCCAGTTCTGCCGTCCACAATTGCGGATGGTTTCAGCTTTCCCGTCGGCAATCGCCAAGGCGATGGGACTGACGGATACCGAGTCTCGTACGGGTTTCTGGCCTCCGACTACCCGGAACATCCGGGGGAGGACTGGAATCGCGGAAGCGGCGACGGCGACGACGACAAGGGCGAGCCGGTCTACGCGGTGGCAAACGGCGTCGTTGTCGAAGCGAAGAACTTCTTTGGAGGGTGGGGAAATATCGTTCTCATCCGCCACCAACTTCCCGACGACACGTATGTGTGGAGCCAGTACGCGCACCTCGAGTCGATTCTGCCGACAGTGGTCAAGGGTGCAACCGTCGAGCGCGGGCAGCCAATCGGGAGCATCGGCAAGCCGGACCCGTCAAGAGCCTGTCAACCGAATGGGATTGACTGCACGCACCTTCATTTCGAGATACGAACGCAAGAACGCGATGCCAAGTACTGGCCCAAGAGGGATGCGGCGGATTGGCTTCAAGAGATCAAGCGAAGCTACACGGATCCTTCGCAGTTTATAAGGGCCCATGAGTTCCTCGATCCGCCGGTGCCGACACCTGAACCCTTGGCGGAAGGAATCAATCGCTGGTGGGGAACCGCCGGGAGCTTGGAGGAAATCTCCGTTCAATGGCTGGTCAATGTTCCCATGACCGCTGACTATGTCGTCGATATCGACTTCGACACCTCAGCGCATCCCTGGCAACTGGCTCCGACCGCTACGGTCGCCGTAGATGATGGAGAGCGTGTAGAGCTATCAGACGAACTTCACCGGGCAAACTTGCCCAAGTTGACAAACGGTTTCCACAAGTTGACGTTCACCGGCTTCTTAACACCCGCAAGCCCGACGGTACAGGGCGTCCAGTTCCAGCTATGGAATACCGGTGACAAATCGGCGACGGTCGAAATTGAGCATTCCGCACTGTTCGTCGCAGATCATCCGGAGGAACTGCTCACCGGGCCAATTTCGATTCAGATTGCCGGCGCACCGGCGCCCATCACAAGCGCGGACCAGCTGGTGGACTACTTCGCGCCGATCCTCCATTTTTCGAACGGTGAAGATTTTTCGAGCGGTGAAGATTTCGCTGTGCCGCTTGACGTGACTGCCGCGCAGCCCACAGCGGACGGAACCAAGGTGCCCATCTACAGTGAGGACCGAAGGCAGGGGCTCGAAGGCCAAAGCGACAGGCAGGCGTTCCTGGACCTGCAAGCGTGGGCGAGTGCAAAATTCGTTCCGGGCGACGAAGACGTGACGCCTGCGATCTATGCGTCAGTGCTGAAAGATCCTGACAATGCCAACCGAATGGCCATCAACTACTACTTCTCGTACCCACGAAGTAATTGGAAGGAAAAGGGCGGTTACAACAACCACGAAGGGGACTGGGAGGGAGTAACGCTGTTCCTTGATAAGCAGGACGGTTTGTGGACACCAATGAAATTGGCGCTGGCGCAGCACGTTGATACCTTCGGCGGTCTGGACAGTCTCGTCGGTCTGGGCAGTGACGGCGTTGACACCCTTCCCTGGACTTCCGCCTATGTTTCTCAAGATCAGACGGGGAGCCATCCGCATTTGTTCTCGGGACTTGGAGGACACGCCACCTACGCAGCACCCGATGAAACGTGGTGGCTCACGGGCACGGAGGTACATACGGGCGATGGCGTAGCAACGGTCGACAGTCGAAAGTATCCCCTGGAAGTTGTCACTACGGCTGAGCAGGTGAAGTACTTGCCGCGACTGTCCTATGCCGGGCAGAACCCGGAACTGGAATGGCTTCGTTACCCTGGCCATTGGGGCCGGACGGAGGTGGAAGGCTTTGATGACGGTCCGTTGGGGCCGGCCTTCCAGGCACCGGATCTCTGGAGCGGTTTGCCGAACTACGGTGAACGTTGGCTCGATCCGTGGACGTGGAGCGAACGGGCGTCGAAGTCCAATCAAGGGCCGACACCCATGCCTGACGCCGAACGGCCGCAGGCGACGGTCTACCTGCCCAAGGGCAGCGAAATCACGCAGTCCGAACTGAACTGGGAAGGCTATCTCGACGTTGTTTTCAAGGACATTGGCCCTAGCGGGATCTATCACCACAGCATTTCGGACGCTGAATCCGAGATTTCTCTCAGCGGTCCCGGTTCGGTGGGAGCCGTAATCGACGGCGCTGCCCTGCTGGCATCTACTACGATCGACGGCGGCTTTTTGTACTGCTACCAAGTCACGGGGGGCTTTAGCGTCGGCGACTTGACGATCACGATCCCGGCAGGGACCTTTACGGACCGGGCCGGCAAAGCGAACGCGGAGCTTTCCCAGACGATTTCCGTCCTGCCGACGCCGCCCGGCGGAGAGAAGATTCGATGGGTCAATGAAGACGCGACAACGCCCGCCCTCGTTTGGAAGGACGCAAATGGCGATCCCGTGCAGGTCGACGGGCACTTCTCGGCGAACAAACGCGCCGTCATCAAAGAGGCAATTCGCATTTGGAACAATGTCCTGGTGGACCTAAACAACGATTCCAACGTTTTCCACGTCACTTTTTCGGGAGGCAACTCAGACAGTGCAGACCTGATCGGCTGGCAAGACCAGCCGCTGGCAGCCGAGACGATCATTCGCGACGACGCCGGACTGCCAGACGTGCCTGGCCAACCCAGGAAGGCGGACGTCATTCTGGACAATGACGGCGGCGGGATCGGTTGGTTTGTGGATTCTACCCCGGGCGACAATGCGGAATTCCCAAGCGTGCTGGCACCGTACTTCCTGGGCGACAATGCCGAGGGCCAGCGCGATATGTTGTCGGTGGTGGTCCATGAATTAGGGCACGCCCTGGGTATCAGTATCAACTACGCCGAATTTCGGAAGCACATCGTCTTGCAGGACGGAACACCGCATCCTCCGCCCGGCGCTCCTCCGTTCCCACCGGGCACGCGCATCTACAACCCGGACGGGCTGCCGTCGGCGACGTTAACTCCTTTGCCTTCGACGCACTTGGACTTGGCGTCCCATCCGTTTGAACTGATGGCTGACCAGACGCGGGACCCCGGGCTGGGCCAAGCGGGTCTGGCAGCCGGTCAACGCGCACTAGTCTCTCCGCTGACTGTCGGACTGTTGCAGGATGCCTTTGGCTACGAGGTCTTCTTCCCCACGTTCGATTCGGCGAGCGGCTTATGGAGTATCGAAGCCTTGCCTTCTGTGGCGAATAACCTGCGTCTCAGCGCCAGCGAGGACACGCTACGGCTGAGCGACACCTCGATTGACGGTTTCAACGAGACGAGCAGACCCCTAACAAGCCAAGGGAGTCTGTTGATTGTGGGTAATGCAGGTGACGATCAACTCACCGTCGATTACTCGGGCCAGAACCCAATCCCGGACGGCGGGCTCGTGTTCGACGGCGGTTCGCAAATCACGGGGGACTCCCTGGTGCTCGTAGGCGGGGCGTTCAATGACGTGATTTACCATGCCGACCCTGGAAGTTCCCCGTTAAGCCACGCGGGGGCGATTCTGTCGACCGCCGGGGCTGCGACGACCACGATTCAGTACCGCAACTTGGAGCCGATCACGGACCTGAATGCCGCAGGCGCACGTACGTTTATCTCGAATATTCCCGGCAGCCAGCAGATACGCCTGCGGGACGATGGCGACGGGACAAACGGCGTTTCTCGCATTGACAGTAACGGCACGAACCAGTTCGAGACGATCGACTTTGCCAACCCTGCGAACAATCTGAACATCTATGCCGGTGCCGGGAACGACAGCATCGTCCTGGAAGGCATGGATCCCAGTTTTGGAGCCAGCCTGGAATTGAACGGTGGCGGTGGTAGCGACACTTTCCAAGTGACTCCGTTGCCGAGTTCCGAGGTCTTCGTGGACGGTGGTGAACCGATCGGAACTTCCGATAACGATGCCCTAACCGTGCAAGGCGCCAACAGCGTGGTGAGCTTTGCTGCTGGTCCTCATTCCGACGAAGGCGTGCTCTTGGTTGACGCGCTGGCCCCCGTTTCGTTTGACAATGTCGATTCGATCGTCGTGAGGGCAGCGGGAGAAGTAACGATTATGGGCACGTATGACGCCGACCAGATCACGGTAATCGGCAGCAGCCCGGATACCCTGATCGTCACGGTGAATGGCGGGCCGCAGATACAGTTCAACAGCGTGACTCGGTTGATCGTCGACGGTCTCAACGGGGCCGATCAGATTGTCACAGACTTGGGCCCATTCGTGTCGACTCGGATCGACATTCGCGGGGGCACCGCTGGTTATGAGTTGGACAGGCTCATCGTCAACGGTGCGGATCGCATTGCGTATTGGGGGCCGAGCGCATGGAACGGCGGTGGTTTCTCGCAAGCTGGGCAGAGCATGACGGTGACGGACATCGAGCTACTCGACTATGTGGGAACGGGTCAGGCCGATCAACTGATTGTATCGGGAAACGACGGGCCGGACACGTTCGTTGCGGCCTTTGGGGATACCTTGGATGCTGGATCGGTGAGGGTCTCCGCGTCTGGATCAACCGACGGCACTTCGCTCCTTCCGATGCACTTCGCAAATCTGGGTCTTGGCGGAAGCATCTCGGTTCGCGACGCAGTGCCTGCTGGCGGTCCAGTCAGCGGTATCGACAAGTTGATCTTGGCCGCGACGTCCCAGGACGACGACATAGAGATCTCGTTCTTCGCCACGGACGGCGCAACGCTTCGTACGTTCAATCAAGTGGGAGAGTGGATCCGCTGGGAGTCGCAAGGCATTGAGTCCTACGAAATCGATGCGGGGGAAGGTGATGACGAGATCAACGTCATTGGCGACATCTTGGTGTCTGACGGTGGATCGTTCCACGTGTCGGGCAAGGGAAGCTTGGCGGATGGGGACCGCTTGATCCTGGAGCCGGACCCAGATGCGGTTCATCATGTGCGGATTTCGGCTGACCCGCTCGATCACGGGACTCAGGATATCACCGGCTTGGGAGCGAGAATTGACGCGGCTGGCTTCGAGTACTTGCTGTACCGTGGCCGTTTGTTCCAGGATGACTTGACCATCGATCTGGGTGATGGCGACAACACTGCCCGAATCACTCGGGACAAGACCGCAGACGTAGTGTTCTCCGACAGTCTACCGCCGATCGGTTTTACGGGTCTCGGAAAGTTCGTCGTGGATTCCGGACTTGGAGCAGATCGCATCGTCTTCGAAACGCTGTCTCTGGCTGGAACGCGCGATGGCTCCTACGAGTTGCTCGACGGCGAAGAAGATCTCTTGACCATTCGAGGCACTGACGGAGGGAACGATGAATTTCTGGTCGTCCGCCCGCCGGACGGGTCGGTGGCAGTGACAGACCAACGTAACGGCATGGTCACTGTGACGGAAATCGGAGGGCGACTCGGCCGACTGGAAATGGATACGCTCCGCGGGGATGACGTCGTGATCATCGATGTTGACGACGGGGGGGCCGGCTCCGATCTGCTGACCGTGCCGATCACGTTCGACGGCGGAGAAAACTCGGACAGGCTGATCGTGCGCGGCACGCCGGCGGCGGGGACGACGGCGGGTACTTACCGGCCGGGGCCGGCGGTGATGGAGGGGCGGCTGGTTCATGCGGCGGGTGCCGCCGTGATGACGATCGACTTCGTCAACCTGGAGCCGGTGGTCGATACGGTTCCCGGAACGTTGACGGTGATGGGGACGGATGCGGTCAATTCGATCACGTATCAGGCTGCCGGGACGAACGGAGCGATTTCGGTTGATGCGTTTGAATCGCTGGAGTTCGGCAACAAGACGGATGTGACGATCGATGGCTTGGCGGGCAATGACACGATCAGTGTGGCGGGGACTTCGGCGGGGTTTTCGGGCACGTTGTTCGTTCACGGGAACGAGCCCCAGGATGCGGATCGGTTGATTGTCAACGGCGTGGCTGCCAAGGTCACGGTGGATGCGGCGGCGGGGACGATCGTGGGAGCGGGGCCGGCGTTGATTGATTACGACACGATCGAATCGCTGCACGTCAACGCGGGGGCCAGCAGCGAGTTTGAGTTCGCGGGGAGCGACGATTACACCGTGCTGCCGGGACCGGCGAGCGATCAGGGGACGGTCCTGACGGCCGCTTTGCCGATCTCGTTCGACGGCTACGCGGCGGGTGATACGATCTCGGTGAGTGGCACGGCGGCGACGGATGACTGCATCGTGGTCGCCGGCTCCGACGTCAGTGACACCTTCGATGTGAGTTTCCCGAGTCAGAACGCCGCGGAGGTGCAACTTGCGAACTCAGCCGGCGAGTTTGCGACTTGGAAGATTTCCGGGATCGAGAACTACGTGTTCGACGGGCGCGAAGGGGATGATGATATCAACTTGACGGCCACCGTGAACGTGACGGGGACCGTGCAGATTTTCGGCGGCGGGCCGGGAAGCGGGAGCGACACGCTGAACCTGACGGGCGCGGCGGGCGCGATTCCGGAGACGGTCGTCATCGCGCCGGATGCGACACAGAGCGATGACCAGACGGTGGCGGGGCTGTCGCCGAATCCCATCGAAGTGATGGGGATCGAGTTCATTACCTACGCGGGCGTGGATACGGACGACGCGCTGATCGTCGATCCGGGCAGCGGGGACAACGCGGTGCGGGTCGAGCGGGGCACCAACGGGGATTGGGTTGTTTCGGATAGCCTGCCGCGGATCGAGTTTGCCAAGGTCAATACGTTCGCGGTAGACGCGGCGGTGAACGGCGGAGCGGACGTGGTGACGTTCGCCACCCGGGCGCTGGGCGGAGCGGTGCCGGGCAACTATCAACTGGCGGGCGGAGCGATGGACACGCTGGTGATCGAAGGGGCGGACGGCTGGGCAGATGTGTACGCGGCCACCAACCCGGCGGGCACTCCGTCGGTCGCGGTCTCGGACGGGACGGTGACCGTGACGGAAACGGCGGGGACGCTGGGCCGCTTGCAGGTCAATACGCTGGGCGGCAACGATCAGCTCGACGTCAATAATTCAACGGGCCTGATTGCCCTGCCCAGCGGGATCAGCTTCGACGGCGGTACCGGGAGCGATTTGCTGCGACTGCTGGGTTCGACCGAGGTCACGGGCAGCACGTACAACGTGGGACCACAAGCGGATACCGGCTCGGTCATGCACACGGCAGCGGCCGGGACGCAGACGATCTTCTTCCAGGCGCTCGAACCGGTCATCGACATCGTGGCCGGGCCGTTGACGGTCAACGCGACGGACGCGGACAACATGATCGACTATCGCCTTGGTCCCAACGATGGCGAGGATCCGGTCGGCGGCGCCAATAGCGGCTTGGTCTCGATCGACGGTTTCGAGAATCTGGAGTTCGCGAACAAGACGACGCTGACCATCAACGCCTTGGCGGGCAGCGACGTCGTTCATCTGAACAACGGCACGTCGATGCCGGCCGGCTTGACCGGCATTTTCGTGAACGGCGGCGATCCGACGGCGAGCGATACGCTGATCGTGAACGGCCTGGCGGCGGCGACGGTGGAGGTCAATCACACGGGGGCCGACAAGGGCACGATCGTTGGGGCCGAACCGGTTACCGTCACGTTCGAGACGCTCGAACACGTGACGGTCAACGCGCGGACGAGTTCGCGGTTGGCGGTGAGCGGCTCGACGATTTACACGGTGAATCCTGGCGCGGAGGCGGATCAGGGCGAGATCCGTTCGTCGGGGGTGCCGATTGCGTTCGACGGGTACGGCAGCGGCGAGTTTGTGCGGCTGACGAGTGAAGGCGCTGGGGCCGATGTCACGGTGAATGGGACGGCGGCGAACGACGTGTTTGCGATTGCTTTTGCTGACGGGTACGACACGGTGACGATCGCCGGACGGGCCACGGTCGAGACGGCGTCGCTGCCGAAGGCGACGCTGAACGGCTATGACGGCGACGATCGGTTTATCGTGAACGGCAGCGAGGACTTCACCTACACGGCACTGAATCTGCACGGCGGGGATGGCGATCGGGATGACCTGGCCGATCTGAATGGCGCGACGGGCGACGTCGTTGTCGACCTGGGCAACGCGATGGTCACCGGCTACGGCATCGCTGCGATCAACTACACCGGCTTGCTCGCGGTGGATGCCGACGCGAACGGCAAGCAACTGACGGTCAAGGCCACCAGCGGCGACGATGAGACGGTCGTGACGCCCGCCACGGCGACCAGCGGGGTGGTGAGCAACAACGGCATCAATCCGGTTGTGCTGTACTCGGACGTTTTGCCTGCGACGGGCGTGATCGTCGATCAGTTGACGGGCGGCGAGGACACCTTGATCGTGAACGCGACCAGCGGTGCCGACACGATCACAGTCGATTTGTCGGGGGCCGCACCGTTTGTGAATACCGGCGCTGTCGGCGGCCGGGTGCAGTTCGATGGGGATACGGAGGCTGTGACGGTCCACGGCCTGGCAGGTAATGACACGTTCAACGTCACCAGCGGTCCGATCCCGGTGTTTATTGACGGGGGCGATCCGGTGGGCGAGGCGGGTGACGCGCTGCACGTGACGGCGGACACGAGCGTGCTGGCTGTGCCGGGTCCGGAACGGGACGCGGGCGGTTTCACGCTGGACGGCAACGAGCGGGTCAGCTTCGACCGGATCGAGGCGGTCAGCGTCACCGATTCGGCGTTGCCGGGCAACTTGGCGGTGACCGTTGTGGGTACCAACGGCGACGACGATCTGACCTTGATCGGCGTCGGCTCGCAGGCGTTCACGGTCAGCGTGAACGACGGACTGGAGGTGCTGTACCAGGGCGCGGCAACGGCGCAGTTGGAAGGCCACAGCGGCGACGATGATATCGAGGTCGACCTGAACAATGCGGCGTTTACCGACGTGACGATCGCGGTCTTGGGCGGCGATACGGGCGGCGATCCGTCGACCGACAGCGACGTGCTGACGGTGACGGGTGTCAACGACGCGGCCAATGCTGTCCAGTGGGCACCTTCGTCGGCGGACGACGGGAAACTGACCGTGACGGGCGTGCCGGAGATTGCCGTGACCGACGTCGAGGGCTTGGTGTACGACGGCGAAAGCGACAACGAGACGCTGACGGTGACCGGGGCGGGGCGGTTTGTACACATTCCCGGCGCGACTGTCGATGCGGGGAGTCTGCAACTCGATTCGTGGCTCGGCATCCGCTACGTGAATCTGGGCGCTGCCGGGACGGTGACGGCGGACGGGACAGGCGAGACCGACATGCTGGTGGCCTGGGGGACCGATGGCAGCGACGTGATCGCAGCCACGTTTACGGGCAGCAATGCGATCGCTGTCGATGTGACCAGCGCGGCGGGAACTCACGTCGACCTCCTCAGCACCGGAGTCGAGAGTTACGAGATCCGCAGCGGCGCCGGCGACGACGATATCCGGCTGGTGCCGACCGGCGACGTCAAACCGCTGGTCCGGGCGGCCGGCACGTTTCACGTGTTCGGCGACGGCGACGCGACCAGGGACACGCTCCGCATCAACGGCGCGGCTGCGGTGGAGGACGTCGTCATCGCGCCGGACGACATGGACCCGGACGATCAAGACATCAGTGGTCTGGGGACGCCGATCGACGTGACGGGTATCGACTTGATCCGCTATGCGGGCGCGGATACGGACGACGCGCTGAGGGTGGATTCGGGCCGCGGCGACAACACGGTGCGCGTCGAAGCCGCCCATCCGGCATCGTGGGACGTCGTGACCAGCGACAGTCTGCCGGACATCGAATTCACGGGACTGAAGACCTTCCAAGTCGATTCGGCGGGCGGCGCGGATGTGGTGACCTTTGCGACGCGGTCCCTGGGCGGAGCCGTGCTGGCCAACTATCAGGTCGTTGACGGCGACGGTGCTGACACGCTGGTCATCGAAGGCACGGACGGGGCTGGCGGGGCGGATCGCTTCACGGTGACCAACCCGGCCGACGGCAGCGTGGCGGTAACCGACCACGCGCGGGGCAATCCGTTGACCGTGACAGCGACGTCGGATGCCCACGGCCGGCTGCAGATCGCCACGCGGGGCGGCGACGACGTGCTGACGGTGAACGTGGACGCTCCCCAGGATCAATCGGACCTGGTGACGGTGCCCATCACGTTCGACGGCGGGACGAATTCGGACACGCTGATCGTGCAAGGTACGCCCGTCGCTGGCACGACGGCGGCGACGTACACGCCCGGGCCGG
The DNA here is from genome assembly GCA_012515235.1 of Candidatus Anammoximicrobium sp. Classification (GTDB taxonomy): domain Bacteria; phylum Planctomycetota; class Planctomycetia; order Pirellulales; family Pirellulaceae; genus Anammoximicrobium. The sequence continues at coordinate 13,334 of JAAYYU010000063.1, forward strand.
ACGTCACGGAAGGGCGCCTGGTGCATCGCGGCGGCGCGGCCACGATGATCATCGACTTCCTGAACCTGGAACCGGTGGTGGACGTCGTTCCGGGGACGCTGACCGTCAACGGGACCGATGCCTCGAACTGGATCGACTATCGCGTGGGATCGTCCGCGGCGCGAGGCTTGGTGTCGGTGGACGAGTTCGAGACCATCGAGTTCCAGAACAAGACGACGCTGACGATCAATGCCTTGGCTGGAGACGATGTGGTCAATCTGAACAACCCGAACATGCCGCAGGACCTGGACGCCATCGTCGTCAATGGCAACGACGGCGACGACCGCGTCACCACGCTCAGCGGCACGCCGGTCGACGTCGCGATGTACGGCGAAGCTGGGCACGATGTGCTGGATGCCACTGGCTTGACGGGTGCCGCGATCGCGATGCTCGACGGCGGCGATGGGGACGATCTGCTGGTCGGCGGCCCTAACAACGATACGCTCAGCGGGGGCAGCGGCAATGATGACTTGGACGGTGGGCTTGGGGACGACATCATCACGGCCGGCAGCGGCGACGACACGATCGTGGGCGGCGGCGGGGACAACACCGTCGACGGCGGCATCGGCTTTGACAACATCCATTTGCCGGGCACGCCGCGCAACGACGTGATCGACGTGCTGCAAGCGTCCGATACGCTGCTCACGTTTACGCTGAACGGCGACATCGAAAACGATACGCTGGCCAGCGGCTCGGTCGAGCAGGCCCGCGTGTTGGCGGGCGAAGGACTCGATCAAATCCGCGTGACAACCGGCGACGCGTTGTATGATGATCCCGGGTTGAGTCTGCGGATGGTGGTGGATGGCGGGCCGGATCAGGTGCGGGACAGCCTGGTGGTGGTCGACGGGGGCGAAAGCGATTTGACTGTCTGGCACCGCAGCCAGGATGACAGCGCCGGAACCGTGGTGGTGGGACCGGCCAATTCCGAACCGTTCCAGACGATCTACCTGAACGTCGAGACGGTGCAGGTGCTGGACGACAACGGTCATCGCATCAACGGCCCGGAGACCGGCAGTCGCCTGATCGTCTTCAAGCATGATCCGCTGGAAGGGAACGACGATCGCTTTACGGCCACCTTCGTCGGCACCGACCGCTGGCAGAATCTCGACCCGACGATCGATCCCGGCGCCGGGGTTTTCTCGCTGGCGGATGAGGACTGGTTCCAGATCGAAGCGGCCGTGACCGGCACCCTGGACGTGCAGGTGTTCTTTGAGGAGATTGCGGCAATCGGCGTGCGGCCGGGTCTGCCGGGCGACGGCAACCTGGACATCCAACTGTACGACCGCGACGGGACGCTGATCGCCGGCGGCGGGCCGGAGTTTGGCACGAATGACGGGGCGAACGACTTCAACCTGGACGGCGATGCGTTCCTGGAGGACGAGCGGACGCGGATCCCGGCGGTGCAGGGCCAGACGTATTTCCTGCGAGTGTTTGGGAAGTCGGAAGACGCCATCAATACGTACAACATCAGTGTGATCAACGATCCGCCGCCGGTGCCGTATGACCTGGAGTTGGACGATCTGCCGCCGACCGACGACACGCTGAACGACGTGCCCGGCAACAGCGACACGGGCCGCTCGCAATTGGACAACACCACGCGGGACAACACGCCGGTCGTTGCGTTCCGCCTGGACGACGGGATCTTCCGCTACGATTTGCCGGGCAACGAGATCGCGGATACGCCGCCGGACGAAGTGATTCGCATCCCGTTCACGGCGTCTCAGTTGCGCGGTCCCGTGGATTTGGCTCCCGGTTATCGAGTTGCGGTGTTTGTCGAGGGTCTGCCGCAGCAACCCGGACAATTGCCGCAGACGCCGGTCGGGTACGCGCGGCAGTTGGATGACGGCGTGTACGAGTTCGATTTCGATACCGACGCCCTGGACCCCGATTTCACGCTCACCGACGGCAGCCATTTCATCTCGGCCCGCGTCGAGATGATCGACCCGGCCGACAACGACAGCGACCCGGATATGGCCACGCGGGCGACGGGTTGGGGAAGCCGGAGTGCGTCCCTGGAGATCGTGGTCGACACGGTTGCGCCGCCGGTCGCCTTTGGGGATCCCGCTGCCGGCGCCAAGGATGATGGGCTGCATCCGGACAGCGACAGCGGCGTCGAGGACCGGCCGACGACGTTCACCGACCGGGTGACTCGCGACACAACGCCCACGTTCTTTGGTGTCGCCGAAGCGGACTCGTTGATCCGGGTCTACGTGGATGTCAACGACAACAAGGTCGTGGACCTTGGCACCGACGTGCCGATCGGCCAGACGACTGCAACGCCGCTGGACGGCACCAACCAATTCCCGGCGGGCTGGTGGGAGTTGACCTCGGCCGTGGACATGAACGATCCGGAAGCGTTTCCGACGCCGTTGGAGCTGGACGGCGTGCGGCGGATCTTGGTGACGGCGGAGGATGTGGCGGGAAATGTGAGCCAACCGGATGCACTGGACATCTTTATCGACACGCGTGGAGCGCGAGTGACTGACGTCGAGATCAACGGCCGCGGCGACCCGTACGATTTGTTCGATCCCAAGCCAGCGACGGACGGTCCGACTCCGCCGGTGAATGCGCTGGTAATCAGTGTCTGGGACGCACCGTTGCGGAGCGACGTGGCTGGCAACTCGTTCCTGTACGATGTATTGCTGGCAGACGTGGCGAGCAATCCCGGGCATTATCAGCTGGTTGGGGACCATTCCGGCCAAATCGCGATTCAAGGTGTGACGTTCACGGCCGATGCGGCTGCGGACGGTCTGGCGGCCTCGGGCATCGTCACGCTGACTTTCACCGATCCAGGGGCGGATCAGACTCTCGGTACGGCCGATGACGTGCTGCGCCCGTTGCCGGACGATCGGTACACGTTGTACATCTCGGAGGCCATCGTTGATCCGGCGGGAAACGCGCTGGACGGCGAGTCCAATGGGGCTGAGCCGCTGGAAACGCCCTTGTTTTCCAGCGGGGATGGGCAACCCGGCGGAGATTTCGAAGTCCGCTTTACCGTGGACAGCCGGCCGGAGTTCGGCACGGTTTGTTGTGGTGGGGTGTACGTGGACATCAACGGCGATTTCGTGTTCGATCCGGAAGGCCGGCTGCAGGATGCGGTGAATCGCGACCTGGTGTTCCGATTTGGAGAAACGACGGACGGTCTGTTCGCGGGCGATTTCGCGGCGGCGGGAGCGGCGTTCGCTTCGGGGTTCGACAAGCTGGGCGGCTACGGATATGTGGCGGGCAAGTACCGCTTCCTGCTGGACCTGGACCACGACGGCGTGGCCGACTTCAACTCCGTCAGCGCCGTTCAGGTGAATGCCATTCCGGTGGCGGGCGATTTCGCCCCGCTGCATCCCGGCGACGAGATCGGCCTGTTTGACGGTACCCGCTGGTACCTGGACAGCGACGGTGACAACGTGCTGGAGGCGTCCGACACGGTGATCGCTGGCGGGCTTCGCGGCTTGCCCTTGGTGGGGAACTTCGGCGGCTCGCCTGCCGACGATCTGGCAACGCTGGACGTCAACACCAATACGGTCTCGTTCGATCTGGATCGCGACGGCTTTGCGGACGACACGTTGGTCTTTTCGATCGCAGGCTGGGTCGAGCGAATCCTGGCGGGCGACGTGAACCTGGATGGCATCGACGATCTTGTGTTCTGGGCGCCGGGCCGTGACGGGCAGCCGGTGGACGAGGCGGCGGAATGGTACGTTCTGGTGTCGGACCGTCCGGGCGAGGCGTTGCCCTCGTTGATTTTCGAGGTCTACAGCCCCTCGCCGCTGGGCAACGACCTGTCTGCCTTCTTTGGCGACCAATCCGCTTTGCCGATCTTTGGCAACTTCGATCCGCCGGTCGCCGCGGCAGCGTTGCCGTACACCTCGCATACTAACCCGGTGGACGCAGAGGACGTGGACAACGACGGCACGGTCAGTCCCCTGGACGCCTTGCTGTTGATCAACCGGTTGAATGCGGAAGGCCCGCAGCAATTGGTGGGCAGCGCGATGGTCGTGGGTCCGTTTTGCGACCCCACGGGCGATGGAATCCTGTCGCCGATTGACGTGCTGGCTGTGATCAGCCGTCTGAACTCGCCGATTGACTCGGTTGCCGAGGGCGAGGCCGCCGTCGCGCCGAGCGTCGGGGATGAAGTCGTCGCGGCATGGCATCTGGATACATGGTGCGTCAGTGAGGTCAAACCGATGGGGCCGGTTTCGACGGCCCCGACCGGTCACTCCGCGGTGCTGCCCGCGGACGGCGGGCGCATGTCTGCCCCGGATTCTGCGGTCTGGGCGTTTCTTCAAAGCGACGACAGTCAGGAGGCACTGTTCGAGCGGGTACCAGCGGGCGGGCTGCAGGATGTGCCGGCCTGGGAACTCGAAGAGGACTGGGATGCACTGCTGTCGCTGCTGGCTGAGGATGCCAACGTCGATGCGCAGCTTTTCAAGTAGGGCCTCTGCAAGCTTTGCAATTGGGGTAGCCGCGGTCGCCAGAGCGCGGCTACCCGGATCTTTAGCTTTGACGACGCACTCCATGCCCGGAGCCTCCATGCCCGGAGCGCCCATCTAAGACACCTCGCGGGTTGGAGAATCCAGTCCAGCGGCTGCGACGCGGCGGGCCGGGCCGGATTCCCGGTCCTTCGCGCGCGTCGGTTGCCTGGCGATCCCTGGCTGAAGTGGGTTGCGGGGTGGCTGTTTGTACCGGCTGGGGTGAGTTTGGCGGGTATTCCTCTTTTCTCGAGTTGCGCGGTTGTTTCGGACGATACCGATTTGCAGATGATAGCGGCGGTGCCGTGAGTTTGCGTTGTTCGCGACTCAGGGCCGGCCGCGTACGCGGCCGGCCGGAACGGGTCGGCGCAGGGGAGCACCCGCCATGCGAATCGTTGCGATTGTCCCTGTGTTCTTCCTGACCTTCCTGGCTACCGTTGCCGGCCAGTCGCCGGAGGCAGCGGAACCGGAGGCGGCGGCTCCGGCGGCCGCCCCAGAGGAATCGCTGTTGCCAAGCGCCTTGCCAAATCCTTCTGATTTTGAAGCGGCGACGTACCCGGACTGCGATTGCGCGGGGGCGTGCGCCTGTTTGGACTATGTCCCGGTCTGTCAGCACTGGAGCGGGGTGTTCCTGGAGGGCTTGTTGCTGCGGCCTGGCAATACCGATCTGATCTACGCGGTGGAACGGACGGGATGCGATCCTGCGTTTTCGTCGCCCACCGGCCCGGTCGGTGTGATTGCTCCGGATTTCGGCGGTGGGATGCGCGGCGGGATAACGCGGGCGCTCAGCGAGTGCAGCAGCGTGGTCGCCACGTACACTCGTTTGGAAAGCGATGCGGAAGGTCGGTTGGCCGCCGCGCCCGGCCGGGTGCTGGCGTCGCAGGTGACTCATCCCAGTCAGGCTTCATGCGGCGCCAACAGTCTCGCCGCAGTCGCCTCCCAGGACATCGAATTCCAGTTGGTCGACCTGGACTACCGGCACCTGCTGTGGGGCGACTGTGACGCCGCGATCAACTGGCTGGCGGGCCTGCGTTACGCGCAGCTGGAACAGCGTTTTTGGGCTGGCCAGAACACGGGGGTTGCGACAGGCTTGACCGACGTCGTCACGGACATCGACTTCGACGGGTTCGGTCTCCGGTTCGGGCTCGACGCCGAGCGCCGCAACCCGACCTGTGGAATCCTGATCTACGCCAAAGGCTTTGCCAACTTCGTTGCCGGCGAGTTCAAGGCTGACTACGCACAGGTCAACCAGTTCGGCGGCACGGCCGTGGTCGCCAATCACCTTGAGGACTATCGCCTTGTCTCGCAACTGGAAGCGGAGTTGGGCGTCGGCTGGCAATCGGACTGTGGCCGGCATCGCGTGACGGTGGGGTACCTGGCCAGCGGCTGGTTCAATGCTGTCACGACGGACGACTATGTTCAGAGCGTACGATCCGGGCAGCAGAGCGACGTCGGGGACAGCCTTTCGTTCAACGGGTTGGCCGTTCGCGTGGAAGTCCGGCATTGAGCCAGGAAAACGCCGGCCTTTCGAGAGGTCCCCGCTCACGGAGTCTTCGGACCGGCGTCTTGCACCTCTCGCTCGAAATCCTGTTGTGTACGGGGGGCCGCGCAGATAGGCTCTTGGTGTGGGGCTGGATCATCACCGGCAAGTCTTGTCACCGAGAGCTTTGACACAAGGAGCGGGGCCATGAGTACGTTGCTGCCGGCGCTGGCGTTTCTCGTCATCGGGCTGGAGTCTCCCGTGCCGCCGCCCGTCACACCGGGCTCGGTCTACACGCCGCCGGAGCATCCGACGGCCGAAGGCGCGCCGCTGGTGTATGCGTTCTCCGAAGAGGCCGGGCCGGATCAGAGTTTCCTGCTGGTCGGGGAGGGACTGACCGAACAGGTCGAGGCCTGGGGCGCGCACCCGGAACATGCCGGCGGTCACGCGATCCAACTCAAGGTCCAATCCTGCGACGGTCGCCTGCTGATCGCCACGCTGCCCGAACGTTGCTACGACGGCCCGATTGTCGTGTGGGTCGGGAACCAGGCCGGCTGGAGCGAACCGGTGGTGCTCAATCAGCCGAACCCGTGGTGGTGCTACACCCACGGCGGCGAAGCGAGCGGGACGGAGGGCCTTTGGCGCGTGTTCGGTCGCAATCTGGCCCGGCGGCCGGATCACGCACGGGCCTTTGTCTACCTGACCCAACCGGGCCAGTCTGGGCGCTGGTTGTCACGTTGGGAGATTGGCGAATTGGAGGACAACGTCGCGAAGCACCGTCTGCTGCTGGCCGTGCCCAAGGACCTGGAACCGGGCCAGTACGAACTCTGGGTACACGCTGGCCAAGGCGGCCAGTTCGGCTGGGGCCGTCCGTTGAAGGTGACCGTCGACAAGCCGGCGGCGGCAACGGAGACCAGCATCACCGTCGAGGACGGCGACGTGCAGAAGGCCGTCGACGCCGTGGCTGCCAAGGGCGGCGGGACTGTCGAGATCCCGGCGGGCGTGTTTCCGCTTCGCGGCACGTTGATCATTCCTGCCGACGTCCACGTAGAGGGCGCCTGGGGCGAAGGTCGCACGGTTCTCCAGGCCCCCAGCGATCCCGCCGCGGCCATTTGCTGCCTGACCGCGTCCGGCTGGAACCAGGGTGTCGGGGCCATTCACACGCCCGGCGATACGATGGGATACAAGGTCGAATTTCCGGCCGCGGGAAAATGGAACGTGTGGCTGCGTTACGCGACCGAAATGAGTGCCTACAATCAGCCGGGCGTTTCGAAGAACATGACGCTGGCCGTCGACGGCGGTTCCCCCGTTCCCCTCGACAATCTGCCGAACACGGGCAGCTTCGGCACGTTCCAGTGGAGCCGTTCGGCGACGATCGAAGCCGCTGCCGGCCCGCACGAACTCGTCTGGAAGAACGAGAAGGGCGGCGGGATCAACCTGGACGCGTTCCTGTTCACGCTCGATCCGGACCGCGTCCCCCACGACAGCCCGCCGCCGCAGAGCGACGCGCGGACCGTCGTGCTGCAGGGCGCGGACGCCGCGCGATTCGAGACCAAGGAAGGCAAGCTGCCAGGCGGCGACCGGGCCGCCGTGTGGCTGGCCGGCGACAACTCCGCGCTGCGCAACGTGACCGTTTGCGGCAGCGTGCGCACCAATATCGGCGTCGCGATTCGCAGCCGCGACTATCCCGATTGGATCAAGGGCGTGTCGTTGTTCGCCGTCCAGGTCCGGGACGTCGAAGGCAAGCACGCGGAGAACTGTGGCGTGCGGCTGTTCCACGCCCAAGACGGTTCGGTCACCCACTGCAATCTGTGGGGCCGGACGCCGTTGTTCCTGTCCGGCGTCCGCGGCTGCAACCTGTCCTGGAACCACTTGACCTCGGTCACTCGCTGGGGAGGAAACTCCGAAGGCTACCTCCAGAGCCGCAACGAAACGGTCCGCCACTGCGTCCTTGAACAGAACACCTTCCGCTCGCCGCCCGGCCAAAATGCGGGCGGACCAACCGGACGCAGAATGATTTGGCTGTCGACCGGCCGCGGTTCCGTGGACCACAACTGGATCGCCGGCAACAAGGAAGACCGGGCCCGCTTTGGCGGCGTCGCCGGCACGGACCAGAACGTCGGCGAGATGATCCTGTTCGAGGCCTGCGAGCGGATCGCGTACTACGGACCGCTCGCGGCGGCTGGCGTCCAGAGCGTCACGCTGCCGGAGAAGCTCGCCCCCACGCCCGACGAACGCTTGGGCAGCGTGAAACGCGAGCAGCTGGCCTACGACGCGGACGGAAACGAGACGCCGTTCTGGCCGCCGGAAGCCGAGGACGGCACCAACGAACCGTCGGCGGGCGAGTATTTCGTCACGATCCTGGCAGGCCGCGGCCTGGGCCAGACGCGCCAAGTCGTCGCCCGCCGTGGGGCCACCTACCAGCTGGATCGGCCGTGGCGCGTCCCGCCGCAAGCCGACGGCCTGGCGTTGGTCCACACTGCCTACTATCGCAATCACCTGGTCAACAACCGTGTGATCGACGGCATGACGGGCATCCAGCTGTGGATTTCGTGCATCGAAAACGTGCTGTCGGACAACGTGGTCGAGCGCCAGCGGAAGCCGGGGTTGTACCTGTACGGCAACTGCTCGACGCTGGCTTCGTCCATGCCGCAGACGTGGAACCGCGGCATCGGGCCGCTGTACTTCAATCACATCGAGGGCACCCGCTGTGACGAAACGAGTTGCGGGGCGCTGGTCGTCAGCGGCGAGGGGCCCGGTTTGCCCGTCGAGTTCCCACGCTGCCTGGGCAACGTGCTGCGGCACAACTCGTTCCTTCGCAGCCGCACCGACGGACTGCTGATTACCGGTAATCGTCCGGCCGGCGAGTCGCAACCGGCCGCTGTCGTGCAAGGCACGATCGCCGAGCACAACGTGGTTCGCGACGCGCTCGCCGGTTACCACGTCGCCAGCGCCGCCCAGGCGACCCTGCTGCGCCGCAACCACGCGTACTTCTGGTACCCTGTCAGTCTACAGCCGGGCCCGCGAGTGGCCTTCCTGATCGACGACGAGCAGGCAGCGGCCGTGATCGGCGAAAACTCCGTGGAAGGCATCCAGGGCGTTCCGGACGGGCACGTGATCGTGGAGCAGCGCGGGCCAGCGAAGGCAGCGGCCGGGAATTAGCACCCAGCGGGATTCCCGGCACTTTTTGCGCGGCGGGGAGGAAGACACGGTTGCGGTGCCGGGGTCAGGCTTACAGAATTCAATTTTGGCCGAGCGGAGTCATGCGACGTGGCTGGCACCAAACTCGGCCAAAATTGAATTCTGTAAGCCTGACCCCATTTCGCGCGACTGTGCCATCCTAGACAGCGACTTTCCGTGGCTGTTTTCCGTTTGGTGCTAGCACCGAACGGTGCCCAAGTCGTTGCGGTGGATGGCACGTGCCGCAGCGTTGGGGTCAGGCTGACCGCGTTCTGTTTTTGTCGTGGCAAGAAAGGAACCAGCCATGCAACTGTCCTCCGTCCGTGAATTGAAATCCGACCTGTTGGAAACGATCCTGCCGGCTTTGTCTGCCAGCGTCCGGAGCCGCGGAGTGCCTGGTGCAGGCGTCCAGCGGCAAGCCGCCGCCACCGACCGGCAGCCCACGCTGGCGCTGGGCATTGCACGGCACACCGCCCGCGACTTTGCCTTGGCCGTCCGCGTTCAGCAGCGGGCGCTGGAGAACAGCCGCGAGGTGGACCGGATCACCCGGCAAGCTCGCGGCGAAGTCGACGTCCGCTATGTGGGCGTCGTGCGCACGCGAGCCGTGCCGTGGTATCAGCAACGCTGCCGCCCGCTGCGCATCGGCTGCAGCGTCGGCCATTTCAAGGTCACGGCGGGGACCTTGGGCGCCGTAGTTCGGCCGTGCGGCGGCGGTCCGTTGGCGATCCTGTCCAACAACCACGTGCTGGCCTGCGAGAACCGCGGCCAGCGGGGCGATGCGATCCTGCAGCCCGGCACGTACGACGGCGGCGCGGCCCCCGATGACACCGTGGCCACGCTGGCCGATTTTGTCAAGGTGAAACGTTCGGGCGTCAACACGGTGGACGCGGCCGTCGCAACGCTGGTCAAGGAAATCGAGGCCGATCCGGCGAAGCTGACTGGGATGGGCCGCTTGAAAGGGCTCGGCGAGGAGTTCCTGGACGAAGGCGCCGCGGTGGCCAAACTGGGCCGGACCACGGGCCGCACCCGCGGGCGAGTCACGGCCTTTGAACTGGACAACGTCCAAGCCGAATTCGGAATCGGCGTGCTGCGGTTCGACGACCAGATCGAAATCGAAGGCGACGGCGACGGCCCGTTCAGCGACGGCGGCGACAGCGGCTCGCTGATCGTCAACGCCGACCGCCGCGCGGTCGCGCTGCTGTTCGCCGGCAGCGACCAGGGAGGCGCCAACGGGCAAGGTCTGGCCCGCCAAAAATCCCGGCGAGCGGCGGGAAGATCGGTATTTGTGAAAACGGGCATTTTTGTTCTATTGTCGCCTGTTTTTGTGAGGGGGGGCGACGATCGGTTTTCTGGTCTCTCTCGCAG
>JAAYYU010000010.1 GCA_012515235.1 Candidatus Anammoximicrobium sp.
GGGGTCAGGCTTACAGAATTCAATTTTGGCCGAGTTTGGTGCCAGCCACGTCGCATGACTCCGCTCGGCCAAAATTGAATTCTGTAAGCCTGACCCCAGCACCGAAACCGTGACTTCATAAACGACGCAGAAAAGTGCGGAAATCCCGTTTGGTGCCAGGAACTGTCTTCGCCCAACTATCTTCGCCGCCGACTTCAACCGTGGCTCAGTATGGACGCCCTGGTCTTTTTCGTCTTCGTCGTCGTGTATTTGGGGATGATCGCCGGCGGGATTCCCGGTTTGGCCCTGGATCGCACGGGCGTCGCGTTGCTCGGTGCGATCGTGCTGGTGACGTTCGAGCGGCTGACTCCGGAGCAGGCGTGGATCGCCATCGACACGCCGACGATCGGTCTGCTGCTGGGGCTGATGGTCGTTTCCGCCCAATTCCGGTTGAGCGGTTTTTACACGCGGTTCACCACGCGCGTGGCGGAGTTGGACGTCTCGCCGCCGCGGCTCTTGGCCCTGGTCATCGCCGCCTCCGGAGCGCTGTCCGCCTTGCTGTGCAACGACATCATTTGTCTGGCCATGGCCCCTGTCCTGGCGGACGGCTGCGCCCGGCGGAAGCTCGATCCGGTGCCCTTTCTGTTGGCCCTGGCCTGCGCCTCGAACGTCGGTTCGGCGGCGACCTTGATCGGCAATCCTCAGAACATGCTGATCGGCCAGGTGCTGAAACTGCGGTTCGACGTCTACCTGCTGCAGGCCGCCGTGCCGACGCTGCTGGGGCTGGCCGCGACCTGGCTGGTGATTTGCCTGCGCACGGCCGGGAACTGGACCCGCGAGACATGGACAATCGCCGGCGCGGGCAGGCCCTTCGATCGCTGGCAGACGGTCAAAGGATTCATCGTCTTGGGGCTGCTGGTCGGCGGGCTGTTGTGGGGCAGTCTGCCGCGGGAAGTCCTCGCCCTGGCGGCTGCCGGCGTGCTGCTGACCAGTCGCCGCATGCAGTCTCGCGAGATCCTGCAGCTGATTGACTGGCAGCTGCTTGTGCTGTTCGCGGGGCTGTTCATCGTGAACGGGGCCATGTCGCAGTCCGGGAACCTGCAAGCGTTGATGGACAGCCTGCGGGCGGCCGGCGTCGACCCGGCCCAGCCCGCCTGGCTGTTTGGAACCAGCGTCGTGTTGTCCAACGTGGTCTCGAACGTGCCGGCGACGATGCTCTTGCTGCCGGCGGCTCATCACCCGCTGGCCGGCCCGATCCTGGCTTTGTCCAGCACGTTGGCTGGAAACCTCCTGATCGTCGGCAGCATCGCCAACATGATTGTGATCGACCAGGCCGCGCGGCTGAACATCCGCATCAGCTGGCGCGAACACGCGGTGGTCGGGGTGCCGGTGACGATCCTCACGCTGGCCATCGCGGGGCTGTGGCTGCTGATCCTGCCGTGACGGCAGGCGGCCGAAGTGCCTGAGCCCAGTCTTTGCACCCTGACTCAGGCCGGTCATTGACGTTGGGTCCGGCAAGAGGTTACATTGTCCGCCACTGGTGGACCGACTTGCCCGGCGTCGCTGGGACGCCCATTCGCCGCAGCAGGAACCGTTACAGAAAGTGCCGATCATGACCGCAAAGAAAGACGACCGCCGACAGCTGGCAATCAACACGATCCGTACCTTGTCGATGGACGCAGTGCAAAAGGCCAACAGCGGCCATCCGGGAACCCCGATGTCTCTGGCGCCGGTGGCCTACGCGGTTTGGAACCGTCAGATGCGTTACGACCCGGAGCACCCGTGGTGGCCGGCCCGCGACCGGTTCGTCCTGTCCTGCGGCCACGCTTCCATGCTGCTGTACTCGCTGTTGCACCTGGTCGGCGTCCGCAAAGTCGAGCGCGGCCAGGTGTTGGACCAGCCGGCCGTCTCGCTGGACGACATCCGCAATTTCCGTCAGCTGGGCAGCCCTTGCGCCGGGCACCCGGAATACGGCGATGCGGCGGGGATCGAAATGACGACCGGACCGCTGGGCCAGGGCATCGCCACCAGCGTGGGCATGGCCTTGGCCGGGCAATGGTTCGCCGCGCGCTATAACCAGCCGGGCTTCGACCTGTTCGGCTACGACGTGTACGCGCTGTGCGGCGACGGCGACATGATGGAGGGCGTCGGCTGCGAGGCGGCTTCGCTCGCGGGGCATTTGAAGCTGTCGAATCTGTGCTGGATTTACGACGACAACGGAATCACGATCGAGGGCCACACCGATCTGGCGTTCAGCGAAGACGTCGCCAAGCGGTTCCGCGGGCTGGGCTGGAACACGGTCACGGTCGAGGACGCGAACGACGTGGCGGCGATGGAGGCGGCCCTGGCCGCGTTCCGCGCTTGCCACGACCGCCCGACGCTGATCGTCGTGCGGAGCGTCATCGGGTACGGCTCGCCGAACAAAGCCAACACGCACGACGCGCACGGAGCGCCGCTGGGCGAAGACGAAATCCGCTTGACCAAGCGGGCCTACGGCTGGCCCGAGGACCAGTCCTTCCTGGTGCCGGAGGGCGTCCGCGAACATTTCGCCGAAGGCATCGGGGCTCGCGGCCGGCAGTTGCACGCCGATTGGGCGGCGAAGTTCGCGTTGTACGAAGCGACGCATCCGCAGCTGGCCGCCGAACTGACTCGGATCTGGGCCCGCCAGTTGCCCGACGGCTGGGACAAGGACATCCCCGTATTTCCGGCGGACGCCAAGGGCCTGGCCAGCCGCGTGTCGTCCGGCCAGGTGCTCTGCGCGGTGGCCAAGAACGTGCCCTGGCTGGTCGGCGGTTCGGCCGACCTGGCCCCGTCGAACAACACGCTGCTGAAAGTCGACAAGGCCGGGCATTTCAGCGCCCAGGAGCGCGGCGGCCGCAATCTGCACTTCGGCATCCGCGAGCACGGCATGGGGTCGGTCTGCAACGGGATGGCCTTGTCCGGGCTGCGTCCGTTCGGCGGCACGTTCTTTGTGTTCTCCGACTACATGCGGCCGGCCATGCGGCTGGCCGCGATGATGCACCAGAGTGTGCTGTACGTCTTGACGCACGATTCGATCGGTTTGGGCGAAGACGGCCCGACGCACCAGCCCGTCGAGCACCTGGCGGCCTGCCGCGCCATCCCCGGCTTGCTCGTCTTTCGGCCCGCCGACGCGAACGAGGTGGCCGAGTCGTATCGCCAGATCCTGGCGATTGCCGATCGGCCCGCAGCGCTGGTGCTCACGCGGCAGAACCTGCCCACGCTGGACCGCTCGAAGTGCGCCGCGGCCTCCGGCGTGGCCCGCGGCGGTTACGTGCTGCTCGACGCGCCGAACGGGCAGCCCGACGTGATCCTGATCGGTACGGGCAGCGAGGTGCCGTTGTGCCTGGAAGCCCAGCAGAAGCTGGCGGCGGAGGGGGTCGCGGCGCGCGTGGTCAGCATGCCGTGTTGGGAGTTGTTCGACGCCCAGGATCAGGCCTATCGCGACAGCGTCCTGCCGCCGCAGGTCACCGCCCGCGTCGCGGTGGAAGCCGGCATCCGCCAGGGCTGGGACCGCTACCTGGGCTCCCGCGGCCGTTTCGTCGGCATGTCCGGCTTCGGCGCTTCCGGGCCGTTCAAGCAGCTGTACGAGCGCTTTGGAATCACCGCCTCCGGGATCGTCGCCCAGGCCCAGGCCGCGCTGGCGGACAAGTAGGACCAGCCCAAGACCGGCGGCGGTCCGGGCCTTGGGGCATCGCCGCCGGGCCGCGTCAGGCCGATTTGCGGTCGAATTCCTGGGCCTGATTCAGCTTGTTGTACAGCGTCTTCAGGCTGACGCCCAGTTCTTCGGCGGCCACGGCTTTGTTGCCGTCGTGGCGGTCGAGGGATTGCAGGATCGCGTGCATTTCCAGGTCGCGGAGCGAGACCGGGCCCAGGTCGGGCATCCGGACGCCGCGGGCGTTGAAGCTGCGGGGCAGGTGCTCGACCGAGATCGGCGGCGCGTCGCACAGGATCGTGGCGTGCTCGACGACGTTGGCCAGTTCCCGGACGTTGCCCGGCCAGGAGTGGGCTTTGAGCAACTCGACGGCTTCCGAGGTGAACAGTTGCTGAAAGGCACTCACGGCGGGCCGGAAGCGGCGGTACAGGTGTTCGGCCAGTTCCGGGATATCGTCGGTCCGCAGTCGCAACGGCGGGACTTGAATCTCGAACGTGTTGATGCGGTACATCAGATCTTCGCGGAAGTCCCCGTCCTCGACCATCTCCGCCAGGTTGCGGTGGGTGGCGCAGATCACCCGCACGTCGATCTGCCGCGACTCGTTGTCGCCGATCCGCCGGATCTCGCCGCTCTCCAGCACGCGCAGCAACTTGGCCTGCATCGCCTTGGGCAACTCGCCGATCTCGTCCAGGAACAGGCTGCCGCCGTGAGCCACCTCGAACAGCCCCACCCGGTGATCGTCGGCGCCTGTGAACGCGCCCTTGCGGTGCCCGAACAGTTCGCTTTCGATCAGCGCCTCCGGCAGCGCGCCGCAGTTGACGGGCACAAAGGGCTTGTCGGCGCACAGGCTCTGTTCGTGCAGGGCCCGCGCCACCAGTTCCTTGCCGGTTCCCGTCTCGCCGAGGATCAGGACCGTCGAGCGGGTCGGCGCGACTTTGGCGATCAGTTGCCGCACGCGTTCCATCGCTTCGTTCGATCCGACCAGGTTCATCTTCCCTTCGATCCGGGCTAGCCGCTGTTTCAAGGCCCGGTACTGGTTCGTCAATTCCCGTTTTTGAGCGATCCGCGAGAGCAGCGATTCCAGTTCCACCAGCTTGCAGGGCTTGGTCAAGTAATCGAACGCACCTTGCCGCAGGGCGGCGATGGCCGTGTCCAGCGACGACTTGCCCGTCAGCACCACGGCTTCGGTCTCCGGGGCCAGTTCTTTGGCCCGTTCGATGACTTGGATCCCGTTCAAGCCGGGCATGTCCAAGTCGACCAGGACGCAATCGTAGCTGTTACGTTCCAGCGCGGCGGCGGCGGTCAGGCCGTCCGGACAGATCGTGGCCTCGTGCCCCATCCGCTCCAGTTCCAGTTGCATGACTTCGCGGATCGAGGGTTCGTCGTCGGCAAAGAGGATCTTCAGGCCGTCATGCGGCTTGTTGCTTCTCTTGACGGTTTTCTTCATCATGCACCACCAGGGGTAAAGTGACCTTGAATTCGGAACCGCGTCCCGGACCGTCGCTGTGCGGCAGGATTTCGCCGCCGTGGTCCTGGACGATGCGATAGGTGATGGACAGTCCCAGGCCGATGCCTTGGCCGCCGCGTCGGCGGGTAAAGAACGGCTCGAAGATGTGCTGCAGCACCTCCTCGGTCATGCCGCACCCGTTGTCTCGCACGACCAGTTCGGCGCCGCCCCCCGCGTTCCGCAACCGCACGGACACCGTGCCGCCCGGATCGAGACTGTCCAGGGCGTTGGTGATCAGGTTCAGCACGACCTGCTTGATCTCCTGGGCGTTGACCGAGGCGACGACGGGCGTGGTGCCGTCGAATTCGATGTTCTTCTCGCGGTACTTGCCCAAGTGCCGCACCATGTCGATCACGCCTTGCACCAGCTCGCTCAGGTCCGTAGGGTGCTTCTGTACGTCGCCCATGCGGGAGTAGTCGAGCAGCCTCTCGGTGATGCCTTTGCAGCGGAACGCCTCGTCCTGGATCTTCCGCAAGTACTTCCGCAACACGTCGATGTCCTCGTCGCGCTCGTCGTCCGGCTGCTGCTCGTCCTGCTGGATCAGGTCGTGCAACCGCATCTCCAGCGACTCGGCCGCCCAGGCGATGGCGGCCAGCGGATTGTTGATTTCGTGCGCCACGCCGGCGGCCAGAAAACCCACGGCCGCCAGCTGTTCGCTGCGGACGACCTGCTTCGTGCGCTGACGGACCTGTTCGTCCCGCTCCTGGATTTGCCGATCCAAGTCGTCGCGGATCTTCAGGAAGCGTTCGGTCATGGCGTTCATCCCGCCGGCCAATTCGGCGATTTCGTCGTGCGTGCGCAGCTGAATGCGATGCTCGAAATCGCCGTCGCGGGCGATGCGGCGGGACCCTTGAACGACGATCCCCAGCGGTTGGAACACCGAGCGGCGGAAGAAATTGGCCAAGACGAACAGGACAATCACAGCCGACAGGCTGGAGATCCAGGTCAGCACAATCCACGTGCGATACTCGCCCCGAACCTCCCCCGCCAGCTCGCGCAGGCGCTGCTGCAAGTGCTGCGGCAGCGACAGCGTGAGCGAATGCAGATCGGCCAGCGCGGCGTCCAGGTCGTCGACCTGAAGTTCATTGAACACCCAAGCGTCGTCCTGGTTCAGCTTGGCGATTTGGTCCAGTCGCTGGCGGATCTTGGCGACCGTCTGCCGCTCGAACAGCGGCTGGGCGGCCGGCTCGACCTGATCCGGATCGGGATCGTAGACATGAAGCGTTTCGTCGTAACCGCGCAGCGTTTCGTCGAGTTTCAGCAATTCCACCCGAAACGCTTCCCGCAAGTCCTGGCGATTCAGACCGACGGCCGCAAAATCGCTGTGGCGGCGGACCTGGCTGACGATCGACCGCAGTTCGCCGACGCGATACGACAGATCCATGGCCAACCGCAGTTCAGTGGCCCGCTGATAACTGATGTTTCGCGCCAACCAGCGATACGCATAGACGCCGCGAAAACTGCTGAACGCGAGCAGAGCCACGCCCACGACCAGCATCGCGCCGTTCAGCCACAGCTTCTTGCGAATCGACCAGCGGGAAAACAAACGGACCTCCCTGTCCCCCCAAGGCACTGCCGGACATTCCCTTGCCAGCACCCGTCCCGGACGCGGGACGGACCCGAAGTACCTGTCCCGAGCCAAGCTTCGTAGGGCGAAGTTCATTCCGCCCCAGCCCACGAAAGCCCGCTCCGCCACGAAATCACGGGCCCCAAACCGCGGACACGGACTCAGCAGGCACTCACCGGCCCCTTGACGCCAGCAGTCGGGCTTCCCAAGCCGAACAACTCTGGCACAGGACAACGGATCACGCAGTTGCCAAGTCGGCGGAGTGTACCAAGATGCTGGCGATTCGGGCAAGACGGAACGGGGAACGTCCAGCACGGCGATTGAAAACGAAACGTACGACTGCCAGAACTCAGAAAGGTTGGTGCCTGACGCGAGTCTTTCGCCCAGAATGTCGCGAGCCCTTCTTTCCCAGACAACGCAACCCGCCTCGTTTCTGTTGCCCAAAAAGGGTTGGACCGAAAACAGGTCGGCCAGTGAAGCACCAGTGAAGTAGGCGTTGGCAGGCGTCCTTCGATGCGTTGGCGGCCCACGCCGTGCCGTTTCCGGCGAAAAGGAAACCCGTCTTCCGGCCCTGAGGCAGCCCGCTAGCTGGTTGCTGGCCAGCACGCGACAGTGCTGCTTGGGGGCAGTCGAACCGCGTGTGTCGATGGCCGGCGGGCCCTTCGCGGGATCGGTTCCTGGCGGCGGAACGCGCCTTTTCTCGCTCGCTCGGCGGATCGGATGGCCGTTTTTTTGTGCCCTGCCGACCATTCGCCGTCAGCGGCTCAGGACGAGGATGGCCAGGTCGGCGTTCAGGTTGGGGTCGTCCGTCACGCGGCGGCGGGCTTCGGTATCCAGGAACACGCGGTCGTGGATACGGATGCCTTCGTCGCGACAGAACTCGTCGAAATCGGCGATGGTCAGGAAGCGGACGTTCCACGTGTCGTACCAGCGACTGCCGCCGCCCAGCGAGACCAGCGGCGCGCGGCCTTCTTCGGCCAGTTGTCGGCGCAGTTTGTGATAGCCCAGGTTCGGAAAGCTGACAATCGCCTGCCGCCCGACGCGGAGCATCTCTTGGATCACCCGCCGCACGTCGATGATCGTCTGCAGCGTTTGCGACAGCGCGACCACGTCGAACTCGCCGTCGGCAAACAGGGACAAACCCTCGTTCAAGTCGGCCTGCAAGACGTCCAGCCCGCGCTGCACGCAGGCCACCACGGCCGATTCGTCCAACTCGATGCCCACCAGCCGGGCGTGATCGCGCTGCCGAAGTTGCGACAGCAGTTCGCCGCTGCCGCAGCCCAAGTCCAGCACGCTGGCACCCGGCGGAATCAACTCGACGATCGAGTCGTAATCCAGCCGCTGCGGGTCGTGAAAAATGCTGGTCGGCCTGTGCGCGGCGTGTTCGCGGGGCAGCGGCGAAACGGGCGCGGAGGCGTCGGAGGCGGCCGCGCCGGCCAGGCGCTGCACCGGCGGAAGCTTCGAGGCCTCGTTCAAATTGGCCAGAAAGCCGGCGATCAGCGTTCCATAGCTCGCCAATTCATTGGGCAGCAGAAAGGCATCGTGGCCGCACGAACTCTGCACGTTGCAGTAACTGACCGCCTTGTCTTCGGCCACCAACGCGTCGACGATTTGCTGGGACTGGAAAGGCGGGAACAGCCAGTCGGACGTGTAACTGATCACCAGCCAGCGGCACGTCGACGGCCGCAGCGACTCGGCCAATTCCTCCGGCGTTGCGCCCAGATCGAACAGATCCATGGCCATCGAAAGCGTGATGTAGCTGTTGGCGTCGAACCGTTCGCCGAACCGGTCGCCCTGGTAGGCCAGGTACGAGCCTATGGAAAACTTGGTTTCGAACTGCGTGGCGATGTCACGCGGGGTGAAACGGTTGGCGTCGAACTTCCGCATCATCGACTCGCGGGACAGGTACGTGATGTGCCCCAACATGCGGGCGATGGCCAAGCCGACTTTCGGCCCCGGCCCGTGGTCGTAGTACCTGCCGGCGTCGTAGTCCGGATCGTGCAGGATGGCGTTGCGGCCGACCACGTCAAAGGCCAGCGCCTGGCTCGTCAGCCGCGGACTGGTCGCGATCGCCGCACAACCGGCCAGCTCGTCGGGATACCGCGTGGCCCAGGTCATGGCCATCTGGCCGCCCAGCGATCCGCCGACGACGGCCAACAACCGCTCGATGCCCAAGTGCTTTACCAGTTGCCGCTGCAGTTTGACAATGTCCCCGATCGTGACCAGCGGAAAATCCGGGCCGTACGCGCCGCCGGTGGCCGGATTGACGCTGACCGGCCCCGTCGTGCCGCGGCAGCCGCCCAGGATGTTGGGGCAGATCACGAAGTAGCGGTCGGTGTCGATCGGCTTGCCGGGCCCCACGGCGATGTCCCACCAGCCGGGATCGTCCTCCGCGTCGTGCCGCGCCACGTGCGAGTCGCCGGAGATGGCGTGGCAGAGCAGCACGGCGTTGTCCCGCGCGGGGCTGAGCGTGCCGTAGGTCTCGTGAGCCACGGTCACCGACGGCAGGTGGCGGCCGCATTCCAGGTGGAACGGCCCGTCGAAGGTAACGTGCTGCGCGTACGGCAGCGGCTTGGCATGCCGCACACTGTCACTGCTGTCGAACACACTCTTGTCGCTCATGGTTGTTGAGAAGCCTGCAGGGCCTGATCCAGGTCCGCCAGGATGTCGCCGAGATCCTCCAAGCCCACGCTCATCCGCACGTAGTCCTCGGTGATGCCGGCCGCCCGCAGTTCGTCGGCGGTCTGTTGGCTGTGGGTGGTGGAGGCCGGGTGGATGACCAGCGTCTTGGCGTCGCCGATATTGGCCAGGTGCGAGGCCATCTTCACGGACTCGATGAATTTCTGGGACGCCTGCCGGCCGCCCTTGACGCCAAAGCCCAGAATCGCGCCGCAGCCCCGCGTCAGGTAGCGTTGGGCCAGGGCATGGTGCGGATGGGAGGGCAGGCCCGGATAATTGACCCAGGTCACCAGCGGATGCGCCGCCAAGTGTTCCGCCACCGCTTGGGCGTTTTCACAGTGGCGCGGCATCCGCAGGTGCAAGGTCTCCAATCCCTGCAGGAACAGAAACGCGTTGAACGGGCTCAGGGCTCCGCCCAAATCGCGCAACCAGTGCGTGCGGCACGTGATGATATAGCACAACTGACCCACGGCCTCGTGAAACACGGCCCCGTGGTACGATGCGTCGGGCTGGGTGAACTGGGGCCACTTGTCCGGCTCTTGGGTCCAATCGAACTTGCCGCTGTCCACGATGCAGCCGCCGATGCTGGTCCCGTGGCCGCCGATGAACTTGGTCGCGCTGTACACGCAGATGTCGATCCCGTGGTCGAAGGGCCGCAGCAGGATCGGCGTCAGCACCGTGTTGTCGCAAACGACCGGCAACCCGTGCTGATGCGCCGTGTCTGCGATGGCCGCGTAGTCCAGCACGTCGTTCTTGGGGTTGGCCAGCGACTCGATGTACACGGCGCGGGTGTTGGGCCGGATCGCCCGCGCGATGTTCCCCGGATCGGTGGCGTCGACGAACGTGACTTCGATCCCCAGCCTCTTGAAGGTCTGCCCCAACAGAGTCAGCGTGCCGCCGTACAGCGCCTCGCCGCTGACGATGTGCTGGCCGGCGTGGGCCAGGTTCAGCAGCGCGACGCTGATCGCTTGCTGGCCGCTGGAAACGCCTAACGCTCCGACGCCGCCTTCCAGGGCTGCCATCCGCTGTTCAAACACATCCGTCGTGGGATTCATGAGCCGTGTATAGATCCAGCCCATTTCGCGCAGGGCAAACAAGTCGGCGGCGTGCTGCGTGTCGCGGAAGCAGAAACTGGTGGTCTGATGGATCGGCATGGCGCGCGAACCGGTGGCCGGATCAGGCCGCTGGCCGGCGTGCAAGGCTTTGCTCCCCAAACCGGTCATCTGAAACTCTGGCGTTTCCATGGCGAAGTCGTCCCTCGTCAACTTGGGAAAGGGAATTCAACGGACCAACCGCCCGATTGTAGCAGGCTTCGCGGCGTCCGACTTCCCCCCGTCGGCAAATCGGCTAGAATGCATCAGGCACCGGCCCAGGCACCTTTCCTCATTTCCTCATTCATAGGAGCGCGCCATCTTGCGATATTCATGTTCGATTCTCGTTTGCTGTTTGTTGTCCAGTGGAATGACGGCGGCACAGGAGAAGCCGGGCAACCCGACTCCCGCTGAGCAGGCAGTCCGCCAGATGTCGCAGCGACTGGTGGAAGCCTACAACGACGGCCAGGCCCAGGCCATCGCGTCGGCCTTCCTGCCGGAAGGCGAGGCGGTGGACGAAGAAGGCAACGTCTACCGGGGCCGTGACCAGGTGGCGCAGATCTTCACCAAATTCTTCGAAAAATTCCCCGGCGTGAAGATGACGCTGGACGTCGCCTCGGTTCGCGTGCTCGGATCGGGCCTGGCGGTTGAGGACGGAACGCGGAAGGTGGTCACCCAGGACGGCAAGGGCCAGGCGACCAACCGCTACACGGTGATGTACGTCCAGCGCGACGGGCAATGGCTGGTCGCCTCGGCCCGCGAGTCCGCGGCGGATAAGGAACCGGCGCCGCACGAGCGGCTGCTGCCGCTGGCTTGGCTGGCCGGAGATTGGGTGGACGAGAATGCCGAGTCCGTGGTGCTGATGAACTGCCGCTGGTCGGAAGACGGCAACTTCCTGCTGATGGATTATACCGTCAAGATTCAAGGCCGCCCGACGATGAAGACCAGCCAGCGGATCGGTTGGGACCCGCTGCACCAGCGACTGCGTTCGTGGGCCTTTGATTCCGACGGCGGTTATGGCGATGCGCACTGGACGGCCATCGACACCGGCTGGGTCGTCAAGTCGTCGGCCGTGTTGCCCGACGGCCAGACCGGCTCGGCGACGCTGTTCATCGAGCCCGTGGACAAGGACAAATTCGTCATGCGCGGTTTCGACCGGATCCTGGGCGATACGACCAAAGACGACTACGAAGTGACCATCGTCCGGCGGCCGCCGCCTCCCAGCAACTGAAAACCCAAACGGCAAGACATCGCCGCAACTCAAGGAAAACACGGTGAGTAACATGACCCGAAGAATGAACCCAATTGCTTTTGGCATCCTGCTGCTCGGCGCGGCTGGCCTGGTCTTGGTCCCGGACGCCTACGGACAACGATCGGGACGCGGCGGGTCCAGCAGTCCTGGCAGCAACCGGCCGTCCATGGGAATGGGCGGCGGCGGACGGCCCAGCGGCATGTCGCGGCCGGCGCCCAGCGTTTCGCGATCCAGTGGCGGCATGTCGCGGCCGAGTTTTTCGTTGCCGTCCAGTCGGCCCTCGCTGCCCAGCGTCAGCAGTCGCTCGGGTCTGCCCAGCGTGAGTGGCCGGTCTTCGCCGGGATCCGGGGTGTCGATCTCGCGACCTTCGCTGGGAGTCAGCGGCAGTCCCAGTCTCGACCGCGGTTCAAGGCCCGAGATTGCCCGGCCATCGGTTTCGCGGCCCAGCGTCAGCCTGCCCTCGGTCGCGTCGCGGCCCGGCGGCTCGCCAGCGATCAGCATCCGTCCCAGCTTGGGCAACATCGATTCGGGCGCTGGCCGTCCCAGCCCAGGAAGCTTTGCCGCCGATTTGACTCGGCCGAGTCCCGGCAGCGGACGGCCGAGCCGCGGCAAACCCGAGCTCGGCACATCAGGACGCGGCACACTCGATCAGCCGCCCGCCATCGTTCGCGATCGGCCGGGTGTCGGCAAGCCTGTTGTAATCGCTCCTGATCGTCCCAGTGTTGGCAAGATCGAACGTCCGAGCCTACCCGTCGGCGACCGGCCGTCCTTGGGAAGGCCGGAGTTCAGCGGTCGGCCCAGCAGCAAGGATCGCCCGACGATCAGCCGGCCCGATTCAAAGTCATTTCCCGGCGACCGGCCGTCCTTGGGAAAGCCGGAGTTCAGCGGTCGGCCCAGCAGCAAGGACCGCCCGACGATCGGCCGGCCCGATCTGAAGTCATTTCCCGGCGACCGGCCGTCCTTGGGAAGGCCGGAGTTCAGCGGTCGGCCCAGCAGCAAAGACCGCCCCACGATCGGCCGGCTCGATCCGAAGCACACTCCCGGCGGACGGCCCATCATCGGCGGCCCGAAGCCGGGGATCGGCGGCCCGCCATCCATCAGCCATCGGCCCAGCAGTCGCTATCCCAATAATTGGATGGCAAGAGACTTTGCTTTCAAGTACGACCGGGCTCATCGGCCTGGCTGGGGCTACGGAGGGCCTGACGACTGGTACCGCCACTGGAACCAACACTGGTATCATGGTCACGTTCACCACCATCACCACGGCTGGTATCACGGCTCCTGGAGCGGCCATTGGGGGAACTACTGGTATGTGCCCGCCATCGTGGGCGCGACGTACTGGGGCTTGTCGGCGTTGACCGGTTCCTGGGGCTACGGTTACTACTACGGCTACGCGAATCCTTACTACACCAGCACCGTCGTGGCCGCCGTGCCGGCGTACGATTACTCGCAGCCGATCGTGATCAACAATTACATCGAATCGGGCGATCAGAACCCAACGCCGGATGCCCCGGTGCCCGTTCCCGCGGAATCGCCCGAAGAACAAGCGGGTTACAGCCTGCTGGACCAGGCGCGCGACGCATTCAAGCGGGCGGATTACAGCAACGCCCTGAGACTGGCAGAACAGGCTGTGCGCAAGGTGCCGAACGATCCGGTGGTCCACGAGTTCAACGCGCTGTGCCAGTTCGCCCAAGGCCGGTACCAGCAGTCCGCCGCCGTGCTCAACGCCCTGTTGGCTGTCGCGCCCGGCATGGACTGGACCACCCTGATCAGTTTGTACAGCGGCGTGGACGAGTACACCGAGCAACTGCGGGCGCTGGAGGCGCACCATCGGCAGAAACCGGACGATTCCGCGGCTGCTTTTGTGCTGGCTTACCACTACCTGATCTGCGGCCATGCCGATGCGGCGAAGAATGCTCTGCAGCGCGTGGTCGCGGCACAGCCGAACGACCAGGTGGCCAAACGGATGTACGAGGCGTTGCAGAGCCCGGACGAGATCGAGGCGCCGCCCGCCGCCGATGCGGAACGGACAGTGGCCAGGCCGGCAATCGAGCCCAAACCGGAAATCGCCCAGCCGGACGAGGCGACGCTGACCACAGACCTTGTCGGCCAGTGGCGCGCGGAACGCGACGGCAACGCCTTCGATCTGACCATTGACGACCAGGGCGGGTTCAGCTGGAAATCGACGCCCAAGGGCCAGCCGCCGACAACGATCGCCGGCAAGTACACCACGCAGGACGACGCCCTGATCATGGAGAGCGCCGACGAAGGCACCATGGCGGGGCAAGTCACCTCCGGCGGGCCTGACCAGTTCCAATTCGTCGTCACCGGCGGCCCGCCCGGTGACGAGGGCCTGACGTTCCATCGGCTGAAAGCCCAGCCCTAGCAACGGACGCCGAAATGATTTCCCGTTCCCGCGGAATCTGGCGGCAAGCCTAAGCACTCGTTGACTCGCAAGGTGGAGTCCGCAGCAACTTTGCGGGGGCAGCCTCCTCCTGGCCACCACGCTGCTCGCCAGCGTGGAGCGGTGTTCAAGACCAGAGATGTCAACGATGACATCGGCGGTCGTAGAGGGGGACGGCGGTTGGTGCTGAACATGGCTCCGCGCTGGCAAGCAGCGTGGTGGCTTAAATCCGGGAAGTTATTTCGGCCACCGTTGCTAAAGGAGAACGAAAAGGGGCGGAAAAGACCGGTGCAGAGGAATTCGGCCGCGTGGAGTGGACCGACCTGTTCCTGCGCCAGGAGCATCCGTGGCGGAAGCAGAGGCTCGTGCTGGAGATCAGCGAAGCGGACAGTTGGCGCCGCTTGCGTCCGTTCGTCGTAACCGTCTGCTAATCAACCCACTGCCACGCATCATTCGCCGACTGGCGAAAGCCGGGAGCTCCGTTCGTCTGAGTCTGCTCCGGGCGGACGGAAGTCCGCCCTACGAAGTTTCAGCCGCGACGCTCAGCGGGCGTGCCAGATCACCAGCCGCTCCAGTTCGCCCAGGGCCGCCAGTTGCGAGATGCGACGCCGGTGTTGCCTGCCGATCAGCGGGGCGTAGCCTTGTCCGCGGTCGATGGCCGTGATGATCTCAATCACGTCTTCCGTCGCCGGCTCGCGTTCGCCGCAAGCGTAGCGCAGCATCCACAAGGCGACCGGATAGGCGACCGCCAATGCCCGGAAGTTGTCGATCAACGGCCATCCCGGCCGGCTCGCGACGGCGTATTGCAGGGAAACCGCCATCGTCTCAAAGTAACGCTGCAGGGGCTGCTGCAGTTCAACGCCCCAATGTCCCAGCTTGCGTTCTTCCAGGGCCTCGAAGGTGGTCTCCGGAAAACCGTCGCCCCACCGCGGCACCGGGCCCTGGCCGCGGACAAACGCCACGGCCGCAGCTGCCAAACGAAGCCGCTCGCGCCATGACTCGCGGAGCGAAACCCGCGGGTGCAGGCGGAGATAATCCGCGACGATCTGACGAAACAGGACCGACGCGGCTCGGCCGGGTGCGCGCCGCTCGCGAAACAAGTCCACGACTTCCTGCCGGACGCCCTCTGCCAGCAGCGTCACCAGCTCGGCCAGTTGCGGCCGGTCCTGTTTCCTGATCCGGCATTGGGCGAACACATCGCAGAACCGCAGGCCGTGGGCCAGCCTGCGGACCAACGGATACTGCTCGTCGGTCAACAAACGTTCCAAGGCATCGGTCACCAGTCGCGTGTCTGGCCACGATCGGCGGACGCTGCCGATGATCGGCGGCGGCGGCGCTGCTTGCGCCAGTTGCGGCCGTTGCCGCACTGCCTGGACGGCCGTGTCGCGGTGCGTCCGCAGTTCGCTGCCCTGATCCGCCGCGGCCGCAGGACAGCTGCGGCGCAGGGTCAGCAAGGCTACGTCGTCCAGAGGGACCAGTTGCAGCGGATACACGCGGCAGACCAGCGGTTTGGCTGCCAGTCCGAACTCCTCGTGAATCCGGCACCGGCCCTCCCCGGTCAGGAACACGCACCGCCCGTCGTCGCGCTGGGCCAGCCGATACCGCCGCCTCAGCATGCCCTGCCGCACGACCGTCTGGACGCCCTGATAGTCCGGATGCCGATCCCATTGCTGGCGGCGCAGTTGCTGCAGATCGTCGTCGTCCAGCGGAATCTCGGTACCGCGGCAGCACTGGCCGCAACTGGTGCAATCCCAGCGTTCGACGATCGGCAGGGTTTTGATCGGCAAAGTCGAGTCGCTCACAAGCCGCCTCGCGGGAACCGGCACGTGCAGCCGGCGAGTTCTGGGCCCGCGACGGTTCTACCGCCGCGGCGGACCGCTGGGAGGCAGTTGAGCCTGATTCATCCCGCCGACGGCGGCGGGCGCAAACGCTTGGGCCTCGGGCGGCAGGTCGTACTTCTCGACGACCTTCTTCCAGCCGAACGGCGGTTTGGGCTCGTAGAACTCGCGGTTGAAGATGTTCAGCTGCTGCAGCGCGACGCTCCAGTTGACTTCCCGGCTCTCGAACGTAAAGGTCGAGCGGGCCGGGTTCCGGACCGGATTGAAATTGCGGTCGAAAATGACCAGGCCCTTTGGCAGGAAATCGTCCTGGGCGATGATGACGTGGACTTTCTGATAGTTGACCGCGTCCTGTCGCCACTTGGGATAAGCTTCCAGCCAGTATTCGCCTTTCACGTCCGCCGGAACCGGCAGCGGGTGGATCCAGTAGCGGTTCTTGATTTTGGCCGCGTCGGCGCCGAACAGGAACGGCAGCGGGCCATCGGCGATCGCCTTGCCGCGCATCTGGGGCGGCAACTCGCGCTGGACCAGTTGCTTGCTCTTGTGGTCGTGCTCGAACACGGACAGTCCGTCGCAAACCCAGTGTTCGCCAAAGTCATCCGGCCGTTGCGCGAAGTTCGGCTTCTCCCCTGCCTGGCTGGGCGGCGACCAGTGCAGAATCTTCTCCACCTTGTACATGCCCTTGTCCGGCGCGGAGTATTTGATCGTGCCTTCGCTGTAGGTCTTGAACGTGTTCTGCGGCCCGAACACCGGATCGTAATCCCAGCGGCGGAAGGTGCAACGGTAGCGTTCCACCGCCTGGCTGCGTTTCTCCCAGTATCCGAGCACCTCGTCCAGGAACTTCTGCTCCTGGGCGGTCATGGGCGGGAAGGGAGCGGCGGCGACGGCGGGCGGCGTAGGGTTGCCGGCCGGGGCCTGGGTCCATGCTAGCTCGACTCCGGCCAGACACCAGATTGCGAGACCTGTCAGCAGCAGCACAACACGACTCATAGTTCTCTCCCCCGCCAGTTTCGACACTCGTCGCTGTTCGACACTCGTCGCTGTTCGAC
>JAAYYU010000064.1 GCA_012515235.1 Candidatus Anammoximicrobium sp.
CAAGATCAAAGTAACCGAGGAACAGATAAGAGCACTGAATCTCAAACGTCACGAATTCCACGGCGAATGGAACTATACCCTATCGCCGAGAAAGTAAAACTTGTTCAAGTTATTTCTGCGCGGTCGCCAAGTCATCGTTGGTCGTGCCCTTGAGATTCACGATCCGCCCCCAGCGGGAATTGCCGTGGACGTGCACCCCGTCCATGTTGCTTCGTTTCAGATTGTAGTCGAACGTGATGTCCTCGATGGTGAACTGCCGGAGGTTCCCCAACTGCATGCCGAAGGTGACCGGATCTTTCAGCGTCAAGCCGCGGAGGGATAGGTTCTTCACGTTGTTGAACCGCATTAAGACGCCGATGAAATACTCGGGGGCATAGGGGCGTCCTCGCCAGTTGCGGGTCTTCTGGTACTCCGTCAACGACTGGTTCAGGTTGTTCATGTCCCAGATACCGCCGACCACGCTCACGTCCTCGTTCCCTTCGTCGTGGTCGGCGTTGGTGATCATCACCTGGTCGGAGCCGTCCTTGAGTCGGATCACGGTGTGCCGCCCGACAACCAACGTCTGCCGAGAGTGCATTTTGAGCGTCTTGCTAATGAGCAGGCGGACGGGTGGCGATGGGAAATGGACTTCGCTCCTGCCCGCGTCGAGAAGCGTCTGCAAGCCGAGCGTGTCATCGTGGACGCCGTCGCCCACAACGCCAGGTACAATCGTCGCAGCGGAGGGCACCGCGTCCGCTGCCATGACGGAACATGTTGCGGCGACCGTCAACGCAAGAACAGGCAAGACTCGGCGCATGGCACCTCACTCCGCAAGTTGATCGCATCACGGGGAACATTTCCCCCGATGATGCTGGGAAAAACACCGGCATCGAGCCTGTCGCTCTCTGGTGACAGACAGCGCCGGACGGATATTCTACCCGATGTCGGGAGCGGCTTGTACAATCGGCGAAGACGCAGAGGTACACGTATGCCTGAACAGAGCGAGATCAGGAAACGAACGGTTGTCGTGTTCAGCGGCGCGGGGCTGTCCGCCGAGAGCGGCATCCCCACGTTCCGCGATTCCAACGGCCTGTGGGAAAACCACAGGGTCGAGGATGTCGCCAGCCCTGGCGGTTGGAGACGAGACCCGGCACTGGTTCTGCGTTTCTACGAACTGCGATTCCGCGGGGTACAGACGGCACAGCCCAATGAGGCCCACAGAAGCATCGCCCGTTTGCAGGCGAAGTTCAACGTGCTGAACATCACCCAGAACATCGACGACCTGTTGGAACGCGCAGGCTGCGAAAACGTCGTGCATCTGCACGGGCTGATCATCAGGCGGAAGTGCGAATTCCACCACGATATTTTCAGTGACGGCGGCTACACCTGCGACTTCAAGACGCATCAGGACGTGCCGGTCAAGCTCGGTGATCTGTGTCCAAAATGCGGCGGGCAATTGCGGCCCGATGTGGTCTGGTTCGGGGAAGCCGTGAACTTCGACTTTGACCAGCTTTCGGTGCTCGTTGACGAGGTGGACCGCCACGACGGGGTCTTCATCTGCATCGGCACGTCGGCCCAGGTCGCCCCGGCTTCGCACCTGATCCCGATCTTCTCCCCGGTGAAGAACAAGTACATCATCGACGTGAAGACGCGGCCCACCGGTGATTACACATTGCTGGAAGGCCCCGCCACGGCCATGATGAAGAAGTTGGCCGACCGGCTGATGAGCGAGTAAGCAGGTTAGAGAAGAATGGCACGCCAGACGTGCAGGAAGTCGGTAACTGACGGGCCGCCACCCGGCCCGCTCTCCGTAATGTAGGACCCAGCCATGCGCAAACCTATCCCCACGCGCCCGATCATCCTGGCGGCCCTACTGGCCGGTCACTTCGGCGTCAACGCAGTTGCCGCCGCGGAGCCGCCAGCGAATCCGGCCACCATCTTCGCACCGACGAGTTTCTGGTACACGCCGCTGCCCGCCGACGTGCCGCTGCATCCCAACTCGGCGAATTTCGTGGCCGAGTTTGTGCGTCAGAAGAAAGCGTACTACGGCACCGTCTCCATCAATCTGACCGCCTACGCGAGTCCCGTGTACGTGGCAGATGCCAACACGGCTACCGTTCGCGTCACCGAATGGGATTGCCAGAAGAAAGGATTCTCTGATCCGAAGCTCGCGGAACAGTGGAAAGCCGTCCCGATCCCGGAGCACGCGGAGCCCGCGGACGGGACTGACGCCGAGATGACAGTCTACCAGCCGTCCAGCGATACGCTGTGGGAGTTCTGGCAGGCCCGCAAAGTCAGCGGCCAGTGGCAAGCCTGCTGGGGCGGCTGCATGCGAAACGTGTCCAAGAACCTGGGTATCTGGCAGAAGCCTTACGGCACGACGGCCACGGGCTTGCCGTTCCTGGGCGGCCAGATCACGGCGGAGGAATTGCAGCGCGGCGAGATTGGGCACGTGCTGGGCATCGCCTTGGTAGATACCGAGAAATGGTCGGTCGTGTCGTATCCGGCGAATCGTTCGGACGGCTACAACCCGAAGGATGCCCCAAGCAGGATTCCCGAGGGGCTGAGATTCCGGCTTGATCCGACTGTCGATGTGGGTGCCCTCAAGATGCACCCGGTCGGCAAGACGATTGCCAAGGCGGCCCAGAAATACGGTTTTGTCGTCTGGGACAAGGCCGGGGCCATTACGCTCAGGGCGCAGAACCCGAAGTCGTACACCAAACTGGGACAGCCCGATCCCTACCCCGCTCTGTTCAATGGCACGCCCGTGTACGCGATCCTGAGCGGATTCCCTTGGGAGCGTCTGCAATTCCTGCCGATGGATTACGGCAAACCGTGAGCGATTAGTCGAAATCGGGCGGCAGCTCCGGGCAACGCCGGTGCTCAAAGAGCAAGGTGACTTGCTCCGGAGTCGTGCGGGAGATCGACAACTCCGGTAACTCGTGCTCCCGGAAAAACGCCACCGCTTCCGTTTCGTGGCTGGTCTCAGCGTCACCACCGACCAGCTCGCACTCGATGAACAGCTTGTAGATGTGAAACGGCAGCGGCGGGACGTGCGGATGCTTGGACCTGTCCAGGACGGCGAGCAGCTTCGTCGCTTGGGTTCGGTAGCCAGACTCCTCGAACACCTCGCGAACCACGGCCTCGCTGGGCGCTTCGTTCACGTCGGTCCAGCCGCCCGGCAGCGTCCACAGACCGTCAGCCCGTTCTTTGACCAGGAGAATGGTATCGTCCCGAAACACCACGCCGCGGACATCGACTTTCGGTGTGGCGTAGCCGGATTCCCCGGAGAACAGGTCCACGATTTGGGACGGGGCGGTGCAGGTGTGGTCCGATAGAATCTCGCCGGCAATGGCCCGGACGGCTTCGTATCGCTCCTTGTCGAACGGGTTGCTCGCGAAGGTCAGGCCGTTCTGGGCGATGGCCATCAACTGCTTTGACCATTGGAGCCACTTGGGGTCCAGATTCGGCTTGCTCGACATGTTTCGCGTCACTTGACCCTCAAGAAGATGTCGCCATCGGGACAACCCAGAGCGTGTTCCAGACCCGCCTTTCCGGTCGCCACGCTGCGACGTCGGTCTGAGAATCGTACCAACACCGCACGGTTGCCCAGTGGATTGTACACCGCTGCGCCGTTCTCGAACTCCCGGCTCACGGTGCCATCGGGACGCGATTGCCGTTCCGAAATCGGCTTTCCCAAGCTCCGCTCCCAGAACGGATACCAGTTGTGCAGGTGATCCGGTGTGGGAAGCGGGTTGGGATCGGAGAATAGGCAATAGCCGTCGGAGTGCGTCAGCACCAGCGTCGTGGTTGCCCGCATCAGACCGAGATCGTCGCGTGACTTGTGGAACCAGGTTTCCAGGCAGTTGACCCGTGGTTCCCGGAGGTGGGCTTCTGCCCAGACGAGCGTATCGGCAATGGTCATCCACTCCTGTGCTGTCTGGCTGCGGTAACACTCCATGAAGTAGCCGTTGATGAACGGAGCCGTCTGAGGCGTCTGGCGATCATTGGCGTTGGCGATGATGATCGCCCGCTCGCCGACCGCCTCCCGCACCTCGCGGATCAGCTCCAGCCGGCTGGCATCGTCCGACCACCAGTCCAGCAACACGCCATCGACAGCCCCGGATTTCACGGCCGCCTTGGCCTGGGCGGCAACCTGTGACCGGAACTGTGGATTATGGAAGTCCAGGCAGAAGAACCCGCCCTCCTCCCATCCGGGAACGATTCGCCCCTGTTTGTCCCGCAACCACCAAGCATGGCCCTCCGGCAGGTAGCTCCGGTGGGCGTCCCGGTAGCGAATTTCCGCGATCAAGACGAGATTTGGGTTGAGCTTCAACAGCTTCTGCCGGAACAAACGGGCGGCCTGAATGCTCTCGGCCGTGAACCCATCGGCAAACCCGGTGTACCCGTTGTTCCAACGCAGGCCGAAGAATTGCGGACCGTGCCAGAGCAAATCGTGACGGGCCACGGTGTGCAACGGCGATTCATCGCGGACATTCTGGGCAGGACTCCAAGCCTGGAAGACGGAGGGAAATGCCCGTCCCTTGATTCGCTCCATGACCGACCGTTCCACCGAGTTCGCGGGCACCGGCGGGCGGGCTGGTTCCTGGCTGGCTGCAACGCTGACCCAAAGGACCAACAGCACGGCCAGGCTTCGGCTGTCCAGCAAGATCATGGCGAGTTCCTCCCATCCCCGCCTGGGCGTTTTTCTGCCGCCGCCGCTCCGTGGCGGAAATGGCGGTCGGCGAACGCCATGTACTGCTCCCAGTCGTAGGCCGTGACATCGTGGTCGCCGGTGCGGACGTGGTGGCCGATGAAGTCACCCACGGGATGATCAGCAGGCGGCATGTCTGCCACGCCCAGGCCGGCTCGACCGAACAACTGGTACACGGGCTCGGCATGCTTGGCGGCCAGGAACTCGCCGCGCGGATCGGCCCACAGGTCCTTGGTGGCACTGGCGACGTAGACCGGCCGCGGAGCGATCAGCGAAATCAGCATGTGGGCGTCCACCGGCAGGTCCGCTTCGTGCCAGGCGTACTGGCGATACCGGGTGCAGTACCAGTACGGGACCATGCTCACCGAGTGGTGGATCGCCTCGCCGAATCGTCGGCGTACGAGCGAGGCCCCGCCCTCGCCGGAGTTGTTCGAGATCACGATGGCGAACCGCTCATCCTGGGCGCCAGCCCATAGAGCAGTCTTGCCCAGCCGCGAGTGCCCCATGACCGCCACGTGTTTGGCGTCCACGGCCGGCTCCTGCTCCAGGTAGTCCATCGCTCGGCTCAGCCCGTACGCCCAGGCGCCGATCGCTCCCCAGTCGTCCGGCTGGAAGACGGTGTCCTTGCCCTGCGGACTCAACGCCGCACGCAATCCGAGCTTCCAGCCCTCCGGGAAATCAGGGTCGATGTCGCCGTAGTAGACGGTCGCCAGCCCGTAGCCGCGAGCCAACACCTTCTCGACCTGCCAGCGACTGGCCTGGCAGCCGCGTGCGGCTTCCGTAGCCCGATTGTTGACGACGCCCATTTCCCGTGTCGGCCGCATCCACGTTTTCGACAGGGTGATGCCCGGGTCGGGATGGACGCAGTGGTTCCCGTAAAAGTTCAGGCCGAGGAAAGCCGGGACCGGCTTCCCGGAACGATTCGCGAAGGTCAGGCTCCACGCTGAACAAGGTACGGAACACGCCGTCCTCGTAGGCGAAGAACCGTTCCACATTGGCGCGTCCGCCGTGTGCCCAGGCTACGATGGGGTTCGTTTCGATCAGCCGCCGCAGATCGGCACTGTTGTTCAGGGCCGTTCCCACATCCGCCCGGAGCGCGGCCGATCGTTTGGCAACACGCGCGACTTCCGCCGTGAGCGCATCAATCGCGATACGGCCCGGTAGCGTGTCGGTGTTGAGCATCGCCTGCACTGTGAGCATTTTGAAGGTCTTGGTCATCGGCGTGATTTCGAGGTTGTCCAGAAACCCACCGGCCCCCTGGATTACCGCCTGCTCGGTTTCTCACAGGTCCCCCATCGCGTTCACGAAGCGCAGCCAAGAGCCGTAGGTCTTGCGCACCGCGCGGGGATTAAAGCCTTCGTGGAAAACCTCGGCGGCTGTGGGGCGCTGCCCCTGCAAGTCCCGGAAATCGACGTAGTGGCTCCGCAATGCCTCCGGCGGACTGGGAGCACGGAGCAGCGCTTTCAGGATGTCCACCGCCACGGTGTCGTAAGTCACCTCGCAGCCCGGGGGCAGGTCCACCTGTCCCGCCAGCACCAGCTTGAGGGCGGCTGCGACCGCGCCGTCGCCAGGACCAAGTTGGAACAGCGTTCGGGGTTTGAGCAGGAACGTACGGTGGTTGCCGATGTAGTCGATCACCGTGAGGTGCGGCTTGTCCGGGAACAGACGCAGCCCGCGACCGAACTGCTGGAGCCAAATCGTGCTGGATTCCGTGGGCCGGAGCATCATCACGGTGTCGATGGCCGGGATGTCGATGCCTTCGTTGAACATGTCCACGGCAAAGATGACGTCCAAATTCCCGGCGGCGAGCTGTTCCAGGGACGTGGCGCGGGGCGCGGAGCTGGGACCGGAGTGGACGGCCGCCGCCCGAAGGCCCGCCTCATTGAAGAAGTCCGCCATGAAATCAGCATGGCGCTGGGAGCAGCAGAACCCCAGAGTCCGTTTGCCGGCACGCTGGCGGTATTGCTCCAGGGCGTTCTGGGCACGGGATCGGGTCGCCACCGCCCGCGTGAGTTCCTCCTCGTCGAATCGCGAATTGCGCCAGGGGATGTTCGCGTAATCGACCTCATCGGGCACGCCAAAGTAGTGAAACGGGCAGAGCAGGCCCTGGCGGATACCGGCCATCACGTCGCAGCGGAAAACCAGATTTTCCTGGCAGAGTCCCAGCAGATCGCCGCCGTCCATGCGTTCGGGCGTGGCCGTCAGGCCCAGCAGGAACTTCGGCGCGAAGTAGTCGATCAGCCGCCGGTACGTGCGGGCTGCTGCGTGGTGGAACTCGTCCACGACGACGTAGTCGAAGCTATCCGGCGAGAACAGCTTGAGGTGCTGCTGCCGGCCGAGCGTCTGGATCGACGCGAACAGGACGTCCGAGTCGGGCAGCTTCTCCGTGCCGGTGTACCGGCCCAGCCGAGCTTCCGGCCGGATACGCCGGTAAGTCTGCATGGCCTGCGTCAGGATCTCCTCGCGGTGGGCCACAAACAGCACGCTGCCGAACTCCGGTCGGCTGCTGTCATAGGCGCTGAGCCACGTCTTGCCCAAGCCCGTGGCCAGGACAATCAGACCGGCGGAGTTGCCGGCTGCGCGGGTTGCCGTCAGCCCGGCGAGCGCCTGCCGCTGGATCTCGTGGGGTTCGGGCGGAGGCTCTGGGGCCTCGGTCTTGACCTCCACGGGCACGATAACCGCCGGTGGGCGCCTGCGGGCCTGGTATTTCGTGATCCAGGCCGCGTCGAGGGGGCGGGTTGCCCGGTCCCGGTACAACTGCTCGAACGCTTCCACGATGTCCGTGAAACCCGTCCCATCCCTTGAGGAAACAATGCGGTAGTTCCACTCGACGCCGCTTTCCAGTGCCGGCCCGGTCAGATTCGAGCTGCCTACATAGGCCGTGGCTTCACCGCTGGGACGGTAGAAGATGTACGCCTTGGGATGGAAGCCTGTCTGGGCGGCTTCGTACACGCGGAGATCCAGGCTGCCGTCCAAGTCATACAGTTCCCACAGGGCCTGGGGATCAGTCACGTCCAGGTAATCGCCGGTCAGCAACCTGACCCGGCCGCCCCGGTCCAGCAGATCCCGCAGATGTTCGCGAATGGGCCGTATGCCACTGCGCAGCACGAAAGCGACGGCGATGTCGGCCCCCACCGCCCGGTCCAGCTCAGCCAGCAGGTGCGGCAGCAACGGATCGTGATCGCCGCCCCGGACAAGTGCCCGATGGTGCGGAGCCTGCCCCAGCAAGCGGTCTTGGGCGGTCGGCCCACGCCGATAGTTGGCCTTGCCGGGAATGACACCGCGGACGCCGCCGGTCGGATCAGGAACGTCGCCCTTGTACCGGGGAATCACGTGGACGTGTAGATGGAAGACGGTTTGACCGGCGGCCTCGCCGACGTTGACGCCGATATTGAATCCGTCCGGCACGGGATACGCCTTGGTGATTGCGTCCCGGGCCACTTCGATGGCGTGCAACAGCTCCTGCTGCTCGTCGGCCGTGGCCTCGAACCAGGTTGCCACATGCCGGCAGGGGACCAACAGCGCGTGGCCCGGAGATACCGGGAAGGCGTCCCACATTGCCGTCACCAGGCGTCCACGGTAGAAGACGCGGTCTTCTGGGATATTGCAGAAGGGGCAGGCGTCAGCGGTCATTGGTGGCCTCCCCTTGTTGCTGGACGGCGGGTGATCAGCAGATGGCCGTCGAGGCCGGCCGCCACGCAGTCGGCGCAGCGCCAGGCGGGCACCGGCCGACGGGCAGAACGTACCATCTGGCAGACAGGACAGCGGTGCTCATAGCGGGAGGCGGGTGAAGATCGTGCGTCTGCTCTGGGGGGCTCTCCGTCGATCGCAAGGTGCAAAGTCGGAGTGAAGCCCGCCATCGTGACCAGCCGGGACCATTCGGGACCATGGGGTCGGCACCGGGGACCGTACAGCTCGAATACGGCAACATGGGCAGCTTCGTGGCAGAGCACTTCCGGCAGCAACGCCGCGTTTTGAGGCCGTTGCAGCACCGGGTTGAGCCGGATGAGACGGCGGGAAGGCAGGCTGCGTGCCAGGGATTGCCGCAGGCGGGGGCTGAATTCGATGACCAGCCGTTTTGCGAGGCCGGACGTCCGCCAGCGTCTCATCCATAGCACAATCGACGTCACCAGATCATCCGAAATGGCTGGATGGCGACCGGTCTGGTTGATTCGGCTATGGGCCATACTCGCCCTCTCCCCCTAGCGGCTACCGACGAGCCGCAACGGCGATATTGTACTCCAGCTTCGCGCCGACGCATCACGGGCGCGCTCTCCCTTCTGTTTTTCGAGTAGGCGACGGCCCACTGCCGGCCCACTGCCGGCCCGCGCTACCTACGGCTGGCAGGCTGGGCTGCCTACGACGTGGGCACCAGTCGCGTGGGGCATAATTTTCTATCGCCGGCGAACCCCTCCGTACCCTGGGAGCGGCCGGAGGTCCACGCCGTTCGACCTTGTCATCACTGACCCCGACAGCTTTACCCAACACTTTGGTCGTCGGCATGGGAACATTCAGGGCATGGCTGTTTGCGAAACGCTTCGACAAGCGAAGGAACATTGCCATGCTAGGAACCAAACAGGCCAACCAATTCGTTGACACGCTAACCCAACTGGCGACGGCCGCCACTTCCGCCGTGACCATGATTCACAGTCTGCTGGAAATGGCCAACGACGGGCTGGGCTTTAACTTGGACGAACAGTCCCTGGCCGACACACGGTCAACCCACAAGTGCCATGCAATCTCGGATGATCGTCCGAAAGCCGACTCGGCTTCGTATTCCGTGTGCTGGCGAGGCAAGACATGCTTTCTGGGCAACAACCTCCCCTTTCGGCTTTTTGAGCGGTTGGTGCGGTGGCCAAATCGGTTCTTCTCTCACGACGAACTCCTGCACGAAGTCTGGCAGGGTTGTCGCAGCCCGGATGCCGTGCGAAGCGTGGTCAAGGTGCTCAGACGCAAACTGCGGGAGGCCGGCATGGAAGAACTCGCATCGGCGATCAACGGCACCGTGCGAAACCATCTCGCGCTGACACTTGATCGGAAACTGTAGGAAGTTCACACAGAAATCACACAGCTTTCACCCGAGGCTTGCCCCAGTTCCTGCCCATGATGTGAGGAAGGCGGCACGTGATTGCGTGCCATAACAATGGTCGCAGGAAAGCGCGCGCAGATGACTTCGCCAATCTCCCTGCGTCCCACAACTGTCACGACACTCCGCGGCAGACTTCATTGTGCTGCCCCGGCTGCGTTAGGGAAGCCAACATGGACCAAGAGCAACCGACCACACGGCCAGATCGTATTCGCGCGGCGCAGTACGTCCGCATGTCCACCGAACATCAGCAGTATTCCACGGAGAACCAAGCCGACGTGATCCGCGAGTACGCGGCCAAGCGCGGCTATGAGATCGTCCGAACCTACGCCGACGACGGCAAGAGCGGCCTAAAGATGGAAGGCCGCGATTCCCTGAGGGCCATGATCGACGATGTCCAGGCCGGCAACCCGGGCTTTGACGCCATCCTGGTCTATGACGTGAGCCGCTGGGGCCGTTTCCAGGACACTGACGAGAGCGCGTATTACGAGTACCTGTGCAAGCGGGCCGGGATCGACGTTCACTACTGCGCCGAGCAGTTCGAGAACGACGGCGGGCCGGCCGCCACGATCATCAAGAGCGTCAAGCGGGTGATGGCGGCCGAGTACAGTCGGGAGCTGTCGTCCAAGGTGTTCAAGGGCCAGTGCAAGCTGATCGAGCTGGGTTATCGCCAGGGCGGCCCGGCCGGATACGGGCTGCGACGGATGCTGATCGACCACACCCACAAGGAAAAAGGAGTCCTGGGCCGGGGCGAGAAGAAAAGCCTCCAGACCGACCGGGTCATTCTCGTACATGGCCCCGAAGAAGAAGTCCGAAACGTGCAGTGGATCTACCAGATGTTCATCCGCGAGGGCCGTAGCGAACGGGAGATCGCCGAAATCCTCAACGCCCGCGGCATCCTGACCGACCTCGGCCGACCCTGGACCCGAGGCACGGTGCGGGAAGTCCTGACCAATGAGAAGTACATCGGCAACAATGTCTACAACCGCAGGTCGTTCAAGCTAAAGAAGAAGCGGGTGGCCAATACGCCGGACATGTGGGTTCGTCGCGAGGGCGCGTTCCAGCCGATCATCAGCCCGGAGGATTTCTATACCGCTCACGGGATCATCTTAGCGCGGACCCGGCGCCTGACCGACGACGAGATGGTCGAGCGACTCCGCACCCTCTTGACCAAGCACTCCATCCTCTCCAGCTTTCTGATCGACTCGGCCGAGGACATGCCAGCAAGCTCCGCCTACCGGACCCGGTTCGGCAGTCTCCTCCGCGCCTATCAGCTTGCAGGGTACCGGCCGGACCGGGATTACAGCTTTCTGGAGATCAACCGGACGATCGGGCAGCTCCATCTCCAGCTACTTGACGATGTGCTCCGACAGCTTGGTGCGGTGGGCGCTCACGTCACCCGAGATGTCGCCACGAACCTGCTCCTGATCAACGACGCGTACACAGCGTCCATGGTGCTTTCCCGGTGCCGACAGACCGCGGGTGGCATGCTTCGATGGCTGGTGCGGATCGACGGGACGCTTGTTCCCGACATCACGATCCTGGTCCGCATGGACGCGACCAACAAGCAGCCGGCCGACTACTACCTGCTGCCGATCATGGACATCGGCGCACCCAAGTTGCTCCTATGCGAGAGCAACGGGGTCCACTTGGACACCTACCAATTCGACAACCTGAACTACTTCATCCTCATGGCCAAACGCAGAAAGATCGAGGTGGCGGCATGAATCGAGAGCAGAACGAAGTCCAGATGATTCCGATCGACAAGATCACCGTCCCCAATCCCCGCACGCGGGGCAAGAAGAAATTCAAGCAGATCGTCGCCAACATCGCCGAGATTGGCTTGAAGAAGCCGATCACGGTGGCTGAGTACCGGACTGCCGATGGCGAAACGCGATACTTGCTGGGCTGTGGGCAGGGCCGATTGGAAGCATACGAGAGCCTAGGCGAGACCGAGATCCCGGCGATCGTCATCGAGGCCACCAAGGAGGAATTGATGCTGATCAGCCTGATCGAGAACCTGGCGCGGCGTCAGCCCACCACCATGGAGCACGCCAGGAAGATCGCGGACATGAAGGACCGCGGCGATTCCCCCGTAGATATTGCCCGCAAGGCCGGACTGCACGTCTCCTATGTCAACGGGATCTTGAAGTTGCTGGCCAAGGGTGAGGAACGACTGCTGCGGGCCGTCGAGAAGGAGCAGGTGCCCCTCACTGTCGCCATCACAATCGCCAGTTCCAACGACGCGGCTGTTCAGAGGGCGTTGACGGACGCCTACGAGAAGAAGGAACTGCGCGGCAAGGCCCTGCTCCGGGTTCGCCGTCTGGTAGAAGAGCGGCGCAGCCGGGGAAAAGCCCTTCACCGTGGGGTTCACAGCCGTGCCAATGGCGATGTCTCGTCGGAACAACTCCTCCGGGTCTACCGTGAGGAGACGGCTCGACAGAAGGCGGTCGTCCAGAAAGCGAAGCACTGCGAGACCAGGCTCGTGTTCGCTGTGACAGCCCTGAAACAGCTATTCCAGGACGAAAACTTCATAACCCTCCTGCGCGCCGAGTCACTGGATTCCCTCCCCCAGTACCTCGCTGCCCAGATTCATGGAGAGGCATGCTGACCATGGCCAATCGCGTACGCCTCGCGTGTGACACCAACATCGTCTCGCTCCCCCTGGCGAGCATCCTGCCCGTGCGGAAACTCAGTCCGATGATCAGCAAGACGGAGAAGTACCGACGCATTGCGGCCTCGATCCAGGAGGTTGGGATCATCGAACCGTTGATCGTGTTTCCCGACGCCAAAGGCAGCACCCAGTACATTCTGCTGGACGGACACGTGCGCCTCGCCATACTCAAGGAGATGGGTGTCGAGAAGGTCAACTGCCTTGTCGCGAAGGACGACGAAGCCTTCACCTACAACCACAAGGTCAGCCAACTCTCAGCCATCCAGGAGCACTTCATGATCATGGAGGCCATCCGGCAGGGCGTCTCCGAGGAGCGGATCGCCAAGACGCTTGCCGTGGATGTTGCCGCCATCCGGCGCAAACGCGACCTTCTGGACGGGATTTGCTCGGAGGCGGTGCAACTGTTGAAGGAAAAACGGGCGTCGAACGGCGCCTTCCGGGAGATACGGAAGGTCAAGCCGATGCGGCAGATCGAAATGGCCGAACTCATGGTCGCAGCCAACAATTTCTCGGCCAGCTACGCCCGGTGCCTGCTGGCTGCCACGCCGCAGGAGCAGTTATTGGAGCCCGACAAGCCCAAGGACGTGGCGAACCTGAGCCCCGAAGACATGTCGCGCATGGAGCGAGAAATGGAGAATCTCAGCCAGGATCTGCGTTCCGTCGAAGAAGCACATGGCCGGAACGTACTGAATCTGGTCCTGGCCATCGGCTATCTGAAAAAGCTCCTGGATAACGCTCGGGTGGTCCGCTACCTGTCTCAACACTGCGCCGACATCTTGGCCGAATTTCAGAATATCGTGGAAACCAAAAGTCTGGAAACCGCTGAGTGAATACCGCAGCCCTTGTAGGGAAGGGTAGTTTGCGGGGCATTTGCGACCAGGGGCGTGTGCTGTAGTCGTACCGCAAGCTTGTAGGGAAGGGTAGTTTGCGGGGCATTTGCGACAGTCGATCACTGCGGCCGACGCCGCCGAATGTCACCGGCCCCGCGGTTCACCGGCGGGTAGCACATGATGCCCCAGTCCTCGCCGGCGCCGTGGTCGATCCAAACCAGCAGGAACGTCGGCACCAGCAGGCCCGCCATTGTCGCGCAGTGCCTGACCGCCTCGCGGTTTAGTCCGCTGCGCAGCGTGGCGGCACCGTGGACCAACTGGCAGCGGAGCAGGTAGACCCGATCGACGACCCGGTCCAGGATAAGGGGCCAGTCCTTCTGCGCGTACCAGGCTTCCGCTTTGTGACGCCCGCCCTGCCTTGTTTTGCCAGCCTTCTCGCGGCAAGGGTCCTGCCAGAAGTAGTCGTTCAGGTACGGATTCCCCAGGATCGCCAGGACCAAGCCGCGGTGTTCGTTCAGGAGCGAGACGGTGTGTCCGGTCGTGTCCAACTCCAGCATCCGGGACAGGAATACCTGCCAGCTCTGCCGGTCGGCCAGCGGCTCGTGCCGGTCCAGGTCCCACTGGCCGTACAACGCGTTGAAGGCGGTCCAGCGGAAGATCAGGGCGTGGTCGGTCTGATCCTCGGTGTGGAACCGCTCAGCCTCCTCC
Organism: Candidatus Anammoximicrobium sp.; assembly: GCA_012515235.1. Lineage (GTDB taxonomy): Bacteria > Planctomycetota > Planctomycetia > Pirellulales > Pirellulaceae > Anammoximicrobium. The sequence continues at coordinate 13,992 of JAAYYU010000064.1, forward strand.
AGCCAGCTACAGGCCCGGTGGAAGCGGACCGCCGTGGGGTGGCCGCTGCCGGTGGCATTCAGCCGCTCCTTGTGCGGCAGCCATCGTTCCCGCAGCTCCGGGACGGTCAGTGTCGTCGATGTCGTGATCGTCGCCATGGTCGGGTTCCCCTACTTGGCGCCGGCTGCTGCCGACGTTGGGCTCCAACCGCTCCGTCGAGTAAACCGCCTCCAGCCATTTCCGATCCCCCAGACCGAGGCATTGCTTGGCAGGCTCGGCATGCGCTCTGTCTACATGTAGAAACTGTAATGCGGTGGAATGTTGTCGGATGGGGCGGTGTACCTCAGAAGGTCCCCAACTTCATGTGCTGCCCGAATTGTGATCGGGAGGCCGCCGTCAAACTGTGTATCGTTCCAGTTCATCTTTGTCAGCGCGAGGATCTCCTCCGCCAAGTATCGAGGCGTCTGTTCGATTCGATCGCAGGCGACCCTCAGCGTCCGAGGCATATACATGCCGGGATACGTTGCGTAAAACTCGACGCTACCTCTCGTGTAGAGGATATGACTGTGCTCATCCAGTGTCAGGAACATACCGCGCAGTGGGGGGTAGAATCCGTTACGGAACAGCCGTGTGAACGACCGGCTAAGGCTCAGAAGTTCAATCGAGTGGATCCGATACTCGTCGATGGCCTTCAAGAAACCATCCGCCTCCGCCGAATTGTGCCAAGACGTCTTGTGAACAACAACTCTCGCGGGAACCGTGTGATGTTCATGTCGATACTCGTCCAGAGCGCGAACAAGCAGCCTGTAGGAGGCGTCAGCATCCAAGTGGATGCTTCGATCGACTTTATCGTAAACCGCCGGTTCGCCGCGAACCACCACGCCATCCCCTCGTTCGTTGAAGACCTGCGCAACACTGGTGCAAATCTTCTGCCGGTCAAGCGTGTAAAAGAATCCGACTCCAATGAAACACGTCTGCGGCTTTGTCGGATCGAGAGTCAGCTTCCACGGCGTGCCGCCGGCCTTGTAGTACAGCGCCGTGTGGAAATTCCACGCTCGCGTCGCCTCGTCCTGTAACGGCCGAACGTCGCGATTTCGACACCGCCCACGTCGTCGCTTGGAAGCGTCATACGTTGCGGGCAAGACAATCTGTATCGGGCATGCGCGGGGAAGGGACATGCACCGAGCCTTGAGAAGATCGTGAAAGTCGATGCGATCTCCGGCTGGCGTTTGCGCATTTGCAGTCTCATCTTCTAGGTCAATTCCTTCCTCGGGTGACTCAAATGCGTTCAGCAGTTCCTGTGGCAGAGCAACGACAATGACGTCTGGCGGCTTCTTGTCCAGAAGGGACCGGACTTGTTCAACGATGGCACGTGCGGCATGGACCTTCTGCTCGCCCGGGACACTGACCTTGAGTATGGAGGCGAGTTCCTCGGAAGAAATCTGACGCTCCAGCGAGGAATCAAGAAGCAACTCCGAATGAAACGCGCAGTCCGAATTGAACCCAGGGAATCTCGGAAACAGATTAGGTTGGCGGCTTTCTTTTGCAGGAATCTCATTACGGCATCGTTCCAGCCAATCACGCAAGCCTTCGAGCGATACTGCACTACCAACAACGCCGACACGGATTTGCCTCGGGGCACGCGGATTTTCGAAATCCAGCGGACAGTAGTTCAGGATGCCAAAACGGACGTCCACATGTTGGCTGGTTCCGAACTGCAAAAGAGGCTCTTGGAAGCGAACGAGTTTCATATCAGAACAGCCTCCGTTGAGCTTGATTTTCGTCTTCATCGGCCTCACTTCTTTCCTCCGCAGGCAACCACGCGGTTTCTGGAAGACCGACTTCGGTCTCGAATTCAATGGGAGGTCCGAAGGTGACGTGCGGGTACGGTTCGATCACCGGAGCGGGTGGAGGAGGGGCAAGTTCGTCGAATAACGCCCGCTGTACCATCCGAGGACCAGACGGGGGACGGAGGTGGGTCTGCTGTAGAACCTCCGCCCACAGACGCAGTTGCCGGAGGTGAACCTTGTTCTGTCGTTCCAGAATCTTGATGCCGCTGAGTCGTTCCTCGAAGTACCGTGACAGCACCGAACCGTTATGGGTGAAGTGGTAGGTCGGCGTTATCTCCACGTACCATTGCTTATCGAACCGCATGAACTGTGCCCTCATGGCTCGATGGCGGTAGTAAGCGATACGTTCTGGATGCGACTTGCTCGCGTAGCCTTTGAAGACCGTCACCCCCCCAACCTTGATGTCTGCCAAGTCAGACGGCGCTCGGAAGAAGTAATGCTCCTTTGCCTTTGAGAAACGAACCCCTTGGCGGTGGAGCAGTTGCTCCATGCAGATTGTCAACATGCGGACAACGACGTATCGCTTGTGAGCGTCATCAGAGTTGGCCCACTCTAAGGCGGAGAGGTTCTGCGTGGTAGAGGCAAGGCATGCAGTGGACCAGGGCATGAACGTCAGATCGTGGAACGAATACAAGAAACCGCCGTGCAGAAGCCATTCGCCTTCGGGAGACGTTGTGTGTTGCCGAAGCGCGTCCCAAACCTGTCCAGGGAACCGAAGCTTTGTGCTGGCGCGAAACAGCCTGGAGGGATAGTGCAGGACAGGCAAGAGGTTGCAGACCAGGGCCTCGGTCCGCGGCAAGGCCGCGAGATAGTGGCCACTGTCCGCCGGGATCGCTTGAACGGAGAGGCGATCACGGCAGTTCACGTCGAAGCGGTCACTGGCTTTGTTGAAGACGATCTTCCGGGACTTTCGCCGGTGCGGATCGCGGAAGTATTCCTTAATAGAAACCCAGTACGCCTCGTCCTGATCAGGACGCGAGACGACGAGAATCACAGGGGCGTTGCCCGCGAGCCAATAATTGAGATCGCGCTCGTCGCAGATGAATTCAAAGGAGTCCGCCGTTTCCGCTTTGAACCAACTGGCTCCAGCTTTACTCTGGACTTGGAGAATGAAGTTGGAGACCTCGCCTGACTGATCGTCGCGCAGCTCGATGTATCCGTCGATGCCGGCCTCAAGCTTCGTCGTGTTCCAGACAAAGCCCATATCGAGGACGATCCGGTGAATGAGGGCAATACCCTTGTCGCCAGTGATGTCGCGGCGGCCTATTTGCTTTCGTCCGCCCACGTGGTCCTCCCTTTTTGTTTTCGGTAGGCAGGTTCCGTCGTCTCGCGTCGATTGCTGCCGGCGTTGCCCGGCGGATCACTGGTATGCCGCTCCAACAACGGTCGGCCTCAGTCCAAGTCGATCAATTCACGACACTCCCTAAGTCCAGGCCATTCCGCGGCAATCTGGGACCATGTGAGGGTGGCGATCCGTTTTCCCAGCTCCTGCCGCGTTGTTTCATCCAGGTGCGGCCAGCCGCCCACCCAGGTGCCGGTCCGGTATCCTGCGATAAGAAGCTCCTCGTGGTATTTCAGGGCGTGCTCGTGGCAGACCAATAGGCAGTATTGTTTCTGTTTCTGCCGCGTCAGAAGCCAGCATGCCTCCAGGTTTCGGGCAAGTTGGTCCCTCGTGACGTCCCATTTCGTGTTCGGGGCGAGCCAGTCGTTCCGTTTACCCTCCACCCAGATCACCGCCCGCTCACACTCCAGTAGGCAGTCGCAGTGGGTCTTTCCCTCCAATACCAGCTTCTTTGGCAGACCGTCCCGCTGGCCGGAGTCGAGTGCTGCCAGCGTGTCAGCGAGTTTCGGGTTCTCGGTGACCCGCTGGCGATACTCCTTCCATCGTCGCCCGTCCTGGGGCACCAACCGATGCGAGTTCCGAATCATCCACGCCAAACGAGTGGGACTGGCCGGAACCGTGATTTCCTTGGTGAAATTGGCAGACACGAGTGGACCCGGGTTGATCTCAATGGCGAGCCCCGTCGCCAACCGAAGCAGCGTTGCGGGCCAGTCGGATCCTGCGTGTTGTCGAAGCCATCCGAAGACAGGTTGCACACGGGTGCGTTTGCTGTTCATTGTTCTTGCCTCCGTTACCGATTGGCCACTCGCCACTGCCAGGGTCCGCCGGGATGAAACACGGTGTCTAGCCCAGTTGCACGTCGTCATCCAAACCCAGCTCCTTCAAGCCGGAGCGGGCTTCGTCAGCTTTGGCTTGGCCTTGCTCGCCTTCGGCGGGCACGTCGAAGGTTACCCGCAGCTTCAAGCCGGGGTTGGACGCGAAGCGGCTTAGGACCTTGGTGTAGAAGTTCATCCATTTCTGCGGCGGCACGCTGCCTTCCCAATGGATCGCCGCCTTGTGCGGTTTCGTTTCGTCACCACCCGTCCCGCCGCCACCGGGGCCTTGCGGCTTTAGAACCCGAACCTCGGCGATGGCCTCCAGGCCGTCCGCTTCGGCTTTCACGGTGAACAGGCCGCCCGTGCTGTCCTGGGGCGCAGTGTAGAGGCCAGCCGCGGTTACTTGGCCAGTCGTGGCGGACCATTTCGCCGTACCGATGGCGAACGGCTGGCCGTACTGGTCGGTGCCACTGCACGCGAACGAGGCTTGCTCCCCGGGTTTGAGCGTCACTTCGGTCGGCTTGATGGTGAGGCGGTGCAACCGGGGCGGTTCCAGCAGCTTCTGGGCGTCCACGGCCTTGAGGATGAAGACCTCGTCCGCGATCTCGACATCCGCCTCGGCGAGGCTTTCGTTGAAGTGCAGCAGTTTGTACTGCCCTGCGTCCTCCCTGACCGCGTAGCCCAGGGTGCCGTGACTGACCCCGTCAGAAATGGTCCGCTTAATGGTATCGGCGTTCAGAAGACGGGGAAGCTGCGGCGACGAGAAGAACGCATCCCGCACGCCCCTGGTGGACCACTCGGTCAGCGCCGGCGGCCAGTATTTCAGCAGCTTGTTGGCGCCGACGCCGGAGGTGATCTCGTCCGTGCGGGTCAACTCGTTCAGGATCATGTCCACGATGCTGCGGGCCATGCTGGACGTAACCTGCCCCAAGTCGATCTGCCGCAGCTTGTTGTCCGGGCCGAGCAGGCACAGGTTGCGGTATGCCCGCCAGATGGCTTCCTTCATGTCGCCGTCCGCCCGGTGCAGGCTCCGGGCCAGCAGCCGCTTCTGGGCTTCGTCCAACCGTGATTTCGTGTCGGTGTCGTCCTCGATGCCCTCCCAGGCCAGCAGATTGCGCGTGGCCTCGTGGATCGCGTCCGCCGCATCCGGGAGGGCAAAGATCAGCGCCGACTTGAACGTGCGGCCGGACGTGCCGCACTCCCGGACAATCGTGTCCACCAGCGGCAACGTCGAACGGTCGCCCAGCGTGTGGTCCAGGCCGAGGATGACCAGCGTCAGCGCCGGCCGGTTGGGCACGTCGTTGCTGCGTTCGGGAAAGAACCGGCGGTCGATGTCCTTCGGACCCTCGCCGAACAGCTTCTGCGTTTGCTCCTTGACCCGCTCGTCGATCTCCTTGGGCTTCACGGCCCCGCGGCGCGTCACCAAAATCTGGTTCAGGTTCGGCGTCAGGCCGAAGCGGTAGCGGTTGCGGTCCCAGTTCAGGTAGTAGCAGGTGCCGACCAGCCCTTCCAGAACGTGGTCAACGTCAGCCAGGTTCAGTTCCGGGCTGCCGACGCCGAGCCGGATTTCCGGCAGCGCCGCCTCGGCCTTCGACTGGCTCATCCCGCCGTTGGACTCGAAGAAGATCGCCGACGCCACCTTGCGGTGCAGGTTGGCCTTCTTGACGGCATCGGGGGCTTCCCGATCCAGCCGGACCGCATGGGCGTCTTTCTTGCCGGCGATGTCGGTCGTGACCGGAATTTCCAAATCGTGCGACCCCAACTGCTCGAACATCGCGGTGCGAAAGGTCTGGTCTTCCAGCGGCGCGGAGCCAAGCATGATCAGCGGCTCGCGGGACGCCTTGCGGTGGTCTTCCTGAAAGGCGTGGGCGACCCACAACGCCAACAGCCGGAGGATGCCGCGCGTCCGCTGGAACCGCGGGAGGCTCTGCCATTTCCGCTCAAACACCGACAGCACCGACGGGTGGAACGGGTAGCACGACTGGAATTTCTCATTGGCCGTGTCGGCGTCGATGCCCGTCAGTTCCTGGGCATGTTCGATGGCCCATTCGGCATAGGCGTTGGCGGTCTTGCGGCCGTCGTCCGGCAGCCCCCACCACTCGAACAGCCGGCGGCGGATGATCTCGGAGATCTCGGTGCCAGCCGACATCATTATCGCCTTGCCGACGCGGTCGAGCAGCTTTTTCAAGGCGTCATGGTCCCGCATGTCGTCGGGGTTCATCTCCAGCTCCGACGCTGGAATCGAGACGCACAGGACCAGGTTCCTCCGTGCCCTGGCCTCCTCGGACAGGTTGTGCACGAAGTCGAAGAACTGGTCGCGCAGGCCCATTTTCCGGCCCCGGCTGACGTAGTTCATCACCTCGTCCATCAGGATCAGCGTAGGCCCGGACGGCAGCATGGCCCGCAGGGTATCGCCCGCCGGGGCAACGCCCTTGGCCTCGTGCTGCGCCACGGCGGCCAGGGCCTGTTCACCACCCAACTGCCAGGCGATTTCGCCCCACGGAGTCTTACGTACCGGCTCCCCAGTTCCACCGCGACCGTGGATGACATCGAACTCCGTGCCCACGAACACGGCAACGTCGGCCTTGGGCACCTGCGGCACGCCGGCCTTGGCCAGAATCCGATCCACGCCCTTCCAGGACTTCGCCGCTTCCCCGTGCCGGGCCAAGTGGTAGGTGGTGGTCTGCGCGTGCGACTTGCCGCCGCCGAACTGCGTGGCCAGGTTGAACACCGCCGAGGTTTCGACCTGGATGCCCGACAGCCGGCGGACGACCTGCGAGCACAGTTCCAGCAGGCTCTCCGTCAGGTACGTCCGGTCGAAGAAGCGTGCCGGATCGAGATAGTCCTGCGACACGTTCTCCCGGCCTTCGCGAATATGGTCCAGGTGGACGGCGAACTCCGACGCGTCCATCGGACGGTTCTCCCGCAAATCCTCGCGGGGCGTGACGACTTGATACCAGGGTTTCAACGTGGGCATCTAACAATCCTCAGCAACTCGGACGGCAAACCGGCGGGAGCACGGGTGACCGGCGTTCGGTGGTCAGGTGGCACCCGGCGAACCACCTTCACGAATACGGACGCCGCGTTCATCGACAATCCACAGGCAGCGATCGACCGACTCGCGCGACAGCAGCGGGATTACGACCCTTTCCAGCAAGGCGAGCACCGGCGCTTTCGCCTGCCTGCGAGGCCGTAAGACGATCAGGCCGTGGTATTCGTCCGGCGGATAGGCACGAATA
>JAAYYU010000065.1 GCA_012515235.1 Candidatus Anammoximicrobium sp.
TCGTACGGGCCCTCCATTCCTCACCACAAGCACCGGGAGAGTCCGCCGGTCCTCAGGTTGTGGTGACCTTCGCCGGCCTTCCGGGATCTCGGGCCACGCACCCCCGAAACGCTTCTGGGTCTGGAACAGCATCGCCACCACACGGGGCCACATCGGGCCCGCTCCGCTCGATCACATCGCTGTCCGGGGCGGGTTTTCTTGATTTGCCTGCGTCTCTTCGGCCAGTTTCGTTCGCTCGGCTCCCTTTCCTTCGCACGTTGCGACGATTGCCATTGGACGCCAGAGCCGAATTCGCCGTCGAAAACTGGTATGCTCCTGCCCGTGCTGCTGGCCGTCTCTGCCACTACCGACAATCAACGCGGCCCCCGCTTCATGGAGCAGGCCCTGGCCGCACTCCATCAAACGAACGCCGCGCGTCGTCAGCTGGTCTTCGTCTACGGAGCCGGGCAGTCTACCGTCGGGCTCTTCTGTCGCTTCCCGGCGGCACTGCGCGCGGCAATCTTAACGCAGTTGTCGGCCGCCTACCCGGATTGCCGACTGAATCTGGTGGACGAGGCGTCGCTCGATGCTCCGGCCGGTGCCCCCTCCTGGTACGCCGATCTGCGTCTGGTCCCCGACATCTACGCGATTCGGCGGTATCCCCAATTCGAAGACGCTCTGCTCCGCACCACCGCCGACCCTCTCAGCGGCATTCTGGCAGCCGTCTCAGCCAAGCTGAGTCACGGCTTGCACCCGTCGATCGCCATCCATGTCCGGCCGGCGACCGTCCGCCAGCGCCGCCGGATGGCAAAGGCATTGGCCACGCTCGGCCGCCCGATCCTGACACGGCACCCTTCGCTCGCCGCCTTCTACGCACGGGCGACGATGTGTGCCCGGACACGCCCTTTGGCCATGATCCTTCGTCTTGCCACGCGATTCGATCGCATGGCTGCGAAACCCATCGGCACCACCGGGCGATTGCACGACCGCGAGGAGCCGCTGGAAGGCGCTCGTGACAAGCTGGAACGTCACCTTTTCTCGGTTCGCATCCGCATCACCGTCGCCGGCATGGACCTTACAGAACAAGCGGCAGCTTCCGCCATCGCCGAATTGGCCGGTGCGTTCGGCCAGTTCACGGTCCCCGGACGGTCCAACTTTCGGCTTTCCGGCATCCGGCGTTGCCATTCGCGGCACGACCGGTATCTGAAGGGCGGCCATTTCCTGTTGTCTGAGGAAGAACTCGCCACGCTCTTCCACCCGGCGACCGAGACTGTCCGCACCGAATGCTTGGAATCCAACACGTGGCGTCAGGCGGAGCCACCGCCGGTTCTCCCCTCCGGAAAAAGGAAGGGCGAGGCCGTGCTTGGTCGCGTCCGGTATCGGTCCCGGCGGGAAACGTTTGGGATGCATCTGGACGATCGGCGGCGGCATTTGGCAGTGATCGGCAAGACGGGCATGGGCAAGTCCACGCTGCTGCTCAATCTGGTCGCGTCCGACATCGCGGCCGGTCACGGCACCGGCCTGATCGACCCCCACGGAGACTTGGCCGAGGCCATCCTGGAACTCGTCCCGCCCCAGCGGTCGAATGAAGTCGTGGTCCTGGACGCCGGCGACCGCGACTTTCCCGTCGCCTTCAACCCGCTGCATTGCACCGATCCGGATGCCCGTCCGCTGATCGCGTCCGGCATCGTCTCGGCATTCAAGAAGCTGTACGGCGACAGCTGGGGGCCGCGGCTGGAGCACATCCTGCGGAATTCGCTGTTAGCCCTGGTTGCGATCCCAGGCACTTCGCTGCTGTCGCTATTGCGGTTGCTGTCGGACGAAGGATACCGGGCGGCCATTCTGCGGAAGGTCGACGACCCCGTGGTCCGCGCCTTCTGGATCGACGAGTTCGGAAACTGGAACGACCGATATCGCACCGAGGCGCTGGCGCCGATCCAGAACAAGGTCGGTCAGTTCCTCAGCAATCCGATCCTGCGGGCCATCACGGGCCAGGCTCGCAGTACGATCGACCTGCGCCGGGTGATGGACGAGGGCCGCGTGCTGATCGCCAACCTGAGCAAGGGCCGAACCGGCGAGGACGCATCGGGCCTGCTCGGGGCGCTGCTCGTGACCGGCATCCAGCAGGCCGCGATGGGCCGGGCCGACGTAGCCGAGACCGAGCGGCAGGACTTCTTTCTGTACGTTGACGAATTCCAGAACTTCGCGACCGAATCGTTCGCCACGATCCTGAGCGAGGCACGCAAGTACCGCCTGAGCCTGACGATTGCGAACCAGTACCTGGCCCAGATGGACGACGCGACACGGAACGCGGTGTTCGGAAACGTCGGATCACTGGTGTCGTTCCAGGTCGGACCGGACGACGCAGAGACGATCGGAGCGCAGCTTGCCGGGGATCTGACGCCAGCGGACCTGGTCGCCTTGCCGCGGTTTACGGCATACGCGCGGTTGCTGGTCGAAGGCATGCCCAGCCGGGCGTTCTCGATGGAGACCCTGCCACCCCCGAAACCGCCCCGTGGACCAGCGAGGGCCGCAAAAGTCCGCAACGCATCCCGCCACCGGTACGGCCGCAACGTGGCTCAGGTACAGACGGAGATCGCTGCGGCGATGGCGGGATGAAGGAAGGCAAGTTTTCAGATGGTGGATGTTCGTCGCCGCGGACTGATTTTCCCGATCTTCGCTTTGACGGGCTACTCGTCGTTCTGGCAGGCTGAGGGGCAATGGCTATCCGTCTGACAGGACTTTCGCTCGACGAAGTGTACGCCGAGCTATCGTGGGCACGCGAGGTAACAGAACAGCCGGCTGATGAAGACTGGTATGCCTTCATGGAACGGATTTCGGTTCCGGGACGAATTAACGAAATCACGGAAGACGCCTACTGCTGCTTCTTGAATTGCTCGCCGCCGAAGTTGCTGGGCAAGGCACGCTTCTGCTGGGCAGACGGAGACGCCCCCCTGCGCGTGTTCTGGACGAAGAACGGTCGGTACTATTGCCGTCAGTTGACTCGCCAGGAAACCAACCACGTGTGTGACGTGAGCGGATTGCCACGGGAGTACGGCATGCACCTGGACTGACCTTCGATTCAATGACGGGGTCAGGTTCGGCGCGGCGGCAGCGATTCCCGTCGAATTCTCTTGCATGCTGATTGCCAATCGTGGCATTCTTCCCGGGCTTGGCCTCCGCCAGGCGTGTACGTGAATTTACTTCTTTTACGAAGGGATCCCCTATGAAACCCGAAAGAGTGTTCCGGATCGGCGCCA
>JAAYYU010000066.1 GCA_012515235.1 Candidatus Anammoximicrobium sp.
GCATTGCGCAGCGCCGGCCCACCGGAACACGGCCACCATCCCCCGGACGCCGCATCCAACCCACGCCGCCGCCATCCGTGCCCCGATGCGGCTGGGTTGCCGGTGGTGACCGTCTCCCGGTGGGCCGCCGCTGCCTCGCAGCGCTGCTGGCTCTTCCCCCGGCGTTGACGTGCTTGGCGATTCCAGCCGCCAGGAAGTGGTCCGCTCTGGCCCACCCTACGTTGATCGAACCGGCCCACCGGAACACGGCCACCATCCCACGGACGCCGCATCCATCCCACGCCGCCGCCATCCGCGTCCCGATGCGGCTGGGTTGCCGGTGGTGACCGTCTCCCGGTGGGCCGCCGCTGCCTCGCAACGCTGCTGGCTCTTTCCCCCGGCGTTGACGTGCTTGGCGATTCCAGCCGCCAGGAAGTGGTCCGCTCTGGCCCACCCTACGTCGGCTACAACGGCTGGTGGTGAACGTGTGCAATTGGCGTCTTATCGCGGGGGCGGAAGGGGAGGGCGCACCGCCGACGAGCCCGTCAGCCCGGCGGCCGGACGTGTACACGTTCGGCAGCGTAGTGTGCCGGTTGTTACCGTTGGTAGTCAGTTTTTCCGTTACGACCTGTTGCTTTTGTTGGTCAGGCTGTTAAGCTGGATTAACGATCTGTGAACGGACGGAGGGTGCTTGTCGACGATCGTTGGCGCTCCGTGTCCGGTTGAGCGGTTCGTCGCCGGTCGCCATTCACGCGAGGGCTTCGCGGCCCCCAGAGGCACGAAAGTCGTTTTGTCCGGGCCGTGCCGAGTTTGGTGCGCGGAATGGAATCGGTGCGGTGCCACGGCCCATTTGTCTGGATCTTCGGCGCGGGAGGACCCCGCGGCGGAGCTGTGTCTTCAGCGAAGCAACCGGAAAGCTCTCGCCGAAGGTGGTTTGCAGGAACCCGCATCCCCGTTCATCTCCAGCCACTCCGGCTCGTGAGCGCCGATGCGCGCAAACAAGCGGTCCTGTCCGGCCTTGAGCGTCCTTTCCTGCTTCTGGCTTCAGCAGACCACCGGCCACGGACAAAGACTCGTGAAACACGCAGACCACCGAGTCCACAGAGGATTGCACAGAACAACCTTGTTTGGTGCCGTCTGTGCCTCTGTCTTGAGGAACCGATCATCGACCCTTGACCATCTCCCCTTCACCAAGCGAGGTTTCGCCATGACCAGCCGAAAGACCATGCCGACGTTGCGGGACAAGAACCAATCGAAGAAATCGCGGAGCAATCTGCGCGGACGACGAGTGCTGGAACAGCTGGAGGACCGGAGACTACTGGCCGGCTTCGATCTCCAAGGCCAGATGTACGCGGACAGCCCTGGCTTCTTTGCCGGCGGCGAACAGATGGGCCACGCCGTGGCCGTGGCAGAGGATTTGGCCGTGATCGCGATTCCTCACATGTCGATTCCCGCTGCGATGGCACCCCTTCCGCCGGATACCGGCGTGGCCATCGTGCAGACGCGCAACGATAATGGGACGCCCGACGATCAGAGCGACGACAGCTGGGGCGGAGACCCCGCGATCCTGCTGGACGAAAATCTGCATACGGGCGACGCGTTCGGCCTTTCCGTGGGCATCGACGGCAACACCGTGGTGATCGGGGCGCCTGGCGACGACGAGGGCGCGTCTGATGCCGGCGCCGCCTACGTGTTCGTGTTCGACGGCGGCACTTGGACCCAGCAGGCAAAGCTGATCGCCAGCGGCGCTGAAGCGGGAGCGGCCTTGGGTTCGTCCGTAGACATCAGCGGAGATACGATCGTCGTAGGCGCGCCCGGCGAGGACGCTTCCGGCGCCGACTCGGGCGCGGCGTACGTCTTCGTCCGCGATGCCGGCGCGTGGACCCAGCAAACCAGCCTCGTCGCAGCCGATGCGGAAGCGGGCGACGCCTTTGGCACCAGCGTCGCGATCTCGCCGGACCAGGTGGTCGTGGGGGCGCCGCTGGAAGACGGCGCCGGCACCGACCGGGGAGCCATGTACCGCTTCCTGCAGTCCGGCGGAGTCTGGGACGCGGGTGCCAAGTATACGCAGCCGGACGTCGAGGTGTGGGATCGTCAGACCGGCGATCTGATCACAACCATCACTCCGCAGGATGGCGATCGTTTTGGCCAAGCGGTGGATACCAACGGGATGTTGGTCGTCGTGGGAGCACCAGGGGAACCGGGCGTCGGGACGGGGACCGTTCACATCTTTGCCGACATGGGAGGCGGGTTCGGCGCGTTCTATTCGCCGAACTCCGAAACGGATCTGGAACTGATGCCGGGCTGGAATTACGGTGCGGCGGTGGCCGTGGCGGGCGTGGCCCCCGATATGTCGGATTTGCTGCTTGCCGTCGGAATCCCGAACGTGGTCGCGCCTGGGGAAGTCCCCGGAGGAGCCGTCCAGATCATCCAGTTCGAGGCGGCACCGCAGTTCCTCCTTGGGGACGGCGCAGAAGCTGCCTTTGGCACATCCGTGTCTGTCAGCGGCCAGACGATTCTCGTGGGCGCGCCGTTGCAGGACAACACGCCCGACGGCGGCCCGACGCTCGTCGATTCCGGTGCGGCATTCTTCTACGGTCCGGCTGCGACCGGGCCGGCGAAAGATTGGGGCGATGCGCCGGACAGCGACCTGGACTACGGCCCCGGCTGGTACCACTATGCGACGCTAGCCAAGAACGACGGGGCCAATCACCTCCTCACCGACACGGGCCCCTACCTGGGCGCCGGCGTGACGGCCGAAGACGACGGCCGACCGTGGGGCGAGGAGGCCAACGGCGACGAGGACGACGGCGTCACCTTCTCCGGCCCGCTCCTGCTGGGCCAACAGTACACGGTCCAGGTCACCGTCTCCGCCGACTGCAAGCTGGACGCCTGGGTTGATTTCGACTTCAACAACGGCCGTCAGTTTGACGCAGGCGACCAGATCTTCGACAGCCTGGAGCTGGCGTCCGGAACTCACGATCTGACGTTCACCGTACCCCTGGATGCCCAGGTGCCCTCTAACGGTTATCCGTATACTTATGCCCGTTTTCGCGTCAGCACGGCGGGCGGCCTCGATCCGTGGGGACCGGCGGACGACGGCGAAGTGGAGGACTACCGGGTGGCCATCGAAATGCCGCCGCGGGACTACGGTGACGCGGGCTGGCCCTACGCGACCAGCAACTGGGACAACGGTCCGTGGCATGCGGTGGGCAGCCTCAGCTTGGGCGCTTTGGTCGACGCCGAGGAAGACGGTTCGACCGAAGGCAATTCGGTGTTGGATGACAACACGGGGCTTGATGACGAAGACGGCGTGACGTTCGCCAATCCGCTCGTCGTCGGTGAGACGGGACAGGTCGTCGTGACGTCGTCGGGAGCCGGCTTCCTGGACGCCTGGATCGACTTCAGCCGCGATGGAACGTTCGTCGACGATCCCAACGAACAGATCGCGATGCAGTTGCCGATCGACGGCGAACTGACCATCGAGTTTGCCGTTCCGAGCGGCGCGCAGATCAACTGGGATGGCACGGTGCAAACTCGATTCCGCCTCAGTTCCGTGGGCGGTCTTTCGCCCAATGGTCCGGCCGCCGACGGGGAAGTGGAAGATCACCGCGTGGAGCTCAATGCACATCCGGTGGCACAACTCCATTTGCAGCCGGGCGGAGTGGGGCACATCGGTCCGGGTGAACTGCTGATGACCACGATCGCCGGGTCCGAAAGCAACGACCCGAACGACTGGATCGATCACTATGACTGGGATCTGGATGGCGACGGCCAGTTCGACGATTACACGAATACGTTCAACCTCGACCATTCGTTCGAGTGGGAGACGTTCGCTGAGCTTGGACTCGGCGCCGGCATTCACACGATCGGCGTCCGTGCCGTGAATCAGAACAGCGGCTTGACGGGCGACGCGTTCATGGACTTCGAACTGGAAGCTGGCTGCTTTGACGTCCTGTTCGGTGCGACGGGCGGCACTTACCACATCCGTCGCGACGGTGACGAATTGGTCTTTTCCGACCCAACCGCTGCCGGCGGCGAACGGCGCTGGCAGGCATCGTTGCTGACCGATCTGTCGGTTCGCGGCCAGAGCAACAACGATACTTTGGTGGTGGACTTTTCCGGCGGCGATCCGATCCCTGGCAACGGCTTGTTCTTCGATGGCTGGGGCATGGATGACTTCGACACCCTGGAGATCGTCGGGGGTGACTTCGATACCATCGAGCACGACCTGATTAGGTATGATTCCGGGCAGATCGACTTTGGACCCGACGTCGGGACGCTAACCTACGCTGGCCTGGAGCCGATTCACGTTGGTGCGACAGCCAACAACCAGATCCTGAACCTCCCCGGCGCCTCCGTCCCATACGGCCCCAGCGACACGCTCAAGGGTGGCGTGAGTGTCAGCGCCAGCGCGGAACCGGGTGGGCTCCAGGCGGGCACGGCCATCGGGCGGTCGGGCACGTACGGAGTCAACTGGAAAACATTTACATACACGGGGATTGACCCCACCGGATTCGATACACAAGCCTACTGGGGACTCACCTCGAATCACGCAACCGGCGTCGAAGCACCGTGGGGTTTCGACCAGGCGATCAGCCTCGATGGTTACCCCAACGCAAGCGGAGACCAGATCACTGCCAGCAACCTGAACTTGGGCGCGTCGAGTCTGGCTAACGGCGTCGCCGTCTGGGAGAGACAGACTCTCTTCACTACGTCGACCAGCGGCACTTACTATGTTCCGGTCCGCCTGATGGTGACGGTCACCCGCGACGGCGTCACACCGTTGCCGTTGAGAAACCTGAATACCAACCCGATTGCCGGCCTCAACGGCCACGTCGGTGTCGTGCTCGATCTGGTCGGCAACAATGTCACGCAGTTTCGGGCCGAGTTCCGCATGTTGATGTACCACCGGAGCGCCTGGCGGCCTCTATACGACGAGTACGACTACATCGGGACGCCCTCCGGTCAGCGAGCCTACACCAGCACAAATTCGAGTTTCTGGTTCGACAGCGCCGTGGCTCGCCTGCAGAACAACACGGCCAGCGGCTATAACGAAATCGTCAGTGATGTCGGTGCCTTTGAGTACACCACCTTCCAAAACCCGAGCCAGTCTCTGACCGTCAATGCCGATGGTTTCCACGAGGTGCAACTCTACGCGATGGACACCGGCTTCAGCCCGCAGTCCATGACGCTTTCCGGAGCAAGCACGGATACCTTCCTGCTGACCGCCAACCACGTCATTCCCGACAACACGGACCTGCAGATCGGCGGCAGCGCGACGTTCGACATGGACGGGCACAGCGACGTCGTCGGCGGACTTTCCGGCACGGGCAGCATCACCACCGGCGGCGGCACGCTGCGTGTGGGCAACGGGGATGGCGCGGGCGACACGGCGACTTTCTCCGGCGCGATCAGCGAGAGCGGCGGCCTGCAGAAGTACGGCGCCGGCACGCAAATCCTGTCCGGCAACAACAGCTACAGCGGGAGTAATTTCATCGAAGAAGGCACCCTGCTGGTCAACGGGACCAACTCGGGCGGCGGCGCGGTTTACGTCAAACAAAGCGCGACGCTCGGCGGCACGGGGACGATCGCGGGCGCGGTTGCGCTTTGCGACCATTCTCATTTGTCTCCCGGCACCGCCACCAGCATCGGCTCCCTCGCCGTCGGCTCCGTCTGGTGGCAGAACGTCACGACTTTCTTCGACGTCGAGATTGACGGCACCGCCGGGGCCGGTGTAACGAACGGGCACGACATGCTGAGCGTCGGCGGCGGGGTGACGCTCGGGAATACCTATCCCACGCTGGCCATCGACTTGGGCTTCTCGCCATCTCCGGGCGATTCGTTCACGATTATCGACAAGACGGGCGGGGGCGCGATCAGCGGCACGTTCAAAGACCTGCCCGAAGGTACGGTGTTCTCCGTGACCACCGGTTCGTACAGCGCGACGTTCCAGATCACTTACCAGGGCGGCGACGGCAACGACGTGGTCCTGACGACGCTCAGCGCGACCGCCCCCGCTCTGACCGGGACGCCCGGCGGCGATTACTTCGTGGTCAAGAAGAACGGCTCCAACGTCGAGGTGTATCAAGGCACGACGTCGCCTCCAACGACGTTGGTCTACAGCGCCGCCCTATCTGGCTTGACGACCCTGACCATCGACGGCCTAGCAGGCAACGACAGCGTGTCCGTCGATTTCAGCACCGGAAATGCCCTTCCCAGCGGCGGCCTGACGTTCCATGGCGCAGGTCAGACTGGCACGCCCGGCGACGTGCTGCACATCGTCGGCGGAACTCAAGGCGACGTCGTCTACAACTACACCAACGCCCACGACGGGTCGATCGTTCTGCAGAACTACGGAACGATCAATTACACGGGGCTGGAGCCGATCTCGAATTCGGGCTCGGCGACGAACCTGGTGTTCAATCTGCCGGGCGGCGGTGATCAAGCACGGTTGAAGAACCTGGGGGGCGGCACGCTGCGGCTGGAAAGCACGGCTGGCGTGCCGACATTCGAACAGACCGACTTCGCCACGCCGTCCGGTTCGATCACGATCAACAGCGACGGGAACGCGGACCTGCTGAACGTGCTGGGTACGTTCGATTACAACCCCGCGGGCGGCTTGGGCGGAGAGATGGACGTGAATCCCAACGGGGATCTCGTGTACATTTCGGCCGGAATGGGGCAGAGCGGGTTAATCCGAGTCAACGCGTCGTTTCCGGGGGCGATGACGTCGAACACGTTAGCCTATGGAGCCGGCGTCGCGGTCGATCCGGTGACCGGCCGCTACGCGACCACCGATGGGGCGTGGAACGGTAACCTCTACGTCTACAATAGCAACGACACGCTTTACGACACCGAGGGCCTCACCGGATGCGGCGGCAGCCTGGCGGCCGGCAACGGCACGTTCGGCATCAGCACCCAATGCACCGATCGATTCCACATCTACAACGAAGCGACGGCCAGCATTTCGCTCGTCGGCAGCGGCGCCGTGGGTTCCCAGGCGACGTACAACGGCGCGACCAGCCGGTATTATTGGAACTTGAATCCGGGCAGCGCGGCGCAATACTTCACGGAATCCCCGCCGGCGTACGTCGCCACGCTGAGCGGCTATTTCGTGCGCGAGGCGAATCCGCTGACCAATCGCTTGTACGCCATCAACACAGGAACCAATAGTCTGCAAGTCCTCAACGGGACTACCCACGCCGTTATCGCCACCGTCGGGGCGGGGGGGGACACCGCCGTCGACACGGCGCTGGATCGACTTTACTTCGTTCAGGGCGGCGCGATCAGCGTCTACAACGGGTCCGGTACGAGTCTGTTGGGGACGATCACGCTCCCCGACGGCTACACCGCCAACTCCATGGACATGGCGGTTGGGGATGATCGGCTGTACGTCCTCGCGTGGAAAAGCGGAGTGACGAACCAGCGGTTGTTCGTGATGCAGACCGGCGCGGGCGTCGCGCCGGGGAACGACTTGCTGACGGTGGACCAGTCGGGCGGCGACGCGATCCCGGCTGGAGGAGTGATCTACAACGGCGGCGACGGGGACGACAAACTGTCGGTGGACTTGAACGGCAACGCCAATTACCTTTCCGCCAACAGCATCACCTTCAACGGCGGCGGGCAGACCAGCGGGGACAGCATCGAGGTCCTGAACACGCCCAACGTCAGCGGCCGAGGCACGGACTACATCGCCGACACGTCGGGAACCGCCAACAGCGGACGTATTGTCGTGAATCCCGGCGGCGGCGGCGGCGCGGGCGACGAGGAAATGAAGATCTACTTCACCGGGCTGGAGCCGTCCACCGTCAGCGGGTCGGGACCGCTGGACGTCATCGTCAACGTCGACGCCACCACGACGGTGGATGTCAAGGACGTCGGGGCGTCCAACGACGGCTGGAACGTCGTCGACGGCAACTCGACGTTCGAGGATGTCACGTTCAGCGGCTTCACGACCCTGAACGTGTACAGCGGCAACGGCGCGGAGACCATTACCTTGCATGCTCTGGATTCGACCAGCCCCACCACGATCAACCTGTCCGGTGACAACTTCGCCGGCACGGACGCAGGTAACGACACGTTCAACATCCAGGCAACTGTAGCGGCGACCGTCAACCTGATCGGCGGCGCGGGTGACGACACATTTGTGTTCAGCGCCGGGCAGGGGGTGACGGGGACGATCACGGGCGGCGGACAGAGCGACACGCTGGACTATGGCGCCTACACGACGCCGGTGAGCGTGACGCTGACGGGGACCGGTGCCGGGACGGCGACGGGGACGGGCGGCTTCACGGGCATCGAGTCGGTCAAGGGCGGGACAGCCAGCGACACGTTGACGGGCCAGAACGCGACGAGCACCTGGAATATCACAGGCTCCAACGCGGGGAACGTGACCGGGTTGACGAGCTTCCAGGGTTTCGAGAACTTGACGGGCGGCAGCGGGTCGGACACGTTCACCTTCGCCAATGCGGGTGCTCTGGCCGGCGCGGTGACGGGAGGCCCGGGCATGGACACGCTCGTCGGTGATCCCGACGGCAACGCCTTCGTGGTGACGGGCGTGGATATGGGGACGCTGACGGGCAAGACCAGCGGTTGGAGCGGCATCGAGAACCTGACCGGGGCTGCGGGCGTGGACACGTTCACGATCAATTCCGGCGCGACGCTCAGTGGGAACATCGACGGTCAGGGCGGCAACGACACCCTGGCCCAGGCGGATGGAACGAACTCTTGGAACATCACCAGTGCCAATGGAGGCACGGTGACGGACCTCAGCGGGACGTTCAGCAATATCGAGAACGTCACGGGGGGCAACGGGCCGGACACGTTCTATCTTGTCCTGAATACGGGCAGTCTGACGGGCGCCGTGACGGGAGGTGCCGGCACGGACCGTCTTGTCGGTGATTCGACCGGCAACGCGTTCGTCGTGACGGGCGCAGACGCGGGGACGCTGACGGGCAAGACCAGTGGTTGGAGCGGCATCGAGGAGTTGTTCGGGCATGGGGGCGTGGACACGTTTACGATCAATTCCGGTGCGACGCTCAGCGGGATCATCGACGGCCAGGGCGGCAACGACACCCTCGCCCAGGCGGATGGGAGCAACTCCTGGAATATCACCAGTGCCAACGGAGGCACGGTGTCGGACGTCAGCGGAACGTTCAGCAATATCGAGAACCTGACCGGCGGCACGGGCAGCGACAACTTTGCGTTCGGCGGAGGTGGTTCGCTGAGCGGAAACCTGAACGGCGGCGCGGGCAGCAACACGCTGGATTACTCAAGCTACGGCGGAGTGACGGTGGATCTGGACTCCGGTAGCGCACCGGGCGTGACGGGAAGCGTCAGCAACATCCAAAACTTCCTCGGCAGCAGCTTGAATGACATCCTTAGCGTGGATGCACTGGCCCTCGGCGTGACGCGGAATGTCAACGGCGGCGGCGGAGCGGGGAACGTGCTGTACGTGGACGCCAAGGGCCAGACGGCGACGGACAACGGGTCGCAGATCACGTTCGGCGGCGGCTACGGGACGATCACCTACAGCAACTTCCAGACGGTGAACATCACCGGGGCCGCTTTGACCATTACCGGCGATGGCAACAACAACACCCTGACTGTGACCGCCGACACCTGGAATTCGGGTCACTACCAATTGGACAGCGGGCCGGTCGTGAACTTCTCGGGCGTGACGTCGTTCCAGTTCGATGGCTTGGCGGGCAACGACACGTTGATCATCAACAATCCGGCCAACAGCGTCTTCGGCCCCACGGGCGGCATCACGTTCAACGGCGGGCCCCAGACCGTTGCCGACACGCTAACCCTGGCCGGCGGCGGCGGCGCGGGGTTCACGGAAACGTACACCGTCGGTCCAGCCGTCGATGAAGGGACGATCGTCACTACCAACGGCACCGTGACTCAGACGATCCACTTCACGGGCCTGGAGCCGATCAACGATACGGTCATGGCAAACTTGGACATCTACGCCACGGACGCAGCGAATACGATCCAAGTGGTCAACGGCACCGCCGGCCGCGTCCAGGTGACCATTGATGCGTTCGAGGCGATGGACTTCTCGAACAAGACGAACGTAACCGTCCACGGCGGCGACAGCACGGCCGGCGGCGATGGGATCGATACCATCACGGTCGACTTCACCAACAGCGCCAGCGGCCTGGCCTCGTTGACCGTCAACGCGGACGACGCCAACGACGTGATCGAGGTCAAGAACACGGCCAACAATATCTCGCTGGCGATCAATGGCAACGCCGGTTCGGACAGCCTGAGCTTTACCACCAATCCCCTCAGCCTTTCGGCCGGCGCGGGGCTGACCTTGAGCGTCGGGACGACCGAAACGATCGATGTGAATCAAGACCTCACGGCCCTGGGCGGGATCACGTTTGCCAACCCAACGTGGACGTACTTGGGCGCGAGCCTGCAAACGGACGGAACCGACGTTTCCATCACCGGCAATACAGTCATGCTCGATGGCGCAGCCGTGGTGATTGACACGGAGTCCAACAATGCGGGCAACGCGGGCAACGTCTCGCTTGGTAACACAAGCATCCGCCCTGATGTCGCCGGCCACGATTTGACCATCGACGCGCAAGGTGGAGTCGGGGGCAATGGCGGCACGGTCACGCTGGGCATCTTGACCAACACGGCGGGCGCCTTCGTCGACGACCTGAGCATCGACGCGAACGGCGTCACCGACGGGAATGTCATTCTCAACCAGTCGGTTCAAACCGCGGGTTCGATCCTGATTCAGAACGCCGTCACCGTCGACATCAACGGAGACGTGACGGCGGGCACGACGCTGACCATTCAGAACGCCACAACCGTGGACCTCGGCGCCAATGTGGACTTGGCTGCAGGCGGCGCGTTGTCGGTCAGCACCAACGTCACGGCGATCAACCTGAGCGGGGCGACGGGGACGACCAACGCCATGGACGGCAACGGGAACGCGTCGGTGACGTTGGCCAGTATCACGGCCACCTTCAGTCCGCACCTGACGGTCAACTCGGAGGGCGCGGTCAGCATGGCGTCGGCCAACATCGGCGCCACCGGCTCCATAAATATTGCCGTGGACAATAACAACAACGGCAGCGAGCCGGGAACCTTCGGGGCCCTGTCGGCCGGTTCGCTCGCCATCACCGGTTCGTCGGGGAACAACGACATCACCTTCAACGGTCCCGGAACTTCGATTGTTGCCACCAGCGTCAGCGTGACCGGAGCGGGTGCGATCGATGTGAATGCCAAGATCACCGCGGGCACGACGGTCGTGATGACGGCCAGCGACAACATCAGCATTGATGCGGCCATCGATCCCACGACGGTGACGCTGACCTCCGACGATGACGTCCTGGTCAATGCCCCCGTCTCGGCCACGACCTTGATTACCGTGCAAGCGGGGCAAGACGGCAGCGGCAGTCTGAGCGTGACGGCCTCCGGCAGCATGACCACGACGGCGGCGGGCAGCGATATTGACGTGACCGTCGGGGCCACCAGCGGCGGCATCTCGCTGGCCGGCAACGTGACGACGCAAGATCGTTTGACGCTGACCTCCAACGCGACCTCGGCCAACGGGGGCGGAGTCAGCCAGACGGTGGGCACGGTTGCTGCCCCCAACCTGCAGTTGTACGGCAGCAGCGGGGCCTTTGCCCTGGCCCAGGCCACCAACAACTTCGGCACGGTGGCCGCGGCCCTGGACGGCGGCAGCGTGAACCTGACGGATACCAACTCCGTCACGGTCGGCGCCGTGGTCACGTCGGGGATCGATACGGGCAGCAGTGGCAACGGCGGAGCCGTGACCGTCAACGCCACCAGCGGGACGATCACGGTCAACCAGGCCATTGACACCTCGACGGGCGCGAGTGGCGGCGTGTCGATCTCCGGGTCAGTGGTCATCAACGCGGCCCTGATCGCCGGCGGCGGCAACATCACGCTCAACGGCAATCCCAGCGGGGCATTCGACCTGGATATCAACGCACCCATCACGTCAGCCCTCACGATCAACTTGACCGCTCCACGCGACATTTTGGTCGGGGCCAAGCTCGAGACGACCGGGGGGGCGGGGGCCCATATCATTCTGACCGCGGACTCGGACGGCGACAGCGTCGGCGGCGTGCGGATCGAGGCGGCGGGGCAACTCGTCTCGGACGACCAGGTGCAGCTCACCGGATCTGACTTGTGGGTAGTCACGGCTTGGCCCTACGACAGCGTCCTGGTCGACGGCGACATGACCATCGGTACCCTGCAGATCGACGCCGGCGGGGCCGTCCTGATCCAGGACGGGGCCAATGCGCCGGCTGCCGCCGACACGATCATCGACGGGGTGATTCGGACTACCGGGGCGACCGCCACGATCGCCGTCACGGCCGAACAAGATGTCCGGTTCGGAGACGACGGCGACCTGAGCGGCGTCGGCGGGACGGTGACCGTCACGGCGGATACCCGTGCGGGAGCCAACGGCGGCGTGATCGACATGACCGCGCTGACGACGATCAACGCCGGCAGCGGGCTGATCGACTTGAACGCCGACGGCAACATTGACCTGACCGGGCTGACTACGACGGGCGAAGTCCAAGTCACCACGGACAACGGGGCGATCACCGACGCCGGGGACACCAACACGGACGTCACCGCCGCGACGGCGGCCCTGCGCGCCCTGACGGGCATCGGCAGCGATGCCGACGACTTGGATACCGCGGCCAACGGAGCCTCGTTCACCGTGGCGGCCGTCACCGAATCCGGCGACATTCATCTGAGCAACACAGGGGCCTTGATCGTCAACACGGTCAACGGCTTGTCGGGCGTGACCATCAGCGATGCGGCGAATGACAACAGCCGCAACGACAACATCATCCTGCGGGCCAACAGCCCGGAGACGGTCGATGCAGGCGATCCAGTGGTGAACCACGACGGCGGAAACATCATCCTGGCGGCCCAAGGGTCGGCCACGACCGACGACTTGACGCTGTACGACAACGTGACCGTCACGGGTGGCGACGGCACCATCGACGGCGACGGAAACATCTACTTGTACGCGGGCGACACGATCGACCTGGCGGTGGCCACGGTGGTCGTGTCGGTGGACGCGTCGGGCACGGTGCTGGTGAGTGCCGGCACGAACTACAACGGCGGTTCCCCCTTGGACGGCAACAGCGGCGGCGACGTGCTGATGACCAGCGGCGCGAGCGTGACCTCGGCCGACGCGAATATCACAATCCGGGCCCCAAACAACGTTCAGTTGAGCGTTGTCGATGCGAACAGTAACGGCAGTGGGGCCGTGGGCGACGTGATCGTGACGGCGGACTACGCGGGGCCCGGCGGCGGGACGAACTATCCGAGCAACAACATCGGCGCGATCAGCGACAACCTGACCGGCGAGGGAGCCAACATCACGGGCGACGAAGTGGCGTTGCGGGCCGGCAGTGGGATCGGCGACGGAGTGGCGCCGGATGATAACGACCTTGATCTGGCGATCGCGAGGCTGGCGGCCGTGACGGTGTCGGGCGATATCCACGTGCAGAACAGCGGCAACCTGGAGATCTACCCCTTCGACAGTCTGGCGGGCGTGGCGATCACCGATGCGGCGGCGCCGCTGAACAGCGGCGGCGATCACATCACCATCCGAGCCGGCGGTTGGCTGGGCGTCGCTACGAGCAACCCCGTGGTAAACAACGACGGCGGGAATATCACGCTGGCCGCGGAAGGGGCGGAGTTGACGATCGCGGCCGACGTCACCGTCACCGGCGGTGACCCCACGATCGATGGCATCGGGAACATCTACTTGTACGCCAACCGATGGATAAACCTCCTGTCCTCCGGCGTGGACGTCACCACAACTGGCGCCGGCTCAGTGTTGCTGAGCGCTGGTACCAACTACAACAACGGCTCGCCGGTCGACGGCGAAAGCTCCTGGGACGTGATGATGACCAGCGGCTCGTCGGTCAGATCCGAGGACGGCAACATCACAGTGCTGGCGCCAGACGACGTGCAGCTGAGCATCCTGAACGCCAACAGCGACGGCGACGGGACGCTAGGCGACGTCATTGTAACGGCGGATTACGCCGGGCCCGGCGGCGGGACGAACTATCCGAGCAACAACGTCGGCGCGATCAGCGACAACCTGACGGGCGAGGCAGCCAACATCACGGGCGACCAGGTGGCGTTGCGGGCCGGCAGCGGGATCGGCGACGGGGTGGCGCCGAACGACGCCGATATCGACGTGGCGATCAACACGCTGGCGGCGGTGACGGTGTCGGGCGATATCCACGTTCAGGACCTGGCGGGCGGGTTGACGATTGACACGTTCGACGGTCTGTCCGGGGTGACGATCACGGACGCCGTGGCGCCGTTGGATAGCGGCAACGACCACATCACCATCCGGGCCAGCAGTCCGCTGACGGTCAGCGCGGGCGATCCCGTCGTGAACAACGACGGCGGGAACATCGTGCTGGCGGCGGAAGGGACCGGCACCGGCGATGACTTGACGCTCGACGACAACGTGACGGCCACGGGCGGCAGCGGGAACATCAGCCTGTACGCCGGGGACACGATCAGCCTGACCGGGACGATCACCGTCAGCGCCGCAGGCACGGGCGCCGTGCTGGGGATGGCGGGGACGAACTACGCCAACGGCTCGCCGGCCAACGGGACCAATGCGGGCGACGTTTCGATGGCGGACGGCACGACGATCCAGTCGGCCGACGGGAACATCAGCTTGCGGGCGCCGGGGAACGTGAGTCTGAGCATCGTGAACGCTGACAGCAACGGCAGTGGGGCGGTGGGCGACGTGATTGTGACGGCAGACTACGCGGGCGTGGGCGGCGGACTGTCGAACAACACCGGCGCGATCAGCGATAACCTGACCGGCGAAGCGGCCAATATCACGGGCGACCAGGTGGCGTTGCGGGCGGGCAGCGGGATCGGCGACGGCGTGGCCCCGGATGACGACGATATCGACGTGGCCATCAACACGCTGGCGGCGGTGACGGTGTCGGGGGACATCCACGTCCAGGATCTGGCCGGCGGACTGACGATCGACAGCTTCGACAGCCTGTCCGGAGTAACGATCACGGATGCTGTGGCGCCGTTGGACAGCGGCAACGACCACATCACCATCCGGGCCAGCAGTCCGCTGACGGTCAGCGCCGGCGATCCCGTGGTGAACAACGACGGCGGGAACATCGTGCTGGCGGCGAAAGGGACCGGCACCGGCGATGACTTGACGCTGGATGACAACGTGACGGTCACCGGCGGCGACGGGGCGATCGACGGCGACGGGAACATCTACCTGTACGCGGGCGACACGATCGATCTGGCGGCGGCCACGGTGGTGGTCTCGGCCGATGCTTCCGGCACGGTCTTGCTGAGCGCAGGGA
>JAAYYU010000067.1 GCA_012515235.1 Candidatus Anammoximicrobium sp.
GGCCAACAGTACCAGCACGGTCATCTTTGTGTCCACCGATGGGCCGGCGTATTCATCGGGTTCCGGGTACTATGTGCGCGGCAACCAGCTGGCGTTTTATAACAACAGCCTCAGCCTCCCCGCCGGGTTGGCCTTCGTCGATGATCTGCCTGACACCACGCCATACCGCTGGACGACATTCAACACGTACGCCAATGGCATGAACTGGCTGATGGGGAACGACGCGAGCATGTACGGTGGGGTCGCGCCCTCCAACTGGACTGACAACAACGCTACCGCCGCCCAGATCTCGACCGACCCGAACGTCCTGACCAGCCTCTTCACTCACAAAGGCTCTGCCGGCACCAACGCGACGATCTACTCCGGGACGGATACGCAGTACTCCTCCACGAACGGCCGGGTGGTGGCTGATTTGTTCCGTGTCCAAAACACGACCAACGGTCCGCTCACGTGGAGTCCGTACTTCTACTACTCCCAGTATTCCGGCTGGAGCGAGCGCGCCAGCGTGGCTGTCAATGGAACGCTGGTCTGGACTGGCAGCGACGGGCTCAACGCGGCCAACGTGCCCATTACGCTTCCGGCCAACAGCACCAGCACGGTCATCTTCGTGTCTACCGACGGTCCGGCGTATTCCCCGGGTTACGGGTACTATGTGCGCGGCAACCAGTTGGCGTTCTACAACAACAGCCTCAGCCTGCCCGCCGGGCTCGCCTTTGTCGATGATCTGACGGGTTCCCGCTCGTCGGTGACGCTGACATCGCCCGCCGGTTTGCTGTTCGACATCGCGAGCCGGAGCGTGGGGGCCGGTCAACTGCTTCAGGGTACGGACAATGCCTTCGATGGCCTGGGCCGGCTCCTGGTCGGCGGCACGGCCTTCGCTCCGAGCGGTGACGCCACCATGACCGATGGCAGCCGAACGGTCGGCACGTCCACGCAGATTGTTGCCGGGCTCGCCGTCTCACGCGAGGTCACCGTCCCCAGCACCGGCAGCGAGGACTTTTCCCGGACCGTCGATGTCTTCACCAATCCCACGGCCAGCCCCATCACGACCACTGTCCGCATCGTGGGCAACCTCGGCTCGGACGCCGCCACCACGGTCTGGAAGACCTCCGACGGCGATACGCTCGTCGAGACCACGGACCTTTGGGTCGGCACAGACGACGCGGATGAGACGGGCTCGCCAGCGATCGTTCACTACATCCACGGGCCAAACGGCTTGCAGCCGACATCGGTCGTCCGCACGGCCGACAACATCGAGTGGACCTACGAAATCACCGTCCCGGCGGGCGAGACGGTGCGGTTGGCACATTTCACCGTCCTGGCCGACACGCAGGCGGCGGCCGAGGTGGCGGCCGGCACCTTGGTCACGGCCGACGGATTTGGTGGCCAGGCGGCAGCGTTCTTGACGCAGGGGGAACTGGATTCGATCCAGAACTTCGTGTTCAACCGGCCGCCGGTGGCCGACGCGGGGGGACCGTACTCGGTCGGCGAGGGCGGGTCGGTGCAGTTGGATGCGTCGGGGACCACGGACCCGGATTTGCCGAGCGATACGCTGACCTACGAGTGGGATTTCGACAACGACGGCCAATACGACGCCACGGGCGTGCAGCCGACGTTTTCGGCGGCGTCGCTGGACGGGCCGACCAGCGTGACCGTGGGTCTGCGCGTGACGGACAGCCAGGGCGAGATCAGCACGGACACAGCGACGATCAACGTCGCCAACGTGGCCCCGACGGCGGCGGTTGCGGGTCCGGCAGCCGGCTTGGTGGCCAAGCCGTACAGTTTTACATTTTCGGCCACCGATCCGTCAGTGCCCGACACGGCCGCCGGGTTCGACTACGCAATCAACTGGGGCGACGGCAACTCGGCCACAGTCAACGATTGGGTGGGCGATCTGGTGCGCAGCCACTTCTACACGGACTTCGACACGTACAGCATCACGGTTACGGCGACCGACAAGGACGGCGGGACCAGCCTCGTAGCGACGCATCCGTTCGACATTCCAGTGGCCACCAGCGTGACCATCGATGCCTACGATTTTCCACCGATTTTGGACAACCACTTCGTGGTCGCGCGGTCCGGCGACCATGTCGTGGTGACGCTGGACGGCGTCACGGTGTTGGACACCGCTGTCGCTGGGCTCACGAACGGATTGTCTCTGTACGGACAGTCCGGCAACGACAATGTGACTGTGGATTTCGGCAGCGGAAGCCCCTTGCCTCCAGGCGGCTTGACGTTTGACGGCGGCCCGGAATCGGGCCCGCCAAACGACACCGTGACCTTGACGGGCGGCGCCACGGACGCGATCACGCATACGTGTGACGACGCGTCCTCGGGACAGATCGACCTAGCCGGTCCGCTGGCCGGGACGATTCATTACACGGGCGTCGAGGCCGTGACGGACGGTTTGACGGCCGGAGGCCGCGACTTTGCGTTCGCCGGCACGGGCAGTGGCGGGGACGAAACGATCGTGGTCTCCGATCCTGGCATCGCCGGGCAAACCAAGATCGATTCGACGCAGGGCGCACCAATCACGTTCACCCATCCCATCGGCTCGCTGAGTGTCAATGCGGGCGACGGGGACGACCTGGTTCGCATCGACTCGCTGGCCGCCGACTTCAAGGCCGCGATCACGATCGACGGCCAGGGCGGCACTGCGGACGTCGTGACAATCCAACCCGCGTTGAACCTCGGCAGCGCCACGTCGACGGGCAATCTGGCGATCGCGGCCGAGACGGTGAACACGCTCGCGGCGATCGACGTTTCCGCCGGCACCGTCGGCCAGATTGACATCTCGGGCGCCACCCAGGCCAGCCTGGCGAACCTCACCGCCAAGGGCAGCTTGTCGGTCGCTTCCACCAACATCGACCTGACGGGCAATGCCTATCAGAGCCTGCAGGATGCGGTTTCCTTCGACGGCGCCGTCGATCTCGCGTCAACGGGAGTGGTGACCGTCAGCAGCGGCGGCGGCGCGGGCGACGACGTCACGTTTACGGGCGCCGTCAACGACCCGGGCTCCGACAGCACGCTGAGAGTTGTAGCCGGCGGCGGAGATGTCGATTTCCAGGGCGCGGTGGGCGACACGGACCGGTTGGGCCAGTTGACGGTCGTCAGCGCCGACGACGTCCAATTCGACACGGCCCGGATCAATGCGGGTACGGCGGGCAGCGCCGGGATCTCGATCACCGCTAATTCCTTGCTCCTGGAGGACGGGGCGGATTCCACACTGCGCACGGTCACAATCACGCCCTCGGCGCCTGCGGCCGGCAACGTCGGAGCCGCGGCTGGCGACAACTTCTTCCCGGCCGGCTACCTGGCGTATAACGGCTTGACGGCACTGAGCCTGAACATGGGCACCGGTGCCGACACCGTGACGCTGGCGGTGCCCACGGTCGTCACGACCACGGAGTTCCGCCTGGAGGGCGACGCTCCGCCGAACAGCCCCGGCGACACGCTGGTCGTCCAGG
Source organism: Candidatus Anammoximicrobium sp. (assembly GCA_012515235.1). GTDB lineage: Bacteria > Planctomycetota > Planctomycetia > Pirellulales > Pirellulaceae > Anammoximicrobium. The sequence goes on from JAAYYU010000067.1 coordinate 3,468, forward strand.
CGGGCTCGCGCCCCGTGTCCGACGGGGGCGACGTCCTCACGGTCGGAACCAACGCACCCGTCTACTACGCCGAATTCGAACGGTTAGATATTGAGACGACCGGCGACGTGGTCATCATCGGGTCCGGCGAGGACGACGAGCTGACCGTCACCGCCACCGGTCCCGACAGCGGCTCGTACCAGTTGATCGAAGGCTACACCGGCAGCTCGCCGACGGTTGGCCCCGTGGTGAACTTCCTGGGAATCTCCAGCTTGACGTTCAACGCTGCGGGCGGCGACGACGTGCTGATCATCAACAACCCGGCCGGCGGCCTGTTTCAGCCGGACAGCGGGATCTTCTATAACGGCGAAGCCAACTCCCCGACGCCGGGCGACACGCTGCAGATCGTGGGCGGAACCGCGACGACGGTCGAGCACGTATTCACCAACGAGCACGACGGCTTCATCAAGTACGACGCCACGACGGTGATCACCTACACCGGCCTGGAGCCGGTCGACGAGAGCATCGACGCGGCCAACAAAATCTTTACGTTCAACGGTGGCGCGGAGAACGCGACGCTCAAGGACATCCTCCTGGCGGGCGACACCTGGTCTCAGATCGATTCGGGTGCGGCCGAGGTCACGACGTTCACCAATCCGACCGTGTCGCTGACCGTGAACCTCCACAACGACACAGATACGCTGGACGTGCAGGGTCTGGACAGCATGGAGCCCGGCCCGAATCCGTTGAGCATCAACTTGATCATCAACGGCGACGGCGGCGACACGGTCAGCTTCACCACGGGGGCGACGAGTATCGGCGCGGGAAACGCCAACGTCGGCACCATGGGCGGGCAGCCGATCCAGACCATCAACTTCAACGGAGGTTGGCTGCAGACGACCGGCAACGTATCGCTCACGGCGGCTGGCGCGATCGCGACCAGCGGCGTGGGGTTGGACGTATCGGCCAACATGCTGACGGCCAGCGCCGCCACGGGCATCGGCAGCAGCCTTGCACTGGATACGATGATCGCCACGCTGGCGGCCACCAACAGCACCAGCGGGAACATCATGGTGGTTGAGAGCAACGGGTTGATCATCGGCGGCACGGGCGTGCGGACGTTTGGGGGCAATGGCAATATCGACATCGACGTGAATGCCGGCAACCTGACCGTCAACAGCGCGGTCACAGCGCACGGCGCGGGGACCGTGACGCTGAACGTCGACGCGGGCGCCGCAAATCTGAATGCGGCGGTCAATTCGTCCACCGGCCAGATCGACATTACGGCAGACAGCGTCAACCAGAACACCAACGGGAACATCAGCACGGGCGGCGCCGCGGCGATCAATGTCACCGCCGACAGCGGCAGCATCACGATGACCAGCGGGACGACGACGACCAGCAACACGGGGGCGATCACTTACAGCGCTACGGCGAATGTCGCCTTGAGCCAGTTGATCAGCACCAGCGGTGGGGCGATCAACGTGACGGCCGGCCGCGGCGGGTCAACCACGGGCGCCATCACGGATAACCTCAGTGGCGAATCTGCCAATCTATCCACGATGGGCACGGTCACGCTCGACGCCGAGACCGGCATCGGCTCGACGGGCGGTGCGGCCGACATCGACACGGCGATCGGCATGCTGGTGGCGACGAACCGGACCAGCGGGGACATCGTCATCCAGGAGAGCAGCGGCCTGATTGTCGGCGTCGGCGGCGTGCAAACACTGGCGGGCAGCGGCCACATCAGCATCGACGTCGACCTGGGGAATCTCACGATCAACGACGTCGTGACCGCCCAGGGAGCGGGAACGGTGACGCTGAACGCCGACAACGGCACGAGCGATATCAACGCGGTGGTCAGTTCGACCAGCGGCGCGATCCAGATCACCGGGGACATCATTACCCAAGACGCCAACGTGACGACCGGCAGCACCGCGAACGTCGTGCTGACGGCCGACAACGGCGCGATCACCATGGCGGATCTGACGACGACCAGCACCGGCAGCGGCCAGATTACGTACACCGCGACGGCCAACATCGGCCTGAGCGCGCTGAGCACGACCGGCAACGCGATTGTCACGGCGGACAGCGATCTCGACGGCGCCGGGGCCATCTCGGACGTGACGGCGCTGGAACTGGCGAATATCGCCGCGAACCAAGTCGCCTTGCGGGCCGGTAGCGGGATCGGCGACGGCGTGGCGCCGAACGTCTTGGACATCGACGTCGCGATCAACACCTTGGCGGCCGTCACGCGCACCGGTGACATCCACGTCCAGGATCTGGCCGGCGGCCTGAGCATCGATACCTTTAACGGCCTGTCCGGCGTCACAATTACCAACGGCGACGGCGTGGCGACCGGCAACGATCACATCACCATCTGGGCCAGCAGTCCGCTGACGGTCAGCGCGGGCGATCCCGTGGTGAACAACGACGGTGGGAATATCACGCTGGCGGCGGAAGGGGCGGCGGCTACCGATGATCTGACGCTGTATGACAACGTGACGGTCACGGGCGGCGACGGGGCGATCGACGGCGACGGGAACATCTACCTGTACGCGGGCGACACGATCGATCTGGCGGCGGCCACGGTGGTGGTCTCGGCCGATGCTTCCGGCACGGTCTTGCTGAGCGCAGGGA
>JAAYYU010000011.1 GCA_012515235.1 Candidatus Anammoximicrobium sp.
AATCCGAACGCGGTGCCGCCGAACGTGACGCCGGACGAGGTGGTGATCGAGATCAACGATTTGGGCAACAGCGACGTCGCCACGCCGCCGGGGAACACGAATCCGGCGGATCCGCGGGCGTTGTGGGTGCGCGAGACGGTTTCGCTGACGGTGCATCCGATCCAGGATTCGCCGACGTTGGACGTCAGCGGCGTGACGTCGGTCACGGCCGTGGAAGACACCGATCTGCGTCTGCAAGGCATCGTGTTGCGCGACGTGGACGCGGGCTACGATCCGGCTTGGCGGGGAACCTTGACGGTGTCGGTGGAGCACGGCACGCTGCGGCCGCCGGCCGGAGTGAACATGGAGCAGGTGACAGGCATTACGGCAACGTCCACGCAACTGGACGGCAGCCGGACCACCGCGCCGTCGGAGGAACGGCCGGCAGCGAACGCGACGGACGGCAACGGGCTGTCCCAGGAGGACATCGGCGGCGGCGTTTTGAAGACGGTGCATAGCTCCGATCCCGTCCAAGACCTGGGTTGGGTCCTGGCACAGGAGAGCGGAGGTCTGCTGTTGGACCTGGGGGCCGTCTACGCGGTGGACGTGCTGCAGATTTGGAACTTTAACGAGAACTTGCTGGAGGACTACGGGCCGCGCTCGTTCGATCTGTGGATTTCGGCAGGACAGACGGCGCCGGACAGCACGGCCGACATGACGCAGTTGCTGGACGACGAGTTGCTCGAGCGGGCGACGGTTGGGGATGCCACCTATCAGGGCCAGACTTATCTGTTCAGCGGCACGACAGTCGCGCCGGACGCGTTGGGCGACGAGGACAGCCCGCGGGACCTCAGCGGGACCCTGGTCCGCGCACGGTACTTGCTGCTGACCGATTTGCGCGGCGCAACGGGTTCCGGCCACGTCGGCTTGGGCGAAGTCCAAGTCTACGGCCGCCAGGAGCAGGATTCGCTGACGATGACCGGGTCGTTCGCCGACTTGAATGCCTGGATCAACGGCACGGTGTACCACGGGGATCGCGACTATAACAACGTGAACTTCCCGACTCAACCCGAGACGGTTCATCTCCACCTGGATGACCTAGTCAGCACACACGCGCCGAAGTATTCCGTCGAACCGTCGGAACCGACCGCCGAGGCGGCGTTTTCGATCGTGGTCGAGCCCTTGTCGCCGTTCGACCCGGCCCAGGATCCGCCGACGATTCCGACGGTGCCCGGACCGCAGACGATCGTGGAGGACGAGGAGAAGCTGATCGACCAGATCGAGGTCTTTGACGTCGATGCCCGCAGCTCGCTGTCCGGCGGAGCCATCTACGATCCGAATTGGATCGGCGAAGTGAAGCTGTCCGTGGAACACGGGACGTTGCGGCTGAGCCAGGGTCCGGTGAACGTGATTCCGGCCGGCTATCTGCAGGTCGAGGCGCGCCAGGTCAGCGGCGGCACCGTGAATCCCCAATACGAGAACGACTATCGCCAGCCGATCAATGCCGTCAACGGCAGCGGCTTGCGGACGGTTCCCGATGGCCAGCCGGAGGCCGGGAAGCTGTACCACGACGCGACAGAATCCATCCTGGAGCCCTCCGGCTGGAGCTTGGCGCAGCAAGACGGCGCCCTGCTGATCGACCTGGGGGCCGTGTACGTCATCGAGGGCCTGCAGATTTGGAACTTCAACCTTTCGGGCCTGGAATCCTACGGGCCGGAGAGTTTCGATTTGTATGTCTCGGCACTTGGGTCCGCGATGCCGGCCAGTGCGGCGGCGATGACTCAGGTGCTGGACGACCAGCCGCTGGCCCGTGCCGTCACAGGCACGCCCTACTATCTGGGTGAGACGTACTTGTTCGACGGCGCCGAGGTCCAGACGACTTGGAACTGGGGCGACCAGACCGACGGGCCCACGGCGATCGCTTCCGGAACGCCGCTGGTGGCCCGGTATCTGCTGCTGAGCGATCTTCGCGGGGCTGACGGCGTGTCCCACGTGGGCTTGTCGGAAGTCCAGATCGCGGGCCGGCAGGTCGGCGCGGGGGCGGCGGAGTTGGTGTTCACCGAGGGCGACGGCGTCGGCGATCGAACGGTCAGCTTCCGCGGCCGCCTGGACGACCTGAACGCCGTCCTGGCCGAGGTCTACTACCTGCCCGATCTGCACTACAACTCCGGGACTGCCGGCAACGTAGTGCCGGACGTTCTGACAATTACCATCGACGATTTGGGCAACACGGACAGCGGCGGCGCGGGGATTCCCCGCCAGGCCCAGGCCACGGTGGACCTGGTGGTCAGCCCGGCGCAGGATCGTCCCGAAATCGACGTCGACGGGGCCACGGGGGCGGCGGTCGACGAAGAGGGCTCCGTGACGCTAGGTCCGATCGTCATCTCGGACGTGGACCACGAACTGGACGGCTCGATCCTGGACCCGGATTGGACGGGCCAGGTGACGCTGCAGGTGGCCAACGGCACGATCGACCTGCCGGAAAGCGCGCGGCACCACTGGATCCCGCTGCAAACGGGCGACGCCTTTGTGAACGGCACCAACGCGGAAGGCACGGCCAGCCTGGTGCCGGAAGGCGGCGAAGGCGGCACGCGGGACGAAGACCACGTCGTGAGCCAGGCGGGGCTGTCGGCGAATGAGGCGGGACAACTGATTCATTCCAACGCCTTGAACGATTTCACCAAGTGGAGCATCGCCCGCCAGTTCGGCGGCTTGATGATCGACCTGGGCCAGGTGTACGTCATCGACGTGATGCAGATTTGGAACTTCAACGCGGCCGGCAGTTACGACTACGGCGCGACAAGTTTTGACCTCTGGACCTCGTCCGACGCCGTCATGCCGGTGGGCACGGCGGGCATGACGCCGGTGACCGCGGCGGTTTCCCTGAACCGGGCCTCCGCGGCGGCCGATGCGGACGGCTACCTGGGCGAAACGTATCTTTGGAGCCAGGCCACGCCCGAGGTCGTCCCGTCCGAGTTGGGCGACGAGGACGGACTGGTCCAGGACTTCAGCGGACATCGGGTGGAAGGCCGCTTCCTGTTCCTGGGCAACCTGGCGGGGACCGACCGGGCCGGCGGGCACGTCGGGCTGTCGGAAATCCGGCTGTACGGCCGGCCTGTCACGGCGCCCCAGTTGGTCTTCAACTCCGGAGACGGCGTGGACGACGCCACGGTCACGATCACCGGCCGGCTGGCGGATCTGAACGCAGCCCTGGACGGCATCGTGTACCGGCCGAATCCCAACTACAACTCCGGCAACCCGGCCACCGAGAACGTCTTGCCGGACTCCATCGTGGTCACCGTCAGCGACCTGGGCCACACCGGCGGGGCCGAGATGACCGGGGAAGCGACGGTCGGGATCACGGTCAATCCAAAACAGGACCGCCCGCAGTTTCCCGTGGTTCCTGAGATTCCGAACACGGATGTCGTGGAGGACGTGGCGTACCAGTTGCCGCAGATTGGCATCTTCGATGTCGATGTGCGGCAGGACGTGGTCGATCCGCAGGTGAGTTGGACGCCGGCCGTGCGCGAACTTGATCCGGCCTGGCGGGGCGAAGTCACGCTGTCCGTCGATCACGGCACGCTGTGGCTGGCGGACGGACTGACCACGCAGGCGCTGCCGTTGCCGGGCGACGCGGTCACGCTGAGCGCCGAAGGCCGGCAGGCCGACGGCGGCGTCCTGGATGCGGGCGTGGAAGAACGGGCGGCGGTCGGCGCGATCGACCAAGACGGCTTGACGACCGTCAACGTGGACGGCGTGGACAAGCTGATTCACGGGACCGGCAACGCCGACGGCTGGAGCCTGAGCCAGGTCAGCGGCGGGCTGCTGATCGACCTGGGAGCCGAGTACAAGATCGACGTGCTGCAGATCTGGAACTTCCTCGGCCAGGGACCGGACGGCGAGGATCTGACCGGCTACGGGCCGCAGTCGTTCGACCTGTGGACTGCGTCCGGAACGGTCGCTCCGGCCGATGTCTCGGAAATGACGCTGGTCCAAGCGGACGTGCCGCTGGCCCGGGCTGTCTATGACGATCCCGATTACTTCGGCGAGACCTACCGCTTCAGCGGCGCGACGGCGGAAGTGATACCCGAGGAGTTGGCCGACGAGGACGGCGAGGCGACGGACTTGTCCTTCCTGGCGGTGCAGGGGCGCTATCTGTTCCTGGCCAATCTCCAGGGCGAACCGGCCCTGGATCGCGTGGGTCTGTCCGCGGTGCGCGTGTACGGGCGCCCGGTAACCGCTCCGGACCTGGTCTTCACGCAAGGCAGCGGGCGTGGCGGCGAGCGCACCGTCAGTTTCCAGGGCTCCTTGGACGAACTGAACGGCGTCCTGAACGGCAACGTCTGGTACCAGAGCGACGAACACTACAACTCCGGCGATCCGGACAACGACCCGGACAATCCCGAGGCCGGCAATCCGGTCCCCGGCGCGCTCGTGCCGGACGTGCTGACCGTCAAAGTGCGGGATTTGGGCAACACGGACATCGACCCGGCCGCGGGCGAAGAAATGAAGGAAATCCAGATCGACCTTCGCGTCAATCCGAAGCAGGACGCGCCGGAGATCGTGTTCCAGCCTGCGGTTCCCACCATCCAGGAAGATGCGGGACCGCTCAGTCTGCCGTTCATCGTGTTCGACGTTGACGCGCGCAGCGACCTGGTGCCTGGTCCGGCCACGCTCACGTTTGATCCGGATTGGCAGGGCCAGGTCACGCTGTCCGTCCAACACGGCACATTGACGCTGCCGTCGACAACGCTCGCCCATCTCGCGTTCTTGGACGGCGACGGCGTGGCCGACCGGGCGATGACCTTCGTCGGCTCGCTGGACGACCTGAACGCGGCGTTGGCAGGCCTGCAGTACAAAGTGGATGCCAACTTCAATTCGAACATCGGGTCCGAACTGCTGCAGGTCGAGATCAGCGACTTGGTCCACACCGAAAACGTGGATCCTGCGGAGGGAGCGAAAACAGACCTGGTGGAACTGCCGATCGTGGTCCTTCCCGTCAACGATTCGCCGGTGCTGACCGTCCCGCTGGTTCAGCCCCTGATGGGAACCGAAGACACGTCTCTGCCGGTGCCGGGAATCACCGTGGCCGACGTGGACGCGGCGGAAGGAACCGGGGAACTCCGTTTGACTGCCAGCGTGCTCAACGGCACGCTGACGGTCACCGCAGCGGGCGCTATCGACATTCAGGGCAACGGCAGCACTGGGCTGATCCTGACCGGCACGCAAACGGACATTACGGACACCTTGGCCAGCCTGACCTACCTGGGCAAGGAAGACTTCAGCGGCGCCGACGCCTTGGTGTTGTCGGTCAACGACCAGGGCAATGCCGGCGGTCCCGGCGTGGACGTTCCCGGCACGGTGTTCCTGACCATCACGCCCGTGAACGACGAACCGACGCTGGATTTGCCGGGTTACATGGACGGCGTGGTCGTGGACGTGTACGAAGACACCAACCTGGCTTTGCCGGACATCGTGGTCGGCGACGACAAGGACGGCAAGTACTCGCCCGTGACGCTCAGGGTGACCTTCACCGCGTTGCACGGCACGATCAACGTGAATACGAACGTCACCGGCGGCGTGGGCCTGAGCGGAGTGCAAAACAACGGCACCAGTTCCGTCTCACTGACCGGAACGCCGGCCGTGATCAACGCGACCCTGGCGCACGCCACGGGCATCGTGTATCGCGGCTTGCTGAACTACAACAACTGGAGCACGGACGGCGACGCGGACCCGAACGAAGAACTGGTCGTGGCCGTCAACGATTTGGGCAACGTGGGCGCCGGCGGGTGGATGGAGAAGCGGGAAACGGTCACGATCTCGGTCGTGCCCGTGAACGATGCGCCGTCGATCACGTCGCCGGGTCCGCAGACGCTGGACGAAAATGACACCGCCTTCTACATGCCGTTGCTCGTTGCGGACGTGGACGCCCACGAGAACCCGCAACCCGACGCGGCCCATGCCGTCACGCTGGTTCTGAAACTGACCGACGCCGACGGCAATCTGTTGACCACCGCCGGGACCCTCACCGTGCGCGAGGACGTGACCACCGGACTGAACTCCGCCAACGGCACCTTTGCGGGCAACGGCACCGCGCAGGTCACGCTGACCGGTTTGCCGGCTGACATCACCGAGACGCTGCTGGACGCCACCGGTTTGCACTACTTGCCGGCGGAGAACTTCAACGGCTCGCTGCAGATCGTGGCGACGGTCCAGGATCACGGCAACAGCGGCGGGGCCGGCCTGAGCCAGACGGTCACGATTCCCGTCACCGTCAACGCCGTGAACAATCCCCCCGAAGTCAGCGTTGCGGAAGATTCGTACAGCGTGGACGAGGGGTTGGGTGCGAATGTCGTGATCAGCGGCGTCCAGGTCAGCGACGTGGATGCGGCCAGCACGGCGCCCGGACATATCATGGTGACGCTGTCCGTGCCGGCTGGACAGGGCGTCCTGACGGTGACGGCGGGCGTGACCGACGGGGTGCCGGCGGACCGGATCACGGCCAACGATTCGTCCCTCGTCACGCTGACGGGGACTCCAGCGGAGATCACCGCCACGCTTAACGCGCCCGGCGGGATCGGCTACACCGTGCCCAACGGCGACTTTAACGACCACCGCGCGGGCGGCCCCGTGTTGCTGACGGTCACCGCCGACGACCTGGGACGCACGGGCAGTGGGGGAGCCCTGACCGACACGCAGACGGTCACCATTTCCGTCCATCCCGTCAACGACCCGCCGGTCGTCACCGTACCGGCGTCGCAGACCATGAACGAAGGTGTGGGAGCAACCAAGCTGATCACGGGCATCCGGGTCACCGACGTGGACCTGGAGGAGGCGGGCCCGGCCAACCTGACGGTCACGCTGTCCATCCCGGTGAACGACGGTGCGTTGAGCGTGGCCACGGGCCTTGTCGGGGGCGTCACGGACATCACGGGCAACGGCACGGAGACGGTCCAACTGGTCGGCTCCCTCGCCCAGCTCTACCAGACGCTGACGGCGGCCGGTGTGACGTACACGGTGCCCAACGGCGACTTCAACATCTTCAACAACGGCGGGCCCGTACAACTGACGGTCACGGCCAACGATCAAGGCCAGACGGGCGCCGCCGCCGGCGACGATGTCACGGCCTGGATGGCGATCACGGTCAACGCGATCAACGACGACCCCACGATCACGGCGCCGGCGCCGACACAGGCCAGCGCCTTGGTGCGCGATGAGGACACGCCGGTGGTGTTCTCGGCTTCGCTCAACACGTCAATCCTGGTGGACGACGCCGACAAGGCGGACACGGCCGGCTACTACATGGACGTCAGGATCGTCGCCAACCACGGCACCTTCCAACTGGCCGGCACGGACGGCTTGAGCAATCTGAGCGGCGACGGCACGGGCACCGTCACGTTCCGCGGCGGCGTCGAGGACGTGAACGAGGCGTTGGCCGGCGCGGTCTTTACTCCCACCCGGGACTTCAACGGTCCGACCACGGTGCAGATCACCGTCAACGACCGCGGCAACACGGGCGGCGGTCCGAGTTTCGGCGGCAAAGACGTCAGCCGCGTGGTCAATCTGCAGTTTACCGCTCTGAACGACTTCCCGGAAATCGTGGTCGCTCCGGCCGCGCTGACGACGACCGAGGACGTGCCGGGCGGACTGCCGATTCAGGCGATCCAAATCAGCGACCCGGACGTCACCGAGACAGCCGGCGGCGAACTGCTGGTTACCCTGCGAGTCAGTCACGGGACGCTGACCGTCCGCGACAACTTGGGAACGCAGTACTTGAAGCCCGCGGACATCACGAACAACGGCACGCGAACGGTGACCCTGACGGCCACCCCGGCCGAGATCCACAACACCTTGACGTATGCCAGCGGTTCGGTCTTCGGGCTGATCTACCAGCCGGATCCGCAATACTTCGGGCCGGACCAGATCGTCATCGACGCCGATGACCAGGAACGCACCGGCCTGGGCGGCCGCGGCTTTGTGCAGGGCATTCTGACGCTCACCGTCAATTCGGTGAACGACGCGCCCGTCCTGACCGTTCCCTCCGCAAAAACGATGCAGGAGGACGGGACGCTGCGGCTGCCGGGCATTTCCGTCAGCGACGAGGACGCCGGCGACGCGGAGATCCGGGTGCAGCTGAGCGTGACCAAGGGCACGCTGCAGGTGGCGACCGATGTCTTCGGCGGCGTGACGAGCGTCCCCGGCAACAACAGCGGCACGGTGACCCTGCTGGGCACGATGGCCGCGATCAACGCCACGCTGGGCGACCCCAACGGCCTGCAATACACGCCGTACGAAAACGCCAACGGCGTGGAACATCTGGTGGTGCTGGCCGACGACCTCGGCCATGCCGGCGGCGACGACACTCCGGCGACGGACACCAAGACCGTGACGATTACCATCGCCGCCGTCAACGACCCACCGCAGATCACCGTCCCCGAATCTTCGCCGTCCGAGCCCTGGGTGGCGACCGAGGACGTCAGCCGACTGGTCACCGGCGTCACCGTCACCGACGTCGACGCGGCGGAAGGCACCGGGCAAATCCGTTTCATCGCCACCGCGACCAACGGCACCCTGACTGTCGGCACGAACGTTCCCAACGGTGTCCCGGCAGGCGGCATCCTGAACAACGGCGGCAGTTCGATCATCTTGACCGGCACCCCCGACCAGATCAACACCACCCTTGTCGGCGCTGAGGGGTATCCAGGCCTGACGTACCTCGGCCGGCTCGACTACTTCGGCACGGATCAGTTGGTGGTCAGCGTGGACGATTTGGGCAACTTCGGCAGCGGCCCGACGGTGCCCACGCCCCCTCCCTCGAGCACGGTGACCATCCAAGTCGTCCCGGTGAACGATCCGCCGCTCGCGGCGGGGGATTCGTTCAGCATGGCGGAACGGCATCCGACCGATGCCGGGCGACCGCCGCTGACCGTGGCTGCCAGCCTGCTGACCAGCAACGACGCGCCGGGGCCGGCAAACGAGCAGGGCGACCAGACCATCCAGATCGTGGCGGACGGCTTCGGCACGCCTTCACAGGGTTCGGTGGCATACGACGGAACCAATGTGATCTATACTCCGCCGGCTTACTTCAACGGTACGGCAACGTTCACGTACACGATCATCGACGACGGGAGCCCGGCGAAGACGGCGGTCGGCACGGTGACCGTCACGGTGACCGCGGTCAACGATCCGCCCGTGCCGGGGACCGACACCGGCGCGACGAACGAGGACACGGCCAAGACCTTCACGGAGACTCAACTGCTGGAAAACGACGCGAAGGGGCCGACGGCTCCCGCGGGAACGGTGGACAACGAAACCTCGCAAGTTTTGACGCTGTCCAGCGTGACTCCGCTCAGCGCCGCCGGCGGCACAGTCACGCTAAGCAGCGGAACCGTGACCTACACGCCGCCCGCGAATTTCAACGGCACGGACACGTTCACCTATCGCGTCACCGACAACGGCCGCACCAGCGGCCAGATCGACCGGCGGGATGCGATCGGCACCGTAACGGTCACCGTGGCGGCGGTCAACGACGGTCCGCAAGTCGTCACTCCCGCCAATGTCCAGGTCAGCGAGGACCTGGCGGGCCCGATCGCGGGGATTTCGGTCAGCGACCTCGACGTGGGCAGCGGCACGCTGGCCGTCACGCTCCGCGTCGGCCACGGCAGCTTGACGGTGAATGTAGACCCCGCCATCGGCGGCCTGCTGGAGGAGCATGTCGACGGCAACGGAACCGGACTCGTGACGATTGCCGGCACGCTCGCGCAGATCAACGCGACCTTCTCGGCGGCGGGCGGCCTGCAGTACCTGTCGCACCAGGACTACAACGGCTCGGACAGTCTGATTGTCACGGTCAGCGACGGCGGCCAGACGGGCATTCCGAACCCGGCAAGTCCCTCGACCGTCACGCGGACCATCACCCTGACGGTTCAAGCCATGAACGACGCTCCGACGGTGTCGGTGCCCGGTGGGCAGACCGTCCTGGAAGACGAGTCCTTCTACTTCGGCGCGATTCAAGTCAGCGACGTGGATGCCGGCGAGACGCAGGGAGCCAATGTGCGCGTCACGCTGACGGTGGACAACGGCGTGCTGCTGGTCAACACCGGCCTGACGGGCGGGCTGACGGGCGGCGACGTGCAGAACAACAACACCCGCAGCGTGGTCCTCACGGGAACGCTGGCGGCCATGAACAACACCTTGGGCAACGCCTCCGGCGTGCTCTACCGGCCGACGGCGGATTTCTTCGGCAACGATACGGTGAACGTGACGGTCAGCGACTTGGGTAACACCGGCCTGCCGGGGGCCCAGACGGCGGCCACCACGGTCACAATCGCGGTCACCCCGGTCAACGACGTTCCCTCGGCGGTCAACGATCCGGGCTTGGGCGACCCGCCCTTCACGGTCGACGAAAATACCGTTCTGAAGGTGGCCGGACGGGGTGTGCTGGCCAACGACACCGATGTCGACGGGGACGATCTGTACGTGGTGATCGAAGGCGCGGCGCTGGTCGCGGGCAAGTACACCATCGCCAGCAACCACGGCGCGCCGGTGGTCATCGACGCGGAGGAAGGCACGTTCAGCTTCGATCCGACCAACGTGGCTGTGTTCCAGGCCCTGCGCGCCGGCCAGACGCTGGCCGACGCCTTTGTGTACCAAGCCTCGGACGGAACCGCGGTCTCCAACCCGGCGACGGTGACGATTACCGTGACGGGCGTCAACGATGCCCCGGTGGCTGGCCAGGATACGTACACCGTGGCCGACAACACCGTTTTGGACAGCGCCAGTCCGAGCGTCGCCGGCCTGTTGGCCAACGACTACGATCCGGAGAGCGAGACCCTGACCGTCTTGGTGGGTTCGTCCGATTCGCTCAGCCGGCTGGGTGCGGCCGTCACGATTCAGGCCAACGGCGAATTCACCTACGATCCGCGGTCTTCGGTCATCCTGGCGGCGCTCAAAGCCGGCGATCCGCCGATGAATGATACGTTCCAGTACACCGTAGCGGATGCCTCAGGCCTGGCGACTCAGGCGACGGTCACGGTCACGGTGACCGGCGGCAACTCGAATCCCGTGCCGGCAGCCGACCAGTACTCCACGGTCGAGAACGAGGTGCTGACCGTTGCACCTCGGGGCGTGTTGGTGAACGACACCGATCCGGACAGCGACGACAGCGGGCTGACGACCGTGGTCCAGACGGTGGTCAGCCAGTACGGCGCCCAAGTCCAGATCGGTCCCAACGGCGGCTTCACGTACGATTCCAGTAATTCGACGACCCTGCGGGCGTTGGAGACGGGCCAGTCGATGCAGGATTCGTTCCAGTATCAGGTGCGCGACGACCTCGGCGCCGGGGCGTTGGGAACCGTCCTGGTGATCGTCAACGGCGTTTCGGATCCGCCGTACCAGAACGCGGCGAATACGCGGGACGTGAACGCCGACGGAATGATCTCGCCGATGGACGTCCTGATCCTGATCAACTACCTCAACACCAACGGGCCGGTTACGCTCCCCGCGGGCATGCCGAGGCCGCCGTACCTGGACGTGAACGGCGACGGTGCGGCCTCCGCGGCCGACGTGATCCTGGTGGTCAACACCTTGAACAACCCCGCGGCCGGCGAGGGCGAAGCGGCTCTGGAGAGCACGCCGGTCCTCGGCGCCGACGCCTTGACGGCGACGGAGGCGGGCGCCTGTTCGTTCAGCGCGTTGAGCGGCGATCCGGCGGCGACGGCGTCGCAGGACGGTTTGCCGATCGCCAGCGGCGCCGCAGCCGTCCGGCTGACCGTGGCCGATCCCGCCGTCATGCCGGTGGCTCAAGCCGTACCCGCCGAGCCGGCCGAGGCGTTGTTCGACGCCTGGGATGCAGACGATTCCGAGTGGGAAGACACGTTGGCGGCGATCGCCGGGGGCGGCAGCGGCGCGGCGCGCGAGGCCGCCACGGACGCCCTGTTGGAAGCGATGTTCGGATAGGCTCTTGGCAGCCTGTCAAAAAGAAGGGGACTGGGACCGAGCCGTGCCGGAAAACCGACAGAAAGACCGGCCACGGCGAAGTGCCCGTCCCAAAACTGTTCGGCACAACGGTTGCTGCTGGCAGGCATCCTGGACGCTTGCCGGCTAGCGGAAAGCCGGTCCCCTGAATCTTGCCGCTACGCCTGCTTGCCGATGTGCCGTGACGTTGTCTTTCTGCGGGTGCGAAAATATCGCCCTGTCCGCATCCCCTAGGCTTCCCCGGAGTGCGGTTCCCTTGGCAGAATGGGGCCGAAACGCTCGGCTGCCGTCGCCGAAGTTTCCGCCCGCACGACCGGTGCAGTTTTCTCCTGGCATGAAAGGACGTCTGTGATGGCTTCAACCCATCTGTGCGCAGCCTTGTTGGTCGTCGCCGCGGCGGCCCCGTCCGCTGTGGCGGAAGTGAAGCAGGTGCGTCTGGAGCGTCTGGCGGCGTCGGCGGATGCCGGCCCCAAGTACGGGATCGAGAAGGCCTGCGACGGTGTGACGGACACGCATTGGGCGGGCGCCAACCGGCCGCCGGTCTGGGTGCGGGCCGAACTGGCCCAAGCCGAGTGGATCAGTCGCATCCGGATTCGCCAGAGCGCGGCGACGGCGATTTACGACAACTGGCGGCGGATCGCGGTGACGTTTTCCGATGCGTCGTCCTTTTCGTGTGTGTTGGGCGACCAGTGGCAAGAACAGGTCGTGGCGTTTCCCCGCCGCCAAGTCTACGCCGTGAAGATCACCATCGAGTCGACCTACAAGACTTCGCACTACGTGGGACTCAGCGAACTGATCCTGGAGGACGAGGGCCCCGCGGTCCAGGCCCGCGTCGGCGTGTCGGTCGATCCGCCGGCGAAGCCGCCAGTGGCGGAGAGCCAACCGCTTGCGCCGGGCGCTGCGCGGCCGACTGGCCAGGACGGCAGCGCCGACTCGGCGGCCTTGCTGCAGAGGCTATCGCCGATTGGTTTTGTTTCTTCCGGGCATCCCACGCTGTTCGTCGGGCCCGACGACGTGCAGCGGGCCGCGGCGAACATCCGCAATCACGCCTGGGCCCGGCGGGTCTTTGCGGGCATCCTGGCCGGCGCCGACGGCTGGCTGGATCTGTCCGACGATCAACTGCGGGCTGCAATGCCGAGGCGGGAGGCCCTGTTCGACAACAAAGCGCCGTGTCCAGAATGCGGTGGGGCGTGCAGTGCCGGACTCCAGCAACCGCACGCCGTCGTGTGCCGCAAGTGCCAGGTGACCTATCCCAACGCCCAGCATCCGGACGACGGCCGCGGCTGGAAGAATCCGCAGACCGGCGAGGTGACTTACTTCGTGGGATTGTACAACTCGTTCGCCGTCGATCGCATCACCGACGGAGTTCAGGATCTGGCCGACGCCTATGTCTTGACGGGCGACCGCCGTTACGCGCGCGTGCTGAGCGTCCTGCTCGACGGCCTCGCGGCGATCTATCCCGGCTGCGACAAGGGCCCGGTGTGGTATCCGGGCGTGGGCGGACGCCTGAACCGGCCTTTCTATCAGACGGCCCGCACGCTGATCTACTACGCCAACGTCTACGACCTGACGTACGACAGCCCCGAGTGGGACCGCCCCTCGAACGATCCGGCCGCGGGCACGCGGCGCGTCAACTTCGAGCAGAACTTGCTCCGCAACGGCGCCGAGTACTGCTTTGGCGAAGTGACCAGCCAGAAATCGCCGGGCCTGCACAACGGCAATTGCGACTATCTGCAAGGCGCGTTGGCGGTCGGTCGAGTGCTGGGCATAGCGCAGTACATCGACTTTGTGCTGGACAGCGACCTCTCGATCTTCAACTTCATCGACAACACAATCGACCGCGACGGGCAGTATTACGAGACGTCGTTCGCCTACAGCCGGCACGCCGTCGAACTGTTCGGTCATCACGCCGAAATGCTCCGCAACTTCCGCAGTCCCCGGTGCCCGCAAGGCGTGAATCTGTACGATCTGCCCAAGCTGCGTGCCAACTATCTGCGGGCGGAACGGGACATCGACTGTGCGGGGCATCAGCCCGCGTTGGGCGATGCGGGCCCGGATCTGGCGGTCGCTGGCGAGGATGACCGGTTGGCCCTGCTGTCGCGGATCGCCGAGCGTCTGGAGGTTCTTGCCGCGCGGACCACCGATCCCGTCCAGCGGCGGGACGTCCAGCGGCAACTTTGGCAACTGGCGGAAGGCGATATCGACGCCTTCCGAGCCAAGTCGCCGCGGGGTCGCTGGCTGCTGTTTCACGCCCGCGATCTGTCTGCGGTCGCGTCTCACGAAGACCCGCTGGCGCCGCCGGAACGGGATACGCTGCTGGCGGGCGGGCGCGGCGTGGCCATCCTGCGGTCGGGTTCCGCCGGGTCCGGCCAGCGTTGTGCCTTGCTGCGTTACGGCGCCACGCTCAATCACGGCTCGGCCGACGAGATGAACGTGAACCTGTATGCGTTCGGGCGCGAGATCAGTTACGATCAGGGCTACGGTTGGGCGCACCACCGCTGCGGCTGGGCTCATTCGACGGTGGCCCACAACGTGGTCGTGGTCAACCAGAAGAACCAGCTTCGCCAGGCGGCCGGCTCCGGCGGCAGTCTGGAGCAATTCTGCCAGTCGCCCCGAGTCCGGGTGGCGGCCGCCGATGCGCCGCTGGCGTACAGCGCCGAGGGCGTGCGCCGCTACCGGCGACTGCTGGCGTTGGTCGACACGGGCCGCGACGCCTCCTACGTGCTGGATACGTTCGACGTGGCCGGCGGCGAGCAGCACGAGCTGAGCCAGCACTTCTTCGGCAGTCTCGCGCGGACCGACGGCTTGACCTTCGGACCGCCGCAGACATCGGGCTCGCTGGCCGGGCCGCAGTACGAGTGGTGGAACCGGATTGAGCCCAGCGGCTGGCTGCGGGGAGAAAAACAGGGCTTCTACTGGAACGCCCCGCCGGAGAACGGCTACGGCTTCTTGTTCCACGTGCGGCAGAGCCTCGACCCGCGTGCAGGCGGGCCAGACGGCAGCGTTCGGACGGAGGCTTGCGAGCGTGCCGCGTGCCGCTTCGTGTGGCGGGTCGGCGAACGCCTCTCGTCGGCTCCGCGCGGCGTGACAGCTCCTGCCGAATGCGGACTGGCCGCGTCGAATTGCCGGGTCCAGTCGTTGGGCTTCGGCGGCGTGCGGGTCTCGGCCAGTCGCCCCGGCGACTTCGCGACACTTCCCGCTCCGGTGGAAACGGCGGGCGAGTACGTGGTGCTGGCGCGTTTCACCAAGTCGGCGCAGGGTGGG
The DNA here is from genome assembly GCA_012515235.1 of Candidatus Anammoximicrobium sp. Lineage (GTDB taxonomy): Bacteria > Planctomycetota > Planctomycetia > Pirellulales > Pirellulaceae > Anammoximicrobium. Next base: position 15,220 of record JAAYYU010000011.1, read on the forward strand.
ATGGTGGTTTCGAAGATCGACGGTCAACCGCTCGGCGAGCCGGTCAACACGTACAGCCCGGTCGCGTACGCCAGCGACTGGGTGGCCCTGGGCCGCGTCCGGTTGACCGCCGGCGGGCACGAACTTCGTTTGGAATCTGCGGGCAAGGATGCGGAAAGCGGCGGGCACGAGTTCGTCGTCCGGGCGTTCGCTCTGGAATCGCCGGACCGGCTCGAGTCGCGCCCTGAAAAGCAGATGGAAGGCGTCGCCTTGCACTCGCTGCCCGCGGCGGACAGCCAGTTTTTGCTGGCCAAAGCCAAGGGCTTGACCAGGGCGCCCACGTCGGATTACCTGATCATCCGGCGGCGTGGGAAGGACCTCGTGAGCCGTTTCGTTTCCGTGATCGAGCCGTTTGTGGGGGCGGAGCCCGCGCTGACGGCGACCGTCTGCGGTCCTGCCGCGTGCCAGGCGGTCACGAAAGTCGCGTCTGCCGACGGCCGCGCCGACTACTTCGTCGACTTGTCCGACGGCAAGCCGGGCGAGGTCGCCTTTCAGGACGGCGGCGTCCCCATCCGCTTTGCCGGCCAGTTCGCCGCTGTGCTGACGCGATCGGGCAAGCCGGTCGAGATTCTGCTGTCGGGGCCGCAAGCACTGCAATTCGGCGATGTGGAAGCGACGGTCGAGCAGGCCGGGTATCGAGCCAAGGTGGTTGCCGTCGATTACGACAAGAGCCTGGTGACAGTCGATTCGGCCCTGCCTCCCGGAGCGATTGCCGGGCCGGTGAATCTCGCCTCCTTTTCACGATCGGGCTACTCTCGCAATGCACCGTACACGGTCCGTCACATCGCGCCGGTCGCGGCCGGCTGTCAACTGGATCTGGGCGGCGTGTCGTTGGTCTTGGGCAAAGGGCGAGCCGTTGCGTCCGTCTCCGTCGCGGGCCTTGTCGCCAACGGCGTTCCGCTGGACCGCGAGAAAGCCTACGGACGAAGCGTCCGGACGGGTTACTTTGACGGCAAGGCGATCCGCAACCTCCGGACCGGCCAACTCGGACGGATCAAGAACGTCAATCTTGATTCGTCGGTGTTGCTCGACGTCAACCCCGACTTGCGGCCCGGCGACCGCTTCGAGTTGCTCGACCTCCAGGCGGGCGACGCGGTCGAGATCCCCGGCGTCGTCGCCCTCTGGCAGACCGCGCCGAACCACTGGACAGTGCGGTCCAACGTGCCGCTGTCGATCAACCTGCCCGATGCCGCGTCGCTCGTGGTGGATCCGACCAGCGGCGGGCAGGGAGTCGTCGCCCGTGAGACAGCCCGCTCCGGCAAACGCTGGCGGTTTACGGTCGCTGGCAACGCGTGCGGAGAATAGGCACAGGCTTACAGATTTCAATTTTCGCGGGGCAGGCGTTTTCCAAGTGCCAACTCCTGCGACCGCGAGAATTGAAATCTGTAAGCCTGACCCCTGACCCCACTCCTCCGCTAGGGCGGATTCCAGCGGCGATTATTCCGCGCCGCCGAAGAAGCCGTCTTCGATCCAGATCGGTTTGTATCCCCTCTCCAAAACGAAACGGAATGCCGTCGCGTAGCGGTCGTAGATATCGCGAACGAAGTTCTTGTAGAACGGCCACCAATACTGCTCGTGCCCTGCGATGTTGATCAGATGGCTCTTGGCGGGAACCTCAATCCGCTGCAGGATGTTCGGGACGATCTTGTCCACGGGAGTCCAATCGCAACCGCCCATCGAAGCGCTGTAGAAGATCAGGCCGCTGTCGAAGTGCATCCAGCCTTGATGGTCGAACAGGTACTCCAGCACGTCGTCGGGGAGGTGATAATCGCAGATCTTCTGGGCCCGCGAGTCACGTTTTCTGCCGCGGGTTGGCAGCATCTTCACTCCGCGTTCGGCCAGCACGCGGTAACAGTCCGGCGGAACGTCGGCCCAGTGGATTTGCAGCCCGGCGGTGTAGGCGGACCCCGCGATCCGCTTCAGTTCCCCGGCGACCAGGTCGAAGTCGGCGGCCAGTTGTTCCGGGGTCGCGTTCAGGTACGGGATATTCGGGAATTCATTCTCCGAATGAAACGCGAGCCGCAGCCAGTGCGCGTTGTCCTCGAATTCGGACTTGTACTTGTCCGGGAACATGGCGAGGCGGAAATCCCGTTCCGGGGTGGTATTGAAGCAGTTCAAGTTGATTTTGGCCCCGAAATTCCGGTGCAGCTCGCGAAGTTTCGCCAGATAGAAACAGTCGAAGATGCTCTTGTAGTCTTTCTGGAGAATGTCGCGGAAGAAGAAACTGTGGTCGTCGATGTAACAGCGAAACCGGGGGTACGAGTTTTTGGCCCAGACGACGCGAGTGCGGATCTTCCGAGGTTCGCCGTTGAGCGTCGTTTTTGCTTGGATCTCCGTGATCCGGTCTTTCAGCACGGCCATTCCCCGAAAGACGCCGTCCTGGACGACGACGGGGACCTTCCGTCCATCGGCCGTGGAGACTTCCAGTTCCGCGCCGGGCGGGACGGAGCCGACGACTTGGACCTTGAGCCTGTTCTGGCCGTCCGGTCCTTTTTCGGTGCCGACGACGGGAGGGCCGTATTGCTCGTGAACAATACCGCCGTCGAACGGCTGCTGGAAGCAAAACTCGGTTGCCGGGCGTGCGGCTTTCGCGGGCGCCGCAGCGGCGGCCGGGCTTGCGCCCTGACAGACCTTGCCCCACGCACCCGCGGTTGCGCCGACCGCGACCGTCTGCAGAAAGGCTCTTCGCGACGTGCTGTTGCGATTCCGGTTTTCCATCATTTCACCTCTGGCTTTCAAAGTTGGGGTGGGGGGAGACCTTCCTGCGGCAAGCCGGCTTGCAAAGGCCCGCAGGCGACGTGCGTTCAATCCAAGTGCGTTTTAGTCTACTCGAACTGCGCCGCCGCTGGCACTGGGCATCCCAAGACGGGGCCTGGCCGTGGACCGCTGTCGAGGTCACTCCGCTGCAGGCGAACGGCGGGCTCGCGCCGGCCGTTTGCCGTTGCGGCGGGGACTGCGGGGCGGGTTTGAAATGCCTGACCGCTGGGCGGCCACTGGGCGGCCTGCGCGAGCTGCTATCGTGCGTCTTTCCGTGGTTTTGCGGCTTGGGGCAGCGTGCGGAACGGGATCGCCAGGTGATCGTGAGTCCCGTACAGCACGTGCTCCAAGGAGTCGCTGAACACCGGCGGCAGATCGTCGCGGTTGTTTTTCTGGCGTTGGAACAGATCCTCGACGAACCGGTTGCGCCGCTCGACGGCTTGGGCGAGCACCGCCAGCTTGTCGGCGGAGCGGTCGGCTTGGAACTGTTTCAGCTGGGCAAACCCTTCCGCGGTGAACTTCGAGTACTCGAAGCCGTCGCGGAACAGGCGAATCCGTTTGCGGATGACTTCGTTGGGCGCCGCCGTTTCGGCGTCGGCCAGGTGGCCTTCGCAGCGTTGGAGGACTTCCGTCGGGAACGAGGTCAAGTACAACTCCTGGGGTTTTTCGTGCGCCACGTAGTCGTAAGGCTTGCCCAGGGTTTCCGGGAGCATCAGTTCCCAGCGTTGGCCGGTCTTCTCGTAGTAGGCGGCAAAGAAGCGTTTCATCGCACCGGCCGACGGGCCGAACAGTCCCTGGCAGAATTCGTCGAGCACGGCGTCCGCGTCGCGGTGCGGATCGCGCAGCAGCTGGCCGATCAAGTAGTAGCTCGGCGCGTGGAGCCCCCAACAGCGGTCGCCGCCGCAGAAGTAGAAACTCCGCACTCCGGCCGCAGCCAGTCGCTTGAATTCCGCGCTCACGCCCTCCAACGGCATGGGCACGTAGTTGCGGCTTTCGCTGACGTACCAGTACACGAACGCGGAGAACTGGTTGTGGAACTGCGTCCAGCGGCTGACGGCCCCCCGCGTGGGATGGCACCACTCGACGATCACGTTGTCGGGCAGGCTGCGGAGCCGGTGCGGCACTTCGCCGGTCGGGCCGTAGGCCAGGATCACCAGCTTGCGGTCGGGATAGGCTGCCTCGAGCCCGCGGGCCAGGAAATCGTGGAACACCCACACGCGGTCGGCCGGAACGCCCGGCAGGTACCAGCCGGTAATACGATAGTCGTCCAGGGCCTCGCAGGCCTCGCATTCGCAGCGGCGGTAGCCGTCGGCCTGGCACAACACGACCCTCTCGTAGCCCGGCGCGTAGAGCTGTTTCAGGTTGCGGAGGGCCTCGTCCCACATCTGCCGGTTGGACGTACACAACAGCGAATGATGTCGGTCGCCTTCGACCCGCTTGCCGTCGATCAGGGCAAACCACTCGGGATGCGCGGCGAAGTACTTGTCGGCGGGGATCAACACCCGCCACAGATGACAACCCACGGGACTGATGAACACCTGGTTGCCGAAGAAGTTGCGTGCGGCCCAGGGCGAGCGCGAGAAGCTGCCGTCGCTGGACATGCGGTAGGGAGTTTCCTGTTTGTCGAGCGGCGGGACGGTGAGCGTCGGACGCTGCGGGACGACTTCGCCCAGCCGGCCGGGCAGGAACCAGCGGACGCCGCACACGTCCTGCAAAAAGGCGCTCACCGCATTGGCCGTTCCCCGCTTGGCTCTGCGCGGCGGGTCGTCGGGCAGCAGCCGGGCGTCGTGGCCGGCCAGCACCAGCCGTCCTGCACCGGCCTTCATCACGAACGAATCGCCGGTCAGGGCGGCCAGGTCCAGGCCCAGCTCGCGCGTCAACCGGCTTTCCCCGACCAGGACCAGGTTGCCTGTAGGGCGTTGTGAATCGTCGGCGATCGGCAGTTTGGCGCCGGTGATCTTGAGAAGATAGTCCTGGAGTTCCTGGGCCGGCTGGCGTTGCAGGTCGGTTGCCGTGCTGGCGACGACGATCGTCGCCCGTGGCTGGCCGCCGTCTGTCAGGCACACTCCGGGCGGATCGGCCGCCGGTGCGGGCGTCCAAACGGCGGACAGGAGACTCAGGCAAAAAACTGCAAAACGGCGTTGCATGGCGTTTCTCCTCAGCAGGCTGCTGGCCGGACCTTCCACCGCGGCGCGTGCCGCCGGCCTGGCAGAGCCGGCAGCGTCGGCCCTGGCCCTCGGCCCTCGGCCCAGCCGCCGGCCGGTCATCCAACGGGCGGCAGTGGGATATTCTGACAAGTTGTTTTGCGACGGGCTACCCGTCCTCGCCGCCGGGTGCGGTTGGGGCCCGCGGTTGGTGTAGGGGCGAGACCGGAGAAACCGAGGAAAACCGACCACCGCGAGGTGCCCGTCCTCTTTTTCCAACAGGCTGCGATCGCCGGTTTGCGTCCTGCCGCCGTTTCGATTACTGTAAGAGTAGTGGAAATGAGGGAGGGCGCGGTGACGCCTGGAAAAAGGTGCCAGGGGACGGCGCGTGAGGGTTGCGCCACGGCCGGCGTTGCGCGGCTTCGGCAAGGTTAGTCGAGCACAGTGGACCGTTGAGTTCCGACCCCATGTCTTATCAACTTTTGACGGGCGCGACGGGTCTTCTGGGAAGGTACCTGTTGCGGGATTTGTTGCGGTCCGATCGGCGTGTCGCCGTGCTCGTGCGGCCCGGCAGAAGCGAGTCCGCGCGGCAGCGCGTCGAACCCTTGCTGAGTCACTGGGAGCGGGAGACCGGAGAGACGCTCCCGCGTCCCGTGGTCCTCGCGGGCGACTTGACCCGGCCGGATTTGGCATTGTCGCCGGAGGCTTTCCGCTGGATTGCGCGGCATTGCCGGGGCGTGGTCCACAACGCCGCCAGCCTGACCTTCCACAGTGCGGGACGGGACGCCGAACCGTGGCGCTCGAATGTGGGCGGGACGCGGCACGTGCTGGAGCTGTGTCGGCGAGCGGGCATTCGCCAGTTGCATTACGTCTCCACCGCGTATGTCTGCGGCTTGCGGGACGGAACCGTGTTCGAGAGCGAACTGGACGTGGGCCAGGAGTTGGGCAACGACTACGAGCGGAGCAAGCTGGAGGCGGAGGTCATGGTGCGTCAGGCGGACTTCCTGGATCCGCCCACCATCTATCGCCCTGCGATCATTGTGGGCGATTCGGCGACGGGCTACACCTCCACTTTTCACGGCTTCTACTCCATGGTCCGGCTGGCCCACACGCTGGTCCGCCGCATGGTGTTGGGATCGACGGGCTCGCAGTTGGTGGTCCGGGCCTTGAGTCTGCTTGGGCACGAGCGCAAGAATTTCGTGCCGGTGGACTGGGTTTCGGCCGTTCTGACCCACTTGTTCGAGCGGCCCGAACACCACGGCAGGACGTATCATCTGACGGCCCGCCAGGCGACGTCGATCAGCGAGTGGGCGGGAGTGATCCAGGAAGCGGTGGAGCGTTATTCGAAGCTGGCGGAGCCGGCGGACCCGGCGGCTTGCGACACGCAGTGGTTCGAGGCCATGTTCCGCGCCGAGTCCGCCGTCTACCGCACGTACTGGCGCGACGACCCGGTGTTCGACGTGACCAACACGGCGGCGGCGGCCCCACATCTGCCCTGTCCTGTTGTGGACCGCGAGATGCTGATGCGGATGGCCCGCTTTGCCATCCAGTCGAACTTTGGCAAGCCGCGGCGGGGCGTGTTGCCGCCCGCATTCGATGCGCACAGCCACCTGCGCGGCCTGGCGGCGTTGCCCGGAGCCGGCGAGTCGGCGGAAGTGGACGCGGTTGGCCTAGGTCTGCAGGTCAACGGGCCCGGCGGCGGGCAGTGGAAGCTGCTGGTGCGGGACGGGCGTTTGCTGGGCGTCGAGGACGGGCTCAGCCCCCAACGCGGCGCGGTGTGGCGACTGAGTTCCCGAACTTTCCAGCAATTGGCGGCTGGGCAACTGTCGGTCAGGCAAGCGGTGTGTCAGGGCCAGGTAGTGATCGAGGGCAACGGGCTGCCGCAGGCGGCGCTGGAGGCCGTGTTACAGGACGCCGTCGCGCCACGAGTGGCTTGATTCCCGGCGTTTCCCGCTGCTTGGGTAGGCCGTTTCAGGAGCGGATGCCGTGCAACGAACGGGGGTCGGCTGATGAACGTGTGGGCGGTCTGGCTGTTCTGGATCCTGCTCGGCCTGGCGGTCGGACAGGCCTTGCTGGTCTGGCGATTCGTGTTGGCCCTGCGGCAGGCCCGTTGGGACGTTCCGCCGGAGACCCCTTGTCCCAAGACCGCCGTCGTCCTCTGCCTGCGCGGCCCGGACCCGTTCCTGCCCGCCTGTTTGGAAGCGATTCTGCAGCAGGATTATCCGGAGTATGACGTGCGGGTCGTCGTCGACTCGCCGCAAGACCCCGCCTGGAAGACGGTGGCCGAGGCCGTGGCGCGGCACGGCGCGGCGAACGTGCAGGTCCGCCCCTTGACGGCCCGCCGCGAAACGTGCAGCCTGAAATGCAGTGCCGTGTTGCAGGCCGTGTCGGAACTGGATGCGTCGTACGAAGCGGTAGCCCTCGTGGACGCCGATACCGTTCCCCACCGCACCTGGCTGCGGGAACTCGTCGCGCCCCTGGCCGACCCGCGGGTGGGCGCATGCACGGGCAACCGCTGGTACATGCCGGCGGTCCTTTCCTGGGGCAGCCTGGTGCGCTGGCTGTGGAACGTCGCGGCCAGCGTCCAGATGTTCTGGTACCGGATTCCGTGGGGCGGGACGCTGGCGGTCAAATTGAGCGTCTTTCGCGAGGCGGGCCTGGCAGACCGCTGGAGCCGGGCTTTCTGTGAAGACACCATGCTGTACGGGCAACTCCGGCGGGCGGGATACCGCGTGGCCTTTGCGCCCACGCTGATGATGGTCAACCGCGAGAATGTCAGCCTGCACGGCTGCTATCGCTGGGTTGCCCGGCAGTTGCTCACCGCCCGGCTGTACCATCCCGCTTGGTGGCTGGTCGTGGGTCACGGGATCGGCATTGCCGCAGCCCAGTTGGCGTGCCTGGGGCTGTTGGGAGCCGCCTGCGTGCTCGGCGACCGGCTTGCGGCGGCCTGGCTGATCGCCGCGTTGAGCCTGTACTGGCTGGCGATGGCCGGGCTGACGGCGACCCTGGAGAGGTCGGTCCGCCGGATTACCGCGGCCCGCGGCGAGCCCACGGACTGGCTCCGCCGGTCGGCGTTGTTCCGAGTCGCCGCCGCCCTGCTGCTGACGCAGGGCCTGTACACCGGCGCTCTGCTGGCCGCCCTGGCGGCGCGAGTCGTGCAATGGCGCGGCGTCCGCTACCGCATCGACGCGCCGTGGCGAATTCGGCTGATCGAGTATCAGCCGTACCTCGAGGAACGAGAACCGGTCCAGACGGCGGAGTCGCTCTAGCCGGTCCTCTCCGCCGACCGCCGGACGCCTTGGACGAAACTCAGCAGCAACTGGCGGCCAGCCTCCTCGGACACGACGCGCGGGTCGGCGTGCAGCAGCACGTGCAATCGCCCGGCGTAGGTACACACGGAGAACGCCGCGTCCACGTGAGGCCTGCGCGGAATCACAAAATCGGCTGCCTCCAGCACGACGTTGCCGCAAACCAGGCGGCCGTCGCGGCGGGGCAGCGGAACGCGGGCCAGCACCACGCCAAAGTTCGAGAAGACGCCGCTGATCTGGCACTTGCCGGCGCGCGTGCGTGACGACATCCCTCCGGGCAGCAGGCGGGCCAGGCCCAGCGACAGGACGAAGGTGTACCCCAAGCGGTGGCGCTTGATGACCTGCATCTGCCGCCGGACGCCGTCCAGCAGCCGTTCCGGATCGGCGCAATCGGCCGGGCGGCGGTCCAGGAACACTAGACTGACCGAATTGGCCGCCGGCATGCGTTCCTCCTCGGCTCGGCGGAGGTTCACCGGGACGGCAAAACGCAGCCAGTCCTCGCCGCTGCCCCAGCCGCGGGCCGTTCGCCAGGCAGCCACGGCCAGGAACATGTCCCGGACCAGCAAGTCGTTCACGGTCACGCCCAAGGACTTGGCCGCCTCGAACAGCCGTCGAGTCTCGTCCGGATCGAGCGTGTGGGTAAGCGCACAAGGGAAAGCGGACGGCGGAACGGTTTCATCCAAGGCCGCCGACGACGGTACCAGCGGAACCGGGGAACGGGACAGAAACTCCCACGCCCCCAGCAGGCCCACCGCCTGGTGGTGAGCCGTCGTGAGCAGGCCCCAGACGGACAGGCCCGGTGCGCCGCGTTGCCGCAGACCGCGATCGTCGATTGTCGGCAAGGCGGACCCCGCCTCGCGGGTCCCCAACTGCTGCGCATAGCCGAGCAAGAGGTCTTCCGCCATCCGTACCACTCCCAGGCCGTCGCTGCAGGCGTGATGCACCTGGAACACCGCTTCGTCCCCCTCCCGCCCGGCGACGACCCAGACGCGCAGGCCGGGCTCCTGCCGCAAGTCGATGCCGACCATCGGGGGTAACCCGTAACGATTCACCGCAGAGTCCCAAACGACCGTGGGACACCAGCCGGGATGTTCAACCCAGCGGAGTCGCCGCCACCTGCCGCGGGCAACCGTCGAACGCAGCAAGACATGACGTTGGACTGTCAGGGCCACGGCGGCTTCCCAGGCTGCGCGATTCAGCGATCCGGAAAACCGCAGGCGCAGAACGACTGTCATGGGGTGCGAGGGGCGATCGTCGCACAGCATGTACTCTTCCAGGCACGTGAGCGGTGAGCGGAACATGGCCGTCCAAGCTAGTCGGCGCGGGCTGGGAAAGCAAGAGGCCCCCGAACGAAGCACCGGTGGTGAGCCGACCGCGATTCGTGGCACAACGCGGCGTCCGAAAACTGCGGGCGACGCTCGGTGGAGTTTTGGCACGGCCGATCGACGACGGGGCGAAGGGCCTGAGACCTTCGATCAACCGCCGTCCGCCGGCCCCGGCTCGCGTCAGTCGCCTGGGGGGCACAAGGCAGCGAGCGCCGCGGCGCGCCGCGCCAGTTCCCTGCGGTCGCCGCGCGACAGCAAATGCTCGCAGACCAGAATGTGCGGCATGGCCCAGACGCGGGCGATGCTCAACAGCCACCCTCCCAATCGCACCCGCCAGGGAACCGCGGGGCGCGGGGCGGGAACTCCTTTCCGCAACACGACCGGATTCCAGAAGAACGCGCCGGCGACGGGAACCAGTTGCTGCGGCGCGTACAGCCGTCGCCAGTCGCCGCTGTAACGAAGGTTCGAACGGAGGTGGGTTCCGACGGCGGGCGAAACATAGAAGAACGGCGCGTGAACGACCAGCGTGCCGCCCCGCCGCAGCAGGCTCGCCAACCGCCGGACCAGCTCGGGCGGATCCGGCACGTGTTCCAGCACGTCCAGGCAAACGATCGCGTCGAAAGACTCCGGCGTCAGCGGCTGCGGAGACGCCAAACCGCGGACGCGCACGCCATCTCGCGCGATCACCGCGGACGCAAACTGGCGGCAGCGTGCGGACACTTCGTCGTAGGTGACGTCATGGCCTGCCTGGGCCAGGTACAGGCTGTCGTATCCCAAGCCGTCGCCGTAGCACAGGACGCGCCCCCCATGCGGAAGCTCTGTCCGCAGAAACTCGGCGATCCAACGCCGCAACTGGCACTTGCTGCCGCAGCGGTTCCAGACCGTGGTCTCGTACAGGAAGGCGTCGCTCCGTTCGTAAAACGCCGGTAGCCCGTCGGACCATGCGTGCAAAGGCAGGCCCGCCGCCGCCAAACCGCGACGCACGTTCTCGCCAAGCGAGCGGTGCTCCGCGACCAGCCGCCGACACACCTCGTCGGCCGGACAGCCCGTCAGATTCGCGATCGTCTCGATCAGGAACCGATCGTCGTCCAGGACCGCCAGGTGCGGATCGGGGACGCTCGCCACGGGACAGCCCTGCGGGGACGGAATCGCTTGCATGACGGCGGCTCCCTGAGCGGATCGGGATTCCCAAGGCCGCGCTCGTTCGGAGAACGAGACTGGCCTACAATACGGATCGAGTTGTCGAAGCGGCCGGGGGACCGCAAAAGGGCGCGTAGCCCAGCCGGCGGGTCCGCTCGGCGTCCAGGATCTCGTATTCAATTCCGCGCCACGACACGCGGCGGCGGAAACGGATGAGGGCCACGGCCAGGGGCGACAAGACGTGGGCCAGAACGATGCCGGGAAGCAGCCGCAGGGCGGTTCCCGGCGCGGGCCGCGGCACGTCGCGCCCTTGGGAGCCCAGGATCCGGCAGACTCGCCGGTCGATGGCCACCACCGCGATCAGGCTCGAAACCCAATACAGACCCCACAACGCGGCCAGCGCGAGGGACGCCGCCCGGTCGTGGGCGGCAAGCGCCGCGACGATGGCCGAGGCCGCCAGAACGTGGGTCGCCACCAGATTGACGGCATGGCCCGCCACGATGTACCACACCGGTCCGCTGTGACGCGTCGACAACAGCTGGCGCTGCAACCAGCGAAAGAAACCGGCCAGCGAGATGCCCTCGCGGTTCAGCATCAGAAGCTGCGGGACAAGGCACACCCTGCGGCGGCAGCGGCGCAGTTCGCGGGTCGCCACGCCGTCGTCGGAAAACGCGCGGCGCCAGGCTTCAACTAGACCGATCTCGTCAATCGTCTGCCGCCGCAGGGCCAGACTGCCGGCCCAGACGATTCCGTTCAGCCAGATTTGTGCGACCGCCCCGACATTCCAGACAAAGCGGGTCAGCGTCCCCCACTCGGCAGAAGTCACCGCGTACCAGCGTTGGCCCGTCACTGCGGCGACCGTCCCGTCGCCCAGGGGCGCGACCAGCTCGCGGAGCCAGGTGGCGTGAGGCGTCACGTCCGCATCCAGAAAGGCCAGGACCTCGAATCGCGGTGCGAGCCGTTCCACCACCTGGACCACGGAGCCCGCTTTCAGACTGCACGATTCGCCGGGGTGTTCCAGCAGTTGAACGCACAAGCGGCTCGGCAGCGTCTTTGCCAACCACGGCCGCAAATCCTCCCAAACGGGATCCTGATCGCTGTCGACGATCACGTGGACCGTATAATCCGGATAATCCTGGTCGAACAGTCCCGCCAAGGTCGCCGCCAGAAACGGATCCCGCCCGCGCAAGGGCAGGACGACCGCCACCGGAGGCCGCCAGGGGCTCTCAGCCCGCCGGACGCCGCGCCCCAGGTAGCACCAGAAGGCCGCCACGGTCACCGCATGGGAGACGGTCAGCAGCAGCAGCAGGACGGCTGCCAGCAACGTCAACGTCGTCATCAGATACTCTGTTGTTTCCGAAGATACTCTGTTGCTTCCGAGGCTCGACAGCGCCGATGTGTGTGGTCTTGTGCCGATCCGGCCCCCTGCTCGCCCCCCTGGGCGAGACGGAAGCCAAATCCGCCTTGGCGACGGCTCCCCGCTCCGTCGCGTGCGACGCTCCGGACGGAGTCCCGCAGGCATCGACCTGGCACGCACGGACTGTTATGATAACCGCAGCGCGGCGCGAAACAAGTCAGAACGGCCGCGGTCCGGAGGGCGATTGAGGCGGCCGAATGCCCCGTGAGGGCGTGCCGGAGGCGGCGGCGAACCCTTGACGAAGCGGCGACTGGCTGGTAGACACTGGCCAGCGAATCTCTCCCGCAGGCCAATTTCCGATGCGGTGACGACCTGGCAGGGCGACGCCCTTGCTGCGACGCAAGCGTGCGGCCAGCGGACGGATGGAACGGGATCGCATCTACAGGGCGGGGATCGCCTACAGGGAAGGACGCGCGATGCCGGTGATCGAAGCGGCGGGGTTGAAGAAGACGTATCACACGGGAGAAGTCGACGTCGAAGTCCTGCGGGGAGTCGACCTGGAAGTCGAACGCGGGGAGTTCGTCGCGATCATGGGACCGTCGGGTTCGGGCAAGAGCACGTTGCTGCATCTGCTGGGCGGCATCGACGTGCCGACCAGCGGACGAGTGATGCTGGACGGCGAGGATCTGTCGAACCTGGGCGACGACGGTCGGACGCTGCTCCGCCGCCGCCGGCTGGGCTTCATCTTCCAGACCTTCAACCTGTTGCCGACGCTGACCGCGGAGGAGAACGTCGCGCTGCCCCTGGAACTGGACGGCGTGCCGTCGTCCGAAGCCCGCCAGCGAGCCCGGACGATGCTCGACCAGGTGGGCATGACCCATCGTCGCCAGCACGTGCCCGGCAAGCTGTCCGGCGGCGAGCAGCAGCGCGTCGGCGTGGCCCGAGCCTTGGCGATCGAGCCGCTGGTGCTGCTGGCCGACGAGCCGACCGGCAACCTGGACAGCGCGAACGGGCGGCAGGTCACGGCGCTGCTGCGGGGCCTGGTCGATGAACTGCAGCAGACGATTGTCATGGTCACGCACGACGCGGCGGTAGCGGCTTCGGCGGATCGGCTGGTGCAACTGCGCGACGGACTGGTTGTTCGCTCGGACTGCCAGGAGCCCGGCGGGGGAGCGGCCGCCGCGGCAGGCCGGGAGGAGCGCGGCGGATGATCCTTTGGAAGTTCACGATCCGGGAAATACGGCATCGTCCGGGGCGCGCGACGTTGACGCTGCTGAGCATCGTTCTGGGCGTGGCCGCCGTGGTGGCGGTGACGTTGTGCGGCAAGACGACGCGGCGGGCCTACCGCGAGATGTACGAAAGCCTGGCCGGACGCACAGGGCTGGAAGTAATCGCCGACGGTCCGGGCATGCGGGTCGCCGGGCTGGTGCAATCCCTGGAGCAGCTGCCCGGCGTCCAAGCCGCTGTGCCGGTGGTCCAACAAACGACGACGGCGTACCACCAGGGGCAGCGGACCCATCTGCTGGTCCTGGGCATCGATCCGGTCAAGGAAACCGCGATCCGCGACTACGAGATCCGGGAGGGCCGTTTGTTTGAGGCCGGCCGAGGCGCCGTGCTGGAATCGAATTTCGCCCAATCGCTCGGCATCCGCTTGCACGACGAGATCAAGCTCTTGACCCGCCGGGGACTGCGTCAGACGACGGTGGCCGGGTTGGCGGAGTTGCGCGGCGTGGCGGGCTTCAAACAGGCCGGCGTGTTGATGGTTCCCTTGGCGGACGCACAGCGTTGGTTCCTGCGGCCGGGCTATGTGAACACGATCAACCTGGTGTTGACGCCGGACGTCCGGTCCGAAGACGTGGCGGCTCAGGCGAAAAAGCTGCTGCCGCCCGGCGCGATGCTCCGGACACCGGCGGCCCGCACGAAGCTGGCGGCGGAGTCGACGGCGAGCCTCGAACAGGGGCTGAAATTCGCGTACGCCACGACGCTGGCGCTGGCCGTGCTGATGATTCTGAACACCTTTCTGATGAACGTCAAGGAACGCCGCCGCCAACTGGCGGTCCTGCGGGCCGTCGGCGCGACGCGAGGCCAGATCCTGGGCATGCTGCTGCGCGAGGGGCTGGTGCTGGGCGTCGCGGGCACGCTGCTGGGCTGTCTGGCCGGGTTGCTGGGGGCGTCGGAACTGGTGCGGGTCATGGCCCAGGTCTACGACACATCCTTGCCCGAGGTGCAATTGGATTGGGAGGCCTTTGCGGTGGCCGCCTGGCTGGGCCCGCTGATGGCGCTGGTCGCCACGTTCATCCCGGCGCAGCAGGCGGCCCGCGTCACGCCGCTGGAGGCGCTGCGGCCTTTGGTCAGCGACCACTCGGCGGGCCTGTCTCCCTGGTTTGTCGTGGGCGCCGTTTTCTGTTACCTGGTGCCCGGCGCGATGCTGGCCGCGACCATTGGAGGCTGGCTGCCGATCGAGTGGGCGATCCCCGTCGGCGTGCTGTTCATGGCCGCGTCCATTCCCTTGGCCCTGGTCGTGTACGGGCCCCTGGTGCGTTTGGCCGCCGTGCCGGCGCGGCGCTGGCTGGGGATCGAAGGCGAGTTGGCGTGCCGCCAGTTGCTTCGCCGCCGCACCCGGACTGGATTGACGTTGGCGGTCTTGGTCCTGGCGATCGGCACCGGCATCGGTCTGGGCACCACGATCACCAACAACATCGACGACGTCCACGCTTGGCTGGGCCAGACGCACGCCGGCGACTTCTTCGTCCGCGTGGTGCCGGGCGATCCGTCCAGCAGCCGCGCGGCGGAGATGCCGGAGGAGATCGGCGAGGAGATCCGCGCCGTGCCCGGCATCTGGGGGCTGGGCAGTTTGCGATTCGTCAACGCCGAGATCGCCGGCCAGCCCGTGGTAATCATGGTCCGGGGACTGACGCACGGCGAAGGCGTGCCGGTCAATCTGGCCGTGGGCGATCCGGACGAGGCCGCGCGGCGGTTGCTTGCCGGCGACGCGATTGCGGGCACGGTCTTGGCCCAGCGGTGCGGACTGAAAATCGGCGACGTGGTTCAAGTGGAGACCAATGTCGGGCCGCGGCAGGTGCGGATCGCCGGTTTGGCGAACGAGTACATGGTCGGCGGCTTGATGCTGCACATGGAACGCGAAGCGGCCCGGAAGGTTTTCGACATCGGCGGCGTAGACGTGTTCATGATCAAGGCCTATCCGGCTGAACGGGCTGCGGTCGAAGCCAGATTGCGGCAACTCGCCCAGCGCGACGGACTGCTGTTGCACTCGTTCGCCGATCTGAGCAGCCGGATGGACGCGATGCTGGACGGCGTCGTCGGCAGCTTGTGGGGCCTGCTGGTGCTGGGCTTTCTAGTCGCCGGCTTCGGCATCGCCAACACGTTGACGATGAACGTGCTGGAACAGACCCGCGAGTTGGCCCTGCTGCGCGTGGTAGCGATGACGCGCCGGCAGGTCGCCAAGACCGTGCTGGCTCAAGCGCTCGTCATGGGCTTGATCGGCGTTGTCGTGGGAACCATCGCGGGGGCGGCCACGGCCTGGGTGATCAGTCTGACCATGCTGCCGCTGCTGGGCTATCAGATCGGATTCGACCTGCCCCTGGACCTGGTCGGCGGCTGTTTCCTGCTGGCCTTGGCGATCGTCCTGCTCGCCGCTTGGCTCCCTGCCCGGCGGGCGACCCGGCTCGATTTGCTGGAAGCCCTGAAATACGAGTAGGGCTGGAAGCGACCGGCGGGCGCCTTCGCCCCGAGTGCGCCGCCTAACCCGGCCCGCGGCCTATCCCGGCACGTCGCGGACCACCGTGTTGCCGCCGCCGTCGAGGGTCAGGCGGAGCGGCGGATTCGTCCGCCACGCGCCGCAGGTGAAATCCGGCACGTCGATGGGCGCCGAGCGGTTCATGACCGACCACAGGGTCAGCGGCGTGATCGAACTCCACAGCGCGGCGTCGTAAACGTCCACGTCCAGCGGCCGGCCGTTCCGCAGGTTGTCGACCAGCCGCCAATCGACGGTGAAATCCATGCCGCCGTGCCCGCCGAAGCGCTTCGCCGTGTCCTCGATCGAACGGATCAACTCCGGCGTGTACTGCCGTTCGAGTGTCTTCATTTCCGCGGCATCCGCGAGATGCTCCCCGTCGGGATAGATCCGCGGCGGAAGCGGGTATTTCTGTGCGAATCCCCGGCTTCCCGCCAGCTGGAAAATGCGCGAATACGGCCGCGGATTCACCGCGTCGAACTCGACCAGCAACGTTTTGCCGCTCACCGTGCGGATCATCGTCGTGTTGACATTGCCCGCGTGCCGCTGGTTCTTGAACTGCTGGTGGTAGGCGCTGCCGGAGGCGGCCAGCGCGTTGGCCGTCTTGGCCCGGATGAAATCGTCGGTCTCCATCGACGTCAGGTAGTCCAGGCGGTCGCCCCGTCCGATCTTCATCGCCTGGCAGATCGGCGCCGTTCCGTGGGTCGGAATCCGGTTCCCCGGCGCGAGCGCCAGCACCGATCCGTACCACGGGGCCGATTCCTTGCTCAGCGGCGGTTTCGGTTCGTCGAACAGCGGACGTTCCGGGTGGAGGTACGCTCCTTCGGCGTGAACGATGTCGCCGAAGAACCCCTGATGCGCCATGTTGATCGCCATCGACTCGAAAAAATCGTAGACGCAGTTTTCCAGGATCACACAGTGTTTTCTGGTCCGTTCCGAGGTATCGACCAGCCGCCAGCAGTCGTCCACGCGCTGGGCCGCCGAGACTTCCACCGCCGCGTGCTTGCCCGACGCCATCACGTGAACCGCCATTTCGGCGTGATAGAACGTCGGGGTCAGCACGTAGATCAGATCGAGGTCCTCGCGCTCGCAAAGCGCTTTCCAGGCGTCGCGGGAGCCGGTATAGACAGCCGGCTCGGGACGACGGTGCAACCGCAGGAAGTCCTTCGCCCGCTGGATAGGAAAGTCGTACACGTCGCAAATCGCGCGGATTTCAACGCCTTCCATCCGGCCCAGTCGCTGGATCGAGGCGTAGCCGCGGTTGCCCAGTCCGATATAACCGACGCGCAAATCCGGGATCGCCGGGGCCGCGTATCCGCACATGTTGAAGACCTGTTTGCGGTCCTTGTGTTGGGCGATCGTCGCCTCCATCTGTTCGTAGAAATCCTGGGGCGATTTGTAGCCCGGACCCAGCAGCCCCACAAACGGCAGAACGCTCGAATGGGCGAGAAAACTGCGTCGCGACGGGTTCATCAGCTTCGCTACCTTTCCGTTTTCAAGTGATACTTGCCGGGGACGGGAATCCGATACAGCCCGTCCGCGTCCGGCGACGCGACGGGCATGTCGAACGACGGGTGGTCGATGTTCGGCTCCAGCTTGAACCGGCTCTCGAACAGCGCCCGGTACGACTCCCGCTTGCCGGTGAAACTGGCGATCATGCCCAGCACGCCGACCATCGTCGATTGGGCCATGCGGAATCCGTCGTTGATCGGCTTGCCCTCCAGGATGGAGTTGATCAGGGCGTAATGCTCCTGGACGTACATCGACCGGACCCGGTCTTTCGGATCGGGACGCCAGCGTTCGTTGCCCCGCGTGTCGGTCAGGAACGGAATTCCGGTCGCGTTGAAGACCAGGCGTCCCTTGGTTCCGTGAAACACGTCGATGTTGCTGGACAAGCAATTCTGGGCGGTTCGAGTCGCGCCGTAGATGCGTTTGCCGTCGGCGTACTCGTAGATCACCGATGCGTGGTCGAACAGATCGCCCAGGGCCGGGCTGAACACGCTGGAGCGGCCGCCGAGCGCGTAGCAGGTTTCCGGCAGTTCATCGTTCAGCGCCCACAGCACCGAATCGAGATTGTGCAGCAGCGACTGCTGGATTTCGTCGCCGTTGAGCCACGTGAAATGCTCCCAGTTGCGGATCTGGTATTCCGTTTCCGACCAGGCCGGGTCCTTGGGAATCAGGTTGTAAGGCGTCCGCAGATAGTCGGACTGTGCGGCCAGGATCTCGCCGATTTCGCCGTTGCGGATCCGCTCGATCGCCTGAACGCGGAGCAGATCGTAGCGGTAGCACAGACCGGAGACGTTGGCGAGTTTCTTCTGTTCAGCGACCTTCGCCGCTTCGAGCGTGACGTGCACCCCGTCGGCGTCGACGCCGTTCGGCTTTTCGGTAAAGGCGTGCTTGTCGGCCTGCACCGCGGCCAGGTTGTACGGCGGATGGAAACGGGACGGCAAGGCGATGTGCATGATATCGCTTTCCGCGATCACTCCCTGGTAACTGTCGAAGCCCGTAAAGATGCGTTCGTCGGAAACGTCGATCCGGCCACGGCCGATGTCGGAGCCGGCGATCGCGTCGCGAGTCAGAACGGCCTTCTCCCGGAACAGATCGCCCAGCGCGACGACGCGGACGTTGGGCATCGCGGTCAGAGAATCGAACAGCGACCCGCGGCCGCGATTGCCGCAGCCCACCAGCCCGATCTTCAGAACGTCGGACCCGGCGGCATGAACCGGCTGTGACGCGGCCCACACCGCGGCTCCGGTCGCGGTGCCGAACTTCAGAAAACCGCGCCGCGAAAACTGCTTGACCGTCATGCTTTCTCTCCTGGTTGGATGGATGGCAAGAAGCGGTTGGAGAAGGCGAACCGGACGGTTGGCAGGGAACACGGCAGGGTCGACTCCCGTGTCGCCGCCCGGCGGCTTCTTCCAACTCCGATGGTTGGACACACTGCCGCAGTGGTGTTGGTTTCCGTGGCGATTTTACATCAGAACCCAACGCCGCCATACCAGGCTTCCAGGAAGCCGCTGGCCCGGACGGGCCGGCGTGCCTCGCCCAAAACGCGAAAGGCCGCCCCCGACGCTTGGTCTTGGGACGGCCTTCCGACGCGAAAGGAGGGACGCGATGGAGGTTTAACGCAGGTAACTCAAGGAGACGGTCGGGCCGGTGAGGCCGATATCCTGGTGGATCAGGCCAGCGACAGGGGCCCACTCCCAGGCCTGGGATTCCCACAACGCGGCAAGCGTCACCTTGCCACCCCGCGCCAGGCAGCGAGACCACTCGACGCCCAGGCTCAGCTCGTTGATCTGCATCAGGTGATCGTCGGCATAGACGCCCGCGGGGAAACCTGCCAGAACGCCCGTCAGTCCGAGATCGGTCTCGCCGTACATCCACGACGAGCGGGCGCTGCCCACCAGGGCCAGACCGCGGGAACCAAACGGCCGGCGGAAGTCGACGGCGACCGTCGGACCGACGCCTTCGAAATCCATGCCGACGCCGGCCGCCAGAGGCAGCAGATTCGCCAACGTGCCGAAAGCCCCCACGCCGGTCTCCATCTTGGCGTAGCGGAAACCGCCCGCCAGTTGAAACTGCAACTGACCCAGACCGCCGCGCTGGGTCGCCTCGAAATCAAGCGTCTGGGCTTCCAGCCATGCATAGGTCCCTTGCAACTCAAGAGCCCCCAACGCCAGCGGCGGATGGTTGGCGGGCGGCGTTTGGGTGGCGCCGGCGTCGAACGTGAAGTACCGGGCGCGAATGCCCAGTCCGTCGGCATTGTCCCATCCCAGCCAGATGCGCGGAGCCGCTTCGTAATCAAAACCCGGCGTCACATCGACTTCCGGATGAACCAAGATGCCGGCACCGAGCGTCCCCAAGTGGGGTTTGAGCACGGTGAGATCCACCCCCGCGTACCAATTGCTCGTGGGGGATTCGCAACAGATCGGATCTTCTTCGCCAGAACCCATGTCTTCGCCCCGCGCGCTTGCCGCCATCAACAGCGGCGCGAGCAGGACCGCCCAAAAGAACCCCTTCTTGTACACGGGAAATACTCCTTTTCCATGAAGTCCGCAGATGGTGCAACCGGTGCGCCAGGCGTCATGCTCTGGACCGCTACATCCCCTACACTCGGCATGCCCCGGCCCGGATTTGCAGAGTATCCGGCGTTCCCCATACGACCGTCGAATCGCAATCAAATCGCGCAATCGCCACAGTTTAACGCAACCGTCGTCGAGCTCCCGGCCCACCGCAGGCGTTGGCCGGTGCGATTGTCGCTTGGGAGTCAACCGTCCATCAGAATGACGAACGAAAAACAGACCGGACGCGGCTCGCAGAGGATGGGCGCGAGCGGGTGGGAGGTGGAGTGGGCATCGGCCGGCGCGTCATCCGTCCCGCGCGGACATCCTCGCCGCGTTGTCGCGCAACAGTCGCCGGACGTCCCGCGCGACGGCCTCTTCGCTGACCGTCCAGCCGGTGGCGGCCAACTGGCGGTACTGGTCCGCAAGGACGTCCGCCATCACCTGACGGCTGTGGTCCCACTTGTAGACCAGTTGCTCCAGCACGCGCGCGTCGGAATGCTGGGGAATGAAGCTTGTCCCGAGCAGTTCCAACCGCATCCGGGTGATCTCGGCGATCAACGATGGCGTGTTCAGGAACCACCAGCAGCCGAAGATCGTCAGGTTGCCGAATTTCCGGGCCAGCACCGCCAGTTCGTGCTGGTTCTCGCGCGACAACAGCGTGACCAGAAAGCGGTTTTCGGGGAACTCGGCGCACAGCCGCGTCACGCTGGCGATATCCGCCTTGCCGACCATGTCCCCGGCATCGCCCAGGGCCGGATTCACGGCGGCACGGCAGCCGATCATCATGGCCAGCGGCAGTCCGCGCTCACTCAACAACGGCAGCAGGGCCTCCCGCAAGACGATCGCGTGCGGCCGCGCATCGTCCTGGCCGGCGTAGCAGAACTCCGGCGGCAGACTGGCGGCACAGTACACGGCGGTCAGGCGATCGATCCAGTCGGCGAGGAAACGGCGAAGTTCGGCCAGCGTCCGCGGACCTAAATCCGCGTCGCTCTGGTACCCCCACGCGGCCAGTTGAGCAGCGGCGCCGGGCCAATCGCGCAACAGGCGGTCGATGCGGAGCACTCCCGCAAAACGGCGGTCCGGGCGTGCCGAGCCATCCAGCCAGCGGCGGCGTTCGTGGTCGTCGAAGACGTTATTGGTCATCGTGATCCGCTCGATGCCGGCCAACTCCATAACGCGATCGATGTGCCGATTCAGATCCTGGGCGGCGAACCAGCGGCGATAACGGTCCAGCGTCGGTTCGTTCGGGTCCAGGCCGAAACGGGTGAGCGTCGACAGCACGCCTCGGCACGCTTCCGAAACGGGCGAGCGGTCCCAGAACAACCGCTGCCAGATCAAGTCGGCCTGCTCCCGCTTGCTCATCCGCCAGAACGTCGCGTAGGACAGCCTTTCCGGCGAGACGACGCGGAACAGTTCGGCCACCAGGTAGTGATACGTCAGCAGTTCGTCGATGCCCCACAACAGCAGGCCTTGCGGATCGGCCTCGCGTCCGGCTCCCGCCAGCGGCGAGCCGAGCGTGGGCGGGTAGAGATGCGTGTGAACGTCCCACACCGCTTGCGAGGCGACGATCCGGCGGACCGTCTGGGCGACAGGGTCTAGCGACTGGGAATCGGAGGGCCGTGACATGGGCGTCTGCTTTCCGAAAGTTGGCGGCGTGCGATCGGGATTTCCGCCTGTTGGCTAATCACCGTGCCCCGGCCGGCGGGAGGCCCCTCCCACGCTGCCGTTTGTCTCCCGGCCACGACGCGACGTGCCGGGATCAGGGAACCGTGTCTGCTTCGAGACTTGACTCCGCCCATTGTCGCCCGCAGCCGGGCTGGTGCAAGGGCCGAGTGGCCGCCGACGCGGCGCAAAGCGAGGCGGGACGCGGGCAGCTCAGATTTCGGACCACTGGCCGGGAACCGGCGCCGGGTAACGGCCCTGGGCGTCGGCGTGGACCGGCGCGGGGCTGTCGGCCGTGAGGCTGGCGACGTTCGGGCAGAACTGGAACTTGGAAGCCAGCGCTTCCTCCCAAGTGATGACCTTGCCCGAGTGGACCGCCGCCCGGCCCATGATCGAGGCCAGATCGGCGTAGGCGGCCCGGCGGGCTTCGTTGTGCGGCCGGTCGTTGCGGATCGCGTCCAACAGCACGTTCCATTCGGCTTGCCAGGGATTCACTTCGGGCTCCGACTTCCAGGCCAGGTTGTCGGCGGCGATTCGCTGGTCGCGGTAAATCCGGGTGTTGATCGGCGAGGCGCCCCAGACGCAGAATTGGCCGGCGCACTTCGTGCCGTGGACGTACGTGGCGAACTCGTTGTGGCAGTTGGGCAGGTAGCGCCCGTTGACCATGGCCTTGGTGCCGTCCGGAAAGGTGTATTCAATCGCGTAGCTGTCGAGGTTCTGGCCGCAGTTGTCGCTGTTGGCTGCCCGGCCGCCGATGCCGTGCGCCGAGACGGGCCAGGCGTCCTTGATCCAACAGCACTCGTCGACCTGGTGGACCATCAATTCGATCAGGATGCCCGAGGACGCCCAGAGGAACGCCCAGCGCACGCGGAGTTGGCCGAGCAGTTCGCTCCCGGTCCATTTGCGAGGCCCGAACTGGTATCCCGACTCCATGCGATACGCGCGGAGGAGTTGGATTTGGCCCATCGCTCCGTCGCGGATCCGCTGGATCATCGCCTGGCGGGCGTTGGAGTGCCGCCACATCAGGCCGGCGGCGATTTTCAGATTCTTCTGTTCGGCGATTTCGCCCGCGTGGATGATCTGCCGCACGCCCACGGGGTCGGGCGCAAACGGTTTCTCCATGAACACATGCACGCCCTTCTGGACGGCATAGTCGAGTTGCAGGGAGCGAAAGGCGGTGTAGCCGGTCAGCATCGCGACGTCGCCCGAACCCAGGCAGTCGATGGCCTTGCGATACGCGTCAAACCCGATGAATTGCCGTTCGGGCGTCACGTCGATCTTGTCACCGAACTGCTTGGCAAGCGTCTGGTGGGATGCTTTCAAGCGGTCCTCGAAAAGGTCGGCCATGGCAAACAGCTTGACCGGACCGCCGGGCGCGGAAAGGGCGTTGGCCACCGCGCCGCTGCCGCGTCCGCCACAGCCGATCAGGGCCAGTTTGATCGAGTCATCGCCCGCGGCATGGACGTGCGGAACGGCAACGCCGGCCAACGTCGTCGTGGCGGCGCATTTGCCCGCCGTGCTCAGGAATTGCCGGCGTGTCTGAGGCCCGATCGTCGTTTGGAGATTGGCTCGGTTCATGGAAGGCTCCTTGTGTGGGGAGGGTCTGGCTATCTCGGCCGCTGCGACAACTGGGTGCGTTTCGCATTGAACACATAGTAGCTGGCCTGAGCGCGCAAGCCGCGGGCGGCCGCGCCGATTCCGGCCAGCACGCCGCGCACGTCGCGGAGGATCGTGGGGCTGTTGCCATAATAGGAGTGGCCCAACAGGCTCTCGTCGACGTTGCTGGCGTCGAGGACTTCGATCTGAGGCCATTCGGGGAAGGTCGTCACGTTTTCGCCGCCCTCGCCCAAGCGTTTGTAGCGATGCGCTTTCTTGGAAGCGACCAGGGCCCAGTCCTGCGACGACGAGTAGATCGAAATCCGCTCGGCCGCATTCACAATCCGGGGCGCAATCTGCTGTTTGAAGATGGCCGCGTCGATATCGGGCGCCGCCAGGATGATCTCGTCGTAGCGGACGGGGGCTGCCGCCGGTGACGCCGCCAGTTCTTTCAACGCGGTGGTCAGCACTCGCGTGCCCATGCTGTGAGCGACCAGGTGGATCTTGGCCGCCCCAGACTGCTGGACGTAGCGGGTCAGAAATTCCATCAAATGCGGCAGCGTCCACATCGCATTGCCCTCGCACTCGACATAGTTCGCGGGCGCCGGCCAGCTGTACAGAATGGCCGCGCCCGGAAAGCCCAAATCGTATTTCATCTGCGCGGTGCGGCGCGCGGCGGAGGCAAAGTCGACGTTGAACCCGTGTACGAACACCAGCGCCGATCGGTCTTCCGACTCGCTGACGCTGGCTCGCACGTCGGCCTGCCAGCGGCTGTGCTCGACCGGCTGGACGTTCAGCAACACCACGTGCTTCATCGGATTCTCGCGGAATTCCAGCTTCCAGACCGACGGCCGTTCGACTTCGCCGGGGGTATGCCCATAAGGCACGCTGACTTCGCAGTAGCCCAGGTCCAGCGCCGCTCCGCTTTCGTCCAACCGCCGCTGATCGCCGTAGAACTCATTCGGCGCGTCGCCGCCCCGTTGACGATCGGTGGCATAAAAGATCCGTACGCGGCTGAAGCCCTTGTCGGCGGGCGACGGGGCCGCTCGTGTCGGCGGCTCAACCGGCGCAGGCTTCAACTCCGCCACCACCGGGGGCTCGGCATACCTGGGGTTGTCCTCCCACGACTTCTCGATTGTCGGCGCGGGAGCGGGAACCGATTGGGGAAACGATTTGGGGACCGAGTCGGGAACCAGGTCGGGAACCGGTTTCGCAATCGATTTGGGAACCGGCTCGGGAGCCGCCTCCGCCGCGCGCGGACCTTCGGGCTCGTCGCTCAGCGGCGTTTGTTCGGCGGCCGCCATGTCGGGCAGTCGGTGCTCAAACCTTGCGCCCCGTGGGACGTCCAGCGGAGGTTCACTCGCGCCGCCGCGTTCGCCCCGACCGGCGTCCGGTTGCTCGCCGGCGGTCTGCGCCTCCGGTGCGGTTTCGGGAGCGGATTCGTACGGAGTGTCGGCCGTCTTTTCTTGCGTCCCTTCGCGGACCAGGAAGTCTGCTTCGCGGGCACTCCCGCCGCAGCCGCACAGTGCGGCCAGCATCAGCGCACAGACGCCGGAAGCCGGCGCACCGAAGCGTCGTCTTGCCGAAACAGCCGGGTATTCGTTCACCCGCCGTTCTTTTGGCCTGCCGTGGTCTGGGGCAGACATTCCGACGCCGAGAAGCAAACGACGATCCATCTTCGCCGACTCCTGTGGGTGACCCGAACTCATCCCGATTCACACCCGCCTCGTGGGCTTCCGACATGGCAGCCGCTCCGATCCGCGAGTTCCGGAACCGGCCCGCAGTCCGGAGACTCGAACCGGCGCTACGCCACCTGGTCCGCCGCGTCGTCTTCTCGGGGCGGCGAGGTGTTCCGACTGGCTGCGCCGGTCAACAACTCGCCCCCATCCCCCGCCGGTTGGTCCACGATCAGCACGTTGTCCCCAAAACTGTCCTCGTCGACCACCTTGCCGCGGTCGTCCAGACGCACGTCGGCTTCGGACGTCTTGCGTTTGGCGACTTTCAACAGTTGCTCGAACAACCGGACCCGATCCGTGCCGTTGATCTCGCTCACCGCCGAGGCGACTTCGCCCAGGTAGCGGAGAAAGATCGAACGCCGCTCGCCTTCCTGTTTCACCCGGTTGCGGCGGCGCAGGTACATGCCCAATTTGCGGCCCACGGCCTGCAGGCCCAGCCGCAACTCGCGCTGGATCTCCGGATAACCCGCGATGGCTTCCTTGGATTCGCTGGTGAACGGCACCCAGACGCTGGCGATGTGGACCATCACCGTCACGGGACCGGTCGGCAGGGAACCGCGAGACTGGGACAGGCCGTAGGGCCGCCAGTTCATCGCCAGCACCGCTTCGGTCATCGCGCAATCGCGCAGCTTGAACTGCAGCGGCACGCGGTTGGCGTACCGCAGCAACTGCATCGCCTGGCCTTCGGACAAGTTCACGTTCCGCATTGCTTCGTGCAAGCGTTTGATGTCCGCCGGTTTCAGTTTGCCGGGCGATTGCCGCGTGCCGAAGCGGGCCTCCCGCAGAATCCGGTCCGCCGCCTCCCCGCCCAGCCCGTCGAACGTCGTGACGATGAATTGCCGCAGCGTGCGGGCGTCGCTCTCGTGCAGCAGTTGGGTGAGCACTTCCAGGGAGATCTTTTGCACGTGACTCGTTCCGCCGTAGGCCAAGGCCACTTCGATCTGGAACGGATTGCCGCGGTACACCGACGGCGGCCGCGTGGCCGCGCAGTAGAATTCGCCGGGCACCACGTGGTGCAGGCCCTTCAGCAGCAGTTCCTCGCCGATGGGCGAGATGCAGTCCGTCGCCGGGGCTTTGATCTTCGTCCGCTGGATGGCCCGGAACACCGAATCGGCTTCCTGGCGCCCGATGCGTTTGGGCGAGGCCCGCGTGCCGACCTTGGCCTCCTCGCAAATCCGCCGCGCGACGGCCGGGCTGACGCGAGAGAAAGAACTCACCAGGAACTGGGACAACGTCGGCGATTTGGTCTCTTTGAGCATCGTCACCAACCGGCCCAACTCGATCCCGTACGGATGCGGCTTGATCTCCCGCGGCTCCTCCGGCAGGCGGAGCGTGGACCGCGGGTACGTCTTCTGATTGCCTTCCGGATCGGTGTAGTGCAGCGTGATATGGGGGTTGGCGATCACGGTCTGCTCCAGGTACTCGTCGACGCTTCCCCGGCCGCGCTGGTATTTCGCCTCCAATTCGATCGTGACCCGCGTGCCGCTCTTGACCGGCTCCGGCGGTTTGTCGCCCTGCGGTTCGTATTCCGCGACCCACTCGATGCCGTGCCGTTCGATGTACGCCCGGCCGGCCTCGTTCGGCGGGATATCCACGCCCTCGCCCTTGCCGTTGAGGATTTCCGGGAGGTTCTTCTTGGTGTCGATCTGGATTTCGTAGTAGTGCGCCGGCTTGCGAAGCGAGATTTTGGAGAGGATCTTGATCGGGCTGCCCGTCGTCAGCATCCCGTACATGCCGGCGGCGCTGATGCCGATGCCCTGCTGGCCGCGGCTCATCCGCAAGCGGTGGAACTTGGAGCCGTACAGCAACTTGCCGAAGATCAGCGGGATCTGCTTCTTGACGATGCCGGGCCCGTTGTCCTGGACGCCGATCTTGAAGCGATTGTCGCCCGTCTGTTCGAGGTGTACCCACAATTCCGGCAGGATGCCGGCTTCCTCGCAGGCGTCCAGCGAGTTGTCCACCGCTTCTTTGACGGCAGTCAACAGCGCTTTGCGCGGGTTGTCGAAGCCCAACAGGTGCCGGTTTTTGGCAAAAAACTCGCTGACCGAAATATCGCGTTGCTTGGACGCCATCGCCTCCGCCGACGCGCGGCGGCGCTGTTTGCCGTTACCGGATTCGTCGGCAGCAGGCGTTGGGTCGTGGTCGATGTCGTCGTCAAGCATGGTCAAGGTGGTCGACAAGGATGGCACTCCTTTACCGGACAGACCGGCGTTGCGCTGACCCCCAACGCCGCACGGCGACGTCGCCCGCGGCTCTGCGATCCGAGGTCCTGAGGCCAGGGGGGATTCGCCGGATTCTAGCCGCGTGCGTCGAGGCCTAACAGCCTGCGAAAAAAGGGGGAAGACGGGGCTCCGAGCTGCGCCGGAGCACCTCAAGCAAAAACGACCCTTGCGAGGTGCCTGTCCCGTTTTTTCAACAGGCGACGAAACGTTGGCAAGTTCAGTTACCTCCACGCCCGACGCAGACGGAGCCTTCGTTCGTCTGTGCAGGCTGTGCGGATTATAACGATTGGTCCGGATTATAGCGACTGGAAAGCGGTTCTCCCACCCGTTTCAGCCGGTGAAAACGGACGATTGCGGGTAATTGTTCCAGCCGGCAAACAAAGATTCATCCTCATCCGCAGAAGCGTCCGACTAATGCCGATAGCCCACACGGGGATCGACTCCGACGGCGGAACGCTCGGAGCACCAGAAACAGCACACCAAACTGCCGGCCGCCAGCCCCCGATCCCTACGCCCGGCCGGGACGATACCGTTTTCTGCGAACGTGTTCACGAGGAGAAATCCATGACAGGGAGAATAACCCATCGGATTCTGGCGGTCTTGACGGTCGGGCTCGCCTGCGGCGTCGCCACCAGCGGTCTACGTGGCCAGGACGAGCTCAGCAACGCTCCCCAGCCGTTGCCCTTGGAAACGGGAGCCGCAGAGTACGGTGCCGCGACGGCCTCCGCCGCAGACTCCGGTTGTCGACCGTGGGAGTATGGGAATCCCGACCTGTTCTATAACTTTTACGTTCCGAACAACTGCGGCGGCGCTCCGGCCGCCGCGTATCTGGCCCCACGCCCGGTCCCTCCGCTGGTCGGACATACTTACTACACCTACCAGCCGCTGATGCCCCACGAAATGCTGTATCCCCATTACCGCACCTACCGCCAGTGGTACGACGACGGTCGC
Organism: Candidatus Anammoximicrobium sp.; assembly: GCA_012515235.1. Taxonomy (GTDB): domain Bacteria; phylum Planctomycetota; class Planctomycetia; order Pirellulales; family Pirellulaceae; genus Anammoximicrobium. The sequence continues at coordinate 43,275 of JAAYYU010000011.1, forward strand.
GGATTCACTAGGACCAGGGTCGCCTGGTACTGCAATCCCCTCGTGGCGACGGTCAAAAGCGCCCACCAGGCGCTCCGGATCGCGAGGTAGACGCAGGCTCCGAAGCCGGATCCAAAAAGCCCGCCGCTGTCGCCAGAATCCACCCAGCCGGGCTTTGGGCGACCGCCCGCTGCCTTGATCCCTCCCACGTTATCCAGGAACCCACCCATGAAGACCCTACCACGAGCCGCCTTGCTGGCGGCAACCTTCATCATCACGGCGATCACGTCGAACGCGTTCTGCCAAAACGGACTTCAAACCCTGGAAGCTCCGCCGGCCAATCTGCAAGCTGTCTCCGAGTGGGCTGGCGATGCCTCTGAGGGCGCCTGCGGCGATTGCCAATCCTGTTCCAACGGCTGCAATACCTGCTACAGCGGGCCTCAGGGCTGCCTTGCCAACGCGGCCGCGGGGCTCAGCAGCATGGCCCACAGCGGCCAACCGCTGATCGATCCGTGGGCTCGGGCCGATTGGATTGCCGCCCAGCGGGCAGCGACCCAATCGTGGCACGCCGGTTACTACCATACCGCCTGGGGCGCTCCCGTGGCCCTGGTCGTTCCGCCGACCGCGCGGATGCAAACACGCATGGGATGGGGAGTGTCCCAGACGGCGGTGACGCCGATCTACCAGCAGTTCGAGCGTCCGTATCCCGGTGGCATGACGGCCCAGGGCGAAACGGCGCCCGGAACCCTGCCGTTGCGGCCGACGCCGCGTTGGCCAAGCCACACCGACCAGTTCGGCGTGTACTACGTCCGCGGGCCTTGGTAGGCCAGCATCCCAGCCGATTGTCCGCTCGGCGGCCACGCGAGTCGCTTCCCCGGACACGAAACAGGGCCGCCGGGACAAGCCCGGACCTGATCGGCCAGAAGCCCGGCTTGTTTGAGAAAGCCGGGCTTGCTCTGTTGGTTAAGCGAGCAATCGAGCAACGCTGTCCAGCAGGCGATCCATCGGAAACGGCTTGCGAATGTAGTCATCCACTCCAAGCATCTCGGCATAGGCCTTGTGGCGGCTGCCTTCGTTGGCGGTGACCATGATGATCCGCATCGGGACCGGACGCGTCCGCCGCAGACGCTCGAGCACCAGGAATCCGCTGCGTTTGGGCATCATCATGTCCAGGATGACCAGGTCGGGATCCTCGCGCTCGGCCATCGCCAATCCCTGGTTTCCGTCGCGAGCGACGATGATCTCGTAGCCCTTGGCTTCCAGAGCATACCGCATCGCCTCGATGATCTCCGCGTCATCGTCCACCAACAGAATCCGCTTCGATCCCTTCTGCCGTTCCGACTTCTTGTTTTCCTGGGTGACGTGTTCCGCCATTATCCTGCAATCCTCCGCTAGTTGCCACGAGATGTCGTCAACAGGTGCGATTTCCACTTCTATTCTAACGCAAACCGGCGTGGACGGAATATCCCGCAGTAAACTGGGACGGCGAACCGCCCCGCAGTCCCCCGCAATCGACAACGCCGCGGCTTCCTCGTAGAGCGGACTTCAGTCCGCTTGGGCGGAATGAACTCCGCCCTACGAGATCGTTCGCGGACAACTGGCTGGCGGCAATCGACTGAATGGGGTCAGGCTTACAGAATTCAATTTTGGCCGAGCAGGATCGTACCATCTGGCTGACGCCACGATCGGCCAAAATTGAATTCTGTAAGCCTGGCCCCAACACCGAAAACCGACGCGGCGTTCAATACCGGCCATTGGTGGTGGGCACCCCCGAACGGAACTGCTGCCTGGCTTCCAACAGCGCTTGGCCGGCTTTGCCGCTGGTTTCGATCATCAGCAGCGCATCGGCGCGGCCGCTGCTGGCCAGCGGCAGCACGGGCAGCGGCAGCCCCAGCGGCCCCATGCGTTCTTGCGTCGGCGAGGCGACGACGCCGCAGCCCAGCAGCAGGACCTGGTTGGCTGGCCAGCGGAACCGTTCGTGCAGTCGCCAACTGACGACTTGCGGCACCTGGACCTGCACGCGTTGAGCGCCGCCAGTGCTCACGGGGATGTCGACATTGACCGGCACCAACTTCTCAATCTGGTCCACGTCGCACTTGATGACGGCGTCGATGGTGTTGCCGTCCAGCGACATCAGGGGGCTGATCTGCAGCGAATACCCTTCTTGCATCTGTCCAGTCACGAGTTCATAGCCCGGCCAGACGTCCGACCGCATCCGCACCGAGCGGACGAACGTGCGGGGCGTGGTCCGTGTGACGGTGTGCGACTGGCCATTGGGGATCGGCACGCTGGACGCGTTCTGCTCGCGGTAATCGGTGCGTTTGCGCAGTTGGGCCAGCAGAATGGCCGCGTTTTCTTTGGAGACAATCCAGGCTTCCACGCCCGCCGTCTTCACGTCGATCGGCTGCAGCAGGGAGACGGCCGTCGTCCGCCAGTTGGGACTGCCAACGCTCACCAGCCGGATGCTGATCGCTTGAGCCTCCGCCTGGCTGCGGACAAACCGGTCCACGATATCCAGCACCAGACGCTGCATTTCCGGGGTGTGGTAGACGCGCAGGGAGTTCTTGCTTGCGCTGAGGATCCCCAACGGTTCGGAGAACCAGACGTCGGTCCCGGTTTCACGCAGAATCCAGTCGACCAGCGCCTGCTCCGGCCGCTCCGTGTTGGTGATGCCAGACGTGTAAGGCCGAATGTCGTATTCCCGCCAGACCTGGCCCTGGTCGTTGGGCAACACGCCGGAGCCCTTGTTGACGAGTGTGACCGGGGTTTGGGCGGCCGAGGCTCCTGAAGCCGTCATCGTCCGGCCGCCTGCCAGCGGTTCGGCCGACACGCTGCCGCTGCTGTTCTTCCAGCCTGCGCCGTCCGCGTTGGCTCCTGCAATCAGACCGTTCTCTTGCCCCAACGCGGCGGCAGCGCAGACCAACACCGCGGTCCAGAATCCGACGAATCGCAGCAACATCGCAAGCCTCCCTGCTCAGAATGAAGCCGGCCGCGCGGCAAAGCGGGCCTGGCCGGGGCGACGCCGAAAGGTGGGCGGAGTATACGTGCGTCAACGCCGGGCGGCAAGGCTGATCGGCGACAGGGGAGCGTGGCCGCCGCTAGCACGCTTGATTCGTCCCCGACTACAACCGACAATCAGGAAAACTGTAGCCAGCGAGGTGCGCTCATGATCGACAGACCGGTGGCCCTGGTGTCGGGCTCGTCCCGCGGGATTGGACGAGGAATCGCCTTGACTTTGGGACGTAACGGCTATGCAATTGGTGTCAACTATTTCCGCAGTTCGGAAGCCGCGTCGGCCGTTGTCGCGGAGATCGAAGCTAGCGGAGGACAAGCGATCGCGGTGCGGGGTGACGTGGGACTGGCGGCAGATCGAGTTGGGCTGGTCCAACAGGTCTGGGAGCACTTTGGGCGTTTGGACGTGTTGGTCAACAACGCCGGGATCACCTCGCAGGGACGCCGTGATTTGCTGGAAGCGACCGAGGAAAGTTGGGATTTGGTCTTCGACACGAATCTGAAGGGGCCCTTCTTTTTGGCGCAGCTAGCGGCCAGGCGGATGATCGAAGCGATCGAGGCGGGCCGTATCCCACAGGGCTGGATTATCAATGTGTCGTCGATCTCGGCCTATGCGGTCAGCACGAACCGGGCGGATTACTGCATGGCCAAAGCGGCGATGCAGATGATGACTTGGTTGCTCGCCACGCGACTGGCCGAACATCGGATTCTGGTTTATGAAGTCTGTCCGGGGGTGATCGAGAGCGACATGACGGCCCCCGTCCGGGAAAAATACGACCAATTGATCTCCGAAGGGTTGACGCCGATTCGCCGCTGGGGCACGCCCGAAGACGTGGCCCGCGCCGTCCTGGCCTTGACCCGCGACGCATTTCCCTTCAGCACCGGCGACCGGATCAACGTGGACGGCGGCTTTCACATCCGGCGACTGTGAGCGCCGACTGCGAAAAGAACGCTCCGTGCCGCGGAGTCCAGAGACGCGGCTTTGGGACAGTGTTGGGCTTCTTCTGCCGCATCGCTACGGCGCAAGTTCCCTTTACCGGCCCCGCTGCGAGAAACTATAGTTGCGGATAGGGAGGATGTTGCCATGCCGCAAGCGATTGTGGATCCAGAGGAATTGAGGGATTTTGCCCGGAATCTGAAGAAGTTCAACAACGATCTGCGCGAACACAGCCGTTCGCTGGCGAACCAGTTGGCCGCCTTGAGCACCACGTGGCGGGATCAAGAGCACAAGAAATTCAGCCTGCAGTTCGAAGAAGGCATGAAGATGATCGCCCGTTTCCTCGAAAACAATGAACGCCACGTGCCGTACCTGCTGCGAAAGGCGGAGCATATTGACGAGTACTTGAAGTCGTAGCTGCCTTGCCGACGAGCGGTCGCCGGTGATCAGCGATCGGGAGTCCGGGGCCAACGGCTGTCAGAAACCGTAACGCGCCCCCCCTTGACTGACGCATCGCCCCCAACCCCGCACGAAGCCTGGCCACGGTTCACTGACCACTGACCACTGACCACTGACCACTGACACTGACACTGACCACCGACAATGACCACTCAGGCCCAGATCACCTCCATTGACGCCGTGCGGCACTTCAAGCTTGCCTTGGAGGAATTCCAGGCCGAAACCCGCGAAGCCATTACCCAACTTCTGCTGGAGATGCGGCGTGGAGCGGACTGGATCGAGCACGACCGGAGCCGTTACTGGCCGCGCGCCATGCAACAGGCCTCCGACGCGGTGATCGAGGCCCGGAACAACTTGGAGCGTGCCGAACTGGCGCTTCGTCCCGAAGACAAGCGTTCCTGTCACGAGTACAAGATCGCGTTGGACAAGGCCAAGCGCCGACTGCGTCTGACAGAAGACAAGGTCCGGGCGGTCCGGCGGTGGCGGATCGAGGTGCAACGCGCGGCCGACCATTTCCACGGCGGGCTTGCCAAGCTGGCAAACTCTTTGGACATGGACCTGCCCCGCGCGCTGGCGGCCCTGGAGCGGATGGCCGCGGCGCTGGATCGCTATGCCGAGCGATCGGCGCCGATGGAGACGGCGGGCGGAGTGGAAACCGTTTCGGCATCGCCCGCTGCCCCGCCGCCGACTGGCGATGGCGAGTTGCCGGGAGGCGCACGGTGAGACACTGCGATTTGATCAGCGGGTTGGGACGGCTTAAGCACTCCGCGGCCCAGTTGCGGGACGCCTGGCTGACTGCCAAGTCGTACTGGTCGGACCAGGTCAGCCGCGATTTTGAGAAGAATCATCTGCAGCACCTGCCCGCCGAAATCACACTGGCCGTGGCCGCGGTGCAAGAGTTGACCGACCTGCTGGAACAGGCCGAGAAAGAATTGGAAGACCCCCAGTCAGCCGAGTAAACGGACCGTCATCATGCAGAATGCGTTCCTGGATCGTCAGCGGAAGGCCCTGGCCGACTTGGCCCAACTGGTCGCCCAGCGCGCTGCTGGCGAGGAGGACATCGACCGGCAACATGCGGCGCGGGCGAGCGAAATCCTGGCGCAATACAAATCGCAGCGCGAACAGCTGACCGCGGAATTCGAAAAAGAGATCGCCGCTCTGCGCGGTGAGTACAGCCAACTCCGCGAGGACGCCGTCTACCAGTACGAGTCGAACAGTTTCGCCGTCGTCCAGGAGGCAGAGAAGTTCGACAAGGACGTGGCCGAGGAGTTGGAGCGGGGACTGGAGCGCGCGAAACGGCAGTTCCAGATCACCCAGCGGGCCGCCAACGAGGAGTTCGTCCAGAGCAAGGACAAACCGGGCCAGGACTGCGAGCGAATCCGGCGGCGATGCCAAGGCCGGCTCGAAGAACTCGAAGATGTCTGGCGGCAAACTCAGAAGCTCTTGCGGCGGCGCGCCTGTGCGTTGCCCGACGACGGACCGGTGGGAACGGAGTTGGCGGCGGACGTGGACCCGCACGAACCGTTCCAGGCGGCGCTCAGCGCGGCCAAAGCGCGGCTGCAGCAGATGATCCGGCAGCCGGCAGCCAAGTTCCTGGAAGACGGCTGGCCGTTTCTGATCTTCCTGTTCACCGCGGGCGGACTCGCCTGGCCGGCCGTGCATTTCCTCCACTGGGGTTGGGGGCTCGGAGCCTGTGCCGCCGCGGGCGCCTTCATCGGCCTGGCCGTGCGGCAGTCCGTGCGTCCCTTTGCCCGCCAGCAGACCCTGGCCGTCCTGCCCGGACTCCAGCAGGCCCTGGCCGACGGCCGGACGGCGATACAGGTGGCGGTTCGCCGGGCGGAAGTGGGGGCCCAGCGGCAACTCGAAGAACTGGTCGAAACTCGCGAACGGGCCGTCAGCGAAGCGCACGCCCGCTGGGCGCGCACGCGAGTCGAATTGGCGGACCAGCGCGAGGCGAAGGTCAAGCAGGCGGCCGAACAGTTCCGCGCCCGCCGCAAGGAACTGCAGGAAACCTATCACCGCACGCTGAAGACGTTGGACGAGAAATACCCGCCGCTGATCAGCCAGCGGGAAAAACAATTCGCCGCCGAAGCGGAAGCGTTGCTGGACCAGCGTCAGCAGTTGCTGGAAGCCAATCGGGCGAACCGGGAAGGGTCCTGGGAAAGCGTCGTCCAACGGTGGACAACCGGCTTCGGCCGGTTCCGGGCGGAGGTCGACGACATGAACCGCGTGTGCGACACGTGGCTGCCGCCGTGGGACCAAGTGGATTGGAGCCAGCGCGAGGCGGAGTCCGGCGAGTTGCCGGCGCTGCGGATCGGCAGCCTGCAGTTCCGCCTCGATTCGCTGCCGCACGGCCTTTCCCCGCATGCCCCGCTGCAGGCGCCGCAAACCGAATTCCTCTTGCCGGCCGCGTTGTCGTACCCCGAGTGCCCGTCGCTGCTGTACCTGGCCGAAGGCGAAGGCCGGGACGCGGCCATCCGCTCCCTGCAAAACGTCATGCTGCGGCTGATTACCTCGCTGCCGCCTGGCAAGGTCCGCTTCACGATCGTCGACCCGACCGGACTGGGCCAGAATTTCTCCGCCTTCATGCACCTGGCCGATTTCGATGAACGCCTGGTCTCCAACCGCATCTGGACCGAGACGCTGCACATCAACAAGCGGTTGACCGACTTGACGGAACACATGGAAAACGTGATCCAGAAGTACCTGCGGAACGAATTTGAATCGATCCAGCAGTACAACCGGCACGCGGGCGAGGTCGCCGAGCCGTTTCAGATCCTGGTGGTGGCCAACTTTCCCGCCAATTTCTCCGAGGAAGCCGCGCGGCGGCTGGTCAGTATTGCGGCCAGCGGCGCCCGCTGCGGCGTCTACACGCTGATCAGCGTCGACACGAAAATGAAACTGCCGCGGAACTTCGAATTGGCGGACCTGCAGACCGACTCGCTCACCCTGGATTGGAACGGTCAGCGGTTCGTTCTGCCCTACGAGGGGGTGCGCGAGTTGCCGCTGACACTGGAGCAGCCGCCGGCAGACGAGCACTTCACGGCCATCGTCCGCTCGATCGGCGAACGCGCCAAAGACGCCAGCCGCGTGGAAGTGCCGTTCGTGTCGGTGGCGCCTGCCGCCGAGGACTGGTGGAGCCTGGACAGCCGCGCGGGGATCGAAGTCCCGCTGGGCCGCGCCGGGGCGACCAACCTGCAGTACATGCGGCTGGGCAAAGGCACGTCCCAGCACGTGCTGATCTCCGGCAAGACCGGCTCCGGCAAATCGACGCTCCTGCACGCGATGATCACGAACTTGTCCTTGTACTACAGCCCGGACGAAATCCACTTCTACCTGGTGGACTTCAAGAAAGGCGTTGAATTCAAGCCGTATGCGTCCTTGGGGCTGCCGCACGCCCGCGTGATCGCGATCGAGAGCGAGCGGGAATTCGGCATGAGCGTCCTGCAGCGACTGGACGTGGAATTGCGCCGCCGCGGCGACCTGTTCCGCGCCCAAAGCGTCCAGGACCTGCGGGCCTACCGCGACGCCAACCCGGACGTGCGGATGCCCCGCGTGCTGCTGATGATCGACGAGTTCCAAGAATTCTTCGTCCAGGACGACAAGATCTCCCAGGATGCCGCTCTGCTGCTCGACCGACTGGTGCGGCAGGGCCGCGCGTTCGGCATCCACGTGCTGCTGGGCTCCCAGACGCTGGCCGGGGCCTATACGCTGGCCCGCAGCACGCTAGGCCAAATGGCGGTCCGAATCGCGTTGCAGTGCAGCGAGTCCGACGCGCATCTGATCTTGAGCGACGACAACACCGCCGCGCGGCTGCTCAGCCGGCCCGGCGAAGCGATCTACAACGACGCCAACGGCTTGTTCGAGGGCAATCATCCTTTCCAAGTCGTCTGGCTGCCGGATCACGAGCGCGAGCATTACCTGGAGCGGCTGTCCGCGCTAGCCGCAGCCCGGCAGCGGCAATCGGAGCCGGCGATCGTGTTTGAGGGCAACACGGCCGCGGATCCGAGCCAGAACGAGTTGCTGCGTGCCTGCCTGATGCAGCCACAGCGCACGGGGCCGGCAGCGCCTCGCGCTTGGCTGGGCTCCGCCGTCGCCATCAAGGACCCCGCCTGCGCCGTCTTCCGCCGGCAGGGCGGCAGCAATCTGCTGATCGTCGGCCAGCAGGAGCAGATGGCGCTGGGCGTGCTGGCCAATTGCGTCGTCAGCCTGGCCGCTGAATTGGTCAAACACCCAGCGGGCATCGGCGAGCCTCCCTCGGTGGACCACGACCCGACGGGGAGCGTGGCGGACCGTCAGGACGCCTCCCCCCAGGACGCCTCGCCCGAATTCCTCGTCCTGGACGGCCAGCGTCCCGAATCGCCTTCCGCCGGCTTCTGGAACCGTCTGGCCAAGCACCTTCCCGTGCCGCTGCGCGTGGCCACGGCAAACGCTTCCGGCGACATCATCCGCGAGTTGTCTGACGAAGTCGACCGCCGGTTGCAGGCCGGCGCGAGTGACGCGCGGCCCCTGTTCCTGATCATCTACAACCTGGCCCGCTTCCGGGAACTCCGCAAGAGCGAGGAATACAGCTTCTCGCTGGACGACAGCGCCTCCTCGTCCAGTCTGGACAAACAGTTCACAAAGGTGCTTCGCGAAGGCCCGGACTTCGGCATCCACACGCTGATCTGGTGCGACAACTTCACGAATCTCAACCGCTGGATCGACCGCAACACGATGCACGACATGGCGTTCCGCGTGCTGTTCCAGATGAGCGCCGGCGATTCGGCCAATCTGATGGACACGGCGGATGCGAGCCGCCTGGGGGTCTACCGCGCGATCCTGTACAACGAAGAGCAGGGCGAGTTCGAGAAGTTTCGCCCCTACGGCCCGCCCGAGCCCGATTGGCTGCGGTGGGTGCAAGATCAATTAGAACGCCGCGCCGCCGCCCTCACGGCAACCAGCGGGCGTTAGCCCGTTCCCTTTTTCAACAAGCGTCTGACTCCCCCGTCGCGCCCGCCGCTCGTTCACTCATCCTCCAGCGGCGATCCCAGGGCCAACGCGTAAGCGACGGCGTGGCAGCGGCAGTGCGAGATGCTGATCAGAATCTGCTCGATGCCCAAACACCGGCTAGCCTCCAAGGCGCCGCCACTGAGCACGATGAGGGGCCGCCCGCCGATTTCGTTGCGGACCTCAATATCGCACCAACTAACCCCGCGCGACCAACCCGTGCCGAGGGCCTTCATGACGGCTTCTTTGGCCGCCCAGCGGCCGGCATAGTGCTGGGTGGCCGCCTTGCGTTCGCTGCAGTACTGTATCTCCTGCCGCGTAAACACGCGGTCCAAAAACAACTCGCCGTGCCGATGGATCATGTCGGCGATCCGCACCGTCTCGACGATGTCCGTACCGATCCCGATGACGTTCATGACCGCCCCTTGACCCCGCAGGCTTCCTGGGCACGCCGCAACGTCCGCTGCGCCTGGGCGCGGGCCCGCTGGGCACCATCGCCCAGGATCTCGCGGACCCGCTCCGGATGAGCCGCCAACTCCAGACGCCGCGCCCGCGGCTCCGCGAAATATCCCTCCGCCGCCTCCGCCAACGCCTTCTTGACTTCGCCATACCCGAACCCGCCCGCCCGGTACCGGGCAGCCATCGCCTCGCGCTGCTGGTCGCCGACAAACAGCGAGTACAACTGAAACAAAGGGTCTGTTTCCGGGATTTTGGGTTCCTCGACCGGACGCGAATCGGTCACCATCCGCATGACCTTTTTTCGCACTGACTTGGGCTCCTCAAAAATCTCGATCGTGTTGTTGTAGCTCTTCGACATCTTCTCGCCGTCCGTTCCGGGAACGCGCGCGGCGTTTTCCATGACTTTCGCCTGAGGCAAGACAAACACCTCGCCAAAGGAAAAGTTAAAACTTCCCGCCAGATCGCGGCAGACCTCGATGTGCTGCACCTGATCCTCGCCCACCGGCACCAGCTGGGAATCGTAGGCGAGAATGTCCGCGGCCATCAACACGGGGTAAGTGAACAGGCCGGCGTCGGCGGGCAATCCCTTCGCCTTTTTCTCCTTGAAAGCGTGACAGCGTTCCAGCAGTCCCAGCGGCGTTCCGGTCATCAGGAGCCACGTGAGTTCGCAAACCTCCGGGATGTCGGATTGCACGAACAAGGTGGCCCGATTGGGGTCCAATCCCAACGCCAGCAGGTCGAGCGCCGCTTCCATGGTGTTCTGCCACAACACGGCGCCGTCACGGACTGTCGTCAAACCGTGCAGGTTGGCAATGAAGTAATAAGCCTCGTTGTCATGCTGCAGGTCGATGTATTGGCGAATCGCGCCAAAGTAGTTGCCCCAGTGAAATCGGCCCGTAGGTTGAATTCCGGAAAGTACTCGCATGTTCGTGTGCCGTCAGTAAACGTGAGGAAAGCTGGGGGCGAGTCTGTCGCCCAAGTCAAGGAACGTTCAAAGGACGTCGGAGCGTGCCGAGCCCGCTGCCGGCTCGGCGCCCGCCGGGCGGTGCAGCGAGCCGACGAATTCCGCGACGGAGTCCACCCCCGCCTCGGCGAGAGCCGCCGGCAACGCGTCCAGCAGCTTCATCGTGACCGTCGGATCGTAGTAGTTGGCCGTTCCGATCTGGACCGCCGTGGCGCCCGCGACGAGGAATTCCATCACGTCGTCGAGCGTCGCAATTCCGCCAATGCCCACCAACGGAATCGGGACGGCGCGGGCCACTTGGTAGACGCAACGCAACGCAATCGGCTTGATCGCCGGGCCGCTCAGGCCGCCCAAAACATTGCCCAAGACCGGCTTTCGGCGACGCCAATCGACGGCCATGCCCAACACCGTGTTGATCAGGCTGACCGCATCGGCTCCGCCTTCGGCCGCTGCGGCTGCGATGCCGGCGATGTTGGTCACATTCGGGGTGAGCTTCGCCAGAATCGGCAGCGAACAGGCGTTGCGGACCGCGGCGACCAGCCGGCGGCACGAATCGGCGTCCGTGCCAAAATCCACTCCGCCCGTCACATTCGGACAGGAGATATTCAGTTCCAACGCGGCGATCCCCGCTTCGCGATCCAACTGCGCCGCCATCTCCACGAACTCCTCGTGCGTGCGGCCCGCGATGCTGACGATGATCGGCGACTGGATCGTCCGCAGATAAGGCAGGTGGTGGGCGACGAAGGCGTCGATGCCGTCGTTATCCAGGCCGATGGAGTTCAGCATTCCGCCCGTCGTCTCGACCGTCCGCCAGGGCGGGTTCCCCGGACGCGGCTGTTTGGTGATCGTCTTGGGCAGAATCGCTCCCAGCCGGTTCAAGTCCACCAAATGAGCCATCTCCCGCGCATAGCCGAACGTGCCCGAGGCGACCAGGATCGGGTTCGGCAAGCGGAGTCTTCCCAGTTGGACGGCGAGTGACACGGGGGGCGATCTCGTGGTTGCGTGCAAGCGAAGACGCGGCAACAAGCTTCGTTCGCTCGCGTTGCCGTGTACGTGAACTCATGCTGCGCCGCAACGTTCACGCCCCGCGGGTCGGCGAGGGCCGTCTGTCGCGCCGCACAAGCAACAATGTAGCGAGAAGCAGCGAGGTGGGCAATGTCGCGGTAGGGTTCCTGCGCACGCTGGACCGATGGCCGCCAGCAAAAACGGCCTGCACGATGAGGACGCGTCCATCCACTGCGAAACCGGCGCGGTCATACCCGCGTCGGACTGCGCAGCGGCACCAGCTAGATCACGCCGCCGTGAACTCGATAGGGCGTCATATGGCTCGGTTGGTCCAGAAGCCAAAACCGCTCCCATTCCAGAAGGATATTCCGCATGTCCTCCGACGTGAAAATCAGCTGATCGGTACGTTTCAAAGGATCCCCGGAATAGATCGGGAGAAAACACCCGACATTCCCAGCGACGGCGACGCCTAGCAGCGCCGATAAGATGAGCCGACGCATCACTTGACTCTCCTCCATGATAAGGAAGCGATGACTTGGCGGTGTGCCAAAAAAACCGGCCGCGATGGCCGTTTCCGGCTGTCCGTCTCCGAACGGATCGACAGCCACTCGCGGATTCGAATCGGCCTAACCCATCTCCGATGGGCTACGGACTCGGTCCAACACCCGTTGCAGAATCCCTTTCCTCCGCACCTACGGCACCACCGGACGGTTCCGCCGACACGGCCCGCGTCTCGGTCCCAGGTTCGCTCGCGTGACCCAACGGTTCAACTCGGTTTTCGTAAGACGGAGGCAAGCCGCCGATCGCGTCAAAACTCGTTCGCTGCACAAGTGTTGCAGCTTGTTGCCGACGATCACGTTGCTCGGCTAGCACGCGGACGCGCTCCTCCATCTCCTTGCCCGGTTTGAAGGTCACGACCCACTTCTCCGGGACGTCTACACGCTGTCCCGTGCGCGGATTGCGCGCCTTTCTCGAGGCCCGCTTCTTGACCTCGAATACCCCAAAATTACGTAACTCGATCCTGCCCTCCTCCACCAACGCCTCGACGATCGCGTCGAACGTCTTCTGGACAATCTCTTTGGTCTTGAGTTGGGTCAGTCCGAGTTCCTCGGAAATCGTCTTTACGATCTCTTTCTTAGTCACGACTTGACTCTCCCGTGACAGTGGGGTCACGCGTCCTTGCAGCAGCTCTCCAAAAAATGTGACGAACGCCCCAAGTGTAAATCCCGCAAGAATTAGAGTCAAGGTCAGAGACCGCTTGTGTCGCTGTTCACTGTCCCTCGATTATCGGCGTCATAACCGGCAAGCTTTAGCCAATCGCTATAATCATCACGAAAAGCACGCCGCCTTCAGGGCCGACAAAAACTCGCTACCGTCCGACCGGATGACGGCCGACGGGGACGTCAAATTCGAATCACGGCTCGCAGCGATTCGATCTCGTCGCGCGAAAAAAGACGCCCTTTTCCGCTGCCGCGACAGACTTCGCAAGTCCTTTCCCAGTCTTGCGGACTGCGCAGATTCGAGCCCCAGAACGGCCAACTGCGGCACTGGCGGGGCCTGGCTTCATAAACCTTGCAGCGACGATTCTGGCTGTCGAAGAACACGCAGTCCCCGTTTGGAAATTCTCGTAAACTCTTTCTCATGCCTATGTTGCGAACGTAAAGCTGTTCAAATTCCGCCGTGCTTTCACAGCCCAACACCGCGGACAAGGCCGAGATCTCCTCCTGATTCACCCAAACGTATCCAGGAGCCCCCGTACAGCAGTCGCCGCAACCGGTGCAGGCAAAGCGTAAGCCTTCTGTGTACCAAGGTTTAACAACATTTTCAGACATTTTTTCCTGCCGCTGTATCAGGCCCATCGAGTTGAAGCGAACGCATCGGCCCGAAACGTAACATTCCCGCCGGCCGCTGTCGATGCCCGACAGGCCGACGCGAGGGGATGCTGGGCACCCGTCCCAAACAGAGCGCAACCGTCTCGAAGTGCTCATTTTTCCTTACGGTTGCTCCAACGCAGCCCGGAGCCAGTCCCCTTTTTCTAGCAGGCTGCTAAGCTACAGAAGCCGAGGTCGGTTGGGATACGCGTCCACCGTGTCGGCTGGAGGTCTGCAATGCGACTGGTTGTTCTTCTGTTTTCGGGAACCGTGACAGCAACGTTGCTGGCAGGCGGCTTCGCTTCAGGTCGGGCGGCGGCGCAGTCGGGCGGGGAGTTCGAGATTCGGGTGACGGACGAGGACACGGGGCAACTGATTCCCGTCCGCATGCACCTGAGGGACTCACGGGGCAAACCTGTCAGACCTCCGAAGCTATCGTTTTGGCACGATCACTTCATCCTGCCCGGCAAGGCGGTGCTGGCGCTTCGTCCCGGCACGTACACGTTCGAGATGGAACGAGGCCCGGAGTATCGCATCCGCACCGGGAACTTCGAGATCCGTCGTGGTGATGCGGACAGCCGCGAGGTGACGCTGCAGCGTTTCGCCGACATGAAACAGGAGGGTTGGTGGTCGGGCGATCTGCACGTCCATCGCCCGGTGGGGGAAATCGAACTGCTGATGCAAGCGGAAGATCTGCACGTTGCGCCCGTCATCACCTGGTGGAATGCCGCCAACGCCTGGGCCGCCACGGCACCTCCGACGACGCTTCTCAAACGCTTTGATCAAAATCGCTTCTACCACCTGATGGCGGGCGAAGATCGGCGCGGCGGCGGAGCTTTGCTGTACTTCAACGGCAAACAGCCACTGCCGATCGCCGACGCCGAAAGGGAGTATCCCAGTTCATGCCACTATTTGCGGCTCGTCCCGGAAGATCCGCACGTCCACGTCGCCGCGGAGAAGCCCTTCTGGTGGGACCTGCCGGTCTGGATCGCGCACGGCAAGATCGACTCGGTGGGGCTGTGCCACAGTCACATGCAGCGTGACGGCATGTCCGACGATGAAGCCTGGGGCAACCCCCGAGACCGGCTCCTGTTTCCCACGCCGCACGGCAACGGACTATGGACACAGGCCATTTACTACCGGTTGCTCGATTGCGGACTGCGGATTCCGCCCTCGGCCGGCAGCGGCTCCGGCGTGGCTCCCAATCCCGTCGGTTACAACCGCGTCTACGTCTGCTGCGGCAAGGAACTGACGTACGAGGCCTGGTGGGAGAACCTGAAAGCCGGCCAGGTCGTCGTGACCAACGGGCCGTTGATTCGTAATCCGCGACTGAACGGCAAACTGCCAGGACACGTGTTTCAAGCGGACGCAGGCCAATCCTTGAGTCTGGAAGCAACGCTCAATCTGTCGGTGCGCGACAAGGTCGATTACCTGGAAATTGTCAAGGACGGCAAGGCGGTCCATCAGGTGCGTTTACAGGACTGGGCGAAGGCCGGGGGACAACTGCCGCCCGTCGAGTTCGATCGCAGCGGCTGGATCCTGATCCGCGCGGTGACGGGCCATCCAAAGACCTACCGCTTTGCTTCGACGGGCCCCTGGTACGTCGAAATCGGCAACCAGCGGCGGATCAGCCGCAAGGCAACCCAGTTCTTTTTCGACTGGGTGTACGAGCGGGCCCGCCGCCTGGAACTGCCCGTGGGCGAGAAACGGGATGCGGTGATCGCGGATCACCGCGCCGCACGGGACTACTGGCACCGCCTGCTCGCGCGGGCCAACGCGGACTGAGGGGGGCCCCTGCAAGGCCGTGATCCGGGCCCACTGCCTCTGCTCCTGCCCCCGGTTGCTTCGACAGACGCGGCCCCCGTCCGTGACGGGCGTTGTCCTTGCCGCGGACGACAGGCTCGACAAGTTGCATTGCACCGAGTATACCAGGGCTGTGCAACGGGACGCCGTTGCAGTCGCGTGAGTCCCTTGGTAAGGATGACGAGCATGAGACGAGCGTACAGTTCCCGTCGGCTGGGGTCTGCCTGGCTCCTGATGTGGGTCTGCTTCACGGCTGCCGCCCTGAAAGCGGACGAGCCGACGCGGGAACAGGCACGGCCACACGGCGTGCGCGTTCCTGTCCCAAACGAGGCGATTCGCGTGGACGACGGGGACACGATCGTGATCGCCTGGAGCCAGACTCAGGTGGAAACCGTGCGCATGTTGGGAATCGACGCGCCCGAGACGCAGCATGTGGAACACGATGTCCCGTTCGATCAACCGTTCGGCCCGGAGGCAAGGGCCTTCGTCCAGGGCGTCCTCGCGGTCGCGGAGCGGGTCGAACTTGTGCGGGCCGCGATGCTGGACACCTACGGCCGGACGCTGGGTTATGTCTTTGTCAACGGCACGAACGTCTCGGTGCTGATGCTGTCGGCGAAACTGGCCGTAGAGACGGTCTCGGTGTTTGGCGACAACGGGTTGCCCGAACCCGCCGCGGCCTGCGTGGCCGCTGCCGCGGCCGCCGGTCCCGTTCCGTTCGAGTCTCCGTACCTGTACCGCAAGCGGATGCGCGAGGTGGCCGAACGGATGCGCGCCGACGGATTGCTCCCGCCCAAGAAGCAGCCGGCAACGGGACGAACCGGAGCCGGGCCGCAAGCCGAGAACAACCGTCCTCGACCGTTTGTTCCGGCGGCGCGGTCAACTCCCCCGGCGCCTTGACTCGTGCATGCTTGCCGACTCCTTGGTATCATGGGGGGCGAACGGGTCTGGATCGTCTTCAGGCCCGCTGCAGAACGGTAGCCTTTGGTGAGCAACGGAGGCCGAAAGGACTTCCCGATTTCAGTGGAAACTGGCGGCATGCCGGGGACGTCGCCGGGTCACATCACGGGGTCCGAGGCTACGTTGTTGGGCAGTCTGGCCTGCGTCATCACGCTGCTCGCCAGCGCGGGACGCTGTTCAAAACCAGAGCGAATCCACCAAGAAATCGGTTGCTTCGCCACCACGTTGCTTGCCAGCGTGGAGCGGTGTTCGCGGTGATCGACACCGTGATCGCGACCGACGTCTGGTCGGGAACATGCCCCACGCTGGCAAGCCGCGTGGCGGCCGAAGAGGTCGCAGGGCGGGGCGATGTCTGGTTCTGAACACGGCTCCACGCTGACAAGCCGCGTGGTGGCCGAAATCCGGTAAGTTATTTCGGCCACCGTTGCTAAGAAACCTATCCGCAGACTTGGAGACAACCATGACTTCCATCCATTCGCTGGACGGTCTGGCGGTGCTGTATCGGCTCGCCTCCTCAGGGGCTGTTGTGTTGACGCTGATCCTGGCGTCGTTTCCCTCCATCGCGACGCCGGCGGAATTGTGGATCGGGGCGGCCACGGCCGACATCACTCCCGAAGCACCGGCAGCTCAGGAAGGCGTGAACGTCGCCACCGCGATTCGAGACCGCTGTCTGGCCAGCGTGCTGGCCTTGGAGTCGCGGGACGGCGACCGGGTTCTGGATCAGGCGGTGCTGGTTTCGTGCGATTTGTGCATTCTGCCCGGAGTTCAGGAGGGATTCCGCCAGTATTTGGCCGCTCGCCAGCCCGGCTTCGATCTCCGCAAGCTGTCGTTGGCCGCGACCCACACGCACACCTCGCCGATGGTGCTCAAGAGTCCTTACAACGACAAGGACTACGGCGACGCGGTGCAGCCGAAGGACTACCTGCCGTTCCTCTTCCAGCGGATGGGCGACGCTGTAACACAGGCCTGGAAGAGCCGGGCCGCAGGGGCGGTGGCTTGGGGTTTGGGCCACGCCGTGACCGGCCACAATCGCCGCGTGGTCTATCGCGACGGGACGGCCAGGATGCACGGCAACACGAACGATCCCAACTTCAGCCACATCGAAGGCTATGAGGACCACGCCGTCGACATTCTCTGTTTCTACGATGACCAGCGGCGACTGAAGGCCACGGCGATCACGATGGCCTGCACGGCCCAGGCAGCCGGCGGCCCGGTCATCAGCGCCGATTTCTGGCACGACGTGCGCCAATTGCTTCACCAACGGTACGGACCATCGCTGTGTGTGCTGGGATTCGTAGCTCCGGCGGGCGACCAGACGCCCAGGGTCCAGTTCCGCAAGGAAGCCGAGGCACGCATGGAGCGGCTTCGCGGATTGGATCGCGCGCAGGAAATCGCACGCCGGGTCGTGGCGGCGTTTGACGACGTTGCCCCGCTGATCGCCAAAGATATTCGCAGCGACGTGCCACTGGTCCACCTGGTTCGGCAGGTCGACCTGCCGGCGCGGATCGTCACGCCGGCCGAATACGAGGCGGCGAAGAAGATCTGCGACGAGATGGACGCCAAAGAAACCAGAGGCCACCGCGAGTGGTACTGGCGGGGCTACCAAGGCCTGATCGTCGAACGCCACTTGGCTCAGCAGAAAGGCGAGTGGAAGACCTTCCCGATCGAGATGCACGTCCTGCGTCTGGGCGACGTGGCGATGGCCACCAATCCCTTCGAGTTGTTCCTCGACTACGGCATCCAGATTATGGCCCGCAGCCCGGCTCCGCAGACGATCCTGATCGAGTTGGCCAGCCCCGCGGGTTACGCCGGCTACGTGCCCACGCCCCGCGCCGTCCAGGCCGGAGGCTACAGCGCGGAGGTCCTGGTCAACATGATCGGCCCGGACGGGGCGCAAGTGCTCGTCGACCGGACCGTGGAGGCCATCGGCGAGTTGTTCAAGAAATGATCCCGCACCGGCCCTGACAGCCTGCGGCAAGAAGGCGACTGGCTCCAAGCTGCGCTGAAAGAGTCTAGGAAAGACGGCCACCGCGAGTTGCCCGTCCTCCTGCTTCAACAGGCGGCTAGACCTTGATGAAGACCTTCTTGCGGTGCATCCAGAACAGACCCAGCCAGATCACCGCAAAGGCCGCCAGGGCTTCCACAAAATCGCTCCACGGCCCCGGCCCCACCCAGGCGCTCAGGCCGCCTTCAACGCCGATGTTGCGATTGGTCGTCCAGCCCTTGACGAAGATGTTCCCGATGTTGCGGAAATCAAACAGGTGGGCCGCCATGTACACGGCGATCGAGTTGCTTCCGATGACCACGAAAAAGAAGGCCCACTTGCGAACGCCCGCCAGGTCGATGAGCAGGTACAGCAGCGCCAAGACGCCGACGCCTACGGCCCCCACAAACAACACCCACGAGCCCGTGGTCACCGACACGATCATGGGATACCATCGCCCCCAGACAAGGCTCAAAGCCAGACACCCCAGGGACATCCCCGCCAGCCACCCGATCTTGCTCAACGGAGTCTTCGCCGACCTCAGCAACTGGCCGGCCAGCGCGCCCAGCAGGACGATGCAACTGGAGGCCATCGGCAGACTGAGAATCCAAGTGAAGGTCCACTTGACGGGACGCAGGTCGCCAAGAACCAGGTCGTCTACATAGCGCGGGAAGTTGACCTGCGGCGTGAGGATGCCCGCTCCGTGACCGGGCACGGGCGCCAGCAGGATCAAGGCCCAATAGCCCAGCAGCAGAGCGGCCAGGGCGGCCACCTGCCCAGGAACGCGAAGGTTCAGGATAATCAGCGAGGCGACCAGATAGCCAATGGCGATTTCTTCCAGGACGTTGTTGAAGAGATAGAACCTCGACCGGTCCAACAAGAACAAATGACCGCCGGCAATCGTCCCCAGGAGAAACAGGATCCCCGTCCGCCGGAAGATGTGCGAGTACAGACGCCGCTTGCTGTCGTCCAGGCTCAGACGCCTGGCGAACGCCAAGGGCATGGCCACGCCGACGACGAAAATAAACAGCGGCCGGATCAGGTCCTTCACGTGAACCGGGTCGCCCCAGGCCGAGTAACGCAACTGTTGGCCAAGCGCCTGCGCCCAAGGGTGATCGATGGCGGCGAACAGCGCCCGGAGGATTCCGGCGTGACCGATCTCGCCGTCGGCGAGCAGGAAGAACATGACCAGACCTCGCATGGCGTCAAGCGCGTACAGTCTTGTCGTGGCCGGTTTTTCTTCGAGCATGGCAGACTCCTGGGTAATCTCGCACGCCCCGATGAACTGCGGGGGGCACCGCGTACGCGTCAGGCTTGTCAGGGCAGGGGGTGCAAACAGGCGGGGGCGCGGTAGGCGGTCCACAGAGCTCCACGACGGGCAGAGCGAGCGCGATTCTACCCAGTTGCTTCGCACGCCGTCAACAAGCCAGACTTAACGTCGCGAGAAGTGAAACGGATTTCCCGGTTTTGGCTCGGCCGCAAAACCGACGGCTGACGTCGTGCCGCTCCCAAGTCGTCCGACGATGCCTGCGGGAAGAGTGTTAGACGTCGTCCGTGTCGTCCAGTGCGGCCAACTGGGTCTCGTCCAGGTCGATCGGCCCGTCGTCGTCGGGGAGGGCTGCCGCAGGCGGCGCATCGGGAAAGGCCAGGCCGCCCTGGATCCTGTCCAGCCAGGCTCCGAGTTCCGCCTCCGACATGCCGGACGCGCGTTCGAGCG
Organism: Candidatus Anammoximicrobium sp.; assembly: GCA_012515235.1. Taxonomy (GTDB): domain Bacteria; phylum Planctomycetota; class Planctomycetia; order Pirellulales; family Pirellulaceae; genus Anammoximicrobium. The sequence goes on from JAAYYU010000011.1 coordinate 63,411, forward strand.
TCAGTTGGGCTTCGCGGCCTGCCGCCGGCAGCGTTGCCCGGACCGTCAGGCGGCCGTCTTGACCATACTGGAACGTCACTCTGACCGGCGTCCCCACGGGCAGATCCGGGGGCAAGTCCGCGACAGCCAGACGTCCGATGTGCGTACACCCTTCCCCCGTATCCGTGCCGCCTTCGACCACGGGGATGATCACGTCCTTCTGGCCGTCCTTGGACGTCTGGAACTTGCGCGTCACCGAGGCCGGCAGCGGTGTGTTGCGCGGAATCATTACTTTGCGCCGGGTGAGGCGACTTTCCAGATCGATCCCCAACACGCCCAGGGTATGCGAGTTGACGTTATGCACGGAAAGGCCGCGGAACGCTTTCGCCCCCTGGTGCAGAAGCATTCCCGCGTAGATCGCCGCGCCGTGGGCCACCGCTTCGTCCGGCGACAGCGAACGGTCCGGCGACAGACCGGACTCCTCGGCCAACATCCGTTGGATCATCGGCATCCGGGTCGCGCCGCCGACCAGCAACAATCGCGTCACATCGCTCCATGTGACGCCTGCATCCTTCAGCAGACTGCGGCAGGTCAATCGCGTGCGTTCGACCAGATCGCCCGTCAGCGACTCGAAATCGTCGCGTTTCAGCCGGATTCGAACTTGCTGGCCGGCGTGAGAAAACGACAACAGCGTTTCTGTGCGCGCGGTCAAGGACAGTTTGGCGTCGCAGGCTGCGTGCATCAGCCGTTCCCACTCGCCGGGCTGATTCCGCAGATCGACGCCGTGCTGTTTCGAAAATCCCTCACCCACATAGCGGGCGATTCGTTCGTCCCAATCCATGCCGCCCAGGTACACATCGCCAGCAACGGCTACGGCCCGGAAGCCTTCGCCGTCGATCTCCATCAAGGTCAGGTCGAACGTGCCGCCGCCCAGGTCGTAAACCAGGACGCGCTCACGTTCGCGGGGGCTCCCGTCGGCCGCCACGATCCCGCGTTCCAAACCGTAGGCAATGGCCGCCGCGGTGGGCTCGTTGATGATGTCGATCACTTCCAGTCCGGCCAATCGCCCGGCATCCTGGGTGGCCTTGCGCCGCGGTTCGTTGAAATACGCGGGCACGGTGACCACGGCTTTGCGGAATGAACCCAGCTTCAGACCGGCGTCGTGTTTGAGTTTTCCCAGAACGAGCGACTCGATCACCTCCGGCGGAAACGCACACCCGCAGATCGCCTTGCCGAACTGCCGCTGGCCCACGTCGCGTTTGGCAAAGCGGGCCAGTCGCTCCGGTTCCAACTCCGCCGCCCGTAACGCCTCGCGGCCCACAATCGGCGTCTGGCGGTCGAAGAACACCGCGCTGGGCGTAATCAACTCGCCTTCTTCGTTCGGCACCGTCCTCGGTCTTCCGTCGGCGTCCAAGTACGCCAGAACGGAAAACGTTGTGCCCAAATCGATTCCCACAGCAGATTCGATGGCAGAAGTCATACTGGCTTGCCTCGCGGGTTAAAGGTTGCGGGCTTGGGTTGCGGGTGACGAGCGGCAAAATGGCGAGACGCCGTTGGCGGATGACCCGTACAGGACGACGCTCCCGTCGCGGCACCGGTGTTTCCGCTCGCCAATCCGCCGCGAGGACATCGGCACGTCCTGGTCCCGGTACCCGCTCACGCGACTCTAGGATTGCTCCGCGGCGGTCGCCGTGCCGTCCGGGGCCGGTGTCCAAGGATTCTCCCAATCGCCCCAACCGGCCAGATACTTGGCGTAAGCGGGGCTCTGTTCGGCACGCTCCGTAATCCAGTGTTTGGCCGTGGCGACCAGTTCCTGTTCTAGGGCCAGCGGCAGTCTGCCCAACAGAACGGCGACACGGAGAAAGACGAAGTAGGTGTCCAGCACGTCGCAGCGGCAGTAGTCGTTGATCTCGGCCAGGCGGCCCTCGTTGTACATGTCTTGCACCATGTATCCCTGCACATCCATCTTGCCAGGCTTGCCCAACAGATTAGCCGCCAGATTCAAGCCGCCGTTGAATCGCGTTGCCCCAAAGTTGGTCAGCAGATCGTGCAGATCCAGGTGAGCCGCCGTGTTGTAACGGCTGCGATGCTGCTCCCAACTCTTGGCCTCCACATTGAACCAGGCGGGAACGCTCAGGCCGTAACGGAAGGCCGCCAATTCCATCAGCGGCAAATCAAACGTCCGGCCGTTGAAACTGACCAGGGTCGGATGCCGGTAGGCCTTCCAGCCGCGCCAGAAATGCGAGGTGATCACGTGCGACCGGAACTCCGGTTCGTCCAAGGCCACGATCTCGCTCAGTGAATAGTCCCCCGCCACCTTGGCCACTACCAACGATACCGGGACCTGGTACGTGTAGGGAATGAAATCCGTTCCGCTGGCCTCAATAAGTTCCTTCCGATACTTGTCTATCGCCTCGGCCGGCGATAATCCCTGGCCTGGATATCGCACCCGGGAAATCAAGCCGCCGTCCGCCACGCTCTCGCTGTCAAACACCAAGAACCTGATTGCCGTGTTCGCCACCGCTCCCCCCCTTTCCAATCGCCGCCAAGTCGTAGATGATCGCCAACATATTACCAGAAAACGAATGAGCCTGAGACAAGCGGAGGGGATGACAATTCCCAGATTTCGTCTCAGGAACGCGGTTCGGCACGGACGGCCTGCGAGCGACGCACGGCGACTGACAGGTGCGCCGTGCCGCACGCAGGCTCTTTCCGCCACTGGCCCGAGACGGAGGCAAACCCCATGAACGCGGAACGCATGTTGGCCCGGTTCTTACAGTACGTCCAGATTGACACGACCGCCAATGAAGCCACGGAAGTGTATCCGAGCTCTGCGGGCCAACGGGAATTGGGGGCGCTGCTGGTCCGGCAACTGCGGGAACTGGGACTGGCCGACACCCACCAAGACGAACACGGATTGGTCTGGGCGACCGTCCCACCGACCGCGGCCGGCCCCGTCCCCGTCGTCGCCTTCAACGCCCATCTGGACACTTCGCCGGAAACTCCGGGCGCGAACATCAAACCGCAGGTGATCCGCAACTATGGCGGCGGCGATCTCGTCTTGCCAGGGGATCCCCAACAGGTCATTCGCGTCACCCAGAATCCTGCCCTCCAGCAGCTGCGCGGGGCGACGTTGATCACCACCGACGGTACGACGCTGCTCGGCAGCGACGACAAAGCTGGCGTCGCCGTGATCGTGGAGACGGCAACGCATCTGCTGGAACACCGCGACATCCGCCACGGCCCAATCCGGATTCTGTTCACCTGCGATGAGGAGCTCGGACGAGGCGTGAGGCACGTGAATCTGGACAAACTGGAAGCCGACGTCTGCTATACGCTCGACGGCTCCGGCTCCGGCGAGATCGACGTAGAGACCTTCTCGGCCGACCTTGCGATTGTGACAGTGCATGGCGTGAACATCCACCCGTCGATCGCCAAGGGGCGAATGGTGAACGCCGTGCGAGCGATGAGTGAATTCGTGGCGCGGCTGCCCCGTGATCGCTTGTCGCCCGAGACGACGGACCAGCGCAACGGATTCATCCATCCGTACCATTTGGGCGGCAACGTGGGCCAGGCCGCCGTCAAGCTCATCCTGCGCGACTTCGACACCGCCAGACTTTCGGAGCACGCCGAGTCGCTGCGTGCGCTGGCACGTCAAGTCGAACGGGACTTTCCCGGCGCACGCATCGACGTCGAAGTGACGCGGCAGTACCGCAACATGGGCGAAGGCCTGGCCCGCGAGCCGCGCGCCGTCGAGTACGCGGAACGGGCGCACCGGCGACTGAGTCGCACCGCCAAGCGAACGATCGTTCGCGGCGGCACCGACGGGGCGCTGCTCACGGAAAAGGGACTCCCCACGCCGAACCTGTCGACAGGTCAACACAACCCCCATTCGCGTCTGGAATGGGCCTGCTTGGACGAAATGGTGCAGGCCGTCGAGGTCCTCGTGGAACTGGTCCAGGTGTGGACGGAGCCGACGTGAGCCCGCAAGACAAGCGCGGATTTCCCACCCGGATGTCGGACAGATGCTCGACGAAAGCCGACCTGCCGACAGCGGGTCCGGCTTCTCAAGACAAAGCCAAGCTTCTACCCCACCAACCTTCAACTCCTAATCGCGGCACTTTCCGACAACCTGCCAGCAGTGTATCAATACAATACACTTGCAGCTCACCCCGATGCATCACTTCGATACACATTCAATTCTTAGGGCATAGGGCTGCCGCGGACCTGAAACGTTCCGAAGGCGCAACCGCTTATAGATTCGGCATTTCTGGCCAAATCGCCATTTTTTTACTCTTTGGCGCGTGGACTGCTTCAGTATAGAGCCAGTCGCTGTCCGCCACTTGAGGATGTATGGCGTGGACTTCAGCCTGCCTCGTAGGGCGAAATGAACGTCGCTCTTGGGGAGGAACGAATCACGCCCGATTTATCAAGCGATGCGCGACAGCGGCCTCGTTGCTGTTTGGAGTTTTCTCATCTCGTATCGCAAGGCGGAAAGCGTGATGGCAGCTCGTCTTTGGCCGGATCGCTGACAACCGAGTTGCGAGCGTCCCAGACAAGGGAGATTACCCATGGGTGCACGCGGGCCAAAAACGATCGATCCGACTCCCCAAGAAATCCTGCACCGCGCACGCGAAATTCGCAAGGCTTGGTCCGAGCGAACGTACCGGCTTCGATCCGGCTGGACGGTGGAAGCTGCCGACCGCATGGGTCAATGGACCGTACCTGTGATCAACATCGCCGACCTGTGCCTGGATATCGGCGAAGAAGAAGACTGTCGGTACTCGTACAACTAAATCGATGTTCTCCCCGGACGCCCCGTTTCGAACGGCGGCCTGTCGAGTGCCGGACGACGGTCTGTGAACAGACCAGTTCGCCCGAACTGTCCAAACCCGTATCGTCATTCTTTTCCAGCGGCAGATTTTGCTGCCGTGGGCGCCGGATCGTCCGCAAACGGGTCGTCATCAGCCGCAGCTTTCGGCGCAGCCTGGGGTGCCTTCTTGGCATCCTCTTCCACCTTTGCTGCTGGCGGCGGCGTCGAGAACGGATCGGCACCGCCCAAGACGTCGTTGTCGTTCTTTGCCGCCGGCTCGCCCGCAGGCGGAGCATTCGCGCCGGCAGGTTCTGCGGCAGGTTTGCCCGCTGGAGCCGCAGGTGCCCCAAATGGGTCCGCCGCCGGAGCGGCAGCGGGCGCAGCAGCCGGAGCCGCTGCGCCGAAGGGATCCGCGGCTGGAGCAGCGGCTGGAGCAGCAGCTGGAGCAGCAGCGCCGAAGGGATCAGCGGCCGGAGCGGCAGCCTCCGCTGCTTGACCAGCGGGCGCCGCGGGAGCGGCCGCCCCCATTGGATCAGCCGCCGCGGGAGCCGCTGGAGCCGCAGCGCCAAAGGGATCCGCTGCGGCCGGAGCGGCGGGCGCAGCCGCGCCAAAGGGATCGGCCGCCGCAGGGGCAGCGGCGGCAGGCGCTTCCGCAGCCGGCGGTGCCGGCGCGGCAGCTCCAAACGGGTCAGCCGCCGGCGCGGCTGGCGGGGCAGCTGCGTCGGGCGCTGCAGCCCCCGGAGCTGCCGGCGCAGCAGCGCCAAACGGATCTGCAGCCGCAGGCGCGGCCGGAGCTGCCGGCACGGCAGCTCCCATCGGGTCCGCCGCGGCAGGGGCCGCAGCCGCTGGCGCTTCGGCGGCCGGCGCAGCAGCGCCAAATGGATCAGCCGCTGCGGGAGCCGCAGGGGCCGCCGCACCAAACGGATCGGCCGCGGGCGGAGCAGCGTCATCGGCAGCTTCAACGGCCGGCGCCGCGGGCTTCGCTGCACCAAACGGATCGGCCGCCGGGGCAGTGCCGCCGGGCATTTCCGCCGCAGGCGCCGCCGGAGCAGCGCCAAATGGATCCGTAGAGGCCGGTGCAGCCGGAGCGGCTTCGGCGCCCGGTGCTGGTGCCGCGCCCTCGGCCGGCATTTCGAGCGGCTTGGAAGGATCCGCAAACGGATCGGCAGCCCCCGCCGTCGCAGGCTTGGCTGTGCCGGCTTCGGGAGCCGGCGGTTCTGCGGGCGCGGGCGGAGCCGCCGTTCCTGCGCCCGCCGCAAACGGATCGGTCGCGTCGGCAGCCGCCGGCTTGGCCAATCCAGCAGCTGGAGCCTCCACGGCCGCGGGGCCGGAGCCGCGAAGCACGTTTGGTTCATTGCGTTTCACATCTTCGTAGCGTTCTTTGCGCGCTTGAGCTTCCTTCAGATGCGCGGCCAGCCTGGCTGCATATCGATGCTGTTCCAACTGCAGCCGGAGCGGGCCTTGAACTCGCTGAAGAGCCTGACCGACATCGATCTGCACCGCAGCGCCGCCGGCCTCAAACTCCCCACCGCGTTCGAAATCCGCCTCGGCCTCATCGGGGCGTCCCAGCTTGGCATAGGCGAGGCCGCGGAAGTAGTGGCAGCGAGGATCTTGGCTTCCCTGATCGATCGCTTTGCTGAACAACTCGTGGGCCTGATCGTAACTGCCGGAGAAGTAGGCATGCACACCTTGGCCGTACAACTCCTGTAACAGTGAATCCTGAGCCCGACTGGATGAAACGCCCGCTCCCAGCATCAGCAGGGCGGCGATCCCGAACACAATATTCCTGGCCATAAGCCCGCTCCCTAGTTCGTTGCAGCTCCCCAATGTGCGCCTGAAAACCTGTCTCTCGGATCCGTTGTGCTGACCAGATGAAATCTTGACCCCGACAATCTGTTGCCAGATCACGGGGCCGCCTCCACGCTCCGCAGCGACCTCTCGATCATTTTCAACTATCTAATCTAACGAAAAAACAAGCAATCGGCTATGTTCCGCAGCAAGAAAATGGCCTCTTTCAGCGCGAATCGCTTGCGCAGACGCTTATGGCAGAGGATCGTCGGAGACCAGCGGTTGACATTCCGCAGCGTCAAAAAAGCCGCGTTTTTCACTTTTTGGCGGCTGTAACCGTGCTTCCGACTGGGGGAGCGATTCCGAGGATCAGGCGGCGCCCGGCCGGATGTCTCCCTCGTCAATCCACGCCGATTTTTTCCAGCGATTGTTTGGCCAGGCGAGCCAGGCGCGGGTCATCGCCCGCAGCGGCTTGAGTCAGCATCGACCTCGCCGCAGCCGCCGCGGGGCCTATCTCCCCCAACGCCCAAGCGGCCCGTTGCCGCACCGCGGATTCGGCGTCGTGCGCCGTAGCCTTCGCCAACGGTTCTACCGCCAAGGCCGCACGGCGTCCCAGTCGCCCCAAGAGCGTGGCCGACCAGTACCGCACGTCGGGCTGACCATCGCTCAGCAGTTCCGCCAACGCCGCCGCGTCCGCGGATTCCGGGACGCCAAGTCCCTCCAAGGCGGAGACGGCCCCTTCGCGGACCTGTCCGTCGCCGTCGCCGCAAGCTCGCACCAGCGGCACCGCGGCGGCCACGTCGGGATGGTTCGCCAAGTGCTCCGCCGCTCGCCGCCGCACGGTCAAGTCGCCTGAATTCAAACCGTCGATCGCTTCGGAAGTGTCCATGCCTCAACTCAGTGTGTGAATTGGAACGATGGTGGGGATCAAGTCCGGATCGAGTTTTGGCCGCGGCACCGCATCGTCGCTCTCCAACAAGGCTTGGCAGCACCGCGTCATGCCGCGCAGCAAGCCGTCAAGGTCGATGCCCAGATACGCCGGCCGGTAGGGCTGCAAGTACTCGCTGCCGCTCACGTACAGTTTCCTCGCCCCGCGCGTGTTGCCGTTGCCGAAATGGTGCAGAGAAACCGCCAACTGGATCAAGCCCTGATAAAAACGCCGTGCCGGCCCCTGTTCTTCCCGCCAGACATCCTCCCAGACTTCGTGGGCATGAAAGAAGGCGCGGCGGTTGAAACAGGCGATTCCCTCCAAGAATCGCGGATCATCCGCAGGGCTGGTCATCGGACCTCCAGAATGGCCGGGTGCATAGTCAGATATCGCCTGACGGACAGAGACGATCCGATCAGCCTGATAAAAAAAAGGACAGTCGCCTCGCAACGGTCGTCCTTTTCGTGGGGTTCTCAACGTAACTCGGAGCCAGTCCCTTTCTTTCACCAGGCTGCGATGCCCGCCCCAAGGCGTCGGCAGTCCACTCGACGATCCTCCGGTCCTGGCGGACAGGATTCCACGTGCGGACTCAATCTACGATCCGGGGCCAACGCCGTCAAGCTGCGCAGGGCGTCGAGCCTCCCGGCGGCGTACTTGACATCCCGGCAAGGCGTCTACGAGAATTCGTTTCGTGGGGCGGATCCGGCGGGAGCGACAGGTTAGCGCTGGGGGCACGCCATTGGGTCGTCACCGTGAGCGTTGTTGCCGCGAGCCGAGGGGTCATGATTCTATCCGGTCACGAGATTCGCAAGCATTTGGGGAAACAGATCGTCATCGATCCGTTCGACGAATCCCATTTGAATCCGAACAGCTACAACCTGACCTTGCACGATGAGTTGTTGACTTACGAAGAGGTCGTGCTGGACATGCGGCTGCAGAATCGCGTCCGGCGACTGAAGATCCCGAAAGAAGGTCTGGTCCTGAATCCGTCGCAGCTGTACTTGGGCAGAACGCGGGAGCGGACCGAAACCCACGGTTTCGTGCCCATGATCGAGGGACGATCCTCCGTGGGCCGACTGGGTCTGTTCGTCCACGTCACGGCCGGCTTCGGGGATGTGGGCTTCTGCGGCTTCTGGACCTTGGAGATGTTTGCCGTCCAGCCCGTGCGGATCTACCCCGGCGTGGGCATCTGCCAGATATTCTATCACCGGCTGGAGGGAGACTATCAGCCCTATGCCAGCGACAAGTATCAGCACAACCGCGACATCCAGCCCAGCCTGTTGTTCAAAGAACTGAATCCCGACGCCGCTTGGCCCGACCCGCAACGCAGGCTGCCGTTTCAGGAGCAAGGCGGCGGCTGATCATCAGGCTTTTGCCGGCAGTTTCGACTTCAGAAACTCGACCAGCGCATCGGCGTCATCCGAACCGACCCGGACAATCCGGCCTTGCACGCGCAGCGTCGCGCACGCGAACCCCCACAGGTTGTACGTACAGCCGCGGCCCGGAATCCAATGAATGCCCCAGCCGTCGATCCAGGATGTCCGATCCCGCTCGACCGCCGTCAGGTCCGCGTACGGAATCCGCTTGCGAAAAACGGGCAGCGGGCCGTAGCGGATGGCCAGCCATTGCCCTTCATCCCGGATGGTCAATCGCTGGAAACAGAAAGCCAGCGTCCCCAACAAACCGGCGACGCCCAACATGAATAAAACGACCGGGGTCTGGCCCCGGTTCAGCCAAGCTGCCCACAGCAGGAAAAGGGCAGGCGGAACCAGCAGCCAGTGCAGGGGCGCCTTCTGGGTGTGCTCGTAGGCGTTCATGTCGGTTGCCCTCAGGCCGCGGAGGTTGATCAAGCCGGCGTCACGTGTCGAACAAAGCCTCCCGTTCCAAAGTGACACCGCCCGTGTTCCATTTTCTCCGTTCTGGCGCACGATGCAACACGTCGGGCGGTTTTGACAAGCCGGACGAATTGGTATCATAGGAGTGTTGGCGGATGGACCAGTCTGGCCGCCGACGGACTCGTCGACGGGCCGCGTCTTGCGGCGACAGAAGCCCGGCACAACCCAGGGAAAGGAGGCGGGAGCCATGACGACCAACTTCGAGCACACCGCGGCCGAACTCACCGCGGCAGCCAAACGCCGGATGGAACGTTGGTTGTTGTCCCCGGATCTGCAGGACCACATGCAGCAAGCCAAGCATGTGCGGACCAAAGACGGGGAGATCGGCCCCTACATTGCCATTTCGCGCGAAGCCGGCTCCCGCGGGACGGAAGTCGCGCAGATTGTCGGGAAGCAACTTGGCTGGGACGTGCTGGACAAGGAACTGCTGGATTTCATCGCCCAGCGATACCAATTGCCCCGCGACATGCTCGAGATCGTCGACGAGACGCGGGCGAACTGGTTCCACGACGTGCTGGGCACGTTCTTCGACTCGCGACTGGTGAGCCAGGACAGCTACGTCACGCACCTGAAGCGAATCCTGTACTTGGCCGCCTTGTACGGCAACGTCGTGTTCGTAGGCCGCGGCGCGCAATGCGTTCTGCCCTGCAACCACGGCGTGGCCGTCCGCATCATCGCGCCGCTGAAGCAGCGGGTGGAGCACATGATGCAGCGCCGCCATCTGGGACGCGCCGAGGCGGCAGCTCTGGTCGCAGAACTGGACGCCTCGCGCGCGGAGTTCTGCCGGCGCCATTTCCACCACGAGATCCAGGATCCGCTGGAGTACGACTTGATCATCAATACCGCCCGACTATCCCCCGAAGCCGCTGCCGAACTGATCGTCGACACGCTGTGCCGGGCGCAACGCTCCGGGATGGTCCCGGCCAGCGGAACACGGAAGTGATCGGCAACGGGCCTTGCGGCCGGAGTGAACGGTTCGGGTGGCATGAAAACGCTTCTCAAGATTTTCGTCGTCCTGCTCATCCTCGGCGGCATCGGCGCGGCGGCCTACTGGCCGGCGATGGCCTACTGGACTCAGCGCAACCGGCCGCAATGGCGGACGGATCAGGTCGTGCGCGGGGATATCCTGGCCGTGGTCAACGCCACGGGGCAAGTCAAGCCGGTGCTGTCCGTCCAGGTCGGGGCCTTCGTTTCGGGGCCCATCGTCGAATTGCCCGTCGAATTCAACCAAGAGGTCAAAGCAAACGACCTGCTGGCCCAGATCGATAAACGGATCTATCAAGCGAATGTGGACCAGGAAACGGCGATGCTGCTGATCCGCCAGGCGGAGGTCAAGCGGGTCGAAGCCCTGCTCGAACAGGCCCGCAACGACGAAAAACGCGGTTTGGCCCTGCGGGCCAGGAACGAAAACTTCCTCTCCGATGCGGAACGGGACCAACTGATGTTCAACCGGATGTCGCTGGAAGCCCAACTGGACGTGGCGCGGGCCTCGGTCAGACAGGCGGAGGCCAGCCTGAAAAACGCCCAGGCAAATCTCGACTACACCAGCATCACCTCGCCGGTCGACGGCATCGTGATCGATCGCAAGATCGACCCCGGTCAAACGCTGGCGGCCCAGTTTCAAACTCCGCAACTGTTCGTCGTCGCGCCGAAGATGCGGGAAAAGATGCACGTCCACGCGTTGATTGACGAAGCGGACATCGGCTTGATCCGCGAGGCCCAGAAACGAGGCCTGTCCGTCGACTTTACGGTCGATGCCTATCCGGACGATCTGTTCCAGGGAACGATCGAAGAGATACGCTACAGCTCGACAACGACCCAGAATGTGGTCACCTATCCGGTCCTGGTGGCGGCCGCCAATCCCGATCTGAAGTTGCTGCCGGGAATGACGGCCAGCCTGTCGTTCCGCGTCGACCAACGCCCCCAAGTGCTTCGCATCCCCAACGCGGCCTTGCGGTTCTTTCCCGATGCCCAGTTCGTCCGCGAGGAAGACCGGAAACTGCTGGAAGGCGTCAGCAGCGACAGCGACAAGGAAAAACCGACGGAACAGCTGATTTCGGCCAACGAACGCGCGGAAGCCCGCCGCCGCCGAACCCAACGTCACGTCTGGGTCGAAGACGGCGAGTCCCTGAAAGCGGTGTCCGTCGAGGTGGGCCTGAGCGACAGCCGCTATACGGAATTGATCACCGGCGACCTCCAGGAAGATCAGACGCTGGTGACGGGGATGAAGCCGAAGTGACCACCGCTTACCGCTTACCGATCACTGACCACCGATGCTAACCATCCGCGTTGCCTTACGGGCGCTGACCAAGAACAAGATGCGTGCCGGGCTGACCATCCTGGGCGTGGTGATCGGCATCGCCGCCGTCACGACGATGGTGTCGATCGGCCAGAGTGCCAGCCGGATGGTTCAGAGCCAATTCGAGTTGCTGGGGACCAACGTGATCGTCGTGATTCCGGGCAGTCGCCGCAGCAGCGGCGGCGTGCGGCGCTCCGGGATGCCTACGCTGACCGCGCGGGACGCGGAGGCGATCCGCAGCGAGTGCTCGTCGGTGCTCGGCGCTTCACCGATGGTCGGGACCGGCGGCCAGGTGATTTACGGCAACGTCAACTGGAGTCCGGCGGAGATGTGGGGCGTCGGACTGGACTACCTCACCGTCCGCAATTGGCCGCTGCGTTACGGCGGGTTTTTCACCGAACGCGACATCCACTCGGCTGCCAAGGTCTGCGTCATCGGCCAGACCCTGGTCGGCGAGTTGTTCCAAACGACGGATCCGTTGGGCCAGACGATCCGGATTGCCAACATCCCCTTTCGCGTGATCGGCGTCCTGGAACCGAAGGGCGTCAACATGTTCGGCCAGGAGCAGGACAACATCGTGCTGATGCCCTTTACGACGGTACGCAAGCGTCTACAGGGCTCCGAGTTCGACCACGTCCACTTCGTCATGGTCTCGGCGCGGTCCCTCCAGCGAATGTCCGAGGCGCAAAACGAGATCACGCACTTGCTCATGGAACGGCACCGCATCCATCCGGGCGAACCGCCCAATTTCGAGGTGAAAAACACCGACGAATTCGCCAAAGTCCTGGGCATCATCACTGGCACGATGACCCTGATGCTGGCTTCCATTGCCGGCATCTCGCTGATCGTGGGCGGCGTCGGGATCATGAACATCATGCTGGTGTCGGTAACCGAACGGACCCGCGAGATCGGCATCCGCATGGCCGTAGGAGCGCGCCCGCGGGACATCCTGCGGCAGTTCCTGATCGAAGCCGTTCTGCTCTCTTGCATCGGCGGCCTGATCGGCTTCAGCCTGGGGGTCGCCGCGTCGATGGGGCTGACCATGGCGATCAACGCCTGGTCCAGCGGCACGGATTGGCCGATCGTCATCTCGGTCCCTGCCGGCGCCATCGCCTTTCTGTTCGCCGCCGCCGTCGGCATCTTCTTCGGCTATTACCCCGCGCGGCGCGCCAGCCGTTTGGACCCCATCGAATCGCTTCGCTATGAATAGGAACAACTCGGCCGGAGAAGACGGCGAACCGAAGTGCGGCGGTCAGCCAACAAAAAACAGACTAGAAGCGGAATTCGGCGCCGAAGTTGAGGCCCTGGACGATGTAGTCGCTCGGATTAAACGCAAACGCCGGGCGAGTGGCGTCGGCGGGCGACGGAACGCCGTCGACCGACGTGTCGAGATGACCGCCCGGACGCACCACGCTGCTCCAGTGCAGCAGCGAGTAGCCGACGGACAGCTTCAGGTGCTCCACGGGGTAGAATGCCAGCTTGATCCCCGCTTCGTTCATAAACGAGAAGTCGTTCTGCAGGTGCAGACCGCCGTTGGTGGACGCCTGAGCCAATAGTCCGTAATCTCGCTCGTCCGTCCCGCCGTCGACGTCCGTGGTAATCGTCGCACCGGCAACGTTCACGGTCTGCCGCATGTTGCCGAAGGCAAAGCGGGCGAGCATTTCCACGCCGAACCGGCCGCAGCGATAATCGCCGCGCAAGCCGAAATGACCGCCGTGAAACTCGTTGTTCGCATCGAACAGGTCCGTCACGGCGTAGGACTCGAACTTGTTGTTGCCGAGATCTCGCCGCGTGAACGAGTCGATCACTAAGTCCTCGTTGATACGAGCAAACTGATACCCTGCCTGGAATCCAAAACTGTGACATGGAGAGCGAAGCAGGGTCCAGTAGAAGAAAGCGTCACTCACGTACACCTCGGAACCCGAATTGATTCCAATCCGGCCCGTGGTTGGCGGCACCGCCGAATTATTGGCGATCGGAAACGCCGTCGGCGTGACGGGATTTGTCGAGACGTCCGTGAACGGCCGCGCGATGAAGGGCAAGCCATCGTCAGATGACCACTTCGGAGAAATCGTCGCGTCGCCCACCGCCAGATAACGCCCTCCAATCGCCGTCCGCTGCCACGGGTCCAGCCAGAGGCCGACCTCCAAGCGCCCACCGGGCCGCGCCGGTTCATCGACCGCCCCGCCGAACAACACGTCTGCGGGATTGGGATTAGGGTCCGGCGTCGTCGTAACCAGGGCCGGAAACTCCCGGCGATCCCGCCACCACAGCAGGAAATCCAGGTTCACCCACAGCCCGCCACCGAACCCATTGCACGGTGGGCATCCACACGGATCCGCACAACAACATGCCGAATCACAGGATGGCTCGTACACGCCGTCTTCATCGAGGAACAACGGCTCCTCCACCACGACCGATTCCTCCCCAATCGCCTGCCGAACCTGGAAAGCAGTCTCTTCGGACGCCGACTCGCTCTTCGCAGCGACGCGCGCCACCTTTCGGCTTCCTCGAACCGACCGCATTCCGGTTTCATCAGCCCCGCTTGGGCAGGCCAACCATCCGAACACAACGCAAAGCGACGTTCCCAAGGCAATTCTCTGGCGTGTCAACATGAGTTCTTCCGCTTCCTGATAATGGCTGCATCCCCTCGCAACCTGTTGAAACGATGGACTGACACCTCGCGAAGGCCGTTTTCCTCGGACATCTCCATCGCAACTCGGAGCCAAGTCCCATTTTCAACAACCTGCCAAGCCGGCAACATTTGGGGACGACAATCTCGGCCAGGACCAGTCGTTCAGCTTATGTCGGACATAATGAGCCTGCCGGTTAAATCAAGTTGGCGATTTGAGCAAACTTTTAGGTCTGCCGCGAGTTTGCCGGCTGACCAATCCGGGCTTGCTGTCTTGCTAGTAACGATGGCGATTCCGTTTTGTCGGCCGCAGGTCGGCGTGTTAGCGAATCCGTTCCAAATCAGGCGACGAGAACCAAACCGATGGCACACATGACGAGATTGGGACCGACCACCAGCGACTGGAGCCTTGGGGTATTTGCGAAGCTTGAGAAGTCAAGGAAGACCGTGCAGCTTGCTCCGATTGCCCGCATGAGCGACAGCCAATGCGCCGATGCTAACACTGTTGTCGAACCCCGCCAATGGCCCCTTGAATCCTCATAGGCCTTGCCGTATGCAACATGCCGAAGCGTTGGAAGCCGTGCGTCATTTCGTTCGGGGAACCTTCGTCGAGTTGGGCGCCGACATCGGCAGTCCGTTGACTGAACACATCTTGCTGCGAGACGACGCCTATTGCGGACGGCGATTCTGCGTGGACGGACTGCAGGCGATCTGGTTCATCGAGGAGGACCAGATCAAAATCCACGCCCAAGACGGCAGTGTGGCGCGAGTGCTGTCGGTCGAAGAGGCCGTCCAACTGGCCTCGACCACTGAAAAACGCGCTGCGTGACGCCAGATGGCTCCGGTTCTAAGAGCCTTCTCGCGGTCGACGACCTTGCAGAGCGTCGGAGGGCGACAGCAGGTCGCAACGGTGGCGAAATAACTTCCCGGTTTCCGCGGAATCTGGGGTCAGGCTTACAGATTTCAGTTTTCGCGGTCCCAAAACTTCCCACTTGGAAAACGACTGCCCCGCGAAAACTGAAATCTGTAGGCCTGACCCCAGACGGTGGACAAAAACGCCACGTAGTTTCGGCGCCCGTTGCTCCGGCGCAGGCGAACAGGCCGAACTCGGTTTGGCGGCGTCCCTCACAACCTGTTGAAAAAAGGGACTAGTGCCGAGTTGCGATGGAGCCCCCACCGCAAAACGACCACTGCGAGGTGCCTGTTCTCTTCTTCAACAGGCGGCTAAGACGCCAACAGCCTTTCCCGCCGAAGCGCCAGCGCATGGGCAGAATCGTATTCCACGACAAACCGAGTGATCCCGATATTCAGCAGATCCCCCGGCTTCAAGGACGCTTCGAGCACGGATCGGCCGTTGACGAAGGTTCCGTGCTTGGAACCGAGATCGCGAACCAGAAGCACGTCGTCGATACAGTCAATTTCACAATGCTCGCGGCTCACCCAGCGATCTCCGACTCGAACGTCGGTCTCCTCTCCACGTCCAATGCGAAGAGGAAAGTTGGTGAGGGGGATTTCACGGCAAGAAACGAGCGGATCTTTGGCGATCAGTTTAGCAGCGACGCTCATGGCCGAGTAACCTGCGGGAAGGACAGCGTGACGATCGGGGGGACTTCGTCCGGGGGTCAATCAGGCGGGAGGGGCAAACCCCTGGAAACCACAAACCACAGCTCGTGTCTGCCCCTAGCCAGTGCAACTATCTAAGCAAAGAACTTGCAGTGCTGTCAACACCCTCCAGGGTTTTTTTGTCAATTCTCGCGTTTTTGTAGAATCAGGCCCAAACGCCGGGCAGCAGGTCGATTGCGTCACGTTGGCCCCAGGCAGCCGCGATGTCGTCGGCCAGTTCGTCGCTGACAATCGAATCCATCGACAGTTCTGTCCCGTCGCGGGTTTCCGCCCCCGCGGCAGCAAAGTAATCCAGTTCCGCTTTCTGTCCCCGGATCTGTCGCTGGGCCAGAGGAGCCGTTGCCTCACGAACCTCGCTCGCGCTAAGCAACCTGAGGATGTCGGCCGGCGGGAGTTCCGCAACTGGGCCAGCGGCGACGGGCGACGCCAGGACCAGCACTTCAGCAGCCGCCTCCCCTTCCCCAGAGGCTATCTCTTCGTTCGCGGGCGGTGAATTAAGACGGCTGATCCCCTCCAGAATATCGCGCGGCGAGTGGATGCCGTCGCCATTCACGTCGTAGAACATCCGCCTCGCCGGAGCCTCGCCCTCTCCCAACACTCGCGACAGGACGGTAATGCCTTCCCTGTTCATGGCATTGATGCCCGCGACGATGTCCGCGGCTGAGTGAAAGCCGTCGTTGTTCACGTCGAAACGGTTAACGGGGTTGGTGAACTCGCCTTCGCCCGCTCCGGCAGCAACGATCACGGTCGGCGCTGCGACATACTTGATTTGCGATGTCGGCACGGACACGCCGGGGTAGGGATTGATCAACGTGGTTTCGTTGACCACCTCATCGGCCGGATTGGCACTGAAGACCAGCTGCCCGCCGCTTCCGCCCAAGGCCCGGAAACGGATTTGGAACAGCAACCGTTGGTCAGAAAACTGGACGTACGAGCTGCCCTGATAAGCGCCAACCTCGTCCACGATGCCGATCTGACCTCCGCTGATCTGCCACCAGTCGATTCCCTTCAGTCCCGCTTTGAACAGCGGCCCGCTCGCGATGTCGAAGCCCAGGGGATTGACGGTCGTGGGCACCGTGACCGGCCGTGCCAGCGTCGGGTCGTAGGTGATGTCCAGGTACGCGGAGAAGATGCCCTCCTGATCTGCCGAAACCGCGCCGGTGCCGTTGCGGACCCCCAGGTCATCGATCCAGGCGCTGACGTAGAACTCGGTTCCGGGAGCGATCTGTTGACCGTCCAACGGTTTGCCAGACAGGTCTGTCACCTTCAATTGGACTTGTGCCAACTCCGGAGATTCGATGACCTGAAGGGTTGTCGCGAGAAATTCGATCTGCGGGTACTCGACAGTCATCTCGGGCGTGTTCAACGCCGTTTCGTGCAACGGGAGTTCGTCCGCGGGATCGGTCCTAAACTGGACCGAGCCCAACTCGTTCGCCATGAACGTAGCCTTGTACAGCAATTTCTCGGTAGCGCCGTACGGTTTGCCTAAGTTGTTGTTTAAGCCCGTGCCTTGGAAGGCTCCGACCTCGCTCAGGATTCCCGGAACATCGTCGTCGGCAAAACGCCCCGCAGCGTAATCCTCCGAGTACTCCAAACCCGCATACGATACCCGGGCGGTGTCGTACAACAGGTCCATGTAAGCGGAAAACACGCCTTTTTCGGCATCTTCAATGCCCGGTGCCGGCTGGTAGTTCGGCACGTTCCGCATGTCCCGGACATACCCCCAAATCTGGAACTGCGTCCCTTTTCCTACCTGAGTCACGAGATTCCCGTTCAGATCTCGGGCTTCCAGGCGGAACCTCACCAGATCGTCGGCGATACGGCCCGAGCCGGATTGCACCGTCACGGTTCCCGTCGAACTGGCGCCGTTGGTGTCGATGATCGTATAGGTGAATTGCTCCGAGCCGACGAAGCCGTTCGATTGGTAATTGAATCCCTGCAACCCGCTATTGTCGACGTTCTGCACCAGCGTGACGGCGCCAACCAAGCCACTCGCGTCCCAACTGATGATCGTCGGCTTTTGGCCCGTCGGCCCCCAGCGGTCGTTCTGGAGCACGTTCAGGGGTTGGGGGGCCGTCGTCGTCACGGTGTAGGTATCGTCCACCGCCACCGGGGCATCCCCTTGTGCCTGGGTGACCGTGATGGACACGATGGCCGTGTCTGTCTTGCCATTGCCCGTGTCCTGGACCTCGTAGGTGAATGCGTCGGGGCCAGAGTAGCCCATCTGAGGCGTGTAGCGAATGAAATCATCAGTAAAGACGCCGGTTCCGTTGGTATCGATGACCGCCGTGCCGTGGGCGGGTGTTTGGGTCAGGCGGCTAAGTCGCAGACTGGCAATCCCGCTCGCGCCCGGCACGTCGTTGAGCAATACGTTGAAGAGATTGTCCCGGCTGTCTTGCTCGACCGCGTACTGGTCATCCACCGCAGCGGGATCGACGGACAGGATATCCACCCGGTAGTCTTCCACCTCGCCGTCAGAATACGAGGTGCCGACATAGGACAAATCCTTTTCGTGGCCGTAGCGGAAGCGGGCATAGGTCGTGCCGGGGAGCGCAGTGGTGGGGACCTCAACGCTCAGCGCATGCACGCCGGCGCCCAGCGTCCGATTCTTGAAGACTTGTTCGCCCGCGTCGGCCCAATCGCCATCGCGGTTGAAGTCGATCCAGCCCTGTAACAGCCCCGGTGAATTCGTCCCCAACGACACGGTCACGGTTACGGCAGCGGTCTGTCCGGGCATCATGCCGTTCGTGAAGACGACGCCGTTTTCGTCATCAAAATTGTCGTCGTCGTCACCCAGGGCGTTGGCGTCGGGCAGTCCGTCCGGTTCCCCGTCGACGATGACCGTCGTACCGTCGACCGCCACCACGCCGAGCCCGAATCCGGAAACAATCGCGTGCTTCGCGCCGTTGTCCGCCTCCCACGTCGGATACGGCCAAGGCGCGTCGCCGTGGTCAAAGCCGTCGTTGTCACTGTTGCCGAAGTCGACGTCGGCCATTGTCCCGCCGCCGGTGATCGTCACGACCTGCGTCTGCGTCGTGCCGCCGGGGAACGTTTGCCTCCAACCCGGCTCGAGCGCTTCGCGAATGGTCAAGGTCCCGGTAACGTTGACGGTGAAACTGTACTTCCCGGTTGAATCGGTCTTGGCCGTCGGTTCGCCGATGTCGCGTTCCCCGTCCCCGTCCAGGTCCGCATAGACGGTCCATCCTGCCAGTCCGGGCTCGGTCGGGTCACGTCTGCGGTCTTCGTCCTGATCGTGCCAAACCACGCCGCTGATCGTCGTCGGACCAGGAACCGGAATCGCGGGGGCCTCGGCCACCCGCAGACTGCCCCAACGCGTGCCCCAGCGGCCAGGAAGCGTCTGGCGAGGCAAGGCGTACATGTTGTACAGCCAAAATGTTACGCCGTCCGTCGGGTCCAAAGCCACGCTCGTGTAGTCGCCCCAGCGGTTGACCGAATTTGCGGCCGTGCCTCCCAAGGCAAACACGTCCAGCCCTTCCGCCAGTTCCCCGGCCAAACGGACCGTTCCCGCCGGATCGCTGGGCGTCCGCACCGCGTAATACGATCCGGGGTAAATCGTCGGCCCCGTCGCCGAGAAACCGATCACCATGTTGCCCTTCGAGTCGACGTTGACCGCAGGCCAGATCGTGTGAGCCGCAAAGCCGATCTCCTCGCCGCCTACATTTCCTTGATCCGCCAGTTTGAGCGTCTGGGCATTGGAAGTATCGAAACGGAACCAGTGGGTAGTGACTTGGTTGACATCCGGGCCCGAACTGGGGTTGATCACCGTCGTGGCATACAGCGAGTTGTCCCGCCAGACCGCGTTCAGGACGCGGCGGTCTCCACCGTCAAGCCGCGCCGTACTAGAACGCTGAGGCGAACTGTAGTCGATCGGAATCGTCGTGTCCTCGATGTCCCCGACATTGATGGTGAAACGCGTGAACTCGGGCGTCGTCAGCGGATTGTCCACGCGGATGACGTCGACCAACTCTTCGACGCCGTTGTTGTTTCCATCGTACAGCGTCAGCCAGGTTCCCACCCCGGTTGGTGCGGTGCCGTAGACGTGGGCCGGTTGCATGCAGCGGAAATTCTCGGCCAGGGTGTAGTTGCCCGAATAGTCGACTCCGGTCAGCGCCGACGGGTCGTACATGGTGACGGTCGCGGACCCGTTGTCGTAGAACCCGCCCTTCGCCAATCCCTTGTCCATGATCCACAGGCGGTTGCCGTATGGATCCTGCGTGCGGAATTCGAAGAGATTGCCGGTGATGTAGATCGCCTCTTCGTCCAACGCGAAACCGGGATAGTCCGTCCAGGTTACCAGGACTTCTTCCGGGTCCGTGGGATCGGGCACGTTCACCATGCTGTTGATCGAGTGATAGTACCATTTCCCGTTCGGATCGCTGTCGTCCGACACGGCGATCATGATCCGCGACATGTCGAACAGGTCGTTGAACGGCGCGCCGGTTTGATACGCTTCAAGAGTCACCACGAGAAAGCGATTTGCGTACTGGTCGTACAGCACTTTCGGGTCAAAAATGCCGTAATCGGGACGCAACGGAGCGAAGAAGTTTTTCAGGCTGGTGTGGTACTCCAGGGTGCCGTCCTTGGTGAACCACTGAATGGACGTGTTGCCCACATTGAGGATGTGCGCGGGACCAGCGGCTCCGAAGGGATCCGGTGGCTGAATGACGGCGGCCCCCGTGTTGAAGGCATTATCGTCGATGTTGAACCCCTCGATGCTCGAAAGCAGCGCGGGTGACGTAGGCAAGATTGCCAACAAGCGACGATCTTCCAAGGCCTCGAAGCGAAGGCGCTGTTGCTTTCTTCTTCTTGACGACGCCTGGTGCCTTGGATGTTTGCTCAACTTGTTGCGCAACGTCTTGGATGCCTTCAGAAATCGGGATATCACGACGTGACCCTCTCTCAAACTCGAATTAGTCCCGGCAGAGGTCGCTAATCATCGCCAGTTTAATTACGCCGCAAACCAAAATCTACAGTCTGGTTGCACGGACGGTCGCATTCGATCCGCGGAACCCCGCAAGAACGGCAGGATCTGAACGTCGCTCAGCGTCCGCCGCCTGAAGCCGCGAATTGCCGACTTCTCACCCCCGGTCGCCACTACGATGTCGTCAAAAGAAGGGATTCGCCCCAAAACGGCAAGCCCTTCTAATGATGCCACAGCGCGTAAAAAAGTTCCGCCGACCGGAAGGTAACATTTTCCATTTCGGAAGAATGAACCGATCGGTTGCCAGTTTGCCGGTCATTTCACAGGGACAGACGGCATTCTGGCCCGTTTATTTCAACTTTGCCGATCAAGACAACAATCACGAGCACGCGGCAGGAATGGGCGTCGTCAGAACCGCAAACGATTCTGCCTTTGTCGGAGCGACGCCGCCTGCGGCAGACGCGAACCGTTTGATGAACATAAATGCCAATGGTTTAGGGTTTTATGGATAGCCCTGACCGCTCTGGACGCTGTGACCGATCCGAATCGTCCGACAGCTTTCACGGGTGTCGAAGCAATTGTACGTCTAAATGCGCGCGTCATGCTTAAATTCCCCGTCTTTGATCATCCCCACGTGGTACTCGCGGTGAAAATCGCCAATACCGACCTTCGCATCCACTATTGTTCTCATTCTCGCCCAGTACGGGTTTGCCCGACCAGACCCGATCAGAGTCGTCTGCCGGGACACGCCGTCCGCTGACTCCGCTCCGCTTGGGTGGCCGGCGTTGTTTGCCCTGGCCGGGGTGCGCTAACCGGCGGCAACACCACCAGTGGCGCAGCCGATCCGGCCAAGTAACGAGGCACCAATCCCCTTGATTGACATCGCTCGACAGGTCCCTGTAGAATCGCACGCTGTCGAGAAACCGCCCGACCACAGTCGTCAAGTCCCGGCAGGATGCTTCGGTCGGCGGTTTGTGTTCGTTTGAAAGCCGGAGGAGGAACTGACGATGGGTGCAAACGTTTACGAAATCAGTGAAGACAAATTCGCCGCCGAAGTGCTTCAAGCCTCGGAACCGGTTCTTGTGGATTTTTGGGCTCCCTGGTGCGGCCCTTGCCGACAGATTTCGCCCATGATCGATGCATTTGCCGCGGAAAACGCCGGAGTGGTCAAGGTGTGCAAGGTCAACATCGATGATAATCCCGGCGCGGCACAGCAATACGGCGTGAGCGCGATTCCCACGCTGCTGATCTTCAAGGGTGGCGAGGTCGTCAGCCGAATGGTCGGGGCCCCGACCAAGTCCAAGCTGCAACAAGCTATCGAAGCGGCAAACGGCTAGTGCATCGTCGAGGCCCCGAAAAAACGCGGGACTGCGCAGCCGCCGGTTTTCGGTACGACCGGCGGCCTGCGTCGTCCCGCTCGTTTACGCGCCCCCCTAGCACCAAACGGGATTTCGAGACTTTTCGGCGTCGTTTATTATGAAGTCACGGTTTTGGTGCTGGGGTCAGGCTTCGAGAATTCAGTTTTGGCCGAGCAGAGGCGTAGGACGTAGCTGGCACCAAACTTGGCCAAAACTGAATTCTGTAAGTCTGACCCCATTTCGCGCGACCGTGCCATCGTAGACAGCGACTTTCCTTGGAAGTTCCCCGTTTGGTGCTAGTTATCGGGCTTGATAGCGCCTTGGCGGCCCGCCGGTCGCTGGTCTCTTTTACTCAGGGCAGGGCAGACCGATGACGGACGTATCGGACCTTCGCATCCGCAGTATAGGCGACCCGTCGGCTGTACGACGCGACGGACGCTACGTGCTGTATTGGATGACGGCCTTTCGCCGGACGAACTGGAATTTCAGTCTCCAGCGGGCCATCGAGTGGTCGCGCGATCTGCGCAAGCCGCTGCTGATCCTGGAGGCGCTCCGTTGCGGGTATCCCTGGGCAAGCGACCGCCTCCACGGGTTCATCATTCAGGGGATGGCGGACAACGAGGCACGGCTCGCTCGACGCAATGCGTTCTACTATCCCTACCTGGAACCTGAACCGGGGGCCGGGCAAGGCTTGTTGGCCCAGTTGGCCGAACAAGCCTGTGTGGTGGTCGGCGATGATTTTCCGTGTTTTTTCTTGCCGCGGATGGTCGCTGCCGCCAAACGCCAGATTTCCACACGGTTCGAGTTGGTCGATTCCAACGGCTTGCTCCCCCTGCGGGCCGCCGACCGCACTTTTGCCCGCGCGTTTGACTTTCGCCGTTACTTGCAGCGGAATCTGCTGCCTTATCTGGAGCCGGATTCCTTGCCCGACGAGGATCCGCTCAGCAACTGCCGATTGCCGGTCTTGGACGAATTGCCACGCGGAATCCGAAAACGTTGGCCCGTCGCCGAACCGCGAAAGATTGCGGACCAGTTAACGCAACTCAGCCAATTCCCCGTCGATCACCGCGTCGCGCCGGGGGCAATTCGTGGCGGAGCGGAATCGGCGGAGCGGGCATGGCACACGTTTTTGGAGAAGAAACTGCCCTGTTATGGCGAATCGCGGAACGATCCAGACATGGACGCGACCAGCGGCCTGTCGCCGTATCTGCACTTTGGCCAGATCTCGGTCCATCAAGTGTTTGCCGAGACGATGCGACGGACTGGCTGGAGCCCGGAACGGGTCTCGGCCAAGGCCAGCGGCAGTTCGCATGATTGGTGGGGCGTAGACGAGTCCGTCGAGTCCTTCCTGGATGAACTGATCACCTGGCGTGAACTCGGTTACAATATGTGCTCGCGGAACGCCGATTATGCCGCCTACGACTCGCTGCCCCCGTGGGCGCGGCAGACGCTGGCCAAACACGCCGACGATCCGCGCGAGCACGTGTACACGTTGGACGAGTTTGAATCGGCCGCGACGCACGACCCGTTATGGAATGCCGCCCAGCGACAACTGGTCCGCGAAGGCCGCATCCACAACTATCTGCGTATGCTGTGGGGCAAGAAGATCCTGGAATGGTCCCCCAGCCCGCAGTCGGCGCTGGCGACGCTGATCGAACTCAACAACCAATACGCCCTGGACGGCCGCAATCCGAACTCGTACAGCGGCATATTCTGGGTGCTTGGACGCTACGATCGCGCCTGGGGCCCCGAACGGCCCGTGTTCGGAACGATCCGTTACATGAGTTCCGAAAACACCGCCCGCAAGGTCCGGCTCAAGGACTACCTGCGGCGTTACGGTCCAGACTGAGCGGCGCGGCCCAGCGCGCTCAGAGGTGCCGCTCCGCGGGGCAGAACTCACCCCGCCCGAGCCGGCGGCAGGCCGCTGGCACCGAAAAGCACACAGTCGATGACGCAGTCCCTCTGAGGTGCGTGCGCTACCCGGAGCACGGCAAAGACGCGGTGTGCGCCAATCCTCCGAACCCCTTGCCGATTTCGATGGCCGGGGTCGAACCGCCGTGCGCGACTCGTGACGCTACGACGCCAAAACGGCGGCAATCCGCTCGGCGTTCAGTTCCCGGAGGCTGTCCACGACCAGTTCGGCCGCATGCAGTGACTCCCGCACGCGACCGGTGCTGGCGATCGCGACGCACTTCATGCCGGCAGCGTGCGCGGCCGCGACGCCAACGGGGGCGTCTTCGATCACAACGCAACGCGGGGGGGCGACGCCCGCCCGTTGGGCGCCGAGCAAGAAGACTTGCGGATCCGGTTTGCCCCGCTGAACGTCCGTCCCCGTGACGACTCCGTGGAACGCCGAACGGCGCTGCAGGCGGTCCAGCACCAGGTAGACGTTGTCCGGTGGTCCGGACGAGCCAACAGCCAGGAAGAAACCGGCCCCGCGCAAGCCGTCGATCAACTCGGCGGCGCCGTCCATGCCGGGAAAATCGCGCCGCAGGAGATCGCGAAAAAGTTCTTCCTTGCGATTGTCCAACTGTGCCACCGCCGCCGGCGTCGCGATTTCGTCGCCCCACAATTCGGAAATAATCTCGCGGCTTGTCCGGCCAAACGTGGCCACGAACTGATCTTGCGTCATCTGCAGGCCGCGTTCGCGACTGGCCAACTGCCAGCTTTGGTAGTGGGCTTGATACGAATCGACCAGAACTCCATCGACATCGAAGATGACGGCTTGCGGCGTCGGCATACAGTCTGCACCCTGGCATGTGTCGTTGACGGCAAAGCGAATTCGCGGATACTAACATACCGCAAGGAAGGAACTGCGCCGAGGCGATCGGCGACGGCGTTTTCGTCCCCAACGGCTCACGCCCGCGACCCAAGGGACGGCAGGTCCTTCCCAACGAGGACGTGATTTCGGCCGCCGTTGCTCCAAAGATTGGCCGAACGCGTCGCAGTCAGATTTGCCGTCGGTGACCGGAGCCCCGTAACCTGTAAACCGCAGCCCCCCATGCACGTTTTGTTTTTCGACATTGACGGCACGCTGATCAACACCGGCGGGTCCGGAGTGGAATCGTTGCGGTTGGCCTTCAGCGAGGTCTTCGCTTGCCCGCCGCCGGACGCCATTCCGACCAGCGGACGTACGGATCGAGGCATCGCCCGCGATCTGTTTCAATCGCGGCAAATCGCGAATTCGGAGGAAAACTGGCTGCGTTTCCACGCTGCCTATATTCGACATCTTCGCGAGCAACTGCCCCTGCGGCCGGGACGGGTGCTGCCTGGCGTCGTCCGTCTGTTGGACGAACTTGCCGCGCGCCGTCATGTCGCGTTGGGACTGTTGACGGGCAACGTCGAGGAAGCGGCGTGGCTGAAGTTGCAGCACTTCGGTTTGGATCACCACTTTGCTTTTGGCGGGTTTGGCGAACGGTCCGGCGAACGGAATGCGGTGGCCGAGGACGCCCTGGCCGCGGCTCGTCAGGCGTTGAATGGGGGCGTGCATCCGGATCGGCTGTGGGTGATTGGCGACACTCCGCTGGACGTTCAATGTGCGCGGCACATCGGGGCCCAGGCCGTCGCCGTAGCGACCGGCTTGCACGACAGAGCCGATTTGACGCGGGCGGCGCCGGACTTGCTCCTGGACGATTTCTCCCAGCCGGGAGTTTTTTTGCAACGACTCGACGAGGCAAAAGCGGCATGATCCAGCTGCGTTACGGTGACCGACAAGTGTTGCGGATTCGTCCGCCGGCAGAAGCTACGGTGGCCGATGTCGGAGTTCCGCGCGGCCAGCCTCTCGATGATCCGGCGGCCGCCGTCGCGGCGGCACTTGCCGATCCGCTGGACTTCCCGCCGCTGTCGCGGGCCACAACTCCGGGCGACCGCGTGGTGCTGGCAGTGGATCGGGGTGTGCCGCAACTGGACTTCGTGATTGCCGGCGCGGTTCACACGCTGTTGGCCAGTCGCGTCCTGCCGGAGGACATCACGCTGTTGCTGGCACCGGAGGAAAACGGCCTGCGCCGGCGGGAGCCCACCGCTGCGCTGTCGGCCGAGGTCTCGGCAGCGATTCGGATCGTGGAACACGATCCGCGGAACCGCGAGGATCTGACTTATCTGGCAGCGTCCAAGGACAACCGGCCGATCTACATTCATCGGCAGCTGTTCGACGCAGATCTGGTTCTGCCGATCAGTTGCCTTCGCCCGCAACGCGTGCTGGGCCGCTTGGGGGTTCACGGCGGGCTGTTTCCCACGTTTTCGGACGAGAAGACCCGCGAGCGATTCCAGACGCCGGGCGCAGCTCGTTTGCCGGTCCAGCGGCACCGCCGGCGGGACGAGGTGGACGAGGCCGCCTGGCTGCTGGGAATTCAAATCGTCCTGCAAGTGGTGCCCGGCGCCCGCGACGCCGTGTTGCACGTGCTGGCAGGCAAGCCCGAAGCTGTCGCCAAACGGGGCCGCAAGCTGTGCGACGCCGCGTGGCTGTGCCGGTTGCCCAGGCGGGCCGGACTGGTGCTGGCCAGCATCGCTGGCGGCCGCCAGGAACAGACCTGGGAGAATTTCGCCCGCGCCCTGTCGGCCGCTCTGACCGCCGTTGACGACGACGGAGTCATCCTGCTGTGTACCGACCTGCGCTGTCCGCCCGGCCCCGCGTTGCAGTTGCTCGCCTCGTTGAACGACAGTCCGGAACTGCTTCGGGAGATCCGTCGGGCCCGTACGCCGGACGCCATCTCGGCCTCGCTGCTGGTCGAAGCCCGCGAGCGCACCCAGGTGTACCTGCTCAGCGGCCTGGACGGCGAGACCGTCGAGGGGCTCGGCGTCGGCTACATCGCCAACGAGGATGAAGTCGATCATCTGTGCCAACAATTCGACTCGTGCCTGCTGCTGGCAGACGCGCACCGGGCCGGCGTGCGGGTAGAGGAGGACCTCTGACGGGAAAGCGGGCGGGCGAAGATGGACAGAAATTTGCGCCCCGTGTCGAACGGACCGGTTCCACCACGATTGCGGCTGAGATCGAGTGGGACTTGAGCTTATACCCCGTCGCCCGCGACAAGGCTTGAAGAAGCGGCCGTGCGGCGGTCGATAACGGAGGGGGGCAGAAGTCGCTGTTGTCCGTGCCTTGTTTCGCAGCGATTCTGGGGCAGTGCAGGGAATAGCAAATTGCAGCCACAGCCCGGCCACGGTCGAAGACGTTGAGCGACGTCGCGACTGCCGGCCAGCGGCCAAGGGATGCGTTGACGAGGGGCAGGCAATGAAGGGAATCTCCCGAAGGCTCTACCTGTGCGGAGGTCTGCAGGGGAGCGGTTCGACGCTGGTGTCTTGGTGCTTTCTGCAGCGTTCGGACATGGACGGCGTCCTGGACGCCGATAATGATCTGCTGCCCTTTCTGGACCCCCGGCTTGGCAACCCGCATGCCTGGTACAAGACGAACGTCGGCAGCTTTCGCCTGAGCGAACTGGTCCGGCACTACAGCGACCTGGGATGGGACGTCTATCCGCTGCTGGTGGTCCGCGATCTGCGCGACCTGTGGGCCAGCCTGGTGGGCGAATCCTACACCGCCAACGGCATCACCGCGGAGGACCCGCCCCTGCGGCTGCGACTGCGACGTTTTGCCGAGGACTGCACCTTCTTTGCCCGCGCAGGCTGGGCGATCATCAAGTACGAATCGCTGATCGCCACCCCGGAGACGACGCTCCAGGACGCCTGCCGCCAATTGGACTTGCCCTGGGACAAAGCCATGCTCCGCTGGCCCAAAATGCCCGCCCAAATCGCCGATTGCCGACACGGGAGCCAGTCTTTCTGGAACGTCCGCCACGACAGCCTGATCTCGACCGTCGGGAGCTACCAGCGGCAGAGCAAATCGAAGCCTATCCCGGCCGTCGATCTCGAATGGCTGGAACGCGAATTCCACGAATTCAACGAGTTGAACGGCTATCCCGTCAAACGCTCGGACGCGGACACCGGCGAATTCCGCGACAAACGCTTGGCGCCCAGCTACGAAGTCACCCGCCGGTACCGCTGGGAAGTCCGCCAGAAACCGCTTCGCTGGCTGCTGGCCACGCTGGGCTTCGGTCAGCGATCCTGCGTCAAGCGGCGCGCGGAAAGGTCGGCGGCCTGACTGGATGGCCGGCGAAGCCAGACGTAGTCGAACCGGCAGGTCCCGGTGAGCGGCTGGCCGGTGGCCAGGTCCAGCCGCAGTTGCTTCAACCGGCCCTTCCACGCCGGGACGGCCGATAGGTCCACGCTGTAGGTCCGGCAGTCGTTGTCTCGGGGCGTGACCGCAAAGGTCCGGCTCTTGACATCGTCCCAGGTTCCGTCCGCCTCGGTCGTGAACCTCAGCCGCATCTGCGCCGCCGGGGTGTGGTTCTGGAATCGGATGGTGACCGACTCCTGCCCGGTCACGTCAAGCCCCAGGCGGTCGGGCGAGAGCAGGTGGGCGTCCGGGCTGTCCTCGATCGCCAGGATGTAGTATCCGCCAGCCACGTATCTGACCGGATGGGATACCGTGGGCCTGTAAGGATCCGGCCACTGCTGGACGCGCGTGCCGGGATTGACGTCGGTCCAGCCTTCCTTGTCCAAGGGCGTATTAAACTCCCACGCCGTGGCGACGCAGACGCCGGCGGGCAAGACATGCACCGCCACCGTGTCGCTGAGCCAGAACTCCCCGTCGTCGGCGACCAGCCGCAGGAGATAGTCGCCCGGCGTCTGGAACGTGGCCACGGTGCGTGCTGCAGTCGCATCCTCCAACGCTACGCCGCCGGAACCTTCGAGGACTTCCCAAGCCACCGAAAGCCTTTTGTGGCCGGGCTTTCCGTCGTCGCTGACACTCCCGGCCAAGGGTACTTTCAGGCCATCGGTCCGGATGTCGTCGCCCGCGTCCACGAGCGGGGGCCGGTTGAAAGGCATCGCCCGGTCAATCTCCTCGATGGTTGCATACGGCGTGTTGTCGCGGAGCGTCCAGGAGGTCAGCTTCGGGGCCTCGTTCACGAAAAACTCGACACCGGGGATCGTGACGTAGCCGTTGCCGTAAATCGTCCCCGTGCTGCGGCACACCGCCGGATCGGGCGTGCGTCCCCAGATGAAGATTTCGGACGGTCCCAGCTTGCTGGCCGTGTTGTTCTTGATGAACCGTGAACTCCGGATCTCGACGTTGGTCGTCTGAGGCGATTTCAACCCCAGGACCTCGATCGCGGCCCCGGCGTTGTTCTGGAACGTACAGCGATCGATCAGGCAGCCGTTCCCGTTGGCCTCGAAGTCGATCCCGCCCTCGTCGTGACTGCCCGAATCCGGCTGGTTCCGGAAGACGCAGTTGCGGATGACCAAACCCTGGGGATCGCCCAACATGATGCCCATCGTGCCCGCGCTGGCATGCCAGCCCGCGGCGTCGAAAATGCTGTTCTGGAGAACCGCGCGGCGGACGCCGACCACGAAGGGATGCGGCGAGGTGTTGTGGACGTAATTGTCGTGGCAGTAGACGCGATCGACGATCACGTCGTCGCCACGCACGCGGTAAGCCGAAGAGGTCTGGAACATCTCGCAGTCTCGGAGCACGAGATCTTTGGCCGTCGCCCCGGTGAAGGCGATCCCGGCCGAACTGTTCAAGCCGTCTCCCGCCGCACCCTGGCGGTCACGCCATTCGGGAATCCCGTGACTGTTCGGGCGATACAGGCCCTCGATGTGATGGGCGATGCAATCTTCGATCACCAGCCCCTGATGCCCGGCCTCCGTATAGTTGACGATCAGCCCCTTGCCGGCGTAACACACAACCAGGCTGCGGATGCGCAGGAAGTCGGGGTTCTGGACCAGCGCACAGCGGTCGCCGATGTCCCAGTTGCGGCGAATGACGGGGCGTGGGCCGGCACCGTAGGTTCCGATTTCCGCCCAGCGGTCGGCGGTGCCGCGGGCGGACACGGTCAGTTCCTGGTTCAGGACGCTCCCACGCCGGAGGAGCAGCCGTTGGCCGGGGCCGAGCGTCCGGCCGTTGACGTGGGTAAAGTCCTTCCAGGCCGCCTCCGGCGATGTGCCGGCATTGGCGTTGCTGCCCGTCGCGCTGTCGACATAGTAGGTAACGGAGTCGATTGCCTTGGCGTCTTCCCGCGTGAGCCTCGCCGAGGCCGCAGCCGGCACGGCGGCCTCGCTCAGAAAGAACACCAGCGGATGTCGCGCCGTCACGGGCGGACTGCCGGCCGCCGTCACCCGGATCTCGGCGGCGCCCAGGACGGCTTCATCCGTCTGCACCGTCCAGTGGACCGCTTTCTCGGCTCCCATCGGCATGGAACCCTGTTCGCACGCCGGTTCTCCCAAGCAGCGGACGCCCGGCGGCAATCCAAGGGTCGCCGTCACGCGCTCGGTTTCGGTACCCAAGTTGCGAATCGCGACCGTCAGCTTTTCCGGCCGTCCGGCGCACAGGATCGCATGCTCCTGCCTGACGTCCCGCACCTGCAGTGTCGGCAAGCGGGGATTTTCGATCGTCAGGTTATCGAGCCACTGCTGTCCACAACTGAGATTTACGTAAGTCGTGGCAGGCGTCATACTTTGCGAGACCACGGAGGTCAAATTTGAGCCCTCAGCTTGGACGCAAAGGAGGATGTCATGGAAGGCTTCGACAA
>JAAYYU010000068.1 GCA_012515235.1 Candidatus Anammoximicrobium sp.
GCCAAGAGACCGGTACTTGCTGCGAATCCGTGCAACCACTTGTGCATCTTGCATGCACGTGTTATCACCGAATCTATCAAAACCAACAATACCAATTTGTTCAAGTTATTTCTGCGCGGTCGCGAAGTCTTCACCAGCGACATCTTCCTCATCGGGTGTATCAGGTTCGTCATCTACCAGTTCGACGTCCCTGACTTCCACCTGAGCACCCGCCTTGGAGCGTTTTGCTCCGGAAGAGCCCCCTCCCAGACGCGAATCGCGGGCTTGGCCGTTGGTATCGCCTCTCCGCTGAGCACCTCGGGGTTTCTGCAAAGCCCGACCGTTTCGCTTTCCAACACGCATGCAGGTGCTCCAGCGGCTTTACTGCCGCCCTTGCGGCTGATTGTGTGGGTAGTCACGCATGACTTCAAATCTCTCTTTTGAAGTTCGCGTGGCTTGAGCCAACTGGGACACGATGTCCCAGTTGGTATCATACGAAGCCATGCTGACCGAAGTTGACCTAGCAAGGCTTGCCACAACCGGACTCGCCAGATGTAGGGGCCCCCTGAAACTGGCGCAGCACCGTCTGACCTGCGTCGTTTGGTCGTGGGGCCATGTCTTTGAATGACGCCGCCACCGCCGCGGCGTCGACGTATGGCTTCTTGCCTTCCCTGCGGAGACGTGCCAGGAGTTCGCCCGCCTTAGCAAGCAAAGGCAACGTGCCGTGGATCTCCTTGCGATAGATTTGGTCGGTCCGCCCCTCCAAGTCGTCGACAGCCGTCTCCAAGTGCTTTACGAGGGCCCGGAAAGCCGCACTGGCCTTTCGGTGCCGGCTATGGCCGGTCTCGATGTAGTCGGCGACCACGGCCTTGGGGTCCTCCCCCGCGGTAATCCGCTTTGCGATCTCCATCTGCTGCTCCTGTGGGAGCCAAGACGATCTCTCGCCGAGCACGAGGGCCAGCTTCCCGTCGCGGACGGCGTTCTGGATTTCCACCGGCGTCAGCAACAGGCGGAAGTAACGGGACAGATTGCGCCCAGACATACCGATCGCCTTGCCGACGCGGTTTCGGGCCTCGTGTTCATCCCGGGGCCGAACCTGTCCGCGCGGACGGCCCTTTTCGATTTGGAACTGGCGTAGGGCAATGCGCGCTCTCTCGATCTGGTGCAGATGACGACGATTGAGGTTGTATTGGAGGAACTCGGCCTCGACGGTGGATTCATCAGCGTCGGCGAGATCCCAGCGGATCGTCGCCTCGATGTCCTGCCCACCCAGTGCCTCGAAGGCGGCCACGCGACGGTGACCATCGAGAATCGTGAACCGGGCGGGCTTGCCTTTGATGGGCACGACGACGATCGGGTCGCGCTGGCCGTGATCACGGAGATCGGCGGCGAGCCGCTCTTCCTCCTCATGGGATGCCGGGGTGTAGAACAGCGGCTGAAGGAAGAACGGCGCGAGTTGCGTCAGCTTGATCCGCCGACGCTCGGAGCCAACAGGTTTGGGCTTCGTCATTCTCAGTGTCCTCTGGGGAGTAGACCGAAAGCTAATCGGATGAGCAAGGACTTCCCGCAGGCATCCGTGCCGGCAGGCAGCCATACCGACCAAGCTCACGCCGGGGATTGGCATCCAGGCCTTCCGGCAACCTTGACCACGCGCGACTCGCGGCCCGCTTTGGCCGCACTAGGCGGGAACATTTTGGCGAAGCCGCCGCGGCATGCCACTAAACGCTGCATCGCTACACGCGGCCCGGGGAACGGCGACCGCAGCCACTCATGCACGGTCCGGCGCCCCGGCCTGGCGCGGGAGAGCGCCGTTACTACGGCGGGATGCGTGCCCAGATCCGGATCGGCGCACAGACCGTCGTGCAACACCGACAGAACGGTGTCAGGGATCAGGGGCGCCAGCGTGCCCAAAGGCATCCAGACCCCGCCATTCCCGACTAGGTTCCGCCGCATGGCGTTTGCTGCCTTGATTGCCATCGGCTTCGAGCGACAAACGATGTCCGCGACTGCATTACAGACGCCAGAGTAGAGAACTCGGTTACAGTCGGAACCCAAAGGGGAGGACACGACTCCCAGGAGCGCAGGGCCGAGAGGACGATAGGCCTGGATCGCCGCTACCAGTACGTCGATCCCCGACCAGAACAGTAACGTCCCGATGTCGTCTCGATTGCACAACTCCAGCAAACGGATTGCCGGATAAATGATGGCCCGCACCTCACCGGGCACTCGATCGATCACTTCGGCGAGGGCCTCGCTGAAGCACTGTTCGTCGTGTTGTCGGGACGATCGTCCCGACGTTCTTCTAGTTACCGTCATGCTATTTCCTCCAAAAGAAAATGAACCAAGTACAGATCGTCACAGGCGTGGTCGCCATGAGGTGGCCCACGGATTTGGATGTCCCCCATGATGTCCTCAGAGGAGCCAAGCACGATGCTCCTCCCGGATACGGACTTGGACGTGGCCATCTGCATGGCAATCGTGGGGCTGAGCAACGCAACCGCCGTGGACCGCGACGTTGCCAACAGCGTGGAAGTGGGTCGTGCCACAAGCACGGTCGGGACGCCGGCTAAGCGGGGCGCGGCGTCAGCGTCCAGAGGGTTGGGCGCCACGTAGCTCTCGGCCGAGTGGCCGTGGTTCTCGCTGCTGACCAGCGTCCGAACCTGATTGGCCTGATGGCCAGTGATGCGGGCATAACCGACGGGGATGCTCAAAGACCGTGCGATGGTGAGGTCTTCGTCGTAGACCAGGCTGATCAAGACGGAAAAGCGCGCGTCGGACCTCGGCGAAGTGCGGCGGCACAACCTGCGAGACACCGACATGAGACGGACGACGAGTGCCGGCACCGGGCGTGGCCAACGGGCCGAACGAGCAATCCAGATGCTCGCCCAGAGATCATCTCTGTTGCGACCAGTGTCGTGTCGCGGTAAGATAATAGCCAACGCCCATCTCCTAGTTCATTGGGGTGCCATTCGTCTGCTCGCTGCCAGGTGGGCTCTCGAACACGCCATCACGGGAGATCAGGATCAGACCGCCGTGGAGACCAGGCCACGGCGGTCTTGTCATTTAGGATTGCAGCAGGCCAGCCTTCTCCAGCCTGCGCACCGTGGATTCGTCACGGGCCGCCGGGGATTGGACGGCGTCCTCACCGTCGCGGGAGCGTTCATCGGCGGCGGTCAGGGCCTCGGAGAAACGCTGGAGAGCTTCCACGGATGTGAATCGCTTGCCGCCGATCAGGATCGTGTCGAGACGGCAACCTTTCACGCCGTGCCGATGCCAGCGCCAGATCGTGGAGGGGGCGACAGGAATGGATTTGGCGGCGCAGATCAGATTAAGCAGCCGCTCGCGCGTTAGGTCGATGCGCATAAAAAAGGCTCCTTGCAGGTCGATGAAGTGAACTGCACGGAGCCTAGGAAAAAATCGTGAGGGCGAATCTCACAAACGCTTAGATTTTTTGCGTTTCTTCATCTCGCGTTTCGGCCCGTCGACCAGTGCCCACGACCTCCAGTTGATCGTGACTCCCAGTGCCTCCAACTTATTTCGCAACGCGGTCACTGCCGTACGTCGAGCTTCGTCGGTTCCGGGATACGCATTGGGTTGCATTTCCGGCGGGATGCCACTCGGACCAACGTGAAGAAGGACGGAGAATAGCCCTGCCTGTTTCTTGCTAAGCCGGACTGGGCAAGGATTGCCAATGCGGCTAACGGAACGAGCCTTGGCATCGAAAGACAGCCCAAGATATCCCTCCTGGATCGTTCTTTTGCAGCCCATCGCGGCTAGCCACTCCTCCACGTGAAACACCCGCTTGATCAAGAACTCCTTCTTCTCATCATCGCTTGGGGGCTTGGCCTGCACGTTGGGCGGCATCGGACACGTGACCTGCGGGAACATCCAATCTGGGGCGCTGAAATCAAAAGGGCTCGGCTGGGTAGTCGCGTCGAATCGCATCCATCCCGATCCCCCAGGGAACAGCTCCGCTTGGTCGGGACGCGATGACGCGGGATCGTTCTTCGGGAGTTGGGGCTGTGGTTTTTGCAGAATCACCTGCCCGCCAACTTTCCCCTCTTGGATGTTGCTCATTCTTCCCTCCGGCTTTCTACGGGCGGCACTTGGCCATCGTGAATGCGCCTTCGGGAGCAGCCCGTCAAGGCAAGGTCGTTACGTACCACTAACGACCATCGCTCACCGGGACAGAAGGGGGCATCAGGGTAAACCCCACGTCGTCCCAAGCAGCGCGATCGCAATACCAAAACCAACGGTCCGCGATCGAAAAACGGGACGACTTCGCAGATTGTTAGAAACATATCGACCTGCGCGAGGAAGTCAAGAACCTGAACAAAAAATGTCGCACTGCTCTGGTGTTCAGCGGTTGGCGATGGCGCTGGAAACGCCCCGTCCACCGCGGACCAGATCGGACGCCACCGCTGTCCGACGACGTCGACGGCACGGCAACGGGAAGCGGCGAGAGCCATTATTCCGACGTCGGCGTATCTGTGAAGACGCCAAGCGACCGGCCAAATGCCCGGGTGGACCCACGCTGCGTGTCGTCGGGGTAATCGCAACGCCATTGTCGGCCATGCCAGCAGCAACACGCCGATCGCATTGGACGACAGGGCTTGACTCCACGTGGCGGCGCCTCGACGAGTACCTGACGTTGGCCCACGAGAAGCCCGACAGCGCAGTTCGTGCCACAGCGACAATCAACGGGTGGATTGACCAGATGGGCCCATGCTACCCGTTCGTGAAGCAGGCAAAGGTGTACGACAAGCTGGCAGCCCCGGCCGGCAAGCTGGGGTTCGACGAGATCCCCAGCCGCGATGCCGTCCGTGAACGGCCGGAGGTGCTGGACAGCGTCTCGGCGCAACAAGCCGCTCCGGGAGCGTCAGGCAGCATGTCGCTGGCGGACGAAGACGATCCTGTCACTGAATCCCAGAGCACAAGCAAAGTGCCTTTTGAGCCGGATTAGCCCGTCATACAGCGAGTCCACGGAACATCGAGAAGCAACGCGGCCCGCCCGCTGCTCGTCCAGGTCATGACGCCAGTCCCCGACCCCGCCCATTGTTGAGCAAGATCGGCGGCGACTCCTCGGCCGTTCTGGACACCGGGGGCTTGACTCAACGCGGCGGACGGGTAGCATTGTCCCATCTGCGAGTACCGTCCCGCTTTCGGTCGCAGTCACAACACGAGTTTGGTTGTGCGATCGCTGTCTTGCGGGACGAACTGAGGGTTGGCTTTCTTGCCCCCTCGGAAGCCCTGCGAACTGCGACGCGCTGACGTTATGTTTCGAGGAGGTTTCATTAACACTTGCCTCATTGGGCGGTTCCCAGAGGCCATTCACGCCGGCGATAGGCCGTGCGGGGAAAGGCAAAGGGAACGAACGATGGGACGAGAACAACCCAAACCCGCGGATTCTGGGGACGCAAGTAGCGTTGGGGAATCTGGCACGGACGCCGCGCGGGCCAAGGCCAGGAAGAGTAAAGGCCGGCTTGGAGACGTTCAACGCTCGCAAGTCGGTCAGGTCGAGTCTAGTGACACGGCGCCAAACAGCCGACTTCTCGTTGGTCTGAAGCAAGCTGCAAACCTGATCGGCTACACACCGACTGGATTGCGCAAGATCGTCGATCGCAGCCGCGACAAGGCGAGTGGGAAGACTGCCGCAGGGCCGGTCATCCGTTTCTTCCAGACCTGCAAGAGCGCGCCGATCAAGTTCAAAATCGAGTGGATCGAGGAGTTCATCCGGCGTTACAGCGTTGATCCCGAAGCAAACGCCCCCGGTCCACGGGGCTCGACGACTCGACGTACAGCGTCTGGCCCTACGCGGTTGCAGGGCCAGTATGATCACGGATTCTAGGTGAAGTGGACGTCCCTACCTGAAGAGCGACTCCGGCCGTTGGCACGCCGGCCGGAGTCAGGCGGCATCCCAAAGTGGATCAGTGTACGTATCGCACCAGTCGGCATAGTTTTCCCAGCAGATTTTCAGGCTGTTTCCCATGAGTTTGCAGAGTGTTTCGATGTTGCACTTCTTGCCGGTCCAGAAGCCCTGCAACGTCCGCTTCGCAAACGTGTGGCGACAAGCGTACATGCACGCCCCTTTATCGAGCACGATCCCAAGTTTTGCAATCCGATTCCGAAGGCTTGTGAAGTCGGCTCCCAGGGCGGCCACGGTCCAGGGCTCACCCTTGGTGTTTCTGAAAAGCGGGCCCGTTGGATACCTCTTCATCTGCCCACGAACGATCGCGATGATTCCTTCGTCGGTGATTCTGATGATCCGCGATTTGTTCGTCTTGCTCTCTTCCTCCGAAAACCGCCATTCCAAGCCCTTCTCGTGTTCACGGACGTGAGCGGCAGTCACCGCGGCGAACTCGCAGCCAGGTCTCGCCCCCGTCCGGATACAGACCCGCAAAGCCATCGCGAACTCCGGCAACGAGTTCTCGTACATGGCCTTTTCTTGCTCAGGCGTGAAGTAGACCCGGCGCACGTTGTCCTTGCCGGGCTTGTAGCCCTTGATCGGATTCCTGGGTAGCACCCCGGCACCCACGCAATAGTTGAAAGCACGCAACAGGGACTTGATTTTTGCGCGTCTGCAACCACTCCACCGTGGGTGAGCACGCAGCCACTGGTCAATGTGAAGCGGAATCAACTGCCCGATAGGCAGTTCCCCAAATCCTTCGTGGATTCGACGGGCGGGCGGTCGCTCATCCTTTGTGCGGAGACTTGCCGGGAAGCCGGTGCAGAAATCGAACAGTGCGTCCGCACGAATCCTGTAAGTGGAGGCCGCATCGTTAGTGCGGCTGTCGTCAAGGTAGAGACGGCAGACCTCGGCGACCGTGAGGGTCTGCCAGCGGGTCTCGGCTGATTCGGCCACCTCGGCAGCCTGACGATCCTGTTCGGCCTCGAACTTCTTCCGCTCCAAGTAGCGCTCGTAGGCCGCCTTGACGTCGGCCTGCCGGGCATTTCGATCCCGGAGACGGGTGCCATCCGCGTTTTCCAGGGGCACAAAGCTCCGCCCTTCCGTGGCGACCCAGCCACGGCCCCGGCGAAAGAAGAATCCTCGGTTGCGAGAGCCTTTGGTACGTCCAGTCTTTGCCATGATCCACCTCCCAAGATTGCGAAAATCGTGAGGCGGACCTGATTTTATGCCAAAAATACTGCCAAGAACAGCTCTCGCAACAAAAAAGCCCTGTTTTCTCGGGGAAAACAGGGCTATCTTAGAGTACCCCCTAGGGGA
>JAAYYU010000069.1 GCA_012515235.1 Candidatus Anammoximicrobium sp.
TCCTTGACGTAGGTGAGACGTGGACCTACACCGGCACGTACACGGTGCTGCAGTCAGACCTGGACAGCAATGGCGGCGGCGATGGGGACATCGACAACACGGTCACGGCGGACTCCAACGAGACGGGCCCCGCCACCGATGATGAGACGGTGCGGGTGGTACAGGATTACATCGTGATCACCCCGGACAAGACGGCTTGCAGTGAGCCTTACGTGCATATCGTAAACCGGGAGACGGGGGAACTCGTGCGCCGGTTCCTGGCTTATCCTGAGTGGTTCCGGGGCGGCGTGCGGGTGGCGATGGACGATGTTACCGGGGAAATCATCACGGCTCCGGGGCGGGGCTATGAGCCGTGGATTCGCGTGTTCAACCAGAGCGGCGTCATGCTGACGGAGTTCCTGGCCTTCGCTTCCAGCTTCACGTACGGCGTCGACGTCGCGGTCGGCGATGTGGACGACGATGGACTGAATGATATCGCCGCCGCGCAGAGCTATAACGGCTCGCAAGTCGCGTTGTTCCGCAATACGGGCTCATCCTTCATCCCATACAAGAGCGCGTTCTACCCCTTTGGCTCGACGTTCAAGGGGGGGGCTACCGTCGAATTGGCGGATATGGGCGAGTTCTCCAACGGCACCGTGGTGAATGGCAGCACGCCTGACGGCAAAGCGGAGATTGTGGTTGGCAACGAGGCAGGGATGAGCCCGACCGTCCACGTCTTCGA
Organism: Candidatus Anammoximicrobium sp.; assembly: GCA_012515235.1. Lineage (GTDB taxonomy): Bacteria > Planctomycetota > Planctomycetia > Pirellulales > Pirellulaceae > Anammoximicrobium. Next base: position 722 of record JAAYYU010000069.1, read on the forward strand.
TTACACAGGCAGTACGGCCAAGGTCGTGCGCACCTTCAATCCGTTCACACCGACCTTCAGAGGAGGCCTCTCGTTGGATGCGGCGCCGGTGGATGGTGATCTGATCCCTGACATCATCGTCGGAACCGGCAACGGCGGCGGCTCGAACGTTGAGGTGCGCAACGGCATCAGCGGGGCGTTGGTCCTCTCCGCGTTCAACGCCTATTCGTCCGCTACGACGTCGAGTTCCAATGCGCCGGTTCGGCTGGCGGCCGTCGACCAGGATGGTGACGGCCGGACAGATATCATCGTGACGGGCCAGGGAACCGACGGTACGACGCGGAGAATTCGTTCGTTCGACCCGTTATCTGGGGAATTGAAAGGCGAGTTCATCGAGAGTCATCCGGATTTCTGTGGGGCGTATTTCGTGGCGGATCTTCTCTCCACCCCGCCAAATGCGACCGTAGCCAGCGTCAGCTCGCTACGAACGATCGTGCCCTTCCAGTCGCAGTTCGACTTTGGCACGTCCAGCTCGCCTCTCATGCCCGGTTTTCAGCGAGTCTCGCAAACCACGAAATACACCCCTGCGCTGGGATTTGGCTGGACGGCGGGCAAAATCAGCACCGCGGACCACCGGTCCGGAACGCAGCTCGAACGCGACGTAGCGCTGGCGGCGCAAGCAGCATTCGTGGTGGACGTCCCCCACGGTACCTGTCTCGTTGAGATGCTGCTGGGCGACCGTCGAACTGCGCACGATCAGATGGGGCTGGCGCTCGAAGGCCAAGACGTCGATTCGGTCACGACCGCGGCCAAGACGCAGGTTTGGCAAACGTACACGGTGGCCGTGGACGACGGCCAGTTGACTTTGAATCTCCGCGATCTCGGCGGCAAGGACAAGAACGTCGCGATCGCCGGTTTGCGAGTGATCGCGGCGCCTCCCGACGCGACGCCACCGAGCGTCAGCATTCAGTTGCCGACGGCCGCCGACGGCGAGCTGACCGACGCGCCATTCGTGGTCGGCGTGACGTTCAGCGAGCCGGTCGCCGGTTTCACGGCCGACGACCTGCAAGTGGATTGGAGCGGACCGGGAACGCTCACGACATCCGCGTCCGGCATGGGCGCAAACTACGAAGTGACCATTGGAGGAATGGCCGGCAACGGCAGCCTGAGCATCGCCGTCCCTGCGGACTCGGCGGTGGACTTGTCGGGGAACCCGAACCGCAGTTCGGAGGAAGTTCCTATCGATTTCCGCTACGAGAAGCGGCTTGACTTTGGGAAGGCCAAGAGTGCAGTCGAGCCGGGGTACCAGCGGGTGGCAAACACCACCAAGTACACGGTGGCGGCAGGCTTTGGCTGGCAGGCGGGCCGGATCAGCAGCGCCGATCGCTCCCGCGGAACGGCTCTGGAGCGAGACCTGAACCTGACGGCCGATGGGACCTTTGCGGTGAACATCCCGCCGGGCACGTACTCCGTCAAGCTATGGCTGGGCGATCTCGGGACTACGGCACACGATCAGATGGGTGTCTTTCTGGAGGGGCACCAGGTCGACACGGTCTCGACGGATGCCCGGACGCTGGTGTCGAAAGTGTATACGGTTCCCGTCACCGACGGTCAGCTCACAGTCCGGCTCAAGGATTTGGGGGGCCGGGACAAGAACGTGGCCTTGGCCGGCCTGACGGTAACCTACGTCGATGCCGCCGGCGCCGCCGAGGGGGAACCGGCCGCCGCCTCGGCGGCGACGCTCAGCAGCCTGCTCACGATTGCTGCGGCGCCAAGTGTGCCGTTGGCCGAAGATGTGAACGGCGACGGTCTCGTCACCCCGCTGGATGCGCTGCTCGTGATCAACTACGCGAACACCTACGGCGTTGATGCGGCGGGCTCGGCCGGAGATCTGCAAGCCCTCGGTTCCGACGCCTACGACGTGAACCGGGACGGTCTGATTACGCCGTGGGACGTGCTGCTAGTGATCAACGCCCTGGATTCCGCGTTCGCGGACTTGGGCGAAGGTGAAGACGACGCCTCCGCGCCGTCGGCCAGGGACGCGGCCGACACACACGACTTGGTCTTTCAGGCGTTGGGAGACATCGGGACGGGTCGGCTACCGTCGCTGGACAGTTCTGCCAGCCACATCCTTGCCACGGACGACGTGGACGAAGAACTGCTGAATACGTTGGCGCCCCTGTGTCGGCAATAGCTCGGGACCTCGGTGCCCCCCCAAGCGAGCAGATGCGGTCGGCGGTGCCTCGGCCCTCCAATTCCGGCGACGATGCGGCGATTCGCGATGTGGACGGCGACGGTCGCAACGATTTGGCAACGTCCCAAGTTCTTGAGGTCACCCCTCTCGTGGAGAACCACCATGTACTCCCGGAAACCACGCGGCGTGGCCGCCCGTCACACGTCCTGCGGAGCGGCCGAATCCGTCGGGAGCATCGGGAAACACGGGCGTTTTCAACCTCTCCAGGGAGAATTCCGCCCTGGGCCGGCCGCGTTTCCAGGACGTTCGCGGGTCATCCCCTCCTCCAGGGAATGAAGTCGCCCGATCTCAAGACTTGGGACGCTGTCAACGATTTTGCCGCTGCATGAGTTCTGCGGGCTCACAGGTCGCAGTGTTCTGCAATACGGAGCCGGAACCGCTTTCCATGGGCGGACGCGGCGCGAGGTGATGGCAGGGCGGAAAGCATCGTCACTGGCCTGGGGCCGAACAGAACAACCTGCAGAATCCGTTCGTTTCATCCTTGTCCGCGCAACGCGTGGATTCGTTCCCGGTCGCGTCTCATCAGAGTTCATCTCGCCACAGACGGGTCGGTGTGCATTCTCTGCATCTTCCGCACGGTCGAAACGGCCACCCCGACTAACGCGTCTCGTTTCTGCAGTTCTGCCGAATCCCGACATTTCTTGATGGCCGCAGGCTTCAAACGCGATTGAGGTTGTGATCGGACGTGATCGGACGTGCGTTGTGTGTGTCTGCCGACAGGGACACACGACTCATCACCAGCCGTCAAGGATGAAGGATATGTCGCGGAATTTAGCCTGCCTCGTATTGTCGCTTACGTTGGCGAGTGTAACCATATCGGCCAGGGGCCTGGAGCCTATCGTCGATGTGAACGCGAGGACTTGGGAACGGGGTTCGGGGACGTCTGTCGAACCGGCGTCTTGGACGTCGGATCTCGCCGGCAGCGAAGACGCTGCGGCGGATGCGTTCCCCGCGAGGCACGCCCATTGTACGCCGATCTACGCGCAGGCCGACCTCCTGTATTGGGACCGCGTCGGGAGTGGTTGCGACCGGGTGTTGGCGTTGGACACCAACGTCGGCGTGCCGGGAGAGGACACGGTGCTGAGTTCCGCCGACCTTGGCTTCCAGTATGAGCCCGGCGTGCGGTTGCTGGTTGGCTTTCGTCCCGATCCCTGCCACGGCTGCGGCTGGTGCTGTGCCTGGGAGCTGTCCTATTTTGGCGTGTACAGCTGGGAGGCCGGTGCGGCGGTGGCGGGTGACAACAATCTCGCCATCCCCGGAACGCTGGGCCTGAATTCGAACAATTTCTATGGGGCGGACGAGATTCGGGCCGACTACGATTCGGAACTGCACAACGTTGAATTGAACTGTGTGAAGAGTTGTTGCCTGGACGGTTGCACGCGAATCGATTTCCTGTGGGGTTTCCGGGGCCTCGCGTTGCTCGAAGACTTCTCGCTCACCGGAACGGACTTGCAGGAGGGCAGCAGTCCGTACGATGTCTCGACCGAGAGCTACCTTTACGGCCTTCAGTTGGGAGGCCGTTTGCGCCGGTACTGCTCGGGTTGGGCAGTGGAGCTAACCGGCAAAGCGGGCGTCTTCCTGAACGACGCCCAACAGCGCCAGATTGTCTACGATTATCCGAACGACCTGGCGATTCGCGAATTGACCGGCAGCGACGGGCAGCAGGCGGCGATGCTCGGCGAAGTGGGGGTGACGCTCATCCGGCCGATCACGGACTGTTGGTCCGTGCGGATCGGCTACCAGGCGCTGGGCATCGGCGGCCTGGCCCTCGCTTCCGACCAGTTGGATTTCAATGACACGTTCACTAGTGGCACGGCCCTGCACAAGGACGGTTGGATGTTCTTGCACGGTGCCCACGTGGGACTGGAAGCCCAATGGTAGGTGTTCGGTCATCGCGTGTCACACTCCTCTCGACTTAGCTCGCCGCAGGAAAGACCGTGCATCATTTGCTGCCGGCCCACGCAGCAACCAGACAGTAATTGTCGAAACAATGCGTCGTTGGGAGGCAATGCTGCAAGCGACGAGTTGGGTAGTTGTCGAATCCTATGAGTGGGAATCCGGCATGGCGTAGCCGCCTAGCCGCGATCCGGCAGATGCTGCCCCGCGTCCCGCCGTTCACCCGTGCCGCGTTCACGGGCGCTGTGGCTAGTGGCCCCGGCGTCGCGACGTGGGCGAGATCCGGCAGGTGATGGCCATCGCCCGATTGACAGCGTCGTCCCGAATTGAGAAACAGTCGGTAGTGCCGTATGCAATTTGGCAGTTTTGCCGTCTCTCACGCAAGTCGCAACCGTTTTGAGAAGGTGCCGTGCTTCAGTTCATTGAGTTACTTGCCGTCATCGCCGCCGGCACGTTCGGTGTGTTGTTGGCTCGCCGAAAGGGAATGGATTTCGTCGGCGTGTTCTCTGTGGCGTGCATGACTGCGTTTGGAGGCGGGACGCTACGGGATTTGTTCTTGGACCGTCACCCGTTGTTTTGGATTCAGAACCACCACTATCCGCTGATCGTCTTTGCCTTGGCCATCGCAACATCCTTGGCCCGAAAGATTCCGAAGGTGGTGGAGAGGGCGCTGTACGTACTGGACGCGTTGGGATTGGGACTTTTCAGCGTCGTGGGTGCGGGATACGCGATGGAGGCCGACACGTCCTGGTTCATCGCTTCCCTGCTGGGGACCGTCACGGGAACGTTTGGCGGAGTGATCGGAGACGTCGTATGCAACGAACTTCCCAGTCTGTTTCGCTCGGCACCCCTATACGCGACGTGTTCCTTTCTCGGCTGCTGGGTGTACCTGCTGCTGAGAACCGCGTTTCCCGATCAGTTTATCGCGATTGGTGTTGGCATCGTCGCGATCGTGTTGTTGAGACTTGTGGCCCTCTATTGGAACATACGTCTGCCGGAGTTCTCGCCGGCCGACGCCGATGATCGCCGCCAGCCTTGAAGCCACCCCCAAACCCCGATCCGGCAGGTACCGGCCCGCCTCTGCCCCGCGTCCTGCCGTTCGCCCGTGTCGCGTTCACGGGCGGAAGTGGCGTCCCCGTGGCCAATAGCCCGGCGTTGCGACGTGGGCGTAGCTTGGCCGCGATCCGGCAGGTGCTGCCGCTGCCCCCGCGTGCCCGGGCAGCCGGACACTCACACGATCGGCACCGCCTGTGAACATCAGCCGCTTGGCCGCGATCCGGTAGGGGCTGGCCACATCGCCGCCATTCCCGCCCCCGTAGCCCACGTTCGCTCGTGTCGCGTTCACGGGCGGAAGTGGCGTCTACGTTGCCAGTGGCCCCGGCGTCGCGACGTGGGCGACGTAGCCGCGAGCCGGCAGGTGCCGCCCACGGCCCCAGGCAACCAGACGCCCACACGATAGGCACCGCCTGTGAGCGTAGGCTGGCCGCGATCCGGCAGGTGCCGCCATTCCCGCCCCCGCGTCCCGCCGTTCGCCCGTGCCGCGTTCACGGGCGTTGTGGCCAGTGGCCCCGGCGTCGCGACGGGGGCGACGTAGCCGCCTGGCCGCGATCCGGCAGGTGCCCGCCCAGTGGCCCCACGTTCGCCCGTGTCGCGTTCACGGGCAGAAGTGGCGTCCCTGTGGCCAACGGACCGGCGTCGCGACGTAGCCGCTTGGCCGCGATCCGGCAGGTGCTGGTCCACAGGGATCGCGGCACCCCATCCCCGACCACGTGGCCCGCCGTTCGCCCGTGTCGCGTTCACGGGCGGAAGTCGCGTCCCTGTGGCCATCGCCACAGTTCCCGCCCCGCGGCCCCACGTTCGTCCGAGTCGCGTCCGGTAGCGATTGGCGGCCCCACGGGGTGCCAGGGTCGGGTTGGCTCCGCGACATGGGCCAACATAGGCGAATATTGGTCCTCAGCGCTGACGCCTGCATGGCAACCACCCCAGCCGCATGCCCAGGCCCGTTGGGCGAAATTCGTTCGCCGACTGACCGAAATTCAGCCACGGCGTCACTGACGAGACGACAGGCGAGCGGCAGACTTGCCGAGAGGACGAGTATTCCTGCCCGTCTTCTGGCTCGCGACGGGCCGAAATGCCTGCCCTGCGTGAGAAACTCGGCCACTCGGGAATTGTACGCGGCCAATCGCGGTCTGGCACGCCAAGTGCGATCACCAGGTTGGCCGGGGCGGGCGATGCGCGTTGAAGCGGGCGCGAGTCCGGATCAGCTGGCGGCAAACGGAGACGAGTTCTCACGGGGTAATCAACGCGTAGACGCGACTCACGCTCCAAGAACCGCTGCGGGCTGATGTGGACTCGAGCAGGATGAGGGCAGCCAAACGGGCGAGGTGAAACAGGATGTCCATGATCCCCGAATCACGACCGATTTCAGCGTACCCGATCCGTATTCGAGGCCGGCAATTCGCCGTCCCAGACGACCTGACTCAGGCCGCAACGCGGCGCATTCGCTTCGCCCTTGGCCGGCTTGCGGCGCGCATCGACAACGTCGACGTCTGCGTGTCGGACGAAAACGGCACCCGCGGTGGTCACGACAAACTCTGCACGATTCGCGTGCATCTCGGGTGGGCTGGTCAGGTCATCGTTTCGGGCCGCGGTGCTCATGTCGCCGCGGCCGTCGGCCAGGCCGCGAAACGTGCGGCCGGAGTTGCCCATCGGGAACTGAAACGCAGATGGACTCTGAAAAGAAAAGGCGGCGCGCGTGCAGACGCTGACCAAGAGGAAGCCACCCATGAGCGATGCAGATCTCCAAGCTCCGGCGTTTGTGCCCAATGACGAAGGCGTCAAGGACCGCGTTTCTCAGCTGTTGGAAACTCAGCCTCACCGCTCGCAACCAAGCTTGAGTGACAGGCCCGAACGAAAGACGGTCATCGTATACGAGGATGCACTCCTTGGAGACATGCCCCCGCTTGAACCCGGCTGGACGCGGTGCGAATTAACCTCTGAAGGCCATGACCAGCAAGGCAGGCAGCTAATGGGCGTCATTGATCGTCAGATGTGAAGCGTGGCTGGACAAATCCGTACCGCAGGGGGGAAGGAGACCGAGGCATGGACCGAGAAACGGTGGAAAGGTACAGAACTCGTCTGCTGGGACTCAAGACGCTTCTTCGCGACGAAGTGACGCGATTGGCCTTCACGCCCGACTGCGAAATGACGCAGCAAATGTGGGCGAAGAAAAAACAAAGGCTCCAGAAGATTGAAGACGCCCTGGAACGGATCGAAAACGGGAGCTACGGCCGATGTCGGCACTGCGGCCGGAGAATCGTCAAGCCCCGGCTGACGGCGGTCCCTTTCACCGATTCCTGTACGGCTTGCGCGGCTCGAAACCTGAGCCGGCCAGTTTGCCGTGGGAAACCAAGGCTGTCCGAACCTGGCGAGCGGGCCGAATGGCAGGCCTGCGCTGGATTCGAGCGCCCATCTGCTCGCTCATTCGTGTGGAACGGGAACCCGCAAGGCCCGTTTGCGGAAACTCGTGGCGTCCAGGCATTGGGGACGCTCATAGAGGGAAAGAAGCCGGCCAAGAGCCGTCACGCGGCTTTCCTGGGGTTCAGGTTCCGCGAGTGGCATGGCACGAAGTGCGATCACGGAGGGTAACGATGATACGACGCGTTGAATGTCCCACCAAGCCGGTGGCACAGCCTCTGGACGTCGCCGAAGCCGCCAAACAGCGGTTGAAGCGAAGCGGTTACAAACCCTTGGGGACCATCCGCTGCCGCTACCACGAAGGGATGGTCTTTCTGCGCGGCTGCGTGAACAGCTACTACCTTAAACAGCTCGCCCAAGAAACGATCCGAAACGTCGCCGGGGTCGAGCAGATCGTCAACGAGATCGAGGTGGTGTTGCCCGCACAGCCTTGAACGGCGGTCTGCGAGATCCGGATGGCCGCGCAGGCGACGTACATTTTTGGGGCTTGGCCCCCGAACGATGCCGTCCGATCGGCTTAAGAGACGCCATCGACGCGCGGTCGTGGTTGGGCCCAAGCCGGGGGACAACCTCATCGGGAGAGTCAATCATGCCGAGCATGAACGAGAACATCCTGGTTTCGTCGGTGGATTACGACCGTCTCGACATGTTGCTGCGAGATGAAGTCGCCGGCGGAACCACTCCGCGGGAGAGGCTCCGCGCTCTCCGCACGCGACTGCAACAGGCTCAGGTACTCGCCCTCTCGGAAATGCCCGACGACGTGATCATGATGAACTCCACTGTGAAATTGCGCGACTTGGACGCTGACGAGGTCGCAGTCTGTTCCCTCACGTATCCAGCATTCGCGAATGGACTCAGGAGTTGCATCTCCGTACTCGCGCCGCTAGGCACGGCGATTCTCGGCCACCGTGCAGGCGATTTGCTCACTTGGGAGATGCCCTTCGGCTGTCTCCGGCTCAAGATTGAAGATGTTGCCTTTCAGCCGGAAAAAGCTCCACAGGCAAACTTCGAATGGTGAGGCCGCATTAGGAGGTTTCCTGAGATGTCATCCGATCACCGCACCCCTGCTTTCGACCTGACCGGGCCCGAGCCGGTTTACGAACTGAAGGCGGGCAACGCCTCGATCTTCGTGTACCCGGACGCAGAGCAGATGGGTCTGGCCACGGCCATCAACATCGCTTCGCACCAGAGGCGGCTGTTCGAGGCAAAGGGCATCTGCAGCATCATGGTCATGGCCGCGCCGTCGGCGTTTACGTTTTACCAAGCTTACCAGAACCTTGTTCTTTCGTCGCCGGCGCTGCAGAAATCGCTCTACGATACACACATTTTCCAGTTCGACGACTACGCGTTGCCCGTGCATCACCCGGTTTCCTTCCGCTTCCTGCTGATGGACAGGTTCCTCGCCCCCATCGCACGGTTCTGTGACTCGCGGAAAATCCATCTCTTCCAGGCCGACGGACCCGACCCGGAGAGAGTTTGCCAGGAGTACGGCAAGGCGATCCTCGATGCGGGTCCAGACCTGCAGGTCAAAGGCGTCGGCGAGGACGGACACTGGGGCTTCCATGAGCCGGGCATCCCGCTTGCCGGCGAGCCGAAGTTCATACGTGTGAAGCTGTCGGAGGCGAACGTAGCGCAGCAGATGCGCGATCACCCAAAACTTTTCCCCACGCCGGACCGAGTGCCACAATATGCCTACACGGCGAACGTGCCGCTGTTCATGCGCACGCGCGTGCTGATCGAGGACAACGTGCCGCAGCCGAGCAAAGCGTTCGCCGTGTTGGCCGCCTACGGCAACGACGTCGTGAACGACCGCGTGCCCTCAAGCAAGTTGAAAGACCACCCGAGCGGGGTTGTCCGACTCACCTCTGCTTCGGCGTGGGCACTGTTCGAGTACCGTCAGAACGGCGTGGTCACCAGCGAGATGCTGCGCCGCCTCGACGCGTCGCTAAGCGGCAGCGAAAATCGCGAGATCGGCCAGTCCGTCGCCCTTATTCGCAAGACGCTGACCGAAATGGGGATCACGTGCACCGGCTGACCGCGGGCTTGCTGGCCCTCTTCGCTTGGGCGATCGGCCTGGGCTGGGTGGAAGCGTTGCTGCTGGGAGCCGTGGTCTCAATCACGCGCATGTGGCGCCACTTGCCCTGCACGAACCGCGTCAGAAAAATGATCCCCAGGAGACAGGCTCCGATCGTCACCGCCGACCAGCACCACACAAGCCCTGCGCCGAACCAATGGATGCCCAGCCAACTGGCAGCCACGGGCATGGGCGACAGGACCAGTGCTGTCGTCAGGACGAATCGGGTATCCCCAGCGCCCTTGATGGCACTGGCGAAAATCAGGTTCATCGCATCGAACAGCGCATAGGCGGCCACAAACTGCAGCAACAGGATTGTGGTGGAACGCAACGCGGCAAAACGTTCCGGCGACATGCCCCTGGCGTGAGCCAGGAGGAACAAATCGGGCACCAGGATGTACAGCACGGCCAAGGAGCCCGCATAGGTCATGCCGATCCAGAAAGCCGTCCAGGTGGCGCGGGCGGCCAGTTCTGGCTCGCCGCGCCCCAATTGCTGGCCGACGATCGTGGACGCGGCTGTCCCCAGCCCGCCGATGGGGAGCCACACCAGACAATTGATGTTGAAAGCCAGATTCGTAGCCACCAGAGCCTCCTCACCGAGCCGGCCCACCACCAGGATCAAGAGGGTGAATCCGGCCGTCTCTAAGAGGAATTGGACACCACTCGGCGTGCCAAACCGTAGCAGGCGCAGCGTCATGGCTGGATCAAAGCGGCACCCAGCAGTGAGTCCATAGGTCTGACGGTACGAAGCCCGCCGGAGAACCAGCCCATACATCGCTACGGCCGACCATTGGGCCACCACCGTGGCCCACGCGGCACCTTCGATGCCCCAGGCAGGCAGTCCCCAACGACCGAAGATCCAGGCGTAATCCAGGGCGACGTTCAACGCGCACGCGACCCCTTCCACGGCCATCACGATGCCTGTCCGCCCCAGTCCGATGAAGAAGGCGGCAAACGCTGTGGAAAGCAAGGTTCCCACCGCGCCGAACGTCAGCGTTTGGTAATACACGGCCTCCGCCGAGGCCACGTCGGGCTCGTGACCGAGCAGAATAAACGCCCATGGCGCCGCCGGGATCGTGGCGAGGACCAGAGGGCAGGCAGCCACCGACAGCCAGACCGCCTGCCAGAGCACCAGTCCGATCCGGTGTGGGCGTCCGGCGCCGTCATACTGGGCGACGAACGTGCTGAGGTACGTCACTAGGCCGAAAGGCAGGCAGAGAAGGGTGAAGTGCACAAGCCCCGCGGGCAAAGCCGCCGCCGCAGCGGTGTTCGAGTGCCAGAGAAGGAACATTTGATCGGTGAAGTTCATCACGGTCCAGAAGCACGTGGAAACCACCAACGGCACGGCCAGACGCAGCACGTCCCGACCGCCGCAGCGACGCTTCCACCAGTAACTCACGCTCCACCGCCGCATCGAACTCACCCAATACCGTCCCCGAATCGAGGCGCGTCGATCTTCCTGTTTTCCGCAAATGCAGTTCGGTGCCCTCTGAAGGGCACCGGCACGAACCTTCCAGATCGACCATGGCGTTACTCCGCTGAGCAAGGCTCCTCAACTTCTGAACCACGCTAACTCACGCAATTCGTCGCGCAGGGGGCTCCACCGAGGCGCCGCCCGGTGATCCGATGCCCCCACTCGCCGCGGACCCCGTCTGGGCGTCTTCAGCAGAATCACTGCTCAACACCCGAGCGGCGCGCGGGCCAGCCACCCGTACGGTTCGCAGCACATCCCGGGCCGTAATGGCGCGAGACAGGGCCCTCCTCGGTTCTGGAGCCAAGGCCGTGATATGCCCCAGGCTGTGATCCCGCTGGAGTTTCTTCCTGCCGTAGAGGTGCAGGTAAGTGCTGGGGACGTCGAAGACCCTGGCCCAGTCTGGTTCGCCGCCTTGGCACAAGTCACCGGGCAAACTGACCGTGGCCGCCGGACGGAGCTGGTCGGCAGGCCCCAAAGGCAGTCCACAGGTCGCCCGCACAAGCTGCTCGTACTGAGAGGTTGCGTGGCCATTCAGCGTCAAGTGGCCGCAGTCCTGTGGCCGTGGGACCAATTGATTCACCAACAACTGCCCGTCGCCCGTGAGAAACATCTCGACACACAGCAAGCCGATGACCTCCAGCCGGCAAGCGATGAATCGAGCCAGTTGCACCGCCCGGTCCGTCACCGCTTTCGGCAAATCGGCCGGAGCGACCCAGAAGTCGCGATGCCCGTGGCGTTCCATGCTCAGGATCGGCCCGTACGTCACCATCTCACCGCAGGCCGAGTGGGCGACGACGACCGCGAACTCCCGATGGATGTCGAGCCACTTCTCCAGCACGGACTGCCGCCTTCCGATCGCCTTCCAGGCTTCCTCCGCCTGGGAGGACGAACGAATCACGAACTGCCGCCGGCCGCCGCAACCGGCCTGCGCCACCTTGAGCACGGCCGGAGTGCCGATCCGCGTCAGCGCGTCGCGCAGCGTTTCGAGGGAGTCGACTTCGGCGAACGGGGCCACGGGCAGGCCCCGTTGCCGCAGGTACTGCTTTTCCAGCCCGCGATGCTGGGTCACCTGCATCACCCGCGGTCCCGGGCGCAAGGGGGCACGCCGGGCCGCCGCTTCCGCGGCCTCCACGGACAGATCCTCCAGGTCGACGGTCACAGCGGCGACGTTGCGCGCCAGGTTCGCCACTGCGTCCACATCCTCGCGCGGCGCGGAGATCGAGAAATTGGCGATCTGCCCCGCCGGACAGTCGGCATCGGGACTCAAGACGGCGACACGGTATCCCATCTGGCGTGCGGTCATCGTGAACAGCCAACTGTGCAGACCGCCTCCGATAATCCCCAACATGGCCCCCGGTAGAATTCTGGTCTTCATCGCAAATCCTCCTGCAAATGACATGGCTCCCCACAATCGAAGTGTACCCTTCCGGGAAGATCCAACAATCCCGCCTTGTCGCTAGGATGGAGTAGCCCTAGCCCCTCAGAGCTAGGGCTAAAGACGAATGGCCAGAGGGAAGGGTTGCCTCACCCGGAACGCGTGGTAGATTGACCGCTGGCGGGATCGACGCTGCGCGCTCGAGTCGCACCCCTGAAAATGTCCCCACGTGGCGCGCACATTGCAGGAAAGGTCTCTCTGGCGGTCACAATCCGCACGCGCAAGAGGGTCCATGCTACTTGAGTTGCGGGCGCAGGACGCGCTGGCGCCTGTCACGCATCCGCTTCTGGATGAGACAAGCGGGCCCTTGTTGTCCGCCCGGCCTTCCGTTCCGACGCATGCAGGGGGAGTCAGCCAAGCCATGGATTTGGGAACCTTTGTTCTGGGGATTGCTTTTGCGTTCTTGATGGGATCAGCCCTTGGGCTGGAACGTCAGATTCACCAACATCCAGCGGGCCTGCGGACCAACGCGCTGGTGTGTGTCGGGGCGGCTCTGTTTGTATCCCTATCGCGTTTGATGCCCCACGAGGCCAGCCCGACGCGAATTGCGGCCCAGGTGGTCAGTGGGATCGGATTCTTGGGCGGTGGCGTCATCCTGCGGGAGGGACTGAACGTCCGCGGCGTGACGACCGCAGCGATGCTTTGGTGCAGCGCGGGCTTGGGCACGCTCGCGGGCGCGGGTTTTTGGATTGAAGCGGGCGTCGGCACGGGGATCATTCTCGCGGCGAACATGGGCCTGCGTCCCGTCAGCCGCTGGATCGACGCGCGGGTCCAGGGCGCCTCGGACGTTCAAACGAGCTACCGGGTCAAAGTGGTCTGTCCAGATGAACACGAGAGTACGATTCGGAGGCTCCTCCTGTGGTACGTCAGCGCCCAGCGCAGCATGCTGATCCAGGGAATATCGACCGAAGATGCCGATCAGGGAGGGAAAACCGAGGTCATTGCCGACATCTCTTCCATGATCCGAGACGATCAGACGATGGAGCGGCTCGTATCACGAATCAACCTGGAACGGAACATCGCTTCGGTCAGCTGGGAGAGAATGGGGCAACTCGATCCGTAGCCGTCGGGACGTCGTGTTGTCGTACGTCTTCGGATGCTGAAAGGAAAGTGGAGGTGGATTTCCATGCGTAGTGTGCGACGGATTCGGTTTGCAGATTTCCCCTATGCGTGCGTTCTCGTGATCTCCCCGCATCCCGATGATTCCGTGCTCGGCTGCGGAGGCCTCGTGTTCAAGTTGACCAGCCATCGCGAGACCCGATCTCGCGTCAAGATCACCGTGTTCACCATGACGCCCGGCTATCACGGCGTCGACTCGGATTTCTTCCGCGAAGGCGCGGCGGTGGGCAGGGAAAACCTGCTCCGGTGGCCTGGTGTTCCCCACACGGAACTGGAGGACGATTGCCGGTTGATGGCGGCTTTGCGAGACTGCCTGGGCGACGATTTCGACGTGTACAGCAAGCCCGGCGAAAGCGATCAGAAGAAGCTCGAGAACATCATTCGGACCGCCATCCGATTTGGCGAATGCTGTCGCGAGGTCGAGACCCTCGGCCTGCCCCCTGCCTCCGCGCTGCGTTTCCTGGCTTTGCCGCGTCTGTACTCCAAGTGCATTTGTCCCGGCGAACTGGTTCGCCTCAGGCACGAGTTGAGCCAAGCTGCGGACGAAGGGGAATGCAATCTTCTGCTGGTTCCGCATCCTGACGATCCCCAGCCCGCTCATCAGGCCGTGACCGAAGCGACCCTCCGGGCCCTGGACCCCGCTTTGAAATGGCACATTTGGTACTACCCAAGTCCCTGGTATCGGATGCCGCCCTGCGCGATCGACGCGATTGTGCCCCTGAACGACGAGGAACTGTATCGGAAACGGGCCGCCGCGGAGACGCACCGTTCGCAGACGATTCGCACGCCGTACGGCAAGTACGTCATGTCCGGGGCCAGCCTGAACGCCGACATCCTGCCGGAACTCCTACTCGGATTCGGCGGGCGATGCACGAATGCATTCGGCAAGTACTGCGAGGTGTTCCAGATGCGGCTGCCATCCTTCTATACGTGCAGTCAGGGGCAGTCCGACTTGGTAATCTGCGCGGACGACATCTTGCCAATCGATGCAGAGCTTGCAGGCGACTAGATGCAGCCGTGGCTGCGCCGCAGGCCGCAACATGCTCAGGAGTATGGGCCAGATAACCTCAGAGTTCTACGGCTCCTCGCCGGGGGCGGGCGGATCTGCTCCGAGACCGAGGGCGGTCAGCTTGAGGCGGAGGGTCGAGCGGCTGATGCCCAGCAGCCGGGCGGCTTCCGAGCGGTTCTGACCGGTGTGCTGGAGCGTCTCCAGCAGCAGTTGCCGTTCGACGGTCGAGATCACGTCGTTGTACAAGCTGGTCGTCCCCGCCTGCAGGCGGGTGGCGATCAAGCGGGTCAACTCGGCGGCGAGCGGTTCGCCCGGCGCAGGAAGGAACGCGGCAGCCGTTGGGTCCGCCGACCGCACCGCGTCGGGCAGAAACTCAATCATCAGCACGGGGCCAATGGCCCGGACGATCGCCTGTTTCAAGGCGCTCTGCAGCTCGCGGACATTGCCCGGCCAGGCGTAGCGCCGCATCAGTTCCCAAGCCTCCGGAGCAACCTGATCGACGTGCTTGCCCATTTCCCGGCTGTAACGGCGCAGGAGGTACTCGACCAACAACTCCAGGTCGTCACCGCGCTCGCGCAGGGGCGGTAAGCGGATGGTGAACACGTTCAAACGATAGTACAGGTCCGCGCGAAACTGTCCGGCCTGCATCATCTGTTCCAGGTCACGGTTCGTCGCCGCAATCAGGCGCACGTCCGTCGCGATCATCTCGCTGCCGCCGATCCGCTGGAACCGCTGGTCTTGCAGCACGCGGAGGATCTTGCTTTGCGTCAGCGGCGTGAGGTCTCCGATTTCGTCCAGAAACAGGGTCCCGCCGTGGCACTGCTCGAACTTGCCGATCCGCCGGCGGTCGGCCCCCGTGAAGGCGCCGCGTTCGTGGCCCAGCAACTCGCTTTCCAGCAACGCTTCCGGGATCGCGGCGCAATTCACCGCCAGGAACTTGCCCTGCGAGCGGCGGCTGTAATTGTAGATGGCCCGCGCGACCAGTTCCTTGCCCGTCCCGCTCGCGCCCAGGATCAACACGGTCACGTTTTGCGGAGCCACGCGGCCGATCGCCTTGAAGACCTCCTGCATGGCGGCACAGCGGCCGACCAGGACGTCCGCGCGGTCGTCCACAACGGTCTCGTCGGGGACTTTGGCGGGCACGCGCATCAGCCGGCTCATCTCCAAGGCGCGGGCCACCAGTTCGGTCAGCCGTTCCGGATCCAGCGGCTTGAGAAGGTAGTCGAACGCGCCCAAGCGCATGGCCTCGATCGCCGTCTCCGCCGTCCCATGCCCCGTCACGAGAATCACGGGGACCTTGGGGTCCCACTCGCGAAACTGCTGCAACACGTCGATTCCCGACATGTCCGGCAAGCGGATGTCCGTAATCACCGCGTCAGGCTGAGACTCCCGGAACCGCGTCAAGCCCTCCTGGCCCGTGACCGCGGTGACCAGCTTGATCTCGGGGTCCGTGAACGTGTAGCGAAAGCAGTCCAGAATCAGTCGCTCATCGTCGATGGCGAGCAGGGTAGGCATGGTTGGAAACACCTCCGGAAAAGGGCCGCGGCGCTCGGCGCTCAACTGCGCAGAGCGGCCTCGATCATCGACACCAGTTGTTCGCCCGTGTAGGGCTTCGGCAGAAACAGATTGGCTCCGGCCGCAAACGCGCTCTCCACCCGCGCCTCGACGGGCATCCCGCTCATGGCCACAATCGGAACGCTGGCACCCAGCGCCCGCAGCTCCCCCAGCGTGGCGAGACCATCCATCACGGGCATCATCATATCCAGCAGAATCACTTGGACTTCGCCGGCCCGTTGACGATACATGGCAACCGCCTCGCTGCCGTCGCAGGCCGTCAGGGCTCGATAACCATGCGCCGTCAAGGTCGCCTTGGCCGTCTCCAAAATCGCCGGTTCATCGTCCACCACCAGCACCAGTTCTCCCCGCCCCTGGCTTGGTTCGGCAGCTTGTTCCGCTGCCGCAGGTCGTTCGACGACGCTCAGTGCGGGAAAGAAGACGGTGAATCGAGTCCCCTTGGCCGAATCGGTTTCGACGTCCACGAAACCGCCGTGGCCCTTGACGATTCCCAGCACCGTGGGCAGTCCCAAACCGGTGCCGTGCCCCAACTCCTTGGTCGTAAAGAAAGGATCGAAGATCCTCGCCAGCACGTTCGCGGGAATGCCGACTCCCGTATCCACCACGGCGACGGCCACGTAGGGCCCCGGCCGCGCGTCTCGGTGCTGTCGCGCCCGGCCTTCGTCCACCAGGGCATTCTCGGCCTGGATCGTAAGGGCTCCCCCGTCCGGCATCGCATCGCGGGCGTTGATGCAGAGATTCATTAGCACTTGCGAAAGCTGCGTCGCATCGCCGGCCACCTGCCAGAGTGAATCGGCGGCGGAGACCTGCAGCCGGATCGACTTGGGCAACGTGCGCACGAGGAGCGCGTGGACCTCGCGGATGACGTGTTTCAGCTGCAGCGGGCGCTTCTCGCCCTCCAACCCGCCCGCGAAGGACAGCAGTTGCCGGACCATGTCTGCGCCGCGCTCCGCCCCCGCCTGGACGATCGCCAACAGTCCCTGCCGCTCGGCCTCTCCGTTCTCCTTGTTCAACAATTTGACGGCCATCAGGATGGGCGTGAGCACATTGTTCAAATCGTGAGCGATGCCGCCCGCCAGAATGCCGATGCTTTCCAACCGTTGCGCACGCAGGAGTTGGGCGGGCGTCTGCGGCGGCGGGGCTTCGCGCCGCGTGTCCCGCCAGATGCCCCGCCGAGTCTCCCGAAGGGTCAAACCGTACAGCGCGACTGCCGCGACGCCTGCGAACAGCCAATCCCTCCAGTCCCGCACCGCCGCGGCGCCGGGACCGTGCTGGTCCGCTCGGGAGACGAAGTATTCGCAGCTCTTCCATGCTGCCACTAACAGGAGGAACGTTCCGACGATCCTCAGCGCTGGCGCGTGCATGGCAACCCTCTCAGCTGCAGATCAGGCCCGTTGGCCGAAATTCGTTCGCCGGCTGACCGGAATTCGGCCAGCCTGCCGCCGAAATGGCGAAACGCGAGCGGCAGACGTTCCGGTAGGATGGGCATTCCTGCCCATCTTCTAGATCGCGCGGGGCAGGAATGCCCGTCCTACACAGGAAACCCAGCCGACGGGGCATTATACCCGGCAAATCGCGGTTTGGCACGCCACGTGCCATTATCAAGTTGGTCGGGACGCGTCCGAGGACACGTCCTGCGTGAGGAACTCAGCCGACGGGCCAACGCGACCACATACGGAAAGGCCGTTAGGGGTGAATGCATCCAGGAGCGAATGGCAATGCGCGTCGGAGGGGGCACGAGTTCGGATCAGCTGGCGGCGAACGGAGATGAGTTCTAACGGGGTGATCAACGCGTACCAGCAGGGCACGGGCCGGTGGTCCAAGTGCGACTGGCCGACGGCATTCGGACGGTCCGGTCTCGACTTGAACGGCCTGGAATCATCGCAAGCCACGCTGTTGGCCCGGGCGACGGCGGGGCGGGAAGCGGCGGATTGGCGAGCGGCGGCTCAATGGCTCAGGGAGATCGAAGAAGCAGCACAGCAGGCCGAGATCGAAGCCAAGACGGCGGTCCGCTTGGCGACGGCAGGACAACTCCCGGATGCGCTCCGCCACGCGCAACGCGCCGTGGAACTTGCCGGGGCGTACCCGCGTGCCCGGACTTGGGAGCCGTTGCGTGCCGCCATCGCCGGACTGCTTGACGCGAGACGGCAAAGAGGCAATCCAAGCAACGATCTCGAACAACGAACTACCAGAGAGGACGCGGCTCAAGCATCAAGAGCCGTTGCGAGCTGATGCAGATTGAACTGGCGGCAGAGAGGAGGTGCGACGTGTCCATTGCCACCATGCTCATTACGGACTCCGATCGACGGCGGTTGGGAAGCTCGTTGGAAAAGGCTGCTGGCGGGCGCAATCGCCACCACCGCGAGTTCGTGGCGCTGGAAACGGATCTCGAGTTCGCTTCCAGCGTGTTGGCCGAAGAGGTGCCCGGCGACGTCGTCACCATGAACTCGACGGTCGAGGTCTGCGACCTGGACGGCGGTGAAACCGAGAGCTTCACGCTCGCGTATCCCGAGGATGCCGACATCTCCCGAGGGCGAATGTCGGTCCTGGCCCCACTCGGCAGAGCGTTGCTCGGCCGCCGTGTCGGCGAGGTCGTCCAGGTCGCGGTGCCGGCCGGCCCGCGGCGGATCAGAATTGAACGGTTGCGTTATCAGCCTGAGAGGGTGGGGCATTTTGATCGCTAGCCGGACAATTTTTCTGTGCCCGATGGTGAAGGGAGACCTAGACATGGACCGAGAAATCGCCAGAATCTACAGAACTCGTCTGCAGGCACTCAGGGCACGTCTTCGCGACGACGTAACGCAATTGGCCTTCACGCCCGACTGCGAAATGACGATGCAGCTGTGGGCGAAGAAGGAACAAATGCTCCAGTATATCGAAGACGCGCTGGAACAGATCGAGAACGGGACCTACGGCCGGTGCCGGCACTGTGGCCGGAGAATCGTCAAGGCCCGGCTGATGGCTGTCCCCTACACCGGTTTGTGTACCGCCTGTGCGGCCTGCATCCCGGACACGTCGGCTGGCCGTGGACAACCGGGGGCGTCCGAAGCCGGCGAGAATGACGAATGCCGGGCCTCGGTCGGATTCGACCGGGCATCCGCTCGCGCATCCGCGCGGGGCCGGAACCCGAAAAAAGATCCGGTCTGCGGAGAACCGCTTCGTCCCGGCCTGAGGGGCGCTCGCAGAGGGCAAAAAGTCGGCTGACGGCGGTCCCGCGCCTTTCCTGGAGGTTCCGTTCCCGCGTGGTTCGGGGGTGAAGGGCGATCACGGTGGGGTAGGACGCGGCCCGCCCAACAAACGGGCGATTTCTGGGGCTTGGCCCTCGAGCGATGCCGTTCGATCGGCTCGAACCGCGCCGTCGACGCTGTCGTGGCTGGGGCCAAGCCCGGGGGCAGGATGAGCAAGAGAGGCTACCATGAGAAGCGATTCCGGTGCGGTGTTTTACCAGTGTCCGATTTGCGGCAACGGTCTCCCGTTGGAGCCGCCGGTCCGTCGGTTTGAGGCTCCGTGTTCCGGCTGTGGGTATCACTTGTGGTGCCGCAGGCGGTTCCCCAGCGGCGACACCGAACTGGAGGCCCTGCCCCAGCGGACACCGGAACCGGGCGACCTCCATCCACTGGTCGAGGCTCTCGTCCAGAAGGGCGCCCATACCCGTGTTCTGGTTGACCTATCCCGATTGGACATGGTGGACACCCGTTTCGTCGCCGGACTCGTCTCCCTGAACAAGCTGCTCCACGCTGCCGGCGGAGAACTCGTTCTGCAGGGACTTTGCCCGCTGGTCCGGGAAGTGTTCGGCCACTTCCGGTTCGACCGAGTTCTCCAGATCGCCAACGGCATGCAACGCGCCAGCCGAAATCCGGCCGAAACGTCACTGAGGACATCCCTATGAATCAGCACGCCCTTCTCATCTCGTCGGTGGATTACGATCGTCTGGATCCGCTGTTGCGCGACAGCGTCGCCAGCGGACGCATTCCCCGAGACCGGCTGTGCGCGTTGCGGGCCAAGCTGCAACAGGCACAGGTGCTCCCGCCATCGGAGATGCCGCATGACGTCATTACCATGAACTCCACGGTTCGCCTGCGTGACCTGGACACCGAGGATGTGGAGACCTATTCCTTGGCCTATCCGGGGTTTGCCGATGGGTTGAAGAACCGGGTCTCCGTCCTCGCGGGCTGTTGATTTAGTGTCGGCGGGCAGGACGAATTCTGGCCCTCGCCGAGCGAGCGATCTCTTTTGGAGAACTGCGGAGTGCCCAAAATGGTCTTGCAGAATTCCCGACGCCACTCCGACCGA
>JAAYYU010000070.1 GCA_012515235.1 Candidatus Anammoximicrobium sp.
GAGCATGGCGGCGGCAGACGGCGGATTCGCGACGCCGTCCGCGGCTGTCAGAAAGTCGGCTTGCGGCGCCGTAGCCGCCTCCGCCGGATGCCGCTGCGGAGCGGCGGCGGGGGAGGGCCAGACTGGCTGCGGAGCTACCGCTGGCGGGGGCGAAAACGCTGGCTGCGCTCGGGCAATTGACACGGACAAGGCCAGGAGTACCGTGAGGGCAAATTGCGCAGAACAGCGTGACATTAAGTCGGCCTTGCATTCGCTACGATGCGGAGGAGGGAAAGAACGGCGGCTTGTGCCTAAATCGTCAGGCTTCCAATTCTGAGAACATCCAGAATAGACGAATCGTCCGATTTGTTCGGAACCCGCGCTGCGCGGGCGTCCGGGGCGCGTCGGCGATCTGGCCGGCAAGGTTTGCCACGGGGACTTGCTGGCCACCGTCGAGGGATCATCCTGTTTTCACGTATCCTTAACACGGCGTTAACATTCCGTCGGTAGAATCCGTTCCCGCAGGGCGGCGGCTGGGTTCCCTCGGCAGCGGATTTGCGGTTCCGCCGGAGACGTTCGAGGCCCGATCCGTGCTAGCGGCCTCGGCAACAGCCAAGCGCGGCGGCCGGCAGGTAGCCGCCGACGGCCCGGGGCAGCCGCGGACAAGGACAAGCGTCATGAAACGGTCGGTGTTGATTGTCGAAGACGAGGAAGACATCCGGGAGTTGCTCAGCTATACGCTCCTCCGCGAAGGCTATCAGGTCGCGGCCGTCGCTTCGGGCGAGGAGGCATTGGCGGTAGCCGAGGCGAGAATCCCCGACCTGGTGATCCTGGACTTGATGCTGCCCGGTTTGGATGGGCTGACCGTCTGCGGCAAGCTGCGGGCCAACCCCCGGACGGCCGGCGTGGCCATCGTGATGCTGACGGCCAAAGGGGAGGAAGCCGATATCGTCAAGGGCCTGAACGCGGGCGCCAACGACTACATCACCAAGCCGTTCAGCCGGAACGTGCTCCTGGCGCGGATGCGGGCCGTCCTGCGGCACGTGGGGTTGTCCAGCGACTCCGCCGAGCGCGACGAGGCCGGCGTCGAGGTCCGGATCCACAACCTGGCGATCCATCCGGGCCGGCACCAGGTCTTGGTCGACGGTCAGGCCGTGGAGCTGAGCGCCACGGAGTTCCGTTTGCTGCACGCGCTGGTGCGGAAGCCCGGCTGGGTGTTCACGCGGGACCGGATTCTGGACGCCGTGCATGGCGACAACTACGTCATCACGGAGCGAGCCGTCGACGTGCATATTGTCGCTCTGCGCCGGAAGCTGGGCGCAGCGGGGCGGTACATCGAGACCGTCCGCGGGGTCGGTTATCGCTTCAAGGACTAGCACATGCGCTCGCTGCGGCTGCTCTGGCAGGTGTTCCTAGTGCATCTGGCGATCCTGGTGGTCCTGATCGCGGGTCTGGAGTGGTACGCCTCGCATTCGGTCCGGCAGTTCTATACGGACCGCAAGCAAACGGAGCTGGAGACCGTCGCCAAGGTCAGCGATGCGAGGCTCTTGGAACTGCTCGACCGCCAGGCGTTGGCCGAATTGCGCACGGCCTGCGCGGACTTGGCGCGAGCCGTCTCGCTGCGGATCACAGTCATCTTGCCGTCGGGCGAAGTCGTGGCGGACACGTCGCAGGACCCGCAGCAGATGGACAATCATGCGGACCGGCCCGAAGTCCAAGCCGCGTTGCAGGGCGAGGTCGGGCGCGTGACGCGGTTCAGCCATACGCTGGGCGAGCGTCTGACGTACGTGGCGGTGCCGTTGCGGCAGGGCGACCGGGTGGGCGGCGTGGTGCGGACCGCGTTTCCGGTCCAGTCCTTGTCCGAGACGCTCCGCGGGGTGTACCTCCGGATTGCGTTGGTCGGCCTGGCCGCCGCCGCCCTGGCGGCCGCGGTGAGCCTGCTGGTGGCAAGGAGGATGACCCGGCCGCTGGAAGCGTTGCGGCAAGGGGCCCAACGTTTCGCAGGCGGTGAACTGAAACACCGCTTGCCTGCTTCCGGGGCGCAGGAGATCAGGATGCTGGCGCAATCCCTCAATCACATGGCGGCGGAACTGGACCTGCGGCTGGAGACCATCGTGCGTCAGGAGAACGAGCATCAAGCGGTGTTGGCCAGCATGGTCGAGGGTGTGCTGGCCGTCGATCCGGAAGGCGTGGTGTTGAGCCTGAACGAAGCTGGCGCCGCCATGTTGAACGTCGCGGCCGAGCAGGCCCGCGGGCGAATCGTCCACGAAGTGGTCCGTCACGCCGGTTTGCTGGCGTTCGTGGAGAAGGCGCTGGCCAGCCTCGAGCCGGTGGAGCAGGACCTGGAGGCCGCGGGGCCGGACAGGCACTGCCTGCACGCGCACGGCACCGTGCTGCACGACGGCCGGCAGCGCAAGATCGGCGCCCTGATTGTGTTGCATGACGTGACCCGTTTGCATCACCTGGAGAAGATCCGCCGGGACTTTGTGGCCAACGTCTCGCACGAGTTGAAAACCCCCATCACGTCGATCAAGGGGTTCGTCGAGACGCTGCTGCACGAACAGCTGGAGGACCGAACCAACTCGCTCCGCTTCCTGGGCATCATCCTCCGCCAAGTGAACCGTTTGGATGCGATCATCGGGGACTTGTTGATGCTGTCGCGGGTCGAGCGGGGCTCCGAGGAACAGACGATCCAGTTGCAGGCCGAGCCGTTGGCCGAAGTGCTGCGCGCCGCGCTGGAGATGTGCGAGCAGAAGGCGGCGGACAAGTCGATGCGGCTGGATTTGGAATGCCCCGCGGACCTGCAGGCCAGGATCAACGCGCCCTTGCTGGAACAGGCGGTGACGAACCTGATCGACAACGCGATCAAGTACAGCGAAGCCGGCGCCGCAGTCCGCATTGCGGCGTCGCGCGAAGGGCCGGAAGCCGTGATCCGCGTCCAGGATCAGGGCTGCGGCATCGAGGCCGTCCATCTGCCCCGCCTGTTCGAACGCTTTTACCGCGTGGACCAGGCCCGCAGCCGGGAACTGGGCGGGACGGGCTTGGGGCTGGCCATCGTCAAGCATATCACCGCCGCCCACCGCGGCTCGATCCGCGTCGAAAGCACCGTCGGCCAGGGAAGCACGTTCTTCATCTCCTTGCCGCTGGAACGGCCGAAGCCGACTTGACGTCGTTCGAGAGCCAACTGGCGGATGACCGGCCAGCGGCCCGGCGCGGAACGGGCAGGGCAGGGCAGGGGACTCGCCGCGACGCAGAATTACGCCGGACGGGGATCACGCGGATGGGGATCACGCGGACGGCCGGCGAATCCGCCAGTACAGATTCACTCCGCTGGACTCCGCCTCAAGGGTCACGCAGTCGTCCGGAATCCCGGCTCGCGCCGCCGCGTCGCGGAGTTGGCGCCGGTCGCGATAGGTCAGGTACCAGTTCCCGATCCACTCCATGTAAGCGCGGCTCGGGTTGTGCGGTGCGAAATTGAACACCAGCGCCCCACCGCCGGGCCGGAGCGAATCCCAGAAGTGCGACAGCAGGGCGGCCGCGGCCGTTTCGTCCAGGTAATCGAACAGTCCCGAACAGATCAAGAAGTCCGTCTCGCGCCAGGCGTCGTTGCCGCGGCCGGGCTGGCCCAGACGAAACAGGTTCTCGCGGACGGGCCGTAGCTGGGGGCCGTCGATCACCGCGCTCAAACGCAACCGGGCCTGATCCAGCGCGAGCGGATCGAGATCCAGCAGCGTCAGCCGCAGCCGTCGCCGCTCCGGGGCGGTCAGCGCCGTGCAGGCCCGCTGCAGGTCGATCGCCGGTCCGCTGCCGACGCTGACGACGTGGACCGTCGTTGCCCGGCAGGCGCGGACGAATTGGACGACGGACTGGGCGATCAGGGCGGTGCGGTTGCGGACGGCCTGCGGGGCCGCTTGGGCTTGAAAGAAACGGTCAAACACGGCGCCCAGCGGATGATCGCAGACGTGATGCGCGCAGATCTGCTCCAGCATCTCGAAATCGCCCGCATAGCCGCGCGGCTTGGTGCGAGCGCGCCACTGCAGCGTCCCGACCTCCAGCCAGTGGCCGGCGATCCGCCACAACTCGCCGGAGGGCAGCCGATTCGCCTCGCCCCAGCAGGCGGTGGCCGACAAGCGGTCGAGCGCCACTTGCAGCGCCGCGCGCGCCAGCCGCTCCGTCGCCGTCGCGTCCGACCAGCCGCCGGTCGCGCCGTGCGCGCCGCGCAAGGTTTCGTCCAGCTGCCACGCGATCTCGCGGACCACGGGCACGAGCCGTTCACCAAGGTCGGTTGTCTGCGTCAAGCGTTCCTCCCAGTCCCTCTCCGGAGCACGGCTCTCCGAGCCGTGCGCTTGCCTCCGGCATCCAGGCCGATGCTGCACGGCTCGGCAAGCCAGGCTCCGGGAAGGCTACGGCGGACCGCCACGAGCCACCACATCGCTTGCGGTCAAGCCGAGGTTTGATACGATGGGTGCGTGGACACCATCTTAGCAGACCCCGTCTTCGCATCAAACGGCCCGCGCTCCGCTGGCCGGCGCTCACCACGGACTTGCGATCCATCAGCAGAAAGTCAGGTCAGATGCCGATGAACGACTTGCGATCTCCCACCGCCGTTTCACGCCGTCGTTTCTTGATTCAGGCCGCCGCTGCGGGGCTCGTCGCCCAGGGGCCGGGCAGCGCCCGCGTGTGGGCGGCGGCGTCCCGTCCAGCCGATTGGTTCCAGCAGGCCGGATGGGGCGTGATGACGCACTACCTGGGCGCGCCGCCCAGTTCCGCTGGCGGAGCGGAGTTGTCGGCCGAGGCTTGGAACGCGCAAGTGGAAGCGTTCGACGTCGACGGCCTGGTGCGGCAACTGGCGGCAACCGGCACGAAGTACCTGCTGTTCACCGTCGGCCAGAATTCCGGCCACTACTGCGCCCCAAATGCGACCTACGACAGCCTGGTGGGCATCCAGCCCAGCAAATGCTCGCGCCGCGACTTGATCGCCGACCTCGCCCAGGCCTTGCAGCCGCACGGGATTCGGGTGCTGGCCTATCTGCCCAGCGGAGCGCCGGCGGCGGATCATGTGGCCCGCCGCAAACTGCAATGGCGGTGGGGTGCGCCGGGAGGCTGGCAGTTGCCCGGTGAGCCGGTCGGCGGGCGACTGGTCGAGTTCCAGCGGAACTGGGAGGCCGTTTGCCGCGACTGGTCGCAGCGCTGGGGCCGCCTGGTCGCCGGCTGGTGGATCGACGGCTGCTATTTCGCCGACGAGATGTATCGCCATCCCGACGAGCCGAACTTTGCGAGTCTTGCTCGAGCCCTGAAGGCCGGCAATCCCGACGCCCTAGTGGCGTTCAATCCGGGGGTCAAGGTGCCCGTCGTCTGTCATACGCCCGTGGAAGACTATACCGCGGGCGAAGTCAATCTGAACCAGGTCGCGGAGGCGATTCGGGCCTGCCCTGGCCGCTGGCTCGAAGGCGAGGGACGCCGCGTCCAGTTCCAGATCCTCAGCTTCCTCGGCCAGACTTGGTGCCGCGGCGAGCGTCCGCAGAAGCCGGACGACGAGATCGTCGGCTACGTTCGGGATCTGACTGCCAAGGGCGGCGTGCTCACCTGGGACGTGCCCATTCAGAAGAACGGATTGATTCCGGAACCCTTCGTCGCCCAACTGTGCGCCATCGGCCGCGCGCGAGCCAAGCCGTCCGAGTGACGCAGCCTTCGTCTGCCGCAGCCTCCGTTCGGCCCCGCGCTTTGCCCGCGCGGAGGGCACGGCGCGGGTGAAGCCACCTGGCCGCTTCTGCGGTCGGCGCCGTCCCGGCGCCCGAATCGTGGCACCGTGAAACGCCAGGCGGCCGAAGTGTTCTCGCGGGGGGGCGTCCCTTTGAGTACAATCTCTGGTGCCATCCTTCTTCCCGGAGACAGAATCATGTTTGCCAGAGTCTTTATCCTGTCGGGTTTGCTGCCCCTGCTGAGTTCTCCCTTGTTTGGGCACGCGGCGGAACCGAAGCCCGTCGCCGCAAAAGAAAAACCGTCGATGCTCGGCTCCTTCCTCGACGCCGGCATGCCCGACGAGATTCTGTTTGCCGTCCGCAAGCCCAGCATCGACGGCCATTGGTACGCCAGCATTGCGTACTATTCGATCGACCAGTGCCGGCCGACGTTTCCCATGAATTCCGGCGGGCAGTTGTGCATCTACAACGTCCGGACCAAGCAAGTCCGGACGATCTTTCAGGATCCCGAAGGCAACATCCGCGATCCGCAGATCCACTACGACGCGGAGAAACTCGTCTTCGCCTACCTGCCCAAGGGGAAACGGCATTACAGCCTGTACGAAATCAACCTCGACGGCAGCGGGCTGAAGCAGTTGACCGGCCAGGGCGAGGACGTCTCGCCCGGCATGGAAGACTACGCGACCTATTCGCCGCCCGGCTGGGACGATTTCGAGCCCACCTACCTGCCCGACGGCCAGATCATTTTCTGCTCCACGCGGGCCAACCGCTACGTGCAATGCTGGCTGACGCAGGTCGGCATCATGTACAAGTGCGACGCCGACGGGAGCAACCTCCGCGCGCTGTCGGCCAATGTCGAGCACGACAACACGCCCTGGGTGCTGGCCAACGGCCAGGTCGCGTACATGCGCTGGGAATACGTCGACCGCTTCCACATGGGCTACCATCATCTCTGGGTGATGAATCCCGACGGCACGCGGCAGATGATCCTGTACGGGAACCAGATCAACCACGGCACGATCCTGGCTCCCAAATCGGTTCCGCACAGCCCGAAACTGGTCGTGACCTGGTCGCCCGGCCACGGCATGCGCGAGCACTACGGCAAGACCGCCCTCATCGATCCGCGTTTCGGCCCGGACGATCCCCGCGGCGTTCAGTACATCAGCAAGGGCAACATCCATTGCGACCCGTGGGCCTTTTCCGAGAACCATTTCCTGGTCGCCAACAAGACTGCCATCGAATTGATGAACGGCCAGGGTGAGACGGAAGTCCTGTACCGCTTGCCGGAGGTGCTGGCCAAAGCCGGATACTGGATCGGCGAACCGCGGCCGGTGATGAAGCGCGAGCGGGAACCGGTGATCGCCGACCACACGGACCCGGCCGCCGACCACGGCTGCCTGGCCCTGGTGAACCTGTACAGCGGCCGCAAGATGAAGGGCGTCAAACCGGGCACGGTCAAGAACCTGCTCATCTACGAAGCGCTGCCCAAGCCGATCAACTATGCCGGAGCGATGTCCGAAATGTCCGCTGGCGGCACGTTCTCCGTCGAACGGCTGATCGGTTCCGTCCCGGTTTCTGAAGACGGCAGCGCCTATTTCAAGCTCCCGCCGCTGCGCAGCTTTCTGTTTGTCGCGATGGACGAAAAAGGGCACTGTGTCAAACGCATGCACTCGTTCACGTCCGTCATGCCGGGCGAAACGACGACCTGCGTCGGCTGCCATGAGAAACGGACCGAAACGCCCAGCTCCGACGAGCGCGATCGGCTGCTCCGTTTGCTGCGGACGCGGCCCGTCGCTCCCGAACCGGTCGCGGGCGTGCCCGAGATCTTCGATTTTCTGCGGGACATCCAGCCGATCCTGGACAAGCACTGCCTGGAATGCCACAACCACGACCGCGAGGAGGGCGGGTTCAACATCTCCGGCCACTGGGGCCCGCTGTATCCGATCGGCTATCTCCAAATGTCGTGGCGGCAACTGTTCGGCGACAATCGGATCATCCTGCCGTATTCCGCGCACAGCAAGAGCAACTTTGGACCGTACGAGATCGGCACCGGTTCCAGCCGCCTGCTCCAGTTGATCGAACAGCGCCACGCGGGCGCCGCCATGCCGGAAGCCGAGCAGAAAATCATCCGCCACTGGCTGGACGCCGGCGCCAATCACGCGGGAACGTATGCCGTCAACAGTCACGGCACGATCGGCTATTACGAGCACAGCGGCAACGTGCGGAACGACAAGGACTGGCCGGAGACCCAGGCGCTGGTCGAGGTCATCAACCGCCGCTGCGACCGCTGCCACGCGCCGACCGAGAAGGAAAAACAGATCGGCACGTACAAGCTCCCGGCGCACTTCTACGCCCGCTACTACCCGCCGGACGAATTCCAGAAAAACAAGTACCTGGCGCACACCATGTCCGAAGACGGCGGGCGGTACAATCGGCACCTGATTTACAATCTGTCGTACCCGGAACTGTCGAAAGCGGCCCGCGCGCCGCTGGCCAAGGAAGCCGGCGGGCTGGGCGTCTGTCAGGCCCAGTCGGGCGAAGTGATCTTTCGGGACAAAACCGACCCGGACTATCAGGCCATCGTCGCGGCGGTCGCCCGCGGGCGGAAGCACATCCTGGAAGAGAACAACCGGTTCTGCATGGTCACGCCCAGTCCGAACAACGGCCCGGACTGCCCGGTGCGATTCGTCCCGCGTCGGGATTACGCCCGCGAAATGATCCGTTACGGCGTGCTGCCGGTGGACCACGACTTCGCCGCGTCGGTCGATCCGTTCGAACTGGACAAGGCCTACTGGAGGACGTTCTGGTACGTGCCGAAATAAGTGACGCCGCCGGCGGCGTCGCGGAAATCCCGCCTCTGGCCGCAGGCCCTACGCCAGGGCACGACGGTCACGATTCCAAACGGACAAGAGTGCTCGTCGAACGCAGAGTGTGGCGCCGACTCAAGCCGCAACCCAGCGCGGTGGCCGAGCGAACCGAACATCGCCTGCCGTGAGGCCGGACCACCGGACCGTCGTCCGGATGGCAGGTGGATCGCGTCATCGCCACCACTCGCCGGCGGGCGGCAGGCGGCGGGCCTCGTCCAGGCTGCCTTGCGCCGCGATCGGCTCGTGGACGGAGACCGAGACGTCATCCAGAAACGCCTCGCCCAGGCCTGTCAGGGCGAACGTCAGCGACAGGCCGCCGTCGGCTGGGGCGATCCGGTAGAAGGCGAACTCGCGCCAGCCGTCGGTCGACGTGAATCGCTCGCCCAGCTCCGGCCCGCCCAGCGAGTCGTACACCAACAGCCCGTCCGGGCTGGCCGCGATCCGTTCCGGCACGCGCACCCAGCCGCGGATCCGCACGACGTGCCCGCGGCGCACCGGCAGCGGCGGCGAGACGATCTGCAGGGGCGGGCCGTCCAGCGCCTGGGGCGGCGTTTGCCCGTCCACGGGCGTCGCCTGCAGCCGCAACGAAGTCCCGACGCCGCGCGCGGACTGGGGCGACAGTTCGACCCACGTCCGGACCGTGTCCCCGGCCTGCGAGATGTTCTGCCAACCGGTTGCGCGAAGGTGTTCCAGGTTCTCGAAGTCGCCGGCCGCCAGCGCGTTTCCGGACCAGGCCGGCGCGGCTTGCAACCGGCGTGCCATCTCCCAGTGCATGGCCAGCGGCGGGAAGCCGGCGCAGCAGGGGCTGGAACTCGGCGCGGGAAAGTCGCGGACGGCTTGCTCCCAGTCGCCGCGCCGGACCTGCGCCAGCCGATCCAGGGCTTTTTCGGCGAACGCGTGCGCGGCTGAGTAGTCGTTGCCGCCCAGCAGCACCCCGCAATGCTGCAGGTTTTCGCGGGCCTCGGCCAGCCAGCGTTGCGCCGGCGCCGCCGAGGGCGTCTGGCCCGTCCATTGGGCGTGGACGGTTTCTACGAATTGCACTTGGGAGGCTGCCAGTTGGTACTGCAGCTTCGTGGCCGCCGCCCTGGTTTCGGCCCAGGTCCGCGCCAAGTGATTCACCACCAAGGCGTCCTGCGTGACGGCCACCAGGCACACCGGCCCGTAACGTTCCAGCGTCACTCGAATGCCTCCCGGCACGCGGCGATGCGTCAGCGTCTGCAGCCCGGCCGCAGTCAGGCAGTACACCTGAGGCGCCGTCGCCGTGCTGGGCAACACCAGGGACAACGAGGGCGACGACACCGGCCCCATCGTGAACTGCTGCGTCGCCGATTGCTCCAGCACGATCAGCAACTGCGAGCGTTCGGTCTGCAGCAAGCCGATGCGGACTTCCGGCCCGGGACTCTCCACGTCCTCCGCGCGATTGCCGCCGGCGAGCCAGGGTTCGATCAGCGCCAGTTCCATGTTCAGCCGTTGGAGCAGCCTCACGCGGGTCTGGGTTTCCTCATCCGACTGGTCCAGCGGAGAACGGGAACGGAAGACCAGGCCGCGGACTCCCGACGCGAGGGCTTGAAAAGTCAGCAGGCGAATCTGCTCGGGCTCGACGCTCAACGACGGCGGCGGGCCGAGTCCCAGGGCTGCCCATTGATCGACCAGTTCCAGCGCCGGCTCGGTTTGGATCGTCGCCCAGAACGGAGTCCCGGCCCGCGCCACGGCGGGCCGAGTCTGCAGCCACCGCCCGTAGTCGGGCAGCGACAGGGAGGTCCCCAGCGGCGCGCGGTCCAACAGCAGGATGTTCAATTCCCGGCTGTAGCTCCACAGCCGCTCCGCCGCCTCGCCGAGCAAGGGCCGATGCGGCTGCAGATCCGCCCGCCGCAACTGAGCCGCCCGCTGGCGCGTCAGTTCCAGACGCGCGTCGTCCAAGCGGCTCCCCAGGTCCCAGCACAGCACGCAGTGGTGAGCGGCGGTGATCAGGCCGTCGTTCGGCGGCGGCGCGATCAGCCACAAGCCGATCCGTTCGGCCTCGCGCAGCTGGATCGCCGTCGGGGCTGCGGGCAGCCGCACAGCGTTGAAGCCCAGCGACTGGAGCCACTCGAACGATTCCCCGTTGCAGTCGATCACGCGCGGAAAGAAGGGGCGCCCTCCAAGCAGCAGCACGGTGCCGTTCAGCTGGGCGCCGCCGTCGCGGTGGGGAACTCCGGACCACGGTTCCGCAGAACGCGGCGCCGGAACGCCGCCCGGCAGCGATGTCTCGCGGTCCGTGGAGGCGAAATGGGCGGCAGGCACCTGGCCCAGCAACTCCAAATCGTCGATCCAGAGATTGGTCACGCCGGCGCCGCCGTAAGCATTGACTACGAGCAGATCGACATAGGCCTCGCGGGCGTCCACGTCCGGCCCGAATTGCGACCGCAGAATCCGGACCTGCCGCTCCAGCAACTGATCCGCCTCGCGGATGGCGAGCTGTTGCCACATGCCAGTGCGATCGTACACCTCGCCGCGCAACAGCGCGGTCATCGGACCGCCGGTCTGCGGATCGCGACTGCGAGGCAGCACGACGCGCGCCAGCAGTTGGACGCCGGTCCGGTCCGCCTTGACCCACAGCGTAGCCGTCCATTCCGCGATCACGCGGGATTGCGGAACCTCTTGGACCAGGTAGGCGTACGTCCCTTGACTGGCGACCAGACACAATCCTTCGCTGGCCCGGCCGGCGTGGAACGTTTGAAAATCGCGTCGATGGCTGGTGATCCGGGCTCCGCAATCGGCGTCGGCCAAACGCCACGTCGGTTCCACGGACTCGAACGAGTCGCGATGATCGCCGAGCGCCTGGGGTACGAGCCAGAACGCCAGCAAGGCCGCCAATCCCAGCGACATCGGGCGAGTCGCCTTGGGAAAGCCAGCCGGTCCCCCGGTTCCGTTCGTGTTCAAGTCGCGACGCAGCATAGTCACCGACATTGCCTGCCGTGAACATGACTGTCAACGTGATGAAAAATGTCAACATGGCCCGCTGTCGAGAGTGGCTCGGCCGCAACCGCTTCCCGACGCGCGCTTCATCGACGTAAACCCCGCTTCTATCGAGATTTGCAATCCGCGCGTAGATCAAACTGCTGCTTTTCCTCAACATCGGCTTGGTGTCCAATTCGGGATGACGGCAGCTAAGTCTTAATCTGATAACCAGTTACGTCGCTTTACAAGCGGGGTGCCAACGAGAGGCACGCGGTCTGCTATTGGATGCTCAGCAGGCTTCCGACCAGAAAGCTAGCACTATGTCCGAGATATCCTCCGAAGTTCTAGCTCGGCGCGAGGATCTCCCGCCGGATGTCGCCGATTTGGCAGCGGCTGTCGCGTTGCTGCCGCCGGAGTGTCGGCAAAGGATCGAGCCTGCCCTGGGCCGCGTCGTGGAGAACATGCGCCGGCGGCGGCGGATCTTGACGACCGTCCAGGAGGCGCTCAGCCAACTGCGTCTGGACATGAAATACCTGATGTTCGATCTGGAAGCCACGCGCCGCGAACGCGACGCCCTGCGGGAACAATCCGGATAAACGAGCCGGGCGCGCGCTCTTGGAGGCGGGGGGCTCAGACGACGGTGGCTCACTCGGAAATCGGCGTTGCCGCCTGGCCGCCGGTTTGCGACCGGCAGGTAGCTCCGCGCTTCGGATGTACTTCCCGCTGCCGGTCGGCTAAGCTGGCGGCATGAAGCCACTTTCTTTGCCTTCCGCCGACCGTCACTTGCCCGCGGGTTGGCCGGGTGCGTTCGGTTTCGGGCTCGTCGGGTTGCTGCTGGGGGCCGTTGCGTTGCCGCTGGGGCCGGCCGCGGGCTGTCGCTTCCGTTCCGGCGAGGAAGTCGTGGTCTATGCCGCGTTGGACCGCGAGTTTTCGGAGCCGCAGTTGGAGGAGTTCCAGCGGCAGACGGGCGTTCGCGTGTTGCCCAAGTACGACGTCGAATCGACGAAGACCGTGGGACTGGTGAACGCCCTGATCCAGGAGCGGGCGCGGCCGCGGTGCGACCTGTTTTGGAACAACGAGATTCTGCATACGCTGCGGCTGGAGCAACAGGGGCTGTTAACTCCGTATCGGACGGATCGAGCGGCCGGTTTTCCGGCCGACTATCGCTCGCCGCAGGGCATGTGGTACGGTTTTGCGGCGCGTGTGCGAGTGTTGATCGTCAATCTCGAAGCCGTCTCCGAAGCGGATCGACCGCGCGGCGTTCGGGATCTGGCCGATCCGAAATGGAAGGGCCGCGTAGGCATCGCCAAGCCCTTGTTTGGCACCACGGCGACTCACGCTGCCGTGCTGTGGTCGCATTGGGGCGAGGCGGAGACGCGGAAGTTCTTTTTGGCGCTGAAAGAGAACGCCCGGGTGTTGAGCGGCAACAAGCAAGTGGCCCTCGCCGTGGGCCGCGGCGACCTGGCGTTGGGGTGGACGGACACGGACGATGCGATCATCGAGCGCGACGGCGGCAGGCCGGTGGAGATCGTCTACCCCGACCAGGAGGAAGGCGGCTTGGGAGCCCTGTTCATCCCGAACACGTTGGCGTTGATCAAGGGGGGACCGAATGCGCGCCGGGCCCAGCAACTGGTCGACTTTCTGCTCGCGCCGGAAACGGAGGCGAAGCTGGCGGCGGGGCGGAGCGCGCAATTCCCCTTGAATCCCGCCGTGACCGTCCCCTCGCGCGCCGGCGCGCCGCAACCGCTGCGGCGCATGCCCGTCGATTTTGCCGCCGCCGCGGCCGCCTGGGACGGTGCCGCCGCGTTCTTGCGGGACACGTTCACCGCGCCTTAAAGCGCGTTGCAGGCGGGGCGGGCGGAGGCTACACTAGCAGCCAACGGGAAACCGGCACGGCGGAACGAAATGGGGTCCCGAAGCCGTGACGCCCTCAACGGCGCGTCCAGCGTGCCGAAATCCCGTTGGGTGCTGGCGGGCGCGGGTCCACGCAGAGCGCGCGTGCGCACCGGCCCATGCTTGCCGTTGGTTTTCGTTCGTGCGCCGTCGCAGAACTCTGCGCCTCAAATTCAACCCGCCGCTGTCCGGCATGTGCTGAGCCCCCAGGGTTCTCTCGATCCGGAACCGGCCTCCAGGAGACCGATCATGGTTTGTCATGCCCGCTTGTTCCGTCTTGTGATGTCCCTCGGTTTGGCAGTCGCGCTCGCGGCGCAGGCCGTCGCCGCAGAAACGCCCAATCCTTCGCCGATCACGCCCGCCGACGGAGTCCTCAAGCTGTTCAACGGCCAGAATCTGGACGGGTTGTACACCTACTTCCGCGACACGAAACACGAAGATCCCCGCCGGGTGGTTACGGTCCACGACGGGCTCTTGCACATCTCGGGCGACGGCCTGGGCGGCGTATCGACCCGCAACGAGTATCGCGACTATCACATGATCTGTGAGTTCCGTTGGGGGCCGCGGACCTGGGGCAACCGCGTGGATCGCGCCAAGGACTCCGGGGTTCTGGTCCACTGCCAGGGACCCGAGGGCGGATACGGCGACATCTGGATGGAGTCGATCGAAGCCCAGATCATCCAGGGCGGCACGGGCGATGTCCTCGTGGTCCGGGGCAAAGGCCAGGTGCAGCCCACGCTGACCGCCGAAATCATCAAGGACCGCGACGGGGAATCCGTGTGGCATCCGGGCGGCGAGAAGAAAGTGTTCAAATCGGGCCGCGTCAACTGGTTTGGCCGCGATCCGGACTGGAAGGACGTCATCGGATTCCGCGGAAAGAACGACGTCGAGAGTCCCGGCGAAGAGTGGACGCGGATGGACGTGATCTGCCGGGGCGACCGGATTACCGTCCTGGTCAACGGCGTGAAAGTCAACGAGGGCTTCGACGTCCACCCCACGGCCGGCAAATTGACCATCCAGTCGGAACTGGCGGAGATCTTCGTCCGCCGCTGGGAACTGTGGCCGTTGGACAAAGCCCCGGCCGCCGCCCAGTAGACGCCGCGCGCCGAGCGGCACCTGGTTTCGGCACCGACCGCCGGAACCGGGCGAGGGGCACTGCGGGATGGCCAGCCGCACGATGACGCACACCGGGGGCGCGCTATGCACTACGCTCGGCCCATCATGTGGAACGTCCCGTTGTGGGCCGAGTACTCGTTCTACGCCCTGATCCCGCTGGTGGCGATCGCGCTCTTGGCGGGCGTGGTCTGGCGCGTACGGAAGTGGTTTCTGGGGCAAGCCGAGCCGGGGGCGCCGACGGTGCCTCGGCAGCTGTGGCAGGCGTGGCGACCGAAACGGCTTGCAGAACTCATCCAGACGGTCTGCTTCCAATCACGGTTGGCGCGCGACGGCTTTTCCCTGGTCATGCACCAGGCGATTTTCTGGGGCATGGCGATCTTGTTCATCGGCACCGCTCTGGCCGCGATCGACCAGGATCTCGCCAACCGACTGCTGGATTGGCAGCTGCTCAGCGGCCGCTTCTATCTGCTGTTTGAGTTCGTGTTGGACGTGTTCGGAGTTGTCCTGATCGTGGGCGTCGGCTTGGCCGCGTATCGCCGTTACCTCTTGCGGCCGGAACGACTGCGGGCCAGGCGAGGGCAGGTCAGTCTCTGGGATGCGTTCCCCTTCCTGGCGATTCTGGCGTCGATCGCGGTCAGCGGATTTCTGGTGGAGGGTCTGCGGATTGCCGAGGGGTTTCAGATCGCAGCCCGCGTGGCGGCGGCCGCGGAATCCGCGGCCGGGAAAGCCGGAATAAAGGAGTTGGGACGGGGGGATCGCAGGGTGACGCCGGCGGCCGCCCGGCAGGCCGCCGCGGCGTTGGAGTTGCGCGAGCGTTTGCACCTGGGCTCGGCGCGGCAGGCCGAACAGTTGCAGCGGGTCGCCGAGGGCGGGCCGGTGTTTCCCGCCGCCAGCGCGGCTTTGGTCGGTTACGGATTGGGAAAGCGCTTCGCCCGTTTGCCGCCGGCCTCGCTTCGCGTGCTCCATCAACTGCTCTGGTGGACGCACGCGCTGCTGGCGTTCGGTCTGCTCGTCAGCATCCCGTTCACCCAAGCGTTTCACCTGGTCTCCTCGCCCGCCCAGCTGGTGTTGCGCGATCCGGCCCCGCCGGGCCGCTTGCCGGTCGTCGCGGAAACGGGCGTCCGTACGCTCCGCGACTACACGTGGCGGCAACTGCTGCAGGTGGATGCCTGTACGTGGTGCGGCAAGTGCCAGGAGGTCTGTCCTGGCTACAACACCGGAATGCCGCTCTCGCCCCGTGAGCTTGTGCAAACGCTCAGTTCCCAGTTGTTGCGCGCCCGGCCCCAGGCGGGCGGCGATCTGCCCAGCCTGCACGGCTCGGTCGTCCCGGCGGACGAACTCTGGGCTTGCTGCACCTGCCGGGCGTGCGAGGATATCTGTCCCGTCCAGATTGAACATCCGCGGCTGATCATCGACCTGCGCCGGCACCTGATCGACCAGGGTCAGGCAGACGCGGGACTGCAGGTGGCGCTAAGGAACCTCCAGCGCTACGGGAATTCGTTCGGCCAGTTGGCCAAGGAACGGATCGGCTGGACGCGAGCGTTGGACTTCCAATTCAAGGACGCGCGCACGGAGGAAGTCGAGTATCTCTGGTTCGTGGGCGACTACGCTTCCTACGACCAGCGGGCGCAACTGGCCACGCAGGCCATCGCCCAGGTGCTGCAGCACGCCGGAGTGGACGTGGGGCTGCTGATGGACAAGGAGCGGAATTCCGGCAATGACGTGCGCCGCATTGGCGAGGAGGGCCTGTTCTGGATGCTGCGCGAAAAGAACAGCCAGACGCTGTCTGCCGCCAGGTTCCAGCGAGTGCTGACCAGCGATCCGCACACCTACAACACGCTGAAGAACGAGTATCACCTCGGCGGGCAAGCGAGCCAGGAGACGCCGGCTCCGGCCGCGCTGGCAGGCAAGCCGGTGCTGCACTACACGGAGTTGTTCGACGAGTTGATCCGGCGGGGCGCGCTGCGGCCGGCGCGATCCTTGGCCTGCACCGTGACCTATCACGACCCGTGTTACCTGGGACGGTTCAACGGCGTCTATGATGCGCCGCGGCGGGTCTTGCAGGCCCTGGGCGCACGGTTGCTGGAAATGCCGCGGAATCGCGGCAACAGTTTTTGCTGCGGCGCGGGCGGCGGCCGTCTGTGGATGAAGGACGCCGCGGGGGTCCAGGAGCGGCCGGCGGAGAACCGCGTCCGGGAAGCCCTCCGCCTGCCCGGCGTCCAGTGCCTGGTCGTCGCCTGTCCCAAGGACCTGGTCATGTTCCAGGACGCGGTCCAGACGGTGGGAGCGGAGGACCGCTTGAGGGTGGCCGATTTGGGGGAACTCGTCAGGGAGGCGTTGACCGCCTCGTAGCCGCGTCGCTCCGTGACGCGACGTCCGCCGCCGCCGCGGTGCGGCGTTGGCTTTCGGCGGATTCCCGGTGCTCGCCGGCGGCCGCCCCCCTGTTGCCGCCCACGGCTTCCGCTAGAATGAAGATCGATCTTCCTCTTTAGAAAGGGTACCCCTCATGGTCACTCCCGAATTGCTGCGACAGTACGCCCACTTTGCGAGCCTCGCGCCGGAGTCGTTGCAGAAATTGGCGAGCATCGCCGACGAGCAGACCGTGGCCGCCGGCCAGGTGATTTTCGAAGAAGCGGATTCGGCCGAGTACCTGTACTTGATCGTCCGCGGAGAAGTAAATCTGGCCTGCATGTTGGGCAGCGGCGAGCTGCGCATCGTGGACACCTTGGTGGACGGCGAACTGGTCGGTTGGGCTGCGTTTGTCGAACCCTTCCGCTGCCGAACGCTGGCCACGGCGGTCAAGGACACGCACCTGGTCCGGCTCGACGCCGCCCAACTGCGAGGTTTCTGCGAAGCGGATCACCGGCTGGGCTCTCAACTCCTGACGCAAATCGCGCGGCTGCTGTCCAGCCGTTTGAACAGCGCCCGCGTCCAGTTGGCCGCCGTGTAAGCGAATCAGCTGGCGAGCCCTGGCCCCACCCACGCGCGTCTCCGGGATTCCTGCGCACCGCCGAAGAATCCCGGCGACCTTCCTTGCTTCGGGAACGAATTGCTTCGAGGCTACCATGTTCCATCCCTGGATCGCGCAGCGCACGACCACGTTTGACAGCAGCGGCATTCGCAAGGTGTTCGATCTGGCGGCGCAGATGAAGGACCCGATCAACCTGTCGATCGGCCAGCCCGACTTTGACGTGCCGGAGGCGGTTCGCCAAGCCTGTATTGATGCGATCCAGAGCCGCAAGAACAGCTATGCGCTGACGCAGGGCGTGCCCGTGCTGCGGGAGAAACTCCAGCGGCAAGTGGACGCCGAGTTCGGACACGCGGACCGCAAGGTGTTCGTCGCCTCCGGAACCAGCGGCGGGCTGGTGCTGGTTATGCTGTCGCTGGTCAATCCGGGCGACGAGGTGATCGTTTTCGATCCGTTCTTCGTCATGTACCAGCCGCTGGTGAGCCTGGTCGGCGGCGTCACGGTCTTGATCGACACCTATCCGGACTTCCGCATCGATCTGAACCGGGTGGCGGATGCCATCACGCCGAGGACCAAGCTGATTCTGTTGAACAGCCCCGCCAATCCGACCGGCGTCACGGCGACGACCGCGGAGATCGAAGGCCTGGCCAAGCTGGCTGCGGAACACAAGGTGGCGCTGGTCTCGGACGAGATCTATCGCGCCTTTTGCTATGACGAGCCGTTTCTGTCGCCGGCCAGGTTCAACGACCAGGCGATCGTGATCGACGGGTTTTCCAAGAGTCACGCCATGACCGGCTGGCGGCTGGGCTTTGTCCACGGCCCCGCGGCGGTGATCGACGCGATGGTCAAGCTGCAGCAGTACACGTTTGTGTGCGCCCCGCAACCGGCGCAGTGGGCCGGCGCCGTGGCGATGGACGTCGACGTCAGCCAGTACCTGGACCAGTACCGGCGCAAACGCGACATGCTCTACGAAGGGCTCCAGGATGTTTTCGAGTTGGTCAAGCCGGGCGGCGCTTTCTATGCGTTCCCCAAGGCCCCCTGGGGCAGCGGCAGCGAGTTTGTCACCGAGGCCATCCACAACCGGCTGCTGATCATTCCCGGCGGCATTTTCAGCCAGCGCGACACCCACTTCCGCCTGTCCTACGCCGCGGACGACGCGGTGATCGAGCGTGGAATCGAGGTCTTGCGAAAGCTGGCCCAGCGTTGAACGCGGTTTCGGCGGGCCTGGTTTGGTCGTTGCCGGGCGCCCTATTCCAGCACCGCCCGGCTGATCTCGCCGCGGAGCTGCGCTTCACCGGGCTCGCGTTCAAAGACGCCGTAGAACATCGAGCAGCAGTCGATCCAGAGCACCAGGCGGTGGAAGTCTTCCGGCGGCAGTTTCACGTCGTAGTGGCCCTTTTCCAGCAGGGCGATCAGCTTCGAGGCGCGGGCCCCGAACTGGCCGGGCCGCGTGCGGTAGTTGTCGCCGTAGGAAGTAAAGCCGTAGGGGACGAGCGAGTTGTAGGAAGCGTAGAATTTGTTGGCGATCGGTTCCCGGCCCAGGTTCGGCGCCTGCTTGGCCCGGTTCTCCTCGTGGCACTGGACGCAGTGGCGGTCGAGCACCGGCTGGACGAGACGCGGATAGCTGAACGGATGCGAGCCGTCCACGTCGGGCGCGGGCGTCGAGGGCGGACGCTGCAGCGCCAGCGCGGCCGTCGGCACGAATTTGGCCGTTCTTGATTTGGGCTCGTGGCAGCCCGCGCACACCAGGTGTTCGCCGTCGCGCAGGCTGGTGGCCGAACGCATCGAAGTCACGGCCATGCCGCGTTCGTCGAGCGCCTGGAAGAACAACTCGCGGTAGGCCGGCACGGTGAAGTGCGCGCTGCCGTCCTCTTCCACCGGCACCGTGCCGAGCACCCATCGGCACGGCATCATCGAGTCGCCCGCTTCGGCGATCCGTTTGCCGGTTTCATGGGGCCGCAGCCCCCCGCTGGGCACGGCGCACGGAACGAGTTGGAAAACTCGGAGCGACTTGATCTCGGTGTTCTCGGGCCAGCCCCCGCGCATGTCGTACACGTTGACGACCGCCATCGTGGCCTGGCCCTGGTCGCCGATGACGGCGGGTTTCGGCGCGGTGGCCAGGGCGGGCGCCGCGGGCAGCTGCGCTGGCCGCAACGGGATCGGATTCATACAGCCGATGTCGGGATCGCGGTAGACGAGCTCCTTGTTGCCGAAGGCGTCGACCAGGTAGATGCCGTAGTTTTCGCCGGGCCGCCGGAGGGCCGCGCCGCTCATCG
The DNA here is from genome assembly GCA_012515235.1 of Candidatus Anammoximicrobium sp. Lineage (GTDB taxonomy): Bacteria > Planctomycetota > Planctomycetia > Pirellulales > Pirellulaceae > Anammoximicrobium. The sequence goes on from JAAYYU010000070.1 coordinate 19,742, forward strand.
CGGCGTCGTAGACGCACAGGTGGTAGTTCTCGCTGAGCGGCCACGGCGTGCTGTACACCTGGCGGCCGCCCTGGCTTTCGGGAAAACCGACCTCCGGCGTCAGCCGCCGCACGGGCCCCATGCTGTCGTCGTCGGCGACGTGCGGACTGATGATGATCAGCGAGCCGTAGGCCTGGCCGTGATGCGGGGCCGCGACGCCGACGTATTTGGCCGAGCCGGGAATCGCCCGCACGTACAGTTCCATGTCGGGCCGCGCCAGGCGGGCGGCATAGTTGCCGTGGATCGGGCGCGGATCGCGGCCGTCGAGGGTCACGGTCCAAGGCATGTGCGCGACGACGCCGTGGCGGTCGACGTAGTCCCAGCGGGTCCAGACGATCCGGCCGTCGTGGGAAACGCTCGGATTCCACTCGTTGCTTTCGTGAAAACTCAAGCAGTTGATCTCGCTGCCGTCCGGGTTCATGTCGTACAGCGTATACAGCGGGCAAGCGCGGCCGCACCGCAAGTAGCCGCCGCGGCGCTCGCTGATAAAGGCCACGCGGCCGTTGGGCAGCCAACAGGGGTCGAAGTCGTTCCAGGTGCCGTCGGTCAGCTGCTGCAGGCCGCTGCCGTCCACGTTCACCTTGAACAGGTGATAACACCGCTGCGGATCCCAGTGTCCGCGCGTGGGGTCCTCGTGGAACACCTGCTCCCTCGGTCCTTTGCGTTCGACGTAGGCGAAGACAATCTGCCGCGCGTCGGGCGACAACGCCGGCGAGAGGAACGAACCGCCCTCGGCGTCGTCGCCGCTGACTTCCTGCTGGCCGTCGTAGCGCAGGTCGGGCCGCAGCACGCTGCCGCCGCGGAGCCGCTGGTCCCGCAACCGGCCCGTCTCGCAAATCCTGTCCGCCAACACGTCGCGGACGGTCGGGTTTTCGCCGAAGGCGTCTTCCAGCACGTACAGCCCGCCGCCGGGGTTTTGGCAGATCCCGTAGAACTGGTCGCACATGTGCTGATAGATGGCCCGGTGACGCTTGATGAACACCAGCTGGTCAAAGTCCAGCAACGGGTTGTTGAACGCAATCTGCCGCCGCAGCCGGCAGGTTTCGTCGAACAAGGCGCGCCGGGCCGCAGAATCCGCGACCGGCGTGTCGGCGGCCGCTCGCTGCAGTTTCGCCAGCGGCGCGTCGAACGCAGCGAGGCGCGCCCCCGCGTCCCGCTCCTTCAGGTCGGCCAACAGGGCCGCCGTCCGCCGCACCACGATGTCGGCCGGGTCGCGGTCCTCCGGCCAGACCAGCGCCGCCGGGTGAAACACCTGCTTGGCGATCTCCGCCGCCGTCGACCGCTCGACCGGCACGTAACGGTCGCCGTTCCAGGTGCGTTCCCCCGTCGCCTTGCTCAGCACGTCGCGCTGGCGGAGGTCGAACTGGAGCGTGGCGAACTGGTCGTCGAGTTCCAACACCCGCACGGCCCGTTCGCGGAACGCGGACCAGCGCGGATCGGCGTCGGGCGCTTTCGCGGCGACGAGCGCGTCCAACTCGGGCTGCAGCCGCGATTGGGGGCCGGTCAGCGCCAGGCATTGGCGATAGCGGCAGGCCCGCGCGTACAGGTCCAGCCAGCGCGGATCGCTGGGCGCGGCGTCGGCCTGGGCCAACGCTTCCATTTCGGCCCGGAAAGGCGCGTCGCGGGGCGCGATCTGGTTCAGCACGGCGTCGAGAATCTCCCGTTCCAATTGCGCCGTCTTGCGCTGCCCGAACCACGACGCGATGCCGTCGCCGCCGGCGTCCGCCAGCAGCCAGCCGGCCTGCGTGGAGAATTTCGCCGCCACGTCCGCCCAATCCGATGGCAGCGGCGGGGCCGCGGAGCGCACTTGGAAGCGGCAGATCCCCGCCGCGCGGTCCAGGTCCTCGCCGACCCAGGCCTCGAAACGCTCGTACCGCCCGTCCAGTTGAAACCGCAACTCGCTGTCCGCGTGAACCCACAGGCCGAACGAGAACGTCCGGTCGCCGACTCGCAGCGGATGATCTTGCCAGTTCTTGTCCACCAGCAATTGGCCCCAGCCGACCTTGACGGAGACCGGTTTCAGCGCGGTCAGCCGCGTGACGCTTCCGTCGCGGGCAATCAATTGCGGCTCGCCCCAGATGTTGCAGTTGGCCGGACCTTTTTCGCACTTGGCAATCAGCCGCAATTCCTGCAGGCCGGCGACGTTGACGACCACGTGCCGGGCCGGCCCCTGGCCGTCCAAAGGGCCGCTGTCGAACGGCTTGAACAACGAATCGCTGGTGGGCGCCCGCTGCGCCTCGGGCGACTTCAGATAATCAGACCGCGCGGCGGCCATGGTCTCCGCCCACGAGGCCTGATCCGTCCGGTCCGCCGCGCCCGCCAGCCCCGCCGACCCGAAAACCAACCATGCGCCCGCCAGAAAACCGTGCCATGTTTTCATCGGTCGATACCACCCTGAATAGAATTGGGTTCTGGCCCGGAAACTCCCGGTGCCGGTCGCCGAACTCGTCCTCCGTGAGGATCGGACTTTGCGGCTTGCAATCGACCAGGCCGCTGTGCCCGTCCCGTCCCTTTCTGTTATACTCTGCTCTCGTCTGGGTTGCGATTGTAGGCCGGGCCGTTGGGAAGTCAACTTGTGGAGACAAGGCGAACACGGGGTCCTTGTGACACAACGCTTCACGCTCGGCAGGATCGCCACGCCCTGCTTGGCCAAAACCTTTTTCTCACGCTCAGGTGACCGCATGAAACGAAACCACTCTTCGCGGCGGCATTTCCTCAAAACTTCAGCGGCAACTCTGGGAGCGGCAGCGTTCGGGCGGCCGCTGATCCTGTCGGGCGCCGAGGCCGCGTCGACCGCCGCCAACAGCCGGCTGAACCTGGCGCTGGTCGGCTGCGGCGGGCAGGGGCGCAGCGTGATGAAGGGCTTGCTCGCCGGCGGCGCGAATCTGGCGGCCCTGTGCGATCCGGACCAGGCGATGATCGAGAAAGCCCGCGCCGACGCCTTGAATTCCGGCGGCGAGGCGACCAAGGACGCCCAGGCGTATGAGGACTATCGGCGGTTGCTGGACAAGGCGTCGAGCTTCGACGCGGTCCTGATCGGCACGCCCGATCACTGGCACGCCCACTTGTGTACGGTCTTCATGAAAGCGGGCAAGCACGTGTACTGTGAAAAACCGTTGACGCACAGCGTCGCAGAAGCCCGCAGACTGCGCGAGCTGTCGCGCACCTGCAACGTCGTCACGCAGATGGGCAACCAGGGCAGCGCCAGCGCATCGCTCCGCCGCTGTACGGAGATCATCCGGGCCGGCGCGCTGGGCCCGATCCGCGAGATCTACCACTGGGGCGTGGGCGTCACGGCCAGCGAAGGCAGCGCGGCAGGCGAGGATCCCGTGCCGCCCGGCTTCAACTGGGATCTGTGGGTCGGGCCATCGGCCCTGCGCCCCTACAAGAAAGACGTCTATCATCCGTTCCGTTGGCGCAGCTGGTTCGACTTTGGCAACGGCGGCCTGGCGGACATCTGCTGCCATGCGATCAATCTGCCGATGCGGGCGCTCGACTTGAGCTATCCCGAAAAGATCGTCATCAACGTACACGACGGCAAGCAGGTTGCCGGCAAAGCCGCGGTGGAATTCCATTTCCCTGCGCGGGGCCGCCTCGACCCCGTCGCCTTGCACTGGCAGGGAAGCGGTCTGCCGCCGGCCGACGTGCTGCAGCCTCTGGTTGAGGTCTACAAGGACAAGATCCCCGGCGGCCTGATGATCCTCGGCGAAAAAGGCTGCATCTACACCAGTCACTGGAACACCGGCGGCCTGATCCGCCTGCAGGGCGAGCCCCGCTTGAAGGACGTGCTCCACCACGAGGCCACCCGGGCGATTCCGGAGAGCCTGCCGCGGATTGGCAACCACGGCCAGGAATGGCTCGACGCTTGCCGCAGCCAGGACAAGACCAAGACCTTCTCCGACTTCGACACCGGCGGCCTGCTCACCGAGATCGGCCTGGCAGGCGTGCTCGGCCTCCGCACCGGCAAGAACCTGGATTGGGACGGCGAGCAGATGCGGGCGACCAACGCCCCCGAGTCCGCCCGCTTCGTGCATACCGAATACCGGACGAAATGGCTCTCGTGAGCGCACGGCTCGAACCGGCCTGGCCGCGGATCGTCACGACCCCGGCCTCTGCTTGAATTCGCCGTGGATCAGTGCGATAACTAGCAGCCAATGGGATTCGGACACGGAAAGCGCCGTTCCGGATGGCACGGTCGAGCGAAACACCGAAACCGGGACTTTGTCAACGACGCGCACCACGTGCCGAAATCCCGTTGGCGACTGACGTCCGCACCGCTCATGGCTGCGCCGCGACGAACGCGTCCTTTAGCGAGGAGGAGTAAGCGTGATTCACATCGGCATCCACACGGACAATTACCGGCCCCTGAGTCAGAGCTTTGAAACCGCCTGCGAGAAGATCGCAGCGCTGGGGATCAAGCACATCGAGTTCGCCGTGATCCACGGGCAGAACTTCATTCAGGCCCTGGGTTACGATCCGGGCGTTTCGCTGCAATCCAACCCGCGGGCGCTGCGCAAGTACCTGGACCGGCTCGGCCTGGAAGTAACGCAGATCGACGGTTCGTATCCGATGATGGGACCCAACGGTTCGGCGTTCGGTGTCCAGTACGTCCAGCAGTCGATTCGCTTTGCCGCCGAAGTCGGCTGCCCGATGGTCGATACGGTGGACGGGGCCTTTGAGATCCCCGGCTTTTCGCTGGACGAGATCTTCCGCATCACCTGCGACAACTTCCGCCAGTGCCTGCCGTGGGCGGAGGACTACAACGTAGTGATCAACGTGGAAACCCACGGGCCGTACACCAGCAATCCGGATTTCATGCTGCGGCTGTTTGAATACTTCGACTCGCCCTACCTGCGGTTCAACTTCGACACCGGCAATACGTACATCGCCGGCAAGGATCCGCTGGAGTTCTGCCGGACGTTCCGCAAATACCTGGCACATTGCCACATCAAGGACGTCTCGCCGGCCCTGGCGGCCGCCGTCCGCGGCGAGGAAACGGGCATCGGCTCGTCCGAAGTCCCGGTCGGCGGCGGCGTGAATGCGGACAACATCCGGGCCGTGATCCGGTACCTGCTGGAGACCAACTGGGACGGCGCAGTGTCCCTGGAGTGTTCCGGCACGGACGAGAACACGCGTCACAGCGTGGAGTTCATGCGCGGCCTTGTGGGCGGCGACTGAGGATCAAGGAACCCGCCCGCCGCCGCGCTGTTCGAGTCGGCCGGGTCGCCGCGCCTGCGAAACGACACGCCCGAAGTCTGCCTGAGAAGAGTTACCCTCCGTCGCCCGAATCGCCAAGGAGTCTGATCTGATGACCGACCTTATGCCCCTGCCGCCTCCGTGGGTTCTGCAAGCGCTTCGCCAGGGCCTGGTCATTCCGGCCCATCCGCTGGCGGTGAACGCCGCTCGTCGCCTGGACGAACGCCGCCAGCGCGCGTTGACTCGCTACTATCACGCGGCCGGTGCGGGCGGCGTGGCCGTGGGGGTCCACACGACACAGTTCGCGATCCGAGAACCGCAGCACGGACTCCTGAGGCCGGTCCTGGAACTGGCGGCCGAAACGGTGGCGGCCTGCGACGCGGCGAGCGAACGGCAGACCGTGCTGATTGCCGGCGTCTGCGGGGCGACGGCCCAGGCTGTCCGCGAAGCGCAACTGGCCCGCGACCTGGGTTACCACGCGGGCCTGCTGTCGCTGGGCGCGTTGCGGGCGGCCAGCGACGAGGAACTGCTTGCCCACAGCCGCGCCGTGGCGGACGAAATTCCCCTGGTCGGTTTCTACTTGCAGCCCGCGGTCGGGGGCCGGGTCCTGTCGCGAACGTTCTGGCGGCGGTTCGCGGAAATTCCCAACGTCGTGGCCATCAAGATGGCTCCGTTCAACCGCTACCAGACGCTGGACGTCATCCAGGCCGTCGCCGAGGCGGGGCGGGCCGGCGAGATCGCGCTGTACACGGGCAACGATGACAACATCGTCGTCGATCTGCTGACGCCTTACGTGATTACCACCTCGGCGGGCGCCATCGGCGTCAGAATCGTGGGCGGCCTGCTGGGGCACTGGGCCTGCTGGACCCAGAACTCCGTCGCCTTGCTGCACGAATGCCAGCGAGTTGGCACGACAGCGGGCGTGCCCGCCAATCTGCTCACGGTCGCCACCCAGGTGACCGATATGAACGCCGCGCTGTTCGATGCCGCCAACGGATACGCCGGTTGCATCGCCGGAATTCATGAGATCCTGCGGCGCCAGGGCCTGCTGGAAGGCATCTGGTGCCTGGACGAGCGCGAGACGCTGAGCCGCGGACAAGCCGAAGAACTGGACCGCGTCTGCCGCGCGTATCCCAACCTGACCGATGACGCGTTCGTGGCCGAACACCTGGACGCGTGGCTGAGTTGACCCCGTCCCAGCCCGGCTTTGACGCGATCGATCTGCAATCGGCGATTTTGTCAGCGTGGAGCGGTGTTCAAGACCAGACGGCGTCGTCGCGTCCCCCCCGTCCCGCCGTCGCCACCACGCTGCTTGCCAGCGTGGAGCGGTGTTCAAGACGCTGCGCGTCTCGCGATCGGCGTGACGGCTGGTTTTGAACATGGCTCCACGCTGGCAAGCAGCGTGGGGGCCGGAATCCGGGAAGCTGTTTCGGCCACCGTTGCTATGGTTTGCTTAAATCGGAAAACCCGCACAGCCGATACAGAATGACGGCGTACAGAATGCGCCGATGAGATGGGGGGGACTGTGATGCGGATCGGCCGAGTATCTTGCGGACTGGTCTTTGCGCTGCTGGCGTGTGTCGGGCAAGCTGGCGGGGACGAGGGGAGCGGGCCACGGGATACCCCACCGCCGCAAGCGACGGCTTCCCCCGGCCTGACGCTAGCCGATTTGGAGGCCATCGCCAGCGAATCGAATCCGACGCTCCAGCAAGCGGCGATGGCGATCCAAGCCGCCCGTGGACGCTGCCTTCAAGCGGGCCTGTATCCCAATCCGGAGTTCAACTACATCGGCGATGAAATCGGCAACGACGGAACCCAGGGCCTGCAGGGCGCGGGGTTCACGCAAGAGATCGTGACGGCCAACAAACGGCAACTCAGCGCGGCGACGGCCAGCTATGAGGTGGAAGAGGCCCGCTGCGGCTGGGAATCGCAACGGATGCGCATCCTCAACGACGTCCGCGTCGGTTACTACCTGGTGTTGCTCGCCCAGAAGACGTTGGCGATCAGCGAACAACTGGTGCGCATCGGAGACGAGGGCCTGCAGACGACCGAGAAGTTGCGGACCGCCAAGGCGGTCAGTCTGACGGACGTGTTGCAGGCGCGCATCGAAGCCCAGACGGCCCGGTTGAGCTTGAATCAGGCCGAGAACCGTCACCGGGCGGCTTGGCGCCAGCTGGCGACTGTCTTGGGCCGGCCCAACCTGGAGCCGTCACCGCTGGCCGGCGACGTGGACGCCGACTTGCCAGACTTGAATTGGGACAACGTCCTGCAACGCGTGCTGACGCACAGCCCGGAATTGGCCGGAGCCTTGGCCGGCGTCGAGCGGGCGCGGAGCAACGTGGCGCTGCAATGCGCCAGTCGGCGGCCCAACATCAGCATCGCGGCGGCGGCCAAGTATGACACGGGCAGCTACGATTCGGTCGCCGATTTGGGCCTGGTCGTGCCGCTGCCGCTGTTCGACCGCAATCAGGGGAACATCCTCGCCGCCCAGGCGGAATTGATCGCCGCGGAAAACGAAGTGCAGCGCGTGGGGCTGGATCTGCAGAACCGGCTGGCGGTCGCCTTCGAGCAATACGCCAATGCGCGGCGGCAGGTCGAGACCTATCTCGCCAGGATTCTGCCCGACGCCAAACAGTCGCTGGACCTGGTCAACGCCGGATACCGGGCGGGCGAATTCGATTACTTGCAGGTGCTGACCGCCCAGCGGACTTATTTCAGCGTCACTCTCGACTATCTGCAGAGCCTGGAACAGTTACGGGCCAGCGCCGTCGAACTGGAAGGGATGCTGCTCCGCGACAGCCTGACGGCGGGCCCGTAGGCGACACGGCATCGCCGCGCGGCTCCGCGACGCGCTTTTGCCCGCGGAGCGAGCGCACGGCGGAGCCGAGCGGATTGGCGTGGCACGGCTGCTATGTTAGCCGTGCCTGCGCTGCGGACCCGCGTTGATATCGAGAGAACTCGCTCGTTCGTCGAAAACCGGCGCGGCGCATTCTGAGGCAAGGTCCCGTCGCACTTCAGGCACGGCTAACATAGCAGCCGTGCCACGAGCTGGGCCACACCCGTCACGAGCAGGGCCACGCCCGTCTCGGGAGTACACGTACCGGCTGAGCTTCTGCTGTAGTCGCGAGGGGTGCCGCAAGCGGGTCACGCCGCCGTCGGTGCGTTTTCTCGGTCAATGAAAAAGACACCCGACCCCCTTTTCGTCTTTTCATTAGAGAATCAGCATGGCGTCGCCGTAGCTGTAGAAGCGGTACGCCTGGCGGATGGCTTCGTCGTACGCGCGGCGGATCAACTCGTCGCCTCCGAAGGTGCGCACGAGAATCAGCAGCGTGCTCTTGGGCAGATGGAAATTCGTCAGCAGGGCGTCCACCGCGCGGAACTGATAGGGCGGGCGGATGAACAACTCCGTCTCGCCTTGCCACGCCTGCAACGGGCCGCAGGCGGCGGCGGTCTCCAGCGTCCGGACGACCGTGGTCCCCACCGCGACGATCCGGCCTCCGGCGGCGCGGATGCCGTCCAGGCGGGCGGCGGTCGGAGCGTCGATGCAGGCCCACTCGGCGTGCATCGGATGCTCGTCCAGAGTGGCCGCGCTGATCGGGCGGAACGTTCCCAGGCCGACGTGCAAGGTGACGCGGCAGATCTCAATCCCGCCGTCCTGCAACTCCTTCAGCAACGCCGGCGTGAAGTGCAGGCCGGCGGTGGGAGCAGCGACCGCGCCGGGTTTTTCCGCATACACGGTCTGATAGGTCTCCCGGTCGGCGTCGACCATCTCGCCGTCGCGAATGTACGGCGGCAACGGCACTCGGCCCACCCGCTCCAACAACACCAGGGCGTCCTCGGCGTCGTCCGGCCGCGCGGCCCACAACCCGGGACCGACTTGATCCAGCAGCAGCAGCCGGCAGGCGTCCCGCCCGTCCCGGTCCTGCAACGTCACGGTCTCGCCCGGTTTGATCTTGCCGCGCGTCTTGGCCAGGATCTTCCAGACGCCGTGATCGTCGCGGTCCAAGTAGAGCCCCTCCCAGCGGCCGCGCGTTTGCGTGCGATAGCCGGCCAGCCGCGCCGGAACGACGCGGGTGTCGTTCAGCACCAGGCCGTCGCCGGGGGCGAGAAACGCCGGCAACTCCCGCACGAAATGGTGCTCCAGCGTCTGCGTCTGGCGCCGCACGACCAGCAGCCGAGCGTCGCTGCGCTGCGGCAGCGGATGTTGCGCGATCAGGGCGCGCGGCAGATGGTAATCGTACGATTCAAGCTCGGACATGGGCGTGCATCACCTCCGGGATACGGGCCAGTATAGCGATGGCGCCGGGCAGGGGAAATGGCGTGGACTGTCCGGAATCTGCGGCTTGTGTCAGGACCAGCCGCGACAGAATTCCTGCGGGTGTCGCGGCGGCCGCGCGGAGCGATTGCCGAGAGGCGGACGACCCGCTATGGTGAACTCAGGCTGCGTGGCAGCTCAACTCTCGACGGCGTCAACGAACTTGTCTGCCGGATTGCCTCTTCGCCGCTCCGGCGTCTGGGACGCAGCGCCAGGGTTTCCGGTCTCGTTCAAACAACAGGAGTTTTTTCGATGGATGCCTTTTGTTTTCTGGCGGCAGTGGTCGTGTCCGTTTCCGGTTGGGGATCAGAGGATTCCATTCCGCAGGTGGACATCGACACCCAGAACCGTGTCTTCCAGGAATTGTGGGGCGAGCGATTCGTCTGGAAATACGACAGCTTGCCCAGCGAGGGCAGCGCGCCCGAATTCCGCATGCCTTATGCGGGCTACATCTATCCGGATTCGATTGGCGGCACGTACCGTTCGCTGAGGAAGTACGATCAGGCGTTTTACCCCGGCCGCGGTCCCGCAGAGGCCTTTGAGTGGTCCGACATCGCCGCCCACAAACAGGTCGTGACCCGGCAAGTCCGCCAGGGCAACCGCCGGTTCGGCTCGCGTCTGGTCACCGTCCGCTCCTACGGCACTCCCTACTGGCACGGCCACTGCAACGGCTGGGCGGCGGCGGCGATCCGTCATGGCGAGCCTCAGCGAAGCGTGACCAAGAACGGCGTCGTCTTTGCGCCGTCCGACATCAAGTCGCTGCTCGCCGAACTGTACACGTACTCGGAAATCGTCGACCTGGGCGGCGAGAACTACGGCAACGTGCATCCGGGCACGCTGCACGCCGTGCTGGCCAACTGGCTCGGCCGCCACGCGCACCCGATCGGCATGGAAGCGATGCCGGGTCGGGAGAAATGGAATTATCCGATTTACGGCTTCAGCACATCGGCGACAAAACGGTCGGAGGGGCGGCACGTCGAGGTCAGAATGGAGCTGAAGTACGTCTTGAATATCAGCCGGGAGCAGGACCAGGCGCCGCAAAACGGCCGGACCAAGTATTTCCACTACCTGCTGAACCTGGATGCCGCCGGCAACATCGTGGGCGGTTACTACTACCGCGACAGTTCCCAGATCGACTTGCTGTGGGTCGCGCGCTATCCGCTTGCCGGAGGCCAGGAAGGGAACGAGCAGGGCAATCCCCATCTGAAGGTCAGCGACGTGCTGGCCCTCTGGCGCGCCTCGGTCGATAAGGACACGGTCGCCAAGTGGGTCAACATCGAGCCGGTCCCGAAGAAACGCAGCAGCATCGCCCAGACGCCGATCCCGGCGGACAGCGTCGTTCGCGCGGACCCGGACGCCGCTGACGCGCGTTAGCGCTGGGCCAGGAACGGTTTTGTCGAGCGGAGTTCATTCCGCCCGCGCGGGGCAAGGTCCGCTCGACGAGAAAAATAGGGGCTGGATCCTGGGCTGCGCCTCGTTCGGCTCGGTCAGGGCACGATCTCGCCGCGCACCAAATCCTCGAACGTCTGCCGTTCGCGGATCAAGTGATCGCGGCCGTTGCGGATCAACACCTCGGCGGCCAGCGGCTTCGAGTTGTAATTCGAGCCCATGACGAAGCCGTAGGCGCCCGCGCAACCGATCACGAGATAGTCGCCGACAGCCGCGGCCGGCAAGTCCCGCTGGCAAACGAAGCCGCCTTCCTGTTGTGTGAAGATGTCCCCGGATTCGCACAAGGGACCGCCGACGACGACCGGTTGCACGGGCCGGCGGACGGCGCCGCCGTCCAGCGGCGCGACGGCCAGCGGGTGATGCGCCCCGTACAGGATCGGCCGCGCGAGATTATTGAACCCCGCATCGACCAGGTAGAAGAGGTTCTGCCCCATCCGTTTCACGGCGCGGATTTCGGTGACCAGGTAGCCGCTTTCCGCCACCACGTAGCGGCCCGGTTCGATCTCCAGCCTGACGGGATGCTGAAAGGCGCGTTCGAGCCGCTGGCGGGTGCCGTCCCACAGGCGAAAGTACTCGTCCAAGTCCACGTAGGATTGACCCTCGTGGTACGGCACAGGCAGTCCGCCGCCGGCGCTGATCGAGGTCACCGTTCTGCCCACCGTCAAGGCGGCCTTTTCCAAAGCCCCGCAGACCTGCGACAAATGCTCCAGGTCCGTGCCCGAGCCAATGTGCATATGCACGCCCGTGACCGCCAAGCCATGATGGTCCGCGCGCCGCAGACAGGCGTCCAGTTGTTCGTGCCAGATGCCGTGCTTGGACTGCTCGCCGCCGGTGTTCGTCTTCTGACTGTGGCCGTGCCCAAAACCGGGGTTGATCCGCAGCGTGAGGTTTCGGCCCGGCGCGACTTCGCCCAACTGTTCGATCATGTCCGGCGAGCCGGCGTTGACGTGGATGTCGTGCGTGCGGACCAGGTCCAGCGACTCGCCGTCGAAGATGTCCGCCGTGTAAACCAGGGGCGGCGGATCGCCATGGGCCGCGTAACCGGCGGCCAAGGCGCGGCGGATCTCGCCGGCGCTGACCGTGTCCACCACCGCGCCGGCGCGCCTCACCAGATCCAGGATCGCCAGATTGGAACAGGCTTTCTGAGCATAGCGGACAACGTCGAAAGCGCGCAAATCGCCGATCCGCTCGACGATCTTGGCCGCGTCGTACACGTAGAACGGCGTCGTGTACCGCCGCGCCAATTCGACGACCGGAATGCCGGCGATTTCAGTACACAGCGTGGGAAAGGAGCCTACGGTTGGCATGGTTGGTCTCGCGTCGGGAGAATTGGAAGTGAGGAAACTGTACCGGATTCGTTTGGACAAGAGAAGTACACCGCCCGTTTGGATCAAGTCCGCAGGGACGCGCCGTCGGCGGTGCCGGCGTGCCTGAGCCCGTCCTGTCGCGGTCGGCGCGGCCGCTGCCAGTGCTAGCCGCCTTGGCCCGGACGCCCGCGGGAGAAGTTTTTCGCCGAATTGATCTTGGACGCCGTCTCGGCAGTCGCTAAGTTAGCGATTGGGTTTGTTGTCGTCTCGTCCAGGGCTTGGTGGGGGCCGTCCTTCAACCTGCCTTTGGCGGAAAGGAATCTGCCAATGAAGTGGCTTGCCGCCGTTCTGATCGCGGTTGTGGGTCTGTGCGGATGCAAGAGTTCCCAGACCCCGTTCAACACGTTGGCGCCCTTTGGCGCGTCGCGCGTGCCGCCGCCGTCCACGACGGTCGGCGCGACGGGCGCGTACTACAACCGCACGGCGACGCCCCCGGCCGCGACGCCTGCGCAGCCCAACGCTGCGAGCAATCCAGCGGCGGGCGCCGCCACCGGACAGAAGGCCTCCAGCCTCAATTCCAGCGGTGCCAGCGAAGCCTGGCAACTGAGTCCCAAGACGGCCGGCACAGGGACCTCGTCGCCGTCGCCGGTCGCTTCGTCCCAGGCCTCCGCTGTTCGCCCCGCGTCCTACGCGGCGGGGACGGCGGCCGCGTCTGCCTCCGGATCACTGCGGCTCAGCGGCATGCCGGTCAACGATGCGACCAGCAGTCCGGCGGGCAGCGAACCGGCCAGGTTTGTGGCTTCCGGTTCGGCCGTCGAAATCTCCGAGTTGCCCAAGGCGCTCGCCACGCCGGCGCCCGTAACCGCCAATTCCACCGCTGGCGGCGTGGTGGTGGCCTCGGCCCAAGCCAGCGACCAGCCCGCACCGGCCGCGTCGCCGGCCGCCTCGACGCTGCAGTGGCGGTCCCGGCCCTGACGTGAATCGCGGTGATGGCCCAGCGGTTTTTCCTGTACGAGTACCTCACGGCCGGCGGGGCCTTTGCGAATCCGGACTCCCGCCGCGCCGACTGGGAGCCGTCCATCGTCCGCGAAGGAGCCGCCATGATCGCGGCGCTGGCGCGGGACTTCCTCGCGATCGCCGGGACGGAAGTCGTGCTGCTGCGGGACTTCCGCCACACGGGCCTGCCCTTGCCGGATTGTCCGCAAATCGAGATTCACAGCGCCCCGCAAGAACGCGAGATCTTTGCTCGGCTCGCGGCGACCTGCGCCGGGACGCTGCTCATCGCCCCGGAGCAGAACCAGACGCTGCTCCAGCGTACACGCTGGGCTGAAGCGGCCGGCGCGTCGCTGCTGTCTCCGGATTCCGCGTTCGTGTCCATTGCCTCCGACAAGAATCGCACCGCCGATCTGCTCCGGCAACACGGCGTACCGGTTCCTCTGGGAGGCGTCTTTCGGCCAGGCGATCGGCTGCCCCGCGACGTTCGTTATCCCGCCGTGCTCAAGCCATCCGACGGCGCCGGCTCCCTCGGCGTCCAACGGGTCAGCGGCCCGGAGAGCCACTACGACGCGGAGCTGCTGGGGGCGTCCGCCCGGCTTGAAGCCCTGTGCCCCGGCGTGGCGGCCAGCGTCGCCGTGCTGTGTGGACCGCGCATCCGTCAACCGCTGCCGCCGTGCCTGCAGCGGTTGAGTAACGACGGTCGCTTTCGATACCTGGGCGGAGCGGTGCCGATCGAGCCGGCGCTGGCAGATCGCGCACAGCGGTTGGCTCTGACGACGCTGGCTTGCCTCCCGCCGGCGCGCGGTTATGTCGGCGTCGATTTGATCCTGGGACCGGCGGACGACGGCAGCGGGGATGTCATCGTCGAAATCAATCCGCGGCTGACGACGTCGTACCTGGGCCTGCGGCGTCTGGCGCGCGCGAACCTGGCCGCAGCGATGCTCGACGTCGCCGCCGGCCGCGCCGCCGACTTGCGTTGGATCCGGCAGCAAGTGGAATTCACGACCGAGGAACAAATCCTGTTTCATCCTTGACGGCAGGAAGGCCGGTGCTACCCTAAGCAGCATACGAGTCGTCCCAGGCGACGCCGTCGAGAGAATCAGGGAGCGAGGCATGTCTCGCCGTTGCGTGCAGTTGTCGTGAGGAGCATTAGGAAAGGATCCGCCTATGATGATTCGCTGCCTTGGGTTGTTTGGATTGCTGACGGGAATTGCGGTGGCCGGCACCGGGTGTGGAGCGAGTGACGGCCGGGTCGAAGTTTCGGGCGAGGTGGCCTTCGACGGGCAACCGGTCCAGGCGGGAATGGTAAGCTTCGAGCCGAGCGGAGGCGGGGCTCCGCCTCAGAGTGCGACGATCGAAAACGGCAAGTACCAGGCGGTGCTGGAACCCGGTCAATACCTGGTCCGGATCACCGCAGCGGATTTGGCGAAGATGGGGCCGCCGTCGGATGACATCCATGCTCCGGCGCCCGCCTTCGTTCCGCTGTTGCCTCCGCCATGGAACGAGCAGAGCCAGCTGACCGTGGAGATCAAACCGGGCGCGACGACCCATCATTTCCGCGGCGCCAAAGGGCAAGCGCCGAAGGTCGAAAGTGACGCCTAACAGCCTGTTGAAAGAATGGACCGGCTCCCAACGGGGTTGGAGAAATCCAAGCAGAACGCCCAGCGCGAGGTGCCTGGCCTCTTCTTTCAACAAGCGGCTTACCGCTCCGTCGCGATTTCTACTTGTACGTTTCTGCTCAGAGCAGACGCATCAGGAGAAAGTCGTGGAATTCCGCCCTGCAGAACCCAGGACTCCGGTCCGCGGAAGGCTTGGGGGCGGTTTGGATGAGTCCCTCGATTACGATGCCGTAATCATCATGTCTGGTCTTGGGAGGTGTGCGATGAACAGATATCGAAAGTCCGGTTTTACGCTTGTCGAATTGTTGGTGGTCATCGCCATCATCGGCATCCTGGTGGCGCTCTTATTGCCGGCCATTCAGGCCGCGCGGGAAGCAGCGCGGCGGTCACAGTGCGTCAACAACCTGAAGCAATTCGGGTTGGCGATCCACAATTACCACGATACTCACAAACTGTTGCCGCCGGGCGGTCGCAACCCGCACAGGCAGACCTGGTTTCACGCCGTTCTGCCCTACATCGAGCAGCAAACGCTGTACGACATGTGGAATCCCGCCTATCAATATCACCTGGGCGGCAACATTGCGGTTGCCAATGAACGTCTGGCAATCATCCGCTGTCCCAGCGACACCGATAACATCAATGCCAACCGCGGAAACTACGTCTGCAATGTGGGCAACGTCGGCGTAGGCGGCACCAGTCCGGATACCTTGGCCGTGCTCGCATCGCGTCCCTTGGGCTCGATCACAGTCACCAACGGGGGCTCGCCGTTCATCGTCGCGACCGATGCCAACGGCTTCCGCTATCACAAGCTTGCCGATATTCTGGACGGCCTGAGCAACACGCTGGCCTTCGCCGAGTGCCTGCAAGGGACGTACGGCACGAGGGTTGGCGGCGGGGGAACCGTCAGTGACGGACGCGGGGCCCTGTACCACGCCAGCCACACCTGGTTCAGCACTTGGCAGACGCCAAATTCGACGGACATTGACCGGCTGGGGGGCAGCGTCAACATGTGCGTTCCCGAGCCGACCGCCCCCTGTCACTCGGCCCAGGTGGTGGGGGCTCCGTGCCAGCAGGCGGCACGCAGTCGGCATCCCGGCGGGGTAAATGTCTGTTTCCTTGACGGCTCGGTCACGTTCGTCCCCGATTCGATCGAATGGGCGACCTGGCAAGCGCTCGGAACCCGCAAGGGCGCGGAACCGAACGTCAAGTTCTGACGCCCCGCGCCGGCCACAGGACGAAGCGGCTCAGGAGTCGAGCCGACGCGCGGACGGCGCCAGTTGCCGCGCATCGGGGTGACAAGTACGCCCAAAGAAACAGGCCGCAGCCTCGGCTGCGGCCCGTGTCGGACAGCGAGCGACGCCCTCGTCGCTCGCTGTCTTTCAGACCGTTTGTGGTGGGTTCAGTTCCGGACTTTCTTCTTGGGCTGCTTGATGCCCGCCTTGGCTTTCTGTTCCGGTGTCAACAGGGCCAGGGCCTCCTTCCTCAAGGCGGCGCGGAGTTCCGCGACGTCCTTCATGGCCGCTTTCTGTGCCTCGGTCAGGTTCATCGCGGCGTCGACGGCCGCCTGGACCTCTTTGCCCGTTTTGCCGTCGGCTTTCGCCTTGGCCTGGGCCTCCTGGCGAGCCTTCTTCTGCTCCGGCGTCAGGCCGACTTTCGCCTCGGCGGCCTTGATCTTTTCGGCGGAGGCCTGGGCCAGTTCCTTGATCTTGGTCACTTGCTCGGGGGTCAGTTCGGCTTTTTCCAGACTCTTCAGGATGCCCGCGGCCGGGTCCTGCGGCTTGGGCTTGGCTTTTTTCCGCTTGCCTTCGCCCGCCAACAGCGGCGACGCGATCAGGACAGCCAGGGCCAGGGTAAACAGGGTACGGACGACGCTCTTCATGGGTGTTGCTCCAAAAACACTGAGGTTCACTGCGGGGTCGCGCGAACCGCCTTGTTCGCGGACACCAACGTACAAACAAACCTCCGGTCTTCCTTGTTGACCGGAGGAACGAGGCCAACGAATTCTGGCGACGCTTACGGCCAAGGCCTTTCCGCGGGCTTGGGGGCGGACAGTCCCTTCCGTTTGGCCTTGAGTCTCTCCGAACTCTTCGTCAACGAGAGGAATTCCTTTTCCAGGATTTCCGCCCGGTGCTCGGTCATCCGCTGCAGTTGCTCGTCCAACCGCTTCAGCCGCTCGGCGGTCCGGTCTCGTTCGGCTTGCGACAGGCGCAGCTTCAAGTCGAAGTGTTCGGCCAGCAACTGGCGGAGTTCGTCTGGCAGGGGTTTGCGTTGGCCCATCGCCAGCCGGGCGACGAGCAACTGGATCTTCGACTGAATCACCCACGCCTGCAATTCCAACTCGTACCGCTCGCCGCCGCCTTTTTCAAACTGGCGAAGCCGTTCGCGGGCGTGCCAGAGGTCGCGGACGGCCCGCGTATAGTCAGCAGGTCGGCTCCGTTGCAGATGGCCCAGCAGTTCGGCCAGTTCGGTGTGATGCTGCCGCAGAAACTCCATCACTTCCGCTTCCTGCTGGGCGGTCACCGCGGCGGGTTTGACCTTTTCTTTTTTCGACGCCCGCGGTGGTTCCGCGTCATCCGCCGACACGGCAGCGACACACGCCAAGGCCAAGATCAGGGCTGCGGGAGTTCGCCATCCGGGCATTGGCTCAGATCCCCTTGACATCCGAGGCCGGTCCATGTTGATCCTCCTCTCCGGACTCCATCGCCGCCACGGCCATGACCATCCAATCGGGCGTATCGGCCGCGCTGTCGGCCAGCCAGCCCGCTGCCATCGGACTGCCGGAATCCGGCTCGCGGTCGGCGGGCGCCAGCCAACGCCAACCCGCCGACTCCTCAACCTGTCGCGCGGTGACCTCCGTCCGGGCAGCGATCCAGACAACCGCCAATTCCGCGGCGGGCGGCGCCGCGGCGAGATCGAGCTCCGACTCGCCGTTACGGGCCCCTCGGATCGCCAGGGCAACGACCAGTCCCAGCCCCAGGGCCAGGCCCCCGATCACTTGCACGCCCCGGCGGCGGTACCAGGGGCAGCTGCGGGGACCGCGCTCAACTCGCGGCACCGCATTCCACTCCAGCGAACGGATGGCGCAAGTCACCTCCACGAGCCGGCCAACGGCTTCGCGGGCCTGCTGGTCATGCTCCAGGCGGCTCTCGAATTCACGGCTTTCGGCAGGGGACAGCTCCGCCGCCACGTAGCGGAAGGCCAGCCAGTCCAGATCGTCGCGTTGCTTGCCGTTCATCGCTGTGCTTCCAGTTTCGCCCGCAACTTGATCAACGCCGTTCGCATCCGCCCCAACGCGGTCCCCAGCGGAATGCTCAACTCCGCGGCGATCTCGGCAAACGTCTTGTCCTCGTAAATCCTCATGCGGACGACTTGTTGCTGCTCGGCCGGCAATTTCCCGATCGCCTCCCGCACCAGGCGGATCGTCTCGGCCCGGACCAGGTTCGCGTCGGCGGCCTGGCCAGCCCCTTCGCCGCGCCAAACGGCCCGCCGCAGCGCGGCGTCGTCAATCGCCTGCCGCCGGCGAACCAGCATCGCCTCGTTATAAGCGACCCGGAACAACCAGCCCTTGCGCGACTCCTCCCGCGCCGTGTGGCCGCGTTCGGCCAGTTTGACGAACGTCGCCTGGAACACGTCCGCGGCCAGCTGACGATCCCGCAGCAGGCCCAGCAAAAAACGCTGCAACTCCGCCCCGTACCGTGCATGCAACGCCGCTACGGTGGCGGGGTCGAGCCGTTTTTCCTCCGCAACGGACACCGGTGCCGCAACGGATACCGGGGCCGCAGCGGACACCGGGCCAGGTTCCTGACAATTTTCGTCGCTCACACGTTTGCTCAGTTACCAAGATGCGCTCAAAGCTGCTATTATTGTAGGCGCAACGAGTTTTGTCGCCACTGCACGCAGCGAAGTTTGGCCGGGAGACGCCCCGTGTCCCGCCCCCAGGAGGTTGTCCCTTGATCCTAGGCCCTGTGTTCCAGCGTGAGGCGGTCCTCGCCCCGCGGAGGCCGACCCTGTACTTGGCGCGCACGGTCTACGTCGTCGTCTTGTTGATCCTGATGTGCACCGCCTGGCTGGTTGTCGCCGGGACGCAGATGATTCACAACGTGGGCGACATGGCCCGGTTCGGTGCGGTCCTGTTCCGGATTCTGGCTCCCCTGCAACTGGCCGTCGTCGCGTTCGGCGCGGCGATGGTCTGCGCCAGCGCCGTGGCCCAGGAAAAGGACCGGCGCACGCTGATTCTGCTGCTGATGACGCGGATGAGCAACGCCGAGTTGGTGTTGGGCAAGCTGCTGGCCAGTCTGTTGAACACGTTTGTCATGCTGGTGGCCGCGCTGCCGCTGTTCATGATGATTCCGCTGTTTGGCGGCGTGTCCTTTACGCAGGTCTTCCACGCGTTTTTGGTCACCACGTTGACCGTCTTGGCCGCCGGCAGCCTCGGTTCGACCTTGGCCCTCTGGCGGGAGAAGACGTTTCAGACCCTGGCGATGACGGCCCTGTCGCTGGTGGCCTGGATCGGGCTGTGCGAAGCGATCGGCTTTTTTGCGCACGGCCGCAACCTCGCCGGCTGGCCGGTCGAGGCGATGGTCGTTACGCTCAGTCCCCTGCGAGCCATCCTGACGACGGTCCAGCCGTCGCTGGCGGACAGCGGCGTGTTTTCCTACGCCGCTTTTGCGCTGGCGGCTGCCGCGGTCTTGAACCTGTGGGCCGTGCTCCGCGTGCGCGTGTGGAACCCGTCCCGCGAACTGCGGCTGGTCGCCCCCGAGCGCGACGAGGCGAAGAGCATTTGGGGCGCCGAGCCGGTTCAGGCCCCGCGGGCGGAGGTCGAGGAAACGGCCGAGGCGGCGCGGGCGGGGCACGTCGATGCGCGGGTCCGCAAGTCGGCTGCCCCGACGCGGGCCGTGTGGGACAATCCGATTCTGTGGCGCGAGGTCTGCACATGGGCCTACGGCCGCAAGGTCCTGATCATCCGGCTGGGCTATCTGCTGCTGTTCGCCATGGCTGCCGGCGGCCTGTATTATCTCTTGGGCTCCAGCTCCGCGGGCGGCCGCGCGGAAGCAGTCGTTCCTCCCGCCGCCTGGCCGCTGGCGTTCTTTTTTCTCGTCAGCCTCGTCCTAGTCAACGCCTTGGCGGTCACCTCGATCACCAACGAACGCGACGGTCAGGCTTTGGACCTGTTGCTGGTCAGCGACTTGTCGCCTCGCGAGTTCGTCTTCGGCAAACTGGGCGGCGTGTTCTGGGTCACCAAGGAAATGGTGCTGCTGCCCCTGCTGCTGGCCGTGTATCTCTGGTGGCGAGGAGGCCTGAGCGGCGAGAATCTGGCCTTGGTGATCGTCGCGGTGGCCGTGCTATACCTCTTCGTCAACATGCTGGGCATTCACTGCGGAATGAACTATGCCAATTCCCGCTCGGCCATCGGCGTGAGCCTGGGAGTCGTGTTCCTGCTGTTTTTGGGCGTGGTGGCCTGTGTGCTGATCATGATTTCGTTCAGCGGTTCCTTCCAGACCCAGTTGACGCCCTTCCTGGCCTTCATCCTGGGCGGCAGCCTCGGTCTGTACGTCACGCTCGGCTACCGCAACCCCTCGCCGGCCATTCAAGTTGCGTCGTTGCTGCTACCGTTTGCTACCTTCTACTCGATCACCAGCTACCTCCTGCAGCACTACCTGGCCGTATTCCTGGTGTCCACCTTGACGTACGGTTTCACGACGGCCGCGATGATGATCCCGGCCCTGTACGAGTTCGACATCGCCATGGGGCGATCCAAGACGCAGGGCGACGAGTGAGCGGAATTCGGCCCGTCGGATTCCGTCCCACGGGCGGGCGGTAATTTCACCGGGCGGGCCGCTGGAGCAGCCGCACAGCCCCGCGCACTGCTCCGGCCGCAGCGTTGCGGACCAGATCGCCGTCAGCGGCCCGTCTTGGACAGCGCGGCTTCGGGACCGGGACGCAACGGGCGGTAGATATAGTCCGGCCACAGGGGGCAGTTCAGGTCGGTCCAGGCTTTGATCGCCCGCCTTTCAGCTGCGTTCAGTTTGACGTCCGTGTGATGTTCGTCGGCCAGCACGGTCCACAGGCGGCTTTGCAGGGAGCCGAACGACAGCGGCTCGGCCTTGAAGTGCCTCATGCCGTAGGTAAAGTCGAAGTAGTGGACCCAGCCGCCGGCGATCAGCGTGCGGTACGAGGCGGGCACGCGGTCGGCATCGAGCGCGCCGCGGAGATCGGACGGCTTGGGCTGGCGGCCGTCGTGACAGCGCACGCAGTGCGCGTCCAGCACCGGCTGGACGACGCGCTGGTAATCGAAGGCTTGGGGTCCCCACGGCGGGGGCTCCATGCGCCGCGGCGACTGCAACAGGGCCGGGGTGATCTCCGGCGGCGGCGACGAATGCCGGTCCTCGTGGCACCCGATGCAACTCCGCTGTTCGCCGGGCTGCAGTTGCACGACGCTCCGCATCCGCTGCAATTCGTTGTACTCGCCGTCGAGCAACTGGAAGTAGAGCACCTTGCCGGCCGGAGCCAGGAAGTTCGCCGAACCGTCCTCGGCGATCGGCACCGTGCCGAGCGTTGCTTTGGCAACATAGCTGGGCCAGCCGCCCCCTTCCCGGACGCGATACAACCCCGGCTCGATCTCCGAGACCAGATTCGGCCAGTTGTGGTTGGTCCGCAAGTAGGCGGACGGCGCGTTCGGCGTGCGCGTGAGGAACCCCGGCGCCGGCCCGCGCACCAGGTGGATGGGCGTCGCATAGAAATCGGTGAACGGCGGGTGATCCGCACAGAACTGACCGCAGGGCAGCGATTCCAGAACCGCAGGCAATTCCTCGGAGACCTGCAGGAATTTCGCCTGCCCGCGGGCCACGGCCGAGCCCAATCCCTCGTACACGTTCTGGACGACGAATTGGCCCAGGTTCTGTTCGGCCAGCTGCGCATTGACTTCGCTCGACAGCATTGGCGGGCGCGGCCGCACGCACAGCGGCGTGGGATGCTTGCTGCTGATCTCCGGGTCCGCGTACAGCAACTCCCGATTGCCATAGCGGTCGATGACGTACAGCGCCCAATCGTGCTGATTGTCGGGGTTGTGGCTCACCAGAAAATGATCGGGGGAGATCGGGTACGGATCGCGGAAGGTGTTGTGGTGCGAGCGGC
This sequence comes from Candidatus Anammoximicrobium sp., assembly GCA_012515235.1. GTDB lineage: Bacteria > Planctomycetota > Planctomycetia > Pirellulales > Pirellulaceae > Anammoximicrobium. The sequence goes on from JAAYYU010000070.1 coordinate 41,797, forward strand.
TCATCTGGTACTGGGGCCGCGTGTCGGGCGTAATGTTGGTGATCGCCGCGGTATCGAACGGGCTTCGGCTGCGGTCGAGCAGCGCGATCGGTCCCTTGTGGTCGCCGTGTGACATCAGCGTGCAGACGATTTCGTGGGTGCCGGGGATTTCGTGAGCCTGGCTGTAGCAGTTGGGCGTGTTGTTGCCGAAGACCAGCTCGGGGTGCGTGCCGTCGGGGCGGATGGACCAGAGCGTGTGGCCAAAGTCGGCTCCCTTGTCCAGGTACTCGGAGCGGGTCCACAGGATCCGCCCACTCTGCATCACCGAAGGCTTCCACTCGCTCAGGTTGGCGTGGGACAACCGCCGGATGTCCGTGCCGTCGGGGCCCATGCGGTACAGCACGTACGCCTGGGGCCGCCAGCACAAAAAGCGGACTTTGCACCGCGTACTGTGGAACGCCACGCCGCCGTCGGGCAAGCACACGGCGTCGAAATCGTGAAACGGCCCGTCGGTCAGCTGGCGCAATCCGGAACCGTCGGCCTCCATCGCGTACAGGTGCCAGTACGAGGCCCAACCCTCCACCTGCGGCTTGTCGGGCCGATAAGCGAAGTAGACGGTCCGGGCGTCGTAATCCGACACCGGCTCGCGCACGATGCCTTCGCTGCCGTCGAACAGTTGCCGGATGCGGGCCTGGTCCGGCCGGAAGCAGCCCTGTCCGTCGCGGGGAATCTCCAGCACATACACGCCGCCGCCCGGTTCAAGAATCCCGTCCAAGTGTTCGCTGTAGTTGTGCGATTCCAGGAACGGATGCCGCTTGGCAAACAAGATCCGCTCGATTTGCGCCAGGGCCGGATCGCGCAAAAAGAGCTGCCGCTTGGCCAGCCGCGCCGCCAGGTACAGCGACTCGGATTCCGGCGACTCGACCGCCTGCCGCCGCAAGTCGGCCGCCTGCGCGCGTTCCGCGGCGACGTCCAATCCCTGCCGATCGAGTCGCGCGATCAGCTCCTCGTACAACACCAACACGCGTTCCAGCGGCGCCAGCCGCGCGATCCGGCTCCAATACGGCGGGCCGCCGGGCACCGCGGTCCGCTCGACCAGCAGCGGCGACAGATGATCGTCCGCCGGAATGCTGCTCCACGTCGCCCGCTCGCGCAAAAAAGCGTACTGCAGGAATCCGTCCCAGGTCTGCTCGGGCAAGCGATCGACTTGGAAGCACGGCAGGCGGCGGGCCCGGTTCTTTCCCGTCCGCTCCCGTTTGGCGACCGACTGCCATTGCCGGCCGTCTATCGAGACGAGCACTTCGAAAACCTCCGGGATGCGGTCGCGGTACTTGCCGTTGCGGTCGCGAGTGATCATGATCCCGGCCACCGTGGCCGGCTTGGGCAATTCGATCTGCGCCCACGCCTGGCCGCTGGTCGCCGCAATCCAGCTGTAGTCGTTTCCGTAGCGTCCGTCGTTCAGGTGCGGGACCTGGTGGATCGCGTAACCGGAAAGCAACGAAGACGCGCTGGCCACGGCGCCGCGCTCGGCCAGGGCCAGATTGTCTTTCCCTGCGGGTCCGAAGATTTCGAGTTCATCGATGCAGGGCTGCGTGCGGCCGCTGGTTTCGTGAATCGCCACGCGCACAAAGCGGGCTTGCTGGGGCGGGAAATCAATCGCTTCCGGCGGCTTGACCGTCCGCGTGGAAAGCCGAGCCAGCGCCTCCCGGAACTCGTCAGCCACCAGCCGCGACTCGGCTCCCTCGACCCGCATCGCAGGCAATCCCACGGTCACCAGCAGACAGGCGTAACCGAACCTTACCAGGCATCGTTGCATTTGGATTTCTCCCAGCGTCTGGCGTGCGGCGCGGATTCCCGCACCGCGAGGAGGCCAAGTACTCTGATGCTCAGCGTAACCGAGCGGGCTGCAAAACGGAAAGCCGATTTTGCGTTTTTTGGGGGGACTTTTCCAGCACTCCTGCTCCCCCCCGGCCCGGAATGCCACGTCATTTGGGGGCAGAATAAATAGTTGCGGTCTTGCCAGGCTGTGCGATAATACAGGTTCCAAGAACGACCAATCGCTGCGGCCCGCGGTCTCCAGTCGACGACCGTTCCATGATGCTCCGACCCCTCCGATGCCTGTTTCTGACGGTGCTCAGCGGCCTCTGGCTTTGCCTGAGCGGGTCCGGTGATGCGCAAGATTCCGTTTCTGCCGCCCCTGCCGGAGGGCAGGTGGTCGTGCAGACGGAAGGCGGGCCGCCGAAAGTCGTCAAATTCGAGGGCCCTCTGCCGCCGGGCGTGACGCCAGAGATGCTGGGCCGAAAACCCGAGGAGAAGAAGCCCGAGGACAGCAAGGAAGGCAAGCCGGAAGAAAAAAAAGAAGAAAAAAAGGAAGAGAAGAAAGACGAAAAGGCGGGGCCGGTGAAGCGGCCGACGACGCCCCCGGCGGAGCCGGACCCGACGGAATTGGAGATCCGTCCGGACGCCAGCGGCAAGGTGCGGTTCAACTTCCGCGGGCAGGCCTGGCCGGACGTCCTGGACTGGCTGGCCAGCGTCTCCGGAATGAGCCTCGACTGGCAGGAATTGCCCGGCGATTACCTCAACCTGATCACGCAACACGGCTATACCGTCGAGGAAGCCCGCGATCTGATCAACCGCCATCTGCTGGCGCGCGGTTATACCCTGCTGGTGGTCGACGAGGTCCTGACGGTCGCAAAGACAGACAGCATCAACGCCGCCTTGGTGCCGCGCGTGGAGCCGGATCAGCTGGCCGGACTCAGGCCGCACGAATACGTCAAGGTCTCGTTCCCGCTGGAGTGGCTGATCGCCGAAACGGCCGTGGAAGAACTCAAGCCCATGCTCAGCCCCAACGGCAAGCTGACCGCGCTGAAGACCACCAATCGCTTGGAGGCCTTGGATGCCGCCGCCAACTTGCGCGAGTTATACGCGGTGTTGACTCGCGAACAATCCACCACCAGCCAGGAACGGCTCGTGCGGGAATTCGTCTTGCAGTACGCCCGCGCGACGGACGTCGAGCAACAACTCAAGGGCCTGCTGGGCGCCGCCTCCAAGCCGGGAGGAGCGTCCGTGCCGACGTCGCCGCAGCAGATGGAGATGATGCGGCAACAACAGCAACAGATGATGATGCAGATGCAGCAGCAGCAACAGCAGCAGTCCGGCGGCCGGCCGCCCCCGCCGGGCATCAAGCGGCAAGAGGAGGTGAACCTGGTCGTCAACGCGCGGCGCAATAGCATTCTGGCCAACGCGCCGCCCGACAAGATGGCGATGATCGCCAAGGCCATCGAGGTCATCGACGTGCCGCTGGACCGCGAACAGTCGTTGCTGTTGAACGTCAATCGCATGCAGGTCTATCGCCTGGCCGCCATCGACCCGGATTCGTTGATCAAGGTGCTGCAGGACAGCGGCGACCTGGATCCCACCACGCGGCTGGAGGCCGACCGGAAGAACAAGGCAATCATCGCCTACGCGCCGCTGACGGATCACGTGACCATTCGTACGCTGGTCGGCAAGCTCGACGGCAGCGGCCGGCAATTCGAGGTCATCCGGTTGCGGCGTCTGGAGGCTGATTACGTCGCCGGCACGATCACGTTCATGATGGGACAGGAGGAAAAGAAGAGCGAACGGCCGCGATACTTCGGCTTCTGGGACGATCGCCGCCGCTCGTCGGAGGACGAGAGCCAGGACAAGTTCCGCGTGGATGCGGATGTCGAAAGCAATCGGCTGCTGTTGTGGGCCAACGACGTCGAGATGGAAGAAATCCGCAACTTGCTGGTCAAGCTGGGGGAAATCCCGGCCGATGGCGGGAGCCCGGACCGCGTTCGCGTGCTGGACGTGGAAACGGGCGAAGGCACTCCCCAACTGCTGGAACAGATTCGTCGAGCCTGGCCTGCGCTGGCGCCTAACCCGCTCGTCCTGCCGCCCGCCGGCGTACAGCCGACACCGACGGGTCTGGACACTCAGCCCCGCGACCCGCACGTCCCCCGCGAGGAAGGAAAATCGGAGCATAATCCGAAGGCGGTAAAGCCTCAGCCCGCGCTCGGGGCACCTCAACCCGAAACGGACCGCAGGACGACCGAGGCGAACGCACGCCCCAGGCCGGCCGGAACGGTGCCCGTCAGGTTTGCGCAGCTGAGGCCCGCCGAGACCGCCGCGGAACCGCCGGCCACGCCTCCCGCGCCGCCGCAGACGCCGGCCGCTCAACCCGCCGCCGGAAACGCTTCGCCCGAAGCGACTCCCGAACGGCCGCCGGTGCAACTCTCGCTCGGTCCCGACGGCCGAATTGTCATTTCGTCGCAGGACACCGCGGCGCTCGATCTACTCGAAGAACTGCTCGCCCAAATCGCGCCGCCGCGCAGCGACTTCCGGGTCTTTTCGCTGAAATACGCCTCGTCCCTGTGGGTCAAGATGAACTTGCAGGATTACTTCAAGGAGGAGCCCGAAGACAAGAGCCGGCGGCGAAGCTATTTCTTTTATGACTTCCCGCCGCCAGAGGAGAAGACGAAGAGCTATCGGCTGTCCCAGCGCAAACCGCTCAGATTCATCGACGATCTGGACACGAACACGGTCCTGGTCGTGGGCGCCAGCGCGGAACAACTGAAGACCATCGAGGAATTGATCCGGCTCTGGGACACGCCGCCTCCGAACGATACAGAATCAGCCCGTATGACCGCCGTGTTTTCCATCCGCTACTCGAAGGCCGAAAACGTGGCCGAAACGATCAAAGAGGTCTACCTGGATCTGCTCAGTTCCAACGACCGCGCCCTGCAACGTGGCCGCGATGATCGGCGTCCCTCTAACCAAACGACCTACATCTTCGGGGAATCGGGCGACAACGAACCCGATCGCCGCGCGGAGGTCGCCTTCAAGGGCAAGCTGTCCATCGGCGTCGATCCCGTCACCAACACCTTGCTGGTTTCCACCGCGGGACAAACGCTGATGGATAACGTCAGCAAAATGGTCCAGGCACTGGACGAGGCGGCCAAGCCGGTCTTTGACGTCCAGACGATCACACTCCGCGGCAATCTGAACGCCGAACGCGTCCGCAAGGTGCTCGTGGAAATGCTGGGCGAGAAAGCCATCCAGGCTGGCCAACCCGGCGGCCCCAACCAGCCGCCCACTGGACCGCAACCGGGCCAGTCCGGCAGGCCGCAATCCAGCCGCAGCCGCGGCCGCTGAACGGGGAAGCGGTGCTCGGTGAGCGGTGAGGGCTGATCCGTCAGCGGTGTGGCGGCGGCGGGAGGGCGCACTTCGGGGCGAGGACTCCAAGCTTGTCCGACAGCCGAAGCTTTCGCATCCGGTGGGCTCACGGTTGCGGCGCGGCCCCGGCCGGGGGGCGCGGCACGCCGCGATACGAACCGAAATGGGCGGCGGGGATCGCCTCCAGGCGTTCCGCCGAACCGGGCAGTCGCCAGCCGAGCCGCAACGAGCCGCCGGCGTCGCCCTTGTAGAAATGCAGGATCTCGAAATAGCAGGGCCGGTTGGCGTCCAGCGGAATCCGGGGCGAAGTTGCAGCCTGGTCAGGCTGGTTCGCGACAAGCTCTTGCAGCGTGTCCTCCAGAGGGCCGGAACGCTGCAGGTACAAGACCGCTCGCCCGCTGCCATGCAACAGGAACGTATAGTCGCCGCCGGCCGGCGGGAACAGAAATCCTCGGATCCGGTCCAGCCGATCCCCGGCGCCGACCGGCGCCAGATAGGACAGTCCGCCCTCGATGACATTCGTCGCGTCCGGTTGGTTTCGCAGCAGGTTTTCCACGTCACGCCGTGAACTCGCGGGCGCCACGTCGTACCAGGTTTCGCAAACCAGTGCCCCGTTCGCCGTCCGGGGCCGCATGGAAGGCGGCACGAAGGAGCCTTCCCAGACGGCCTTGACGTCGCTGTTTCCAAGCCGGTAGTTGAACACGCGAACCTCGTCCAACACGCCCGCCCAGCCCGTGATCACCGTGCGATTCCAGGCGGCAGACGCCGGATCGGCAAACTGCTGACAACCCCGGCGCTCGCCGTTCAAGTAGTAATGGACTTGCCGGAATCGCGCCGCATAGACGAAGCCCAGATGCACCCAGGCGCCGACGTGGGACGACAAATCGATGCCACGGAATCCGCCGGTGGCCGGGTCGGTATCCGGCCCCTCCAGCGGCTTGCGGCCGCCGATCTCGACGCGCGGAAAACCGCCTTGCACGAAGACCGCCGTCGTCTCGCCGTTCAGCAGCGGTTCGCCGCCGGTCGGCAGACTGGCGAGCTTGAGCCACAGCGTGATGGAAAACTCGCTGGCGTTGTTCAACAGTGGATCGGCGGCATCGAAGCGGACCCCCGGGGCAAGCTCCAGCGCGGTGCCCACGCGCCCTTCGACATAATTGGGGTCTCCGCTGGAACTGAAGGCAATCCCGTCATGCCGCGCCCCCGAACTGTCGCTGCCATCTCCATTAAAGAGCCACGCCGCGACCATCCGCCCAAAACCACTGCTAAAACCATTGGCCGCCGCCTCCTGAATCTCGGCATCCGCAGGCGGAGTCGGACCTGGTGTCGCAGGGGCCTCCGGCTCCGGCTTCGGCGCGTCGCCAGCCGGCGGCATCTCCGGCAGCGGTTTCGTCTCGGGCACCAAAGTCGGCAGCGGCTTCGTCTCCGGCACCAGGGGCGGCAGCGAAGCGGCGGCACCGGTGGCGCTGTCGGCGGGGGGCTTCACCAGTTCTCGGCGCCAGCGGGGACGGTACTCGCGGCGCATGCCTCTGACCAGCGTGATTCTGTCGAATACCTCCTCAAAACCGGCGCGGCGCAGGATGATGTGGTGCCGGCCGGGTTCGACGTTCATCTCCGCCGACGGGGGCAAAGGCTGCGCTTGATCGTCGACATAGAACGCCGTGATTTCTCGACGCTCTTCGTTCGTCAGCACGAGCGTGAGCACCGGCAGCGCCGACGGCATGTGGGCTTCGCTACTGCCTCGAGGCGTTTCCGCCACGTTGTCGTCGAGCGGCACTTGCCGAAGCAGCATGAAGGCCACGACGGCAGCGGCGACAACAGCCGCTACGGCGGTCGCGGCGACGTACCACGCCTTGGGGGACGAACGCCGGGTCCCCAGCGGCCGATCCGGTTCCTCGGCCGACGGGGCCTCCCGGTCGGAATCGCCTTCTTCGCGGCCGGCATGGGCCGTGGAGGCAGACGCGGCACGCAGCTTCAGCGACGGCGGCTTCACGCGGGTGTCCAGCCGTGGCGCGGCGGAGGCAATGTCGATTTGCGGCAGCACGCCAAAGGCGGGCGGTTCGGCGAGAGGCGGAAAAGAGAACGGGGACGGCGGCGGCTGCGTGGCCGTGCTCTCTTCCTCCGCCTGCAACTTGGCCTTCAACTCGCGATCGTAGGCGGCCTTCTTCTCTGCGTTCAGCAGGCAGAGCCGTGCGCGGGAGATTTCGTTGAGCAGTTTTTGAGAGTAGGCGGCGTCGTCCCCCGCGGCGAGTTCCTTCAAGTAGCCCATCAGCCGATTGGCGGCCGCGTCGATGACGTCCCGATCCGTTTCGAAAAGTTCGATCCCCAACAGCCGATAGTGGTGCGGCGGTTGATCCTTAGGCGGAATTCCCAGCCATTTGTAGTAGGGGTCGAACTTGTCGGCCATGCGTCGTGACAACCCTTTAGAATTCGAGATCGGAAAAGACTTCCGAATCCGATTCTTCGTCCTCGAAAACGTGCGGCCCCTCGATTTCCAGGTTCTCCTGAGTCGCGGCACTCGCTGTCGGGGCGCCCAGAACGAAGCTGGGCGCGGCGGCGGCGGGCGGCGTGCCCGGGCCGGGAAGGGGCGGCGTCGGCTGGCCCAGCAGCAACCGGCCGGCGGCCAGTCGCTGCTCCCACTCCTGCAGCGATTCTTCGCTCATTCCGGACGCGCGTTCGATCGTCACGGACGATTCGAGCCCCGTGTCCGGCAGGGCGGCCTTGACGCTCAGACGCCCGTTGGCCGCATAAAAGAACTGGACGATCACCGGGGTCTTGGCGGGCAGTTTCGAGGGCAGGTTGGAGACCAGGCACTTGCCGATCGGCGTCGCATTCTTGCCGCTGTCGTCGCCGCCCTCGACCACGTGGACTGCGACGCTGCGCTGGTTCCCTCGATGCGTCACGAACGTGCTCTTGCTCCGCGCCGGCAGTCGCGTGTTGCGCGGAATCATGATCCTCCGCCGCTTCATGCCGGTCGCCTTTTCGATGCCCAGAACGCCCAAATCGTGCGAGTTGACGTTTTTGACGACCAGGCTGCGGTCGGCGGCCTGGCTGCCCTGCCGCAGGAAACCGGCGTACAACGCGGCACCGTGCGCCACCGCCTCGTCGGGAGACATCGAACGGTCCACGCCCTGGGCGGAAATCTGCTCCAGCGTTTGCTGCACCATCGGCATCCGCGTGGAGCCGCCGATCAGCAAAATGCGGGTCACGTCGCTGAACTGCCACCGCGCCGCCCGCAACAATCGCTCGACCGTAAACACCGTGCGCTGCAGCAGATCGCTGGTCAGCGCCTCGAATTCCTCGCGGGTGAGCGTCACGTGGACTCGTTTTCCCTGGTAGTTGAAGCGGACGGTGACACTGGTCCTCGTGCTCAAAGCGCGTTTGGCGTCTTCGGCTTCCTTGAGCAGCATCTGCAGCGTGACCTGGTCCTGCCGCGGGTCGATCCCGTGCTGCTCCACAAAGTGGTCGGCCACCAGGTCGACGATCCGCCGATCCCAGTCGATGCCGCCCAGTTGGACGTCGCCGTCGGTGGCCACGGCGGTGTACTGGCAGCCCTCCAACTGCATCAAGGTCACGTCGAACGTCCCGCCGCCGAGGTCGTAAACCAGGATCTTCTCCGGCTTCTTCGCTTCGCCGGAATTGGAGACGAACCCGGCTCGCACCCCGTAGGCGATGGCGGCCGCGGTGGGCTCGTTGATGATGTCCAGGACCTTCAGCCCCGCCAGTCGCCCCGCGTCCATCGTCGCCTTGCGGCGCGGCTCGTTGAAAAACGCGGGGACCGTAATCACCGCTTCCTGCACCCCTCCCAACTTCGTCTCCGCGTCGGACCGCAACTTCTGCAGAATCGCGGCTTGCACGACTTCGGGAGGCAACCGCAGGCCGCGAATGGGCTTGTCACACGTGGGCTTCCCCATTTCACGCTTCACGTGCTGCAGGATCGACTCGGGCTCGTAGACGGCAGCCTTCAGAGCCTCCTTTCCGACCACCACTTGGTCCTGTTCGAAATAGACCACGCTGGGAGTGCTCAAATCGCCCTCGGAGTTCAGAATCGTCTGCGGCGTGCCGTTGCGGTCCAAGCAGGCCACGACGGAAAACGTGGTGCCGAGGTCGATGCCGATCACAGTGTCCGGCCGGCTGCTCACCGTACATGCCCTCAAATCACAAGAAATCCATTTGCCAAGATGCTCCAAGAATAAGCATGGTACGTGCCGAACGGCTTACGTTGAAGGGGGGATGGACGCGGCGGGCCGTTGTCCCGGGATTCTCGATTCCCCCAATTCCCGAAACGAAAACGGGCCGGCCCGAACTTCGGACGGTCCCCCAAGCCGGGTTTCTGCCCCGGAAAGGGCGGCCACGCTGGCACTTACCCGCCAACTCCCATGGCGTCGCGGGCAAAGTCTTCCTCGAAGTCGTACGCGCAGAAGTACTTGGCCACGTGCTTCGACAAGACCTCGATGAATAACGAACGAAACCGGGCTTCGCTCATTTCTGTCGCATGCCTTGGTCCATTCTGGGGGAACGTGAAGTCTGGAATTGTTCGCCGGAAAGCCACCTTGCCGCCGTCCTCCATGTCGTACACCGTGACGGTCAGCGTGACGCGGCCCTGATATAAGGTCTGCCCCTCGTGCAACCGCAGGCCCCCCAAATCCAACCCGACCACCATGTCGGCGTTCACGCCCCGCCCGATCTCCCGATAGTCCATCTGGTTCCAGTCATTGCTGTCGATCCAGTCCGCGACCTCGTCCGGCGGGACCAAGTCGATCTTGTCCCCCTGCTCCCGCAACGCCGCTGCGACTCGACGCTCCAGCAGCGAACAGAAAGAATCCGGCCCGAACGAAGATGTATTCGAAACGCAGACCACCGCGATCCGTTTGTCTTTCAGCCCCTTGAATTCCGGATCGATCTTGTTCCCGCCGTGAAACCAATACAGCAACTGGGCGGTCAAGCCGACACAGCCGCCGCTGGTCGCCACAACCACGGCCAGCCCCAAGAACAAGGCGTTTTGCAACGAGCGGCGGTGAACGACGAACATGGGCACATCCCTGTGTCAAGTTGCCAGAAGGAAGCGGACACCCCAATCGATCAGTATGACGGCCACCCACAGCCATACGGCCGCGAAGACCAGTCGCGGGCCAATCGGCCGCCCCAGCCAGCGGCCGCGCCAGTCGGAGATCAACAACCACGGTGCAACCAACAGACTCGCCAACCCCAACAACGCGCCACCCGCATTGTCTCGGAACGCGGCCATGATCCGCCCCCGCACCAGATGCGCCCACGCGGTCGTCATCCCGCAGGACGGACAACGGCGTCCCGTCAATCGCTGAAAGGTGCAAGGCGGCAATCCCAACCGCTCGTGCGTCCCGAAGCCTCGCGCGTCGGGCTCCAACCTGCCAGCTACCGCCAGCAGCACCAGCAGTCCGGCGCCAAGGGCCGCCAGAACGGCTCGCTGGGCTCTGGAAAGCATCGTCGGATGGGATTGCAGTGGTTCTACGATTACCAAAAAACGGTCCGAAGAATAGCGGCGTCGGTACGCGCCCGCAAGACCGATTCGGCGATGCGGCCCAGGGCGGCTGGTACCAAACGGGAAACGGCCACGGAAAGTCGCTGTCTACGATGGCACGGTCGCGCGGAATGGGGTCAGGCTTACAGAATTCAATTTTGGCCGAGTCTGGTGCCAGCCACGTCGTACGACACTGCTCGGCCAAAATTGAATTCTGTAAGCCTGACCCCGGCGCCGAGACGGTGATTTCATAACAACGCGAATAAGCAGCCAATTTACCGTTTGCTGCTAGCAGCGCTCCGGCATCCATTCGACAATGCCCCGAAACACCCCGGATCACCGCCGAAACGAACGCTTCCGCCCGAAAGGCCGCGCAGCCGACCGGCCCCGTTGCTCCCAAAAGCCGGGCGGGATGATTGCGTCCAGCGGCTGTTTTCGAGAGAATGACGCCAATTCCATTCTCCATCGCTAAGGAGCCAACGGCTATGAAACATCGTGAATCATCCAGTCCGCAGTCCAGCGGTTCCGCAACGGCGGGACTGTCCCGTCGCTCGTTCCTGGGAGGCCTCTCGGCGGCGACGGCGTTCACCATTGTTCCTCGGCATGTTTTGGGCGGCGAGGGACACGTCGCGCCCAGCGACAAGACGACGCTGGCGGGCATCGGCGTCGGCGGACAGGGACTGCAGAACATCCAGGCCTTCCTGGAGTTCCCGGAGGTTCAAGTAGTCGCGGTCTGCGACGTCCATCGCGAAAGCGGCGGCTACCTCTCCTGGAACTGGACGCAGGGCAAAGAGCAGCGGACGGCGGGCCGCGAGCCGGCGCGGCGACTGGTCGAGGAACACTACGCCCAGGAAAAAAACGCCGGCAAGTATCAGGGCTGCCGGGCTTATAGCGACTTCCGGGAACTGCTAGCCAAGGAAGACGTCGACGCCGTGATGGTCGCGACGCCGGATCATACGCACGCAGTAATCACGATGGCGGCTTTGAAGAAGGGCAAACACGTGTACTGCGAGAAGCCGCTGACGTATTCGGTGTACGAGGCCCGGCAAGTCGCCGAGGCGGCGCGCAAGGCGGGGGTCGCCACGCAACTGGGCAACCAGGGCCAGGCGTCGGAAGAAGCCCGCCTGACTTGCGAATTCATCTGGGACGGCGCGATCGGCGGCGTCCACGAGGTGCAAGTCTGGAGCGGGCCTCGGTTCTGGGCCTGGCCCGCGTGGGACGGACGTCCGCCGGAAACGCCGCCGGTCCCGGACGGACTGGACTGGGATCTGTGGCTGGGCCCGGCGCCCGAACGGCCCTATCATCCCGCCTATCACCCCTGGGTCTGGCGCAACTGGTGGGATTTCGGCACAGGACTGCTGGGCGATCTGGGCTGCCACAAGCTGTCGACGGTGTTCAAGGCTCTCAAACTGGGCCATCCGACAAGCATCGAGGCGAGCAGCACCAAAATCAATCCGGAAACGTACCCGCTGGGCGTGATCGCCCGCTTCGAGTTCCCCGCCCGAGGCGACCTGCCGCCGGTGACACTCCATTGGCACGACGGCGGGCTCAAGCCGCCTTATCCCAAAGACCTGGAACCCAACCGCGGCATGGCCGACGTGACCTACCTGGGCGACAAGGGCACGCTGATGGGACACCGGATCATCCCGGAATCAAAGATGAAGGCTTACGGCAAGCCGCCCCAGCGACTGCCGCGTTCGGTCGGGCATTACAAAGAATGGGTGGACGCCTGCCGAGGCGGCCCCCCCGCCGGCGCGAATTTCGTGGACCATGCCGGCCTGCTGACCGAAGCCTGTATGCTGGGCAACGTCGCACTCCGCGCCGGCAAGAAACTGGCCTGGGACGGACCGAACCTGCGCGTCACCAACGACGAAGCCGCGAACAAGTTCCTGCATCGGGAATACCGCCCCGGCTGGACGCTGTAGAGAACTCCACAGTTCAGGGTTCGTCTGTGGGTTCCGAAGCAGAGCGGATGCCGTCGCAGACAAGACGGTCGCGAACACGTCCCGCTGGCCGACGGCCTTCGAGGTCCTGACGCCAAGAAAAAAACCCGGCCTCCAACCGAGGCCGGGTCCTGCTGGTCTGCACCGCCGCTGTGGCGTCGTTCTCCGCAAACACCTTGTCGGACAACGTCCTTCAACGGCGGAACTGGATGCGCGGTCGGCTAATCCTTCTTCGGCGCCTTTTTCGGCTCCTTCACCGGCTTTTTCGCCTTGGCCTTGGCCTTCGCGTACGCCTTCATCTCCTCGAGCGTAACGCCCTTGTCCTTGTTCGCATCCATCTCCGCAAACACCTTTTCGCGTTCCTTGATCGTCTCTTCCTTCGTCGCCCGGCCTTTGAACTCGTCAAAGCTCAACTTGCCGTCCCCGTCCTTGTCCATCCTCTTGAAGCGTTCCTCGGGCGAAACCTTCTTGACCTCGGGCTTCTTCTGCTCGCCTTGCTTCTTCTTGGCGTCTTCCGCGGCCCAGCTGGTACCGGCAACGCTTAAGACGAACACCGCAGCCAGCAACATCGTAAGCAGTCTCATCATGCGAAACTCCTTGTAGAGAAAACGAAACAACCCGGAAACACCAAATCGAAAACTACGTGTAACGATGCGCGGCCAGACACCTTTATTGCCGTCCTCGCGACAATCCAGACAAGGATCGCGGCGCACCGGCGGTCGTAGAACGTCACACAGAATTCGAAGCGTAAAGCTGCGTCAACATGGTAACACGCCACCCCGCGTCTGTGAAGCAAGGCAGCACCCTAATTTGACAGTTTTTGTTTCCGCCAAGGTCGCGCACCGGTGATCGGCGACGCGGACGGGGACGGGTGTCGTCGTCAGACGCTTTGCCTACCGCGCCCGCATCACTCGCCATAGCTCTTGCAGGCGGCGGACGCGGTCACGCGGCAGAACAGCCGTGGAATAGGCCGCGCAACAATACAGATCCGCGAGATTGCCGGCCTCCCGCCCCAAGGCCGCTTCGCAAGCAACCAGGCGTCCGGCAAACTCGTGCGGCGTTTGCTCCTGGCCCCGCTGGCAGCCGTGTTCGCGGCCCCAGGCCTCCAGGGCCTGGAAGCTGTAGGCAACCAAATCTCGCGGCGACCAACGCTGGGCGTCGCCCGTGGCAAAAGGGTCCGGGAAATCCGCAAACGGCCGCGGCGGCGCGATGGGAACCGCCACCGCTTCCTCGCCCGCTGGTTCAGCACGTTGGCCGCCGAACAAGTTCGCCCAGAAGTCCCGCATCGCCTGCCAGAAGTTCCGCAACGCCTCCAGCACTCGCTCGCGGTTTCGCCACAACAGGTAACTTACGATCGCGATGAAAATCAGGTTGTACAACCACTTGAGGCCGTGCGGAATCAAGCCCAGGACGCTGTTGAACATTTCTGACGGATTGGGCATCCAGGAAGACGGTTCGGACGGCGTTTCGCTGGGACTGACCTCGGTCTCGAAAGGGTTCTCCTCGGACGCGGACGGCGGCGCGTTGGCGCCGTCTGGCGAATCGGGGGGCTGGCTCTGGGCTGTCTGATTGGTCTGACCGGTCTGGCCCGTCTGACCGCTCTCCGGCGCGGCCGGTACTTGGCCGGATTGGGCTTGGCTTTGATTCACGTCGCTCGCCGCGCTCTGCTTCTGATCTTTGCCCCCGCTCGGACCATCGGACTTTTGCTTTCCGCCACCCTGCGAGCCAGACGACGATTGTCCAGACCTCCCCTCGCCAGCCGGCTGTCCGCCGGGTTGCTGTCCGCCGGATCCCTTTCCCTCCCCTTGGCTACCGCCGGGCGATGCACCGGCTCCGTGTTCATCGCCGCTTTGTTCCGGATCGCTACGGCCTTCCGATCGCTGGGCACCCGGACGGCCTTGTTGCTCCTTCTGGGCCGGCGCAGTCGCCGGAGCTTGTTGGTGCGGGTCCTTTGCTCCTTCCTTCCCCCACCCGTACCGCGAGGCTCTTTGATCGCTGGGCGAAGTGACCCGAAACGGCGCTTGGGTGATCGAGTACTCCGGACTTGGCCGAGGCAGGAGCCAGCACACAAACAGCAGTGCCACGATCATCACGCTGCCCACGCTCAACCAGACGCCCGCCATTTCCACCGGCATTTCCAACCGCCGCTGGCGCAAGTAGCGCCGCAGGCCGAGGAAGCTGGTCGTCATCAGCAGCCCCAAGCCGCTGGCCGTGTAGACGCACAGCAGCTTGAATGCATAGCGGCGCGCATCCACCTGCTCCGCCGGGATGAACCGCTGGCCGATCCCGAACAGCGGCAGCGCGGCCAGCGAGAAGTAAATCACCCACACGCCCGGCGCGTGCGGGCGTTTGCGGTGTTCGACAAACCGTTCCCACCAGGTCTTGGGCGAGGCAGGCGTGTCGCGCGACGTCGTGGCCTCCAAATCGCGTCCGGCGGCGGACGGGCCCGCGGCGGTCGAGTCCTTCGAGCCTTCCAGGCCCGCCGTCTGCAAGAGGCCCTCGCCAGAGGCATCCTTTCGCTCGTCAATCACCGTACAGTCCCACGTCAGCTTGTCCGCACACCACCAGATGACACCCAGCATGACGATATTGAACAGCGTCGAGGCAGCCGTGAATCTGCCCAAGACCAACAGCATCGCCAACGCCAGCGGAATCGCGTACATCATCGAGTACTCGCGCCCTTCCTCGATCGAGATGCGGGCGATCAGCACGGCGGCGAACACGAACAGGGCGAAGATGTACTCCATGCGTCCCTGAAAGCCGCCGTGGTAGAATACGGCGATCAGGAAATAGACGAAACTCCCGACCAGCGTCATGATCAGCGCCGGGCTGATGGCGATCACCATATAGTCGGTGAGCGTTTTCTGCAGACGGGCCATATCACGCGTTCAACTTCTGCAGCACGTAAGCCATGTTGTGAGCCAGATTCTTGATGGTCTGCAGGCCCTCCACGTCCTGGGCGGCCTCGCCCTTTTCGCGGCCGAAGGCGACATTCCAATACGTCGAGCCGGGAATGATCATTTCGTTGATCAGGAAGAAGTAGTTCAGCTGGGCGAAGGTGAAGTTCTGGCCCGCGCGGCGCGCCACGGCGATTGCGGCGCCCACTTTGCGCCGCAAGAACCGGCCGTTCCGCAGCGAGACCATGCCGACGCGATCCAGCAACGCCATCGTCTCCGGCGTGGCCGAGCCGAAGTACACGGGCGAGCCAATCAGGATGCCGTCGGCCTCCCTGAACCGCTCGATCATGCCCTCGAAATCCGGATCGCCCAGTGTACACATGGGCCGATCGACGTGGGAACAATCGCCGCAAGCCGTACAGGGCAGGATCTGACGTCCGGCCAACGACACGAATTCCGTCTCGAACCCTTCGGATTGCAGTTCCTTCAACGCCGTTTGAACCAGGAATTCTGTGTTCCCACCCTGACGCGGACTGCCAGAAATGCCTAAGACTCTCACGAACCAACTCCTTTCCACCTGAAGCCAATTCTACCAACTCGCCCCACGGCCGTCGACGCTCCAAGCCAGCTTGCCGACCGCCGCCCGCACCC
>JAAYYU010000071.1 GCA_012515235.1 Candidatus Anammoximicrobium sp.
CGTGTAGCTGGAAACGGGAGCCTCCACGGGGCAAGCCCGTGGCATCCAACTCACCAAACCGGAAGCTTCGGCTCGCGCTCAGCGGCTGGCTTGTTGGAATGAGGAAGTTATTTCGTGAGCGTTGCTACGGGGCAGGCTGTAAACAGACGCCGTGGCACCGCGCCCGCCCGTGGGGAACGGCCGACTGCATGAGCGGCCTCCACGAGCGAGAGAAGTCCCGCTCCAACGGCCATCGATAGCGCGACGTGCCGCCCCACTGGGAAACACTCCTGTCTTTCGGCGGGTCCCAGAATTCAACTCAGACAGGGCGCCGGGAGCGCCGCCCCGGTTTGCTCGTCACGCGCGGGCTTCGCCCAGGCCGGCTTCTGCCTCGCTCGGACGCGAGCCCACGTTGATCACAACAATCCGAACTCGCGGCAAGTTACCACGAAGAGCAAGGAGATTGAGGCGGGCGATGACGCGCGGACGTGCGGGGGCGTCACGTTGTATCGGAATTACCACGCCGCTCACCTTGATCCGCGCCGGGACGTCGCGAAGGGCAACGAGATTCACGACACAAAAAACGCCCCGCGGACGATCACCGTCCTCCGTCCGTTGCGCAAGGCGACGGAGGGCACGAGGTCGTCGGCGGGGCGCGAGTTTAGGACCATTGCCTGCCGCAGGACGTTTACTCGGGCTCGTAATCGGGGGTCACATCGACGCCCAGCGGATAACCAGCATCAATTAAGTCAGTCGAGTCACAGAAATCCAGCGTGTCCGTCAACCCAGCCCCCGCCACACTGGCCGTGTGCCCAGTGACTGCACTCCACGAGTAGCTCTGCTGCAGCACCGCGATTGCCGCTCCGACGTCGGCGAGTTCCTGAACGACTTGGTCGCGCAGCGAGACAAGGCCGACCATCATCCCCAGCACCAGAATGCAGGAAACCAGAACCAAGTCCGCCGAAACCACAAAGGCCGCTTCGTCTTTCCACAGCTGTTTCATCGCAAATCCCCTCAAAAAAGTGCCAACGCGGACGATGCCGCCGTTACCCATGTTCAGTCGATCGTGTCCCACACGCCGCGCAACGAATCGCGACGATGGGGAGATAAGCATCAGGTGTGCCGGTGATGCGGGTTTTGTCGAACGAAGCTGGAGATTTTCGTTGCGACCGCCAGAAACGGCGTGATTCCTGCGAATCGCATCATTTGCTCGCCGGAAAAAGTCGGCAGGAAGCGAACTGCATTTGCTTCCGACGAAGGCCGACGTTGTGTCGGCCAGTTAACGAGAAACGGGTAGCGCTAACGCCATGCTGCGACAACGGACGGAAAGACGGGGCAGGAAGAAGACAACAGGTCGAATCACGAAAGAGTCGGGCTAGTGCTCTGTCCACCAGCAGTTGACGGAGCGTGGGGCGGACTTCAGACCGCCTTGGGGGGCGGAATGAATTCCGACCTCACCAGCAAGTGATTTCCCTGCAACGACCTGGTTCGGCTGATCGCTTGGATCGGATTCTATTCCTATTCCATCTACCTTTGGCATTCTTTCGTGTTGCGCGTGTTGGCCGCCAAGTGGTCCGGTTCGTTGGATGCAGCGCACTGCGCGTGGGTTTTCGGTGAGCAAGCGTTTCGCGATTCAATGCGGCCGCCCGACCGCCAGCAAGGAACTTCCGAAGGGCAGGGGGATCCAACCGAGCGTCTGCTGTTCCGCCCGGCAGAGGCCGTACAGCAGCCGATTCCACGGGCTGCGGGGAATCCGCACGTCCGGCGGGCGGTTCTTCAGCAACCGCTGCTTGACGCGCACCGCCAGTTTGGCCGCGTACAGCCAGTGGAAGAAGTATTTCGAGCGGACGAGTTCCAAGCCCGCCTGTTGCGCCAACTCGGCCAAGCTGCGCCGCGTATAGCGTGTCTGGTGATGGTTCAAATCGTCGTGGCTGGTCCACAAGTGCCTGAACGCGGGCACGGTGATCAAGATGATTCCCGTGTCCAGCAGCAGGCCTGCCGCGTGCCGCAGCGCTTGCCGGGGGTTGCTCAGATGTTCCAGCACGCCCAGCATGGTGATCAGCGCATACTGCCGGGTCGGCCGGAACGACTCGTCAAAAGGCCCGACGTGAATCTGGGAAGCATGGGGCGCGGACGAATCGATCACGGAGCCGTCGATTTCGACGCCTTCCACGGGGCCGAATTCGGCCAGCGAGGGAAAGGCCAGACCATCCCCGCAGCCCACGTCCAGCACGGGGCCGACCGGGCGCAGCGGAAAACAGCGGCGCAACTGGTCCAGAATCAGCGATTCGCGAGCGCGCCACCACCAATGCTGCTGGTACAGCCGGCGATATTCTTGTGCGTATTCGGCATCCACAGGTCTGCTCCCCGGATCACCTGATCCACCACGTACAGCGGCCGCCGCTTCACTTCCTCGTAAATCCGTCCCACGTACTCGCCGATCACGCCCAGAAAGATCAACTGGACTCCCGCAAAGAAAGCGATCGAGACGGCCAGAGCCGTGAAGCCCTGGGGTGAGCGTTGCAACAGCAGCTTGGCGTACACAAAGAACCCGGCCGCCGCGATGGAGATGGCCACCGTGCTGAACCCCAACACGGCCGCCGCTCGTAGAGGGACGATGGAAAACGAGAAAATGCCGTCGAACGCCAGGCTGAACAGCCGCCGCAAGTTGTACTTGGGCTGGCCCGAAGCACGCGCTTCGCGCTCGATGGGAATTCCGAGTTGCCGGAAGCCCACCCAGGCCCGCAGACCGCGGAGGTAGCGATGCCGCTCCGGAGCTCCGTTCAAATGGTCCACGACCCGCCGCGACAGCAGACAGAAATCGCCCGCGTCCCGCGGCAGGCGGATGCCCGACATTTTGGAGATCAGCCAGTAGAACAGGGCATAGCAGGCCCGCAGCACAAGCCCCTCTTTCCGCTTGACACGCACGGCGTACACGACATCGTAGCCCTCGTGATACGCTTCCAGAAACCGCGGAATGGCTTCCGGCGAGTCCTGCAAGTCGCCGTCCATCAAAACCACCGCGTCCCCCGCCGCCTGGGCCAAGGCCGCCGTCAACGCGGCTTGATGGCCGAAATTCCGGGCCAACGCAACCACCGTGATCCGCGGATCCTCCGCGGCCGCAGCCCGCAGCAGGGCCAGCGTCTCGTCGCGGCTGCCATCGTCGACAAACAGCAACTCGTGCGGCCCGCCGGGCAGATCGTCCAGCACGGCCCGCGTTCTTCCCAGCAAGAGGGGCAAAACGGACTCTTCGTTGTAAACGGGAACCGCAATCGTCAGTTTGCAGTGACCGGCCATCCGTCGATCTCGCGTTTGGAAAGTGGGCTGTTTGCC
The DNA here is from genome assembly GCA_012515235.1 of Candidatus Anammoximicrobium sp. Classification (GTDB taxonomy): domain Bacteria; phylum Planctomycetota; class Planctomycetia; order Pirellulales; family Pirellulaceae; genus Anammoximicrobium. The sequence goes on from JAAYYU010000071.1 coordinate 3,313, forward strand.
GCCCGGGCGATCTGGGCCTGCGTCAGGCGGTGCAGCTCGGCCCCGGCTGGAGCGAGCCTTTCAACCATAGCTTATGCCAACGGTCCAACAAGCCAGGAAACCAGTCCGTTTGTGCAGGAAAAAGGGCTTGCTGCGATCCTGAGTTCTGAAGGCTGCCGTTGGCGGCAGCCGCCGGATCGTCGTGGCGCCGAAAAGACCCGGTCACAGGCGAACGACGCAGGGAAATCCAGGCTGGCCGTGCTGCGATTGCACCTGTGGTGCCGAAAAGACCCGTCACAGGCGAACGGCGCGGCGTGAGCCCGCCGGTGAACGGCGGTCGGGGGTTGCTGTGTTGCCGAAAAGATCGGTCCCCGTACTGGACTTGCGGAGCAGTGCGCCGCTATCTTGGGCGGACTTGCAGAGCATCGCGGCGCAGACCCCCTGTGCAAGGGGCATAGGGCACTGCTGGGACACGGCCCGCGGTCGTTGTCCAGCGTTAGTGACGGCAGGTGTCGCGATCCGCGATGCGTGTAGAAGAACCAACAACTAGGGACATGCCATGGAGTATCGCCGAATCATCCCGTGTTTGGATGTCAAGAATGGCCGGCTGGTCAAAGGCATCAATTTCGTGAATTTGCAGGATGTCGGGGATCCGGCGGAAAACGGGGCGGCCTACAGCGATGCGGGGGCGGACGAATTGGTGTTTCTGGACATCACGGCCAGTGTCGAGGACCGGCCGACGATGCTGGCGGCAGTTCGGCGGACGGTCGAGCGGATTTCGATTCCGTTGACGGTAGGCGGCGGGATCCGCAGCGTCGAGGACATTCAGGCCTTGTTCGACGTGGGCGTGTCCAAAGTCTCGATCAATACGGCTGCGGTCCGGCGTCCCGAGCTGGTCCAGGAGGCGGCGGAGAAGTTCGGTTCGGACCGGATTACCGTGGCCATCGACACTCGCCAGGCGTCGTCGTTGCCGTCCGGCTTTGAGGTCGTGGTCCGCGGCGGCACGGAGGGGGCCGGGCTGGACGCCGTGGAATGGGCGCGGCGGGTCGAGCAGTTGGGGGCCGGGGCGATTCTGCCCACCAGCATGGACACGGACGGCAAGCAAACCGGGTACGACATCCCCATGACGCGGGCCATTGCGGACGCGGTCCGAGTGCCCGTGATCGCCTCGGGGGGCGCCGGGACGTTGGAGCATCTGAAGGAAGCCGTCGTCGACGGCCATGCCGACGCCGTCCTGGTGGCGTCCATCGCCCATTTCGGCACATTCACGATCCGGCAGATGAAAGAGTATCTGGCCGCCCAGGGCATTCCTGTGCGGCTGTGACGAAAGACCAGAGGGAGACGCAAAATGGATTGCAAAGCTTTTGTCGAGCAGCAGGTTGACGCGATCCGCCGGGCCGTCGGGGACGGTTTGGCGATCAATGCCTTGAGCGGCGGCGTGGACAGTTCCGTGGTCACCGTGCTGGGGCACCGGGCCCTGGGCGAGCGGCTGAAGACCGTGTTTATCGACAACGCCCTGATGCGCGAGGGAGAGCCGGAGTTCGTGGTCGAGGCGTTCGCCGGCTTGGGCATTCCTGTCCAGCGGGTCAATGCGCGGCAGGAGTTCCTGGGTGCACTGGCCGGCCTGACCGACCCGGAAGAGAAGCGTCAGGCGATCACGGCGACATTTTACCGCCAGGTGTTCGGACGCCTGGTCCGCGAAACGGGCGCCCGGTTTTTGCTGCACGGCACGATCCTGACCGACATCGAAGAGACCGTGGCGGGCATCAAACGGCAGCACAATATCCTGTCGCAGCTGGGGATCGATCCGGAACAAGAGTACGGATACGGGGTGCTGGAGCCGCTGCAGACGCTCCGCAAGGACGCCGTCCGCGAGCTCGCCCGCCATCTGGGCTTGCCGCCCGGCATCACCGACCGGATTCCGTTCCCCGGCCCGGCACTGGCCACGCGGATTGTGGGCGAGGTGACGCCGGAGCGGCTGGCGACGGTGCGTGCGGCGACGGCGGTGGTGGAAGAGGAATTGGCCGACACCCAGGCCTTTCAATACATGGCCGTGCTGCTGCAGGACAAGGCCACCGGGATCCGCGACGGGCGGCGGGAATTCGGCGACATCATCGTCGTCCGCTGCATCCACAGCATCGACGCCCGCGAGGCCACGATCGTCCAGCTGCCCTGGGCAAAGCTGGAGCGGATCTGCCAGCGGATCACCGCGCTGCCGGGCGTGAACCGCTGCCTGTACGATTTGACTCCCAAACCGCCCGCCACCATTGAATACGTGTGAGCAACCCGGACCACGGAATTCCGGCCGTTGCGAACGGATAAAACCCTGCTGCTGTGGTCGCAGCCACCGGCCGCTTGAAGAAAGAAAAGGACTCGACCGTGCCGAAACGAGAAGACATCCGCAAGGTGATGATCATTGGTTCCGGGCCGATCGTCATCGGCCAGGCTTGCGAATTCGACTATTCCGGAACCCAGGCGTGCAAGGCGCTCCGCGGGCTGGGCTACGAGATCGTGCTGGTCAACAGCAATCCGGCCACGATCATGACCGATCCCAGCATGGCGGACGTGACGTACATCGAGCCGCTGAACGTCGAGCGGATGGCGGAGATTATCGACAAGGAGCGGCCCGACGCGCTGCTGCCCAACCTGGGCGGCCAGACGGGACTGAACCTGGCCTCCGCGCTGGCTCGGCGCAAGATTTTGGAGCAGTTCGGCGTACAGGTAATCGGCGTGCCGGTGGACGCCATCGAGCGGGGCGAAGATCGCCAGGTGTTCAAGGACACCATGAACCGGCTGGGGATCGAGCTGCCGCGGAGCGAGATTGCGCAGAGCGTGGAGGAGGCGGAACGCATCGTCCAGCGGATCGGGCTGCCCGCGGTGGTCCGGCCCGCCTATACGATGGGCGGGACCGGCGGCGGGCTGGTGTACAACCTGGACGAACTGCGCCAAGTGACGACTCGCGGACTGGCCGCCAGCATGATCGGCCAGGTGTTGATCGAGGAGTCGGTGGAGGGCTGGGAAGAGCTGGAATTGGAGGTCGTCCGGGACGCCAAGAACCAGATGATCACGGTCTGTTTCATCGAGAACGTGGACGGGATGGGGATCCACACGGGCGATTCGTACTGCGTGGCCCCGATGCTGACGATCTCCCCGGAGCTGCAGCAGCGGCTGCAGAAGCACTCGTACGACATCGTCGAGTCGATCGGCGTGATCGGCGGCACGAACATCCAATTCGCCCACGACCCGAAGACCGGCCGCGTGCTGGCCATCGAGATCAATCCGCGGACGTCGCGGTCCTCGGCGCTGGCTTCCAAGGCGACCGGTTTCCCGATTGCCTACGTGTCGTCGCTGCTGGCCGGCGGGCTAACGCTGGACGAGATCCCCTACTGGCGGGACGGGACGCTGGAGAAGTACTCGCCCTGGGGCGACTATGTGGTGGTCAAGTTCTGCCGCTGGGCCTTCGAGAAATTCGCGGGGCTGCAGGACCGACTGGGCACCCAGATGCTGGCGGTCGGCGAGGTGATGAGCATCGGCAAGACGTACAAGGAGTCGTTTCAGAAGGCGATCCGTTCAGTGGAAATCGGCCGCTACGGCCTGGGCGGCGCCAGGGATTACCGGCACAAGCCGCTGGAGGAACTGCTGGCCCTGCTGTCCCAGCCGACCAGCGAGCGGCAGTTCCAGATGTACGAGGCGCTCCGCAAAGGCGCGGACGTCCAGACGCTGGCCGACCGGACGCACATCAAACCCTGGTTCATCCACCAGATGCGCGAACTGGTTGAGGAGGAGGAGGAGATTCTCCGCTACCAAGGCCAGGCGCTGCCGGACGACTTGCTGATCCGCGCCAAGCAGGACGGGTTTTCCGACCGCTACCTGGCGCGGCTGCTGGGCGTGCCCGAAGCGGACATCCGCCGGCAGCGGCAGGCGTTGGGCCTGACGCCGGGCTTCCATCCGGTCCACGTCAGCGGCGTGGAGAATGCCGCCTACTACTATTCCAGCTACAACGCCGCGGACACGACCACGGTCTCCGACCGCCGCAAGGTCCTGGTCCTGGGCGGCGGCCCGAACCGGATCGGGCAGGGCATCGAGTTCGATTACTGCTGTGTCCACGCCGCCTTTGCGCTTCGCGACGAGGGGCTGGAATCGATCATGGTCAATTGCAACCCGGAAACGGTCTCGACCGATTACGACACGGCCAACAAGCTGTACTTCGAGCCGTTGACGGTCGAGGACATCCTGGCGATCTACGAGAAGGAAAAGCCGGAAGGCGTGATCGTCCAGTTCGGCGGCCAGACGCCGCTGAACATCGCCGCCGAATTGGCGGCGGCCGGCGTCCGCATCCTGGGCACTTCGCCCGACGCCATCGACTTGGCCGAAGACCGCGACCGGTTCCGCCAGATCATGCGCAAGCTGGACATCCCCGAGCCCGAATCGGGCATGGCCAGCACGCTGGACGAAGCCCTGGCCATCGCGCATCAGATCGGTTACCCGCTGATCGTGCGACCGTCCTTCGTGCTGGGCGGCCGGGCGATGGAGATCGTGTACGACCAGGAAATGCTGGAACGCTACGTCGCCGCCGCCGTCGATGTTTCCCCGGAGCGGCCGATTCTGATCGAAAAATTCCTGGAAAACGCCATCGAGGCCGAGGCGGACGCCATCTCCGACGGCGCCGACGCGTTCGTGCCCGCGGTGATGGAGCACATCGAACTGGCCGGGATCCATTCGGGCGATTCGGCCTGTGTGATTCCCCCGGTCAGTATTCCGGCCAAGCACCTGCAGACGATCAACGACTATACGCGCCGGATCGCCTTGGAATTGAACGTGGTGGGCCTGATCAACGTCCAATACGCCATCTATCGGGACACGGTGTATATCCTGGAAGCCAATCCCCGCGCCTCGCGCACCGTGCCGCTGGTGTCCAAGGTGTGCAACATCCCGATGGCGCGGATCGCCACGCAGGTGATGCTGGGCAAGCAGCTGAGCGAACTGGGATTGCAGCACCGACACATCCCGCACTTTGGCGTCAAAGAAGCCGTGTTTCCCTTCAATATGTACCACGGCGTCGATCCGCTACTGGGTCCGGAGATGCGGTCCACGGGCGAAGTGCTGGGCATGGCGGACTCGTTCGGCCTGGCGTTCTACAAAGCCGAGGAGGCCGCGCAGCCGCCGCTGCCGCTGGAAGGCACCGTGCTGATCACCGTGGCGGACCGGGACAAGTCCGAAGTGCTGGCGGTCGCCCGCCGCTTTGCCGAACTGGGCTTCCGCATCAAGGCCACCCAGGGCACCCACACGCTGCTGACGGAAAACGGCGTCGCGGCCGAGTGCCTGATGAAGATGCGCGAAGGCCGCCCGAATATCGTCGATGCGCTGGTCAACGGCGAAATCCAGCTGGTGATCAACACGCCGCGCGGCAAGATCGGCCAGGCCGACGACGCCTATATCCGCACCACGGCCATCCGCCGCAAAGTGCCCTATATCACGACCTTGGCCGCCGCTCACGCCGCCGCCAAAGGCATCGCCGCCTACCGCGCCGGCCGCGGGCAGGTCAAGAGCCTGCAAGCCTACCACGCAGGGATTAAGTAGGTTCTGGCAAGTTTCGGAAACTGGCCCACCAGGACAGGGGCAGGCAGCCGACGACGATCACGGCCAGTTGGCTGGCCACAAACACGCCCAAGGCCAACAGGACGCCTTCGGTAAAGCCGTACGAGTGAAGTCCGACGCCCAGTTCGTTCACGCCGAACCAGGACCAGGCCGTCATAATGTTGCCCGCGACGGCCAGCACGGCTAGGCCGCGGGCGCGGACCTGGTTGTCCCACAGGGCGTGCAGGATCAGCGCGTTCCAGAGCACGATGATCAGGGCTCCGTTCTCCTTGGGATCCCAACCCCAGAACCGGCCCCAAGAATCGTCGGCCCACAGGCCGCCCAGCACGGTGCCGACAAAACTGAACAGGGCGGCAAAACAGACCACGCCGTAGATCATCCGGGCCAGCGGTTGGCGGACGTCCGCCGAGGCCAGCGACCGCGTGAACACGCCCCTGACGATGAAGATCACGCCCAGCAGGCCCGCCAGGAAGGTGGCCGCATAGCCCAGGGCGATGATCACGACGTGGGTGGCCAACCAGAATTGTGTATCCAGTACGGCTTGCATCACGGTAAAGGTGTCCGCCCCTCGGCCTAGCGCCTGGGCGATCATCAGCGTCAACGCTCCGCCGACACTCGCCACGACGTTGCACACACCCAAACGGAAAACGGCTTCCAGGATCAGGCCGGCCAGCGCAAAACACCAGCCGATGAACACGACCGACGAATACAGGTTGGTGACCGGCGGCCGTCCCGAAATGGTCATCCGTCCGAGCAGGGCCGCCGTGTGGACGCAGAAGGCCAGGAAGATTAACCCGTAGGCAGCCCGATTCAAGGGGCGGCTCCAACCGAGCCAAGCGGCGGCGGCCAGCACGAACGCGGTCCAGTACAGCCCGACGCAGAACGTGATCGGCGCGGCGGAACTCATGTACGCTTCCATCCGCACCTTGCGGGGCGCGTATTCGTGCGGCGGATTGCCGGCCAGCAGTTCTCCATACTGGGACACTTCGCGATTGAACGCCTGAACATCGCCCTGGCGGTAGGCGTCCAGCATCGCATTCCACGCCAGCGCCGCCGGATTGACGGACTGGCCCAGCGTTTTCTGCAGGTAGGCGCGGGTATGAGCCGTGGCGTACGCCTCCCACGGTTTCTGATCCGCCGGAGCGCGGTTCTGGTCCGCCGCCTTGGAGCCGCTCAGTCGCGGGACCACCAGCGGCGCTTGGATCGCGTCCATTTCCCGTTCCGATCGCTCGCCCGCAACGATCACCCGCTCGGTCCAACCGCGGATGGCGGCCTGCCGATCGGCCTCCAATTCCTTCTCGGCTGGGAACGGCGGCACCTCCCAGGGTTGAAAGGCGTTCACCAGGCGCAAGTAGGCTTGGAACCGCTGGTTCAACTCCATCAGCTTGCGCTGGTACACGTCCATCTTCTCGACGCCCGCTTGCCCGGCGGCACGCAACTCCTTGTCGAATTCGTTCAGTTTCTCCGGTTGGCTGCGGATCTCCGCCAGCGAATAGCGGAAACCCCGTCGCCGCGGGAGCCCCAGCGTCTGCAGGACGTCCAGGTTCTGGACGCGGAACACCTGGTGCGACTCGGCCGCCGACGGTTTCGCCACGACGTCCAAGAGCCAGCGGACGGCAGGCTGTTTCTGGCCGCCGGCGTCCCGGTACGACTCGCGGTCGGACAGCTTGGCCAACGTGGTGCGCGCCAGTGTGTCGATGGGCTTGACGCGGCCTTGATCGACCACCGGCAAGGCGGCGAAGGCGGCGTAATCGAATTCGTTGTCCGCGGTACGCGGCGGGCGCGCTTGACCCACCCACCAAGTCGCAAACACCAGCACGACCGCCGCCGGAAACATCACGGCGCCCCGCTCCGAAGCCCCACGCCGCTCCAACCTGGCGCCGCCCACGTGGCCGCGTGGGCGGCGAGCGTCCGGCGCGACGGGCGCGACGGGCGTGACGGGGGCGGCGGGCGCGACGGGCGCGCCGTCCGCGCCGCCTTGCGCCAGCAACTCCTCGTCGCGGCGGGTCAAAAACCGCAGCAGCATGAGCGAGAAATGCGCCTGCATCCCAAACCACACGAACATGCACGCCACGTAAGGGATCATCCAGCCCGTATTGGTCACCACCTGCAGCGTCGTCGTCTCGACACCGCTGTGCGGATCGCGGTTGTACCCGCTCTGGTAAAACGTCTCGCCCGCGTACCTCAACGGGTTGTTCATCCAGATCCGCACCGGCCGATCGAGGTTGTGCTGGGGAGCGATCAAGCGGACGTCCGACGAGTAGTCCTTCGGCGTCGAGGTGCCGATGTAGTCGACCTTGCGGACGTCCACCAGGTGCATCGAGTACGGCTTGTACGTCTGCTTGAACCGCAACGCCAACTGGTAGTCCTTGCCGCCGACGGAGACCGTCTCCGAAAACCGCGGCCCGGCCAGCAATTGAGACACCAGATACGTGCCGATCGGCTGGCCGTCGCCTTTGCGTGTCAGGGTGACGTAGGCCGAAGCCATATCCACTTCGCCGCTGCCCCCGGCGCCGCTGTCCGGCCGGACCTCCTGGGCGACCCAAGCCAAGCCGTTGCCGGCGGTCGCAGGATTCTGTTCGTCACCCTGAACCCGCCTCAAATCCGAGTTCTTCAGATACTCGGTCACTTGGACGTCAAACGGCAAAAGACGCTCCTGAATCGCCTCGCCTCGCTGCCGGCTGCGGATCAGCCGCGATTGGGGAATGGCCCAGACTTCCTGCTCGTCCTGCGACGCTGCGGGATCGACAATGGCTAGTTCGGTCTCCCGGATGTCGAGGGCAAAATTGACGGTCTCGCCTTCCCGGATGATCAACCGCTCTTCCACGGCAAAGAAGCTGACATAGACTTCGCTCAGCATCAGCAGGGCCAGCCCGATATGGATCAACACCATGCCGCCGCGGCGATGAAACAGGAGAACGCAGCCCGCCAGCACCACGGCCGCGGCCAAACCGCCTTGAATCAACTGCCACAGAATCCGCATCCCGGCGTCGCCCAGGTACGCCCCGTCGCCCGCCAGCCAGAGCCAGACGGCAAGCAACGAGAGCAGAACGCCCGAAACGCTCATCAGCACCAACTCGATCACCCGCTGCCGCGATTGTACGAACATCACCGCGAGCATGACCAGATTCAAGATCGCCAGGCCGGTCAGCGCCAGCTTGCACCACAGCCACAACGCGGCCCAAGAAAAAACGGGGACCGCCTGAAATCCTTCGGGATTGTGACCGCTGGAGATGACCACCCACGTGGTCACCGCGCCCGCCGCGATCCCCGCCAGGCCAGCCCACAACCGCAGGCCGCGAGCCTGGACCGTGAACCGCACCAGTTGCGAGGCCAGCAGATTGGCGGCCAGCAGCGTTCCGATCGTCGCTCCGCCTGGAAACCAGAATCCGCCCCGGGAGACCGTCAGCGCAGCCTGGGCCAGCAACACAAGCGCTGCAGCGCCAAGGATCATCCGCCAACGTTGCGGAAGGCCCCGCCAGGCCCCACAGCAAACGGCCGCCGCGAACCCTAACCCCACGAAGCTCACCGCACAGATCGTCCCCATGACCGACGGCTGCAGGCCCGGAAACCACGACGGTGGAAACAACACCGCAACGTTGATCCAGGCGATCCAACTGCGGAAGTACAGCGAAATGACCTCCCACATGTCCATCTTCACCTGGGCCAAGGTCCCGACGAAAATCAGGATGATGGCCAAGGCAAACAGGGCCACGGTCAGCTTGAGCGACGCCCAAGCCCGCAGCGCCAGCAAGGCCAAATCGCCCACCCTGCGGGCGACGGAGGCATCTGCCGCAAAGAACTGTCGCTGATTGTGGTCCGAGAGAGTATCGGTGGTCATGGGCTATTCTCCTGCGGACCCGCGTAAATCGACGGCCGTCGCGGTCGTGCCGTCCAACTCGATGCGTTCCGTCTGCTTGTCGAGTTCCTCGGCGGCGATCAGCGGCAACTGTAATTGCTGACGCCAGCGGTTGATGTTGGACAGCACATACGCCGCCGGCTCGCCCGGCGGAACGCCCAACGCGATCACGGACAATTCGAGCGGGTCGTCCCCAGAGCCGAACCGGAGCGTGGCAAACCGCATGCCCGACCCGGCCTCCTGACGCCAGCCGTCCGGCAGCGTCCACTGCGGCTTCTCGTCCACAAACCGGATCGACCTCAACAGCGACCGAAACGCCTCTCCATGCTCCGCCATCCTGGCATCCGGGCCGACTGCCTTGAAAAACCAGGCGCGATCCGCCCGCAAGATCACCGCGGCCAACATGCGCTGACCGCCAGTCGGCACGGCCGATTTGGCTGCGGCCTGCGAAGCCGACTCTGAACCGGCGGAGGCGGGGCTCTCCTTTGGGTTCGCCGCTTCCCGAGGCACCCGATAATGCCGGACGGCTTCCGTTTCAGAGCATCCGGCACATAAGCAGGCCAAGACAAGTCCGAGGACGATCGGCGGGCTGGAGAGAAGCCGCCAGCGGTTGCGGGACGCCGGAGCGGCCTGAGCTGAATCTGGTAACAGCACGTGTGGTCCTACGAAATGGAGTGAATCTCGACGAAAAATGCGGCAGGCGCGTCGTCGACGCAAAGTTCGCAGGATTATAGGCGCACGGGTGCCCAATGGGTACCGGTCGCATCGCGCGATGCGGCACGGGGAACAACGGCCAGCGACCCCGGCAATGCAAGGGGGGCGGAAAAGCGAAAAAGCCCGGCTTTGCCAGCGAGCCGGGCTTTCGCGAGCGATCGGATTGTCCGTTGCCTCTGTGTTACGGCCGCAAACCAAACATTCGGACCATCACGTCCATGATCGGAGTGGACGCGGAATACGTCTCGTCCCAGGTCCACATGTTGCGCACCAGATCGGTCATCAGCATGCCCGTGACGGCCAAGACCACGGTGATCGCCAGGAGGCTGAGCACATTCCAGATCGAGTAGGGAATGTCCTGCGCGGCGCTCAGTTGCGCGGATGGCAGCGTCACCGGTGCGGCTTCCGTTCCGACCAAGTCATCGCCGACCAGTTCATCGCCTTCTGCGCCTTCGATCGGCTCACCGGCCAAGCCTTCCTCGCCTTCTTCCAGAAGTCCCTCGCCGGGCACCGCGAACGCGCTGGAGTCCTCCAGAGCGATGACCTGCGAACCGCTGTCCTCTTCGTCCTCTTGGAGTGCCGCCGACGGGGCGAGTTGAAAATCCTCGTCCGCCTGAACCGGCGCAGCGGCTTCGGGCTCGGCTTCCAAGTCCTCCAAATCCAGCAGATCCTCGTCTTCCGGCAGTTCCAGCGAAGAAACGGAGGAGCCGGCCAAATCCAGGGGCTCTTCTTCCAGGTTCAACCCGCTGTCGCTGGGGCTGGTCAAGTTGATTCCCGTGTCGCCGGCGCCGCGCGTGATGTCGCTGCCGCCGTCCAGAACCAACCCGTCATCCTCGTCCAGCGAGATCTCCTCCGACTGGCCAATCGTCACATCGCTGTCCGCCGCGTTGCTGTCCGGCGTCTTTTTCGCGGCGGGCGGGGGGCCTTCTTCCAGCGATACGTCGGAACTGAGACCAAGGTCGCTGCCCGCGAGATCCAGGTCCCCCGTCCCGGCAGCCCCACCCTGAAAGCCAACGTCGCTGCCGCCCAGCACGTCGTCCGAACTGCCAGCCACCAAGTTCACTTCGCTGCCGGACTCGTCCGGCACCAACCGAATGTCGGACTCCGAGTCCAGATCGAACTCCAGATCGCTGGCCCCGGACGCCTGCGCCACCGGTTTGCCGCCGGCCTTGGGCGCAGTCTTGGCGAGGCCGGACTCCGCCAGTTGGAGATCGCTGCCCTCTTCGACGCTGCGAACCACTGCCTCGCCGCCTCTGCCGATCGCAGTCGGTGAATCACCGACGTCTTCCGCCTCCAGATCCAGCTGCAGATCCGAGGTTCCTTCCCCCAGCTCCGCTCCCAAATCCAGATCGAGATCCGCGTCGGCATCGGCCGCGGCACCCAGGGAAATGCCCCGCTCTTCGGCCACCCGCTCAATTTCGTCCGCCTTGAATTTCCAGGACGAACCATCGCGGACCCCGTAAATGTCGCCGCCGAGTCGCATGTTGTTCAACTCGTCCGGCGAGACACCGAGCATCTTGGCAGCTTGATTCAGGTCAATGTATGTGACGGCCATAGCCACTCAACCATCAGAAACGAGGAAGTTCGTACGGACTCATTCCATTGTAAAGTCGCCGGATGTCAGTTCAATCGCATCCCGGACACCCAATCCGCCTCGGCGGAAACCCACCTGAGCGTCACCAAAGCCCCAGTTCGCACAGCAGCAAACTGGATGTCTATGTCTATTTCTCAGGGCATAGCCCAACGCTTACGTTAGTATCGCTTGCCATTTGATGCCGGACAAGCAAATAAAACCCGTTTGGCGTGTCTTTTTATCTGTTCTACCCAGAACGACAATTCGTTGTCGCCAGCAAGTTTTCTTCCCGCCAAAACGGAGTCTTCCGCCGATGCGGAGTGATCGCTAGAGACCTCAAAAGGTACATTCGGCTGAAACGTGAACACTGGCCACGTTGCGAGATTTGCCGCTTGACTCAAGAGCGGTTGCCAACTGGCGTTGGAATCCTGGTTCAGGGCCCCGTCGTCCGTTCGCGGATTTCCTGCAAGATGCGTTGTTCCAGCGACACGTCGCGTCCCAAGGGGATCCAGCCAAGCGTATAGATGTCTGCTCCCGGTTCCTTGTCGTTACGTTCCAAGGTCGTCTCGTGACGCACCCGCGCGCGTCCGACGGTCGCGTGCTGGGGACTCGCCAGATCCTCCAACTCCTTGTAAACGGCCACGTCGATCAGATAGCCGCCGGAGGTTGGAGTCACCCGCACCGTAGCCCGCCGACGAATGGATTGGAGCGTGGACTGAGCCCGCTCGAACCCGTGGGTTGCGTCCTTTCTCCACGGCTCCAGCGCCGTGGCGCCGCCCACCGGAAAGGTCTCGAACCGGCCTTCCAGCAACACGTCGCCGACCTGACGCACGCGTTCTTCTCGCTGGATCGTGAAGTAGTTGTCCAGCGTGTCGCTGACCTGGTCCCACAGCACATCGCGGTCGGCGACGGTGACCAGCATCGGGTTCTGGAGACCTGGGAGCGCGGCCAGATCCGGTCCGGCCAGCGAACCGTGCGGATGCCAACCGCAGCCCGCAAGGCTGGTCGCCAGCATCACGAAGACAAGCCTGGATCGCGACAGATCGAGCATCAAAAGCCGCCAGAAAACCGGAAACGGGAACCAGTGCCGTGCTCGGCGGAATCGCGGTAGTGTCCCCAGAAAGCCACCCTGCCGCAAGATCAGTCCGACGCAGCGTCGCTCGGCATCGCGCGGGCTCGCCTTGCCAGCACCAAACGGGATTTTGGCACTTTTCCGCGTCGTTTGTGAAGTCACGGCCATCGGTGCTGGGGTCAGGCTTACAGAATTCAATTTTGGCCGAGCAGAGTCTTACAGCGTGGCTGGCACCAGACTCGGCCATCGGTGCTGGGGTCAGGCTTACAGAATTCAATTTTAGCCGAGCAGAGTCTTACAGCGTGGCTGGCACCAAACTCGGCCAAAATTGAATTCTGTAAGCCTGACCCCATTTCGCGCGACCGTGCCATCATCGACAGCGACTTTCCGTGGCCGTTTTCCGTTTGGTGCTAGCAGGGTTTGCGCGGCGCCCGCTCGATCGTTCCGGTGTCTGGCAGTGGAGTGAAGCGGGGCTTGCCCAAAACAAGGCGGGGAAGGCAGAGACCCACTTGCCGGATTCGAGTCTGAATTCGCTTCGCGGACCGCTGTTCCTGCGGCGTGGGGTTTCCCTTTGCCGCCCCGACGGGTACAGTCTTCAGGCAGCCAAGCTCCACGTCACGCACAACCGCGGGAGACAGCGATGAAAGATATCGATCCGATCCTGAAGGGGCTGGAGAACATCGTCTGGTGGGCGGTGAACGTGCTGAAATGTCCGTTTCAGATCGGCGACCGCGTGGAGGTCCGCACCGAGGAGGGCGTCAAGCAGGGCGTGGTGACGAGCTTTATGATGAAGCGGATCGACGACATGACGTTCTTCCTTGAAGTCGAAGGCGACGGCGGCGAGAAACTGACGCCCAAGCGGCCTTGCGACATCCTCCGCAAGATTGACACGATTGAGCCATCGGCCGAGCTGTGAGGCGATGCGCGGAGTGCGGCGCGATGGCGGCCAAACGTTACATCCTGGTGGTGAATCCCCAAGGCGGAACCCGCCGCGGACTGGCCGTTCTGGAACAGGTCCGGCCGATCTTTGCGGCCGCAGGCGGCGAACTGGAGGTGCGCGTCACCGAGCACTCGGGCCATGCCAGGCGGATCGCTCAAGAGTCCGACATCAGCCGCTATGATGGTTTCTGTACGATCGGCGGGGACGGCACGGTTCACGAGGTGGTCAGCGGCCTGATGCAGCGGAGCGAGGGGCCGACGATTCCGTTGGGGCTGATTGCCGGCGGCACGGGCAACGTGTTGGCGGAGCATCTGGGCTGTACGGATCCCGTGGAGGCCGCCCGCCGAGTCCTGGCCGGACGGACGAGTCCGTTGGACGTGGCCCGTGTGACGGCCAGAGACAATGCCGACTACTGCATCAGCCTGATCGGCTGGGGCGCCGTCGCCGACATTAACCGCACGGCGGAGAGGCTTCGGATTATCGGCCGGTTGCGGTATTCGGTTGCGGCCTTGTGGCACATTTTGCGGGCCCGGCGGCGCCGCGCGGAACTGACGCTGGACGACCGGACGTGCGAGGACGATTTCCTGCTGGTGGCTGCCTGCAACACCCGATGCACGGGCTCGAAAATGCTCTTGGCGCCGCGTGCCGCGTTGGACGATGGCAAGATCGACGTGGTGGTGATCCGCCACGCCACCCGGCGGCAGATGTTCCAGATGTTCCGACGTGTTTTCGACGGCTCGCACGTGGACTTGCCGTGCGTCGAGTACCATCAGGTCCGCCGTTTGAGTATTCGTGCGGACGGTCTGGAACCGCTGGACTTGGACGGCGAAAACAAGGGCGGCGTGCCCGTCGCGGTCGAGGTTCTGCCGGGGGCGATGCGGGTGTTCGGGCCCTGATCCCGACGCGACTGGCCGAGCGGCGGGACATGCCAGCCGACGCCTCGGTCGCAGCAAAGACCGGGCAGTGCGGCGGAGACGCCCTCTGAACCGGGTGGGCTCGGCGGGGTGGAGCACCAATGTTCCGCTGAGCCGCTTGCAGACGATCCTGGAGTTGTCTAAAATCACCGTGGCGGTCACGCAACCCCGCCGCACGGGCAGGGCCGGACCGACCAACAATTTGATCGCTCGCTGGCATCCGTAGCGGCACTGTCAGCAGAACATGAGCACTCCGGACAGACCGATCCCCGAAATACCGGGTCGGCCCCGTACGGAGTTTTTTTGTTTTTTGGTGGGGATAAAAACCATGCCTAGCTACGATCTCACGCCTCGCAAAGTTGCCACCGTCGAAACCAAGTACCGCCGGATCGTGACGGAGTTTCCCGTGCCGGAGTCGCTCCCGGTGCTCCAGAAACTGCGCCAGTTCGAGCCGCTGTCGATGAGCGGCCAACCGCTGGTGATCTGGGACCGGGCGGAGGGCATTCAGGTCTACGACCGCTGGGGAAACATGTGGCTGGATTGGTCCTCCGGCGTGCTGGTGGCCAACGCGGGTCACAACCACCCCAAGATCCGTCAGGCGATCCTCGAACAGGTCGAACACGGGCTGGTTCACAACTACTGTTTCCCCTCCGCCGTCCGCGCGGACCTGGCCGAACAATTGGCTTCGGTCGCGCCGGAGGGACTTGGCAAGGTCTTTCTGCTGACGACCGGCGCCGAGGCATGTGAGTGTGCGATCAAACTGGCGCGGACGCACGGGCGGCAAGTGGGCGGTGACGGCAAGATCACCTTCGTCACGTTCAGCAATGCGTTCCACGGCCGCACGATGGGCGCGCAGATGGCGGGCGGCATCCCGGCACTGAAACAGTGGATCGTGAACCTGGACCGTGACATGGTCCAAGTGCCGTTCCCGGACGGATTCCGCTGTCCGGATACGAGCTTCGCGGGGTTCCTCAAGGCGTTGGAAGCGGCCGGCCGCACTCCGGACCAGATTGCCGGCGTGATGACCGAGACGTACCAGGGCGGCAACGCCAGCTTTGCTCCGCCCGAATACGTGCAGCAACTTCGCCGCTGGTGCGACGAGCATCGGATTCTGCTGGTCATGGACGAAGTCCAAGCCGGCTTTGGCCGCACGGGGACGTTCTGGGGCTTCGAGCACTACGGCGTGGTGCCCGATCTGATCTGCTGCGGCAAGGGGATCTCCAGCGGGTTGCCGCTCTCGGCCGTGATCGGCCGGCCCGAGATCATGGACCTGTACCCGCCTGGCTCGATGACTTCGACGCACACCGGCAACCCCGTGTGCGCCGCAGCGGCGATGGCCAGCGTGCGCGTGATCCTGGAGGAGAACCTGGTCGAGAACACGCGGCGGATGGGCGAGATTATGCAGCCGGAACTGCGCCGCATCGGCCAGCGGTTTGCCAAACGCATCGGGGCCGTACACGGCAAGGGGCTGGTTGCGTCGCTGCACATGGTCAAGCCGGGCGGCATCGACCCCGACCCGGACTTGGCCTTTGAAATCATCCGCCGCGCGGTGGAAAAGGGGCTGCTGATGTTCTCGCCGGTAGGCTACTGCGGCGCCTCGGTCAAGATTTCGCCGCCGTTGGTGATTCAGGAGGAGCCGTTGCGAGAGAGTCTGGCGGTGCTGGAAGAAGTGCTGGAGGAGGCGATTCCATGAGTGGTTTGATCCGAGACAAGGTGGACGTTGCCGTCGTCGGCGGCGGTATGATTACGCACGATCAGATTCTGCCGTCGCTGTACCACCTGCAGCGTTTGGGCTACGTCGGCGCGATTCGCATCTGCGCGCTGAACTCCGCTCCCTTGCGGGCGTTGGCCGAGTCGGCCCGTTTCGCCCAGGCGTTTCCGGGGCAGGCCTTCGAGCCGTCGCCCGCGCTGGACGAGCCGCCGGAACGCATGTTCCCGGACCTGTACCGCGAGGTTCTGGCCGCGCTGCCGCCGCGGAACATGGTCGTCGTGGCCGTCCCCGACCATTTCCACGAGCCGGTGATCCGCGCGGCCTTGGAACACGACCAACATGTGTTGTCCGTCAAACCGCTGGTGCTGAAGTACGCTCAGGCCGTCCAGATCGAACATGCGGCCCGCGCCAAGGGCCTGTTTGTGGGCGTGGAGTATCACAAGCGGTTCGACCGCCGGGCGCTGGACGCCCGCGGTTTGTACCGCAACGGCCGCTTTGGCGAATTCCGCTGTGGCGAAGCCAAGCTGGTCGAGCCGTACTACTACCGGCATTCCAACTTCCAGAACTGGTTCACCAAGGAGAACAGCGACCCGTTCACCTACATCGGCTGTCACTACGTGGACCTGGTCTGGTTCATCACCGGACTGCGGCCGGTAGAAGTTTCGGTCCGCGGGGTGGAAGGCCGCTTTCCCAACGGCAACGCGGGCTACCTGTGGTCGCTGGGCCAGGTCGTCTGGGAGAACGGGGCCGTGCTCAGCCTGCTGAACGGTTTGGGCTATCCGGACGAAGGCGCGGGGACGAACGATCAGGGCCTGTGCCTGTTCTGCGACGGCGACAGCTGCGGCGGCATCATCCGGCACGACGATCAGTTCCGCGGCGTCAGCCACGGCTACGTCGACCGGCAGGCCGGCGCGGTGTTCCGGTACGTCAGCCCGGATTACTTCCGGCTGGTTCCCTGGGAAGGCGAGGGACTGCAACCCGTCGGTTACGGCTATGACTCGATCGCCGCCAACGTGCAGGCCGCACTGCGAGTGAACGCCGCCGGCGCGGGACGCGGCGAAACGGAGGCTTTAGCCGGCCGCCAGCAGGTGCTGGACGAAATCGACCGCCGCGGGATTCTCGCCACGCCGGCCAACAGCTATATCAACGAACTGGTGACCGAGGCCGCTCGGCTGTCGATTGGCCAGAACGGCCGTCAGACGTCGATCGACTATGGCGGAACGCCCGCCGTGCGGATGCGAAACGCGTAGGCGATCCGACGCTTCAGGCGTCTGGACAAACCGCCGGTCCGGCGGCCGGCGCCTATTCGGCAGCCGATTTCGCCGGGTCCCACACGACCACGCCCATGTGGTAGCGGTGGTGGTACGACGACTTGCTGGCGTAGTAGGCGGTGACGACGCTGCCGTCGGCCAACTGGACGCTGGCAGGATAGCCGCCGTCGCCTTGGAAATCGGCGACCCGCAAGGGCGCACTCCAGGTCTTGCCGGCGTCGCGCGTGAACCGGACGTCCACGCCGCGGTCTGCGGTGCGATTGCCGTAGGTCAGCATTAACCGGCCGTCGCGCAGTGGCAGGAAATCGCCCGGATGCTGCGACGGGCGGGTGAGCGGCCCGCACGCGGCCCAGGTTTTGGCGTCGTCTTCCGAGCGGTACAGTTGCAGTTCGCTGACCCGCGCGGCCGCCAGCCACTTGCCGCCGCCCAGATGCACCAGCGCCGTCTCGTTGCGGAAGTTCTTTTCGTCGAGCGCCGCTGGCTCGCCCCAGGTCTTGCCGTCGTCCGGGCTGCGGTAGACGTACACGCGGTCGTCGCGAAGTTTGAGCACCTCGTAAATCGCCACGCGGAGTTGTCCGTCGGCGCCCGGCACGATGTCGCCGAACGGGATGCAGTCGCCGCCGCGCGGCCCGCGGGCGGGAAACGCTTTGCGGTCCACCTTCCACGTGCGGCCGCCGTCCGCCGAGCGGCAGACCCAGGGCTCCAAGATGCCGGCTCGAAACGCCGCCCGCTGCTGGCCCTCCGGGTAACGGTTCGACCAGCCGGAACTGATCACCAGCAAATCGCCGCCTGTCGTCAAGCCGGCTGCCACGTTCATGCGGTTCGTGTCCGGCTCGTGCGCCGCCGGCGTGCCGCGTTTCTGCCAACTCCGGCCGCCGTCGGTACTGGCGTAACAGTCGACGTCGCCCGCCACCGATCCGTGGCTCGGCTGGTTGAAGATCGTGGCGAGAACGGCACCGTCTGGCAGGCGCGTCAGGTTGGGCCAGGCACACACGTTGTCCACGGCGACGATCGGTTCCGGAACCTTGCCGTCGCGGTCCCGAACTCGCGGCAGAGAGGTCTCGGCAGACCGGACCGCGCAAGGAATGGCGAGGACAACGGCGGCCAAGAGCAGCTTCTTCATCGGGCAATGGGCACGATTGGCAAAGCAAGACATCGTGGGCTCCTTTGTGATTCTGTGGTGACTGGGAATGGCAGCGGAACGCATTATACTATGGCGATAAAGAATTCGCCTCTCTACACGATTTCCTGCCTGAGGAAAAATGACCATGCGAATGCAACCATCGTCTGCGACTGCTGTCCCGCGGCTTCATCCTTTCGGCCGTTTGGCGATCATCCTTCTGACCGCCCTCGGTTGGCTGGGAACCGCTGGCCGGGCCGCCGAGACGCTGGGCCAAGGCGCCGCGGTGCTGGACGCCGATTTCGAGACTTCGCCCTCGGACTCGGCGTGGGCCGGCCAGTTGCGATACGCAACGGGCTTTGAAAGCCCCCGCTCGCTGTGCGTGGATCATCGCAGCGGCGGCAACCCGCCGACGATCCGCGTGCCGCTGCCGGCCGAGAACCTGCGCGGCTGTACGCTCCGCGGCTCCGCGATGGTCAAGGCCGACGGCGTGAGCGCCAAGCCAAACCCGTGGAACGGCATCAAGTTCATGTTGGCGATCGAGACATCGGACCGGAAACTGTGGCCCCAAGCCGCTCTGGACACGGGCTCGTTCGACTGGCAGCGGGCGGTGTTCAGCGCAAAGGTCCCCGCCGACGCGACCGCCGCCACACTGGTGCTCGGTTTGGAGCAAGTCACCGGCACAGTCTGTTTCGACAACGTCAGGATCGTCGTCGCCAAGCTGCCCTCGACGGCCAAGCCCGCCCCGGCGCCGGGAATCGCGTTCAAAGGCCACGCTCTGCCCCGGTTGCGGGGCGCGATGGTCAGCCCGAACATCGACGAGGACGGTCTGCGGACCCTGGGCCGCGAGTGGAACGCCAACGTGATCCGCTGGCAACTCGTCCGCCACGGCCGGCCGGGCCAGCCCAGTTCCCTTGAGGATTACGACGCCTGGCTGGAGGGGGCCCTGAAGCGACTGGACGCCGCGCTGCCCCTGTGTCAGCGGTACGGGATCTACGTGGTCGTCGACTTGCACTCGCCGCCGGGCGGCAAGTCCACCGTCAGCGGTTACGTGGGCTCGGACGACCGGCTGTTCACCAACCGCGCCGTGCAGGACAAGTTCGTCGAGTTGTGGCGCGGCATCGCCCGCCGCTACAAAGACGTCGCGCCGATTTGGGGCTTCGATCTGGCCAACGAACCGGTCGAGGAGTTCGTCGAAGAAGGCTGCGACGACTGGCACGCGCTGGCGGAACGCACCGCGCGGGCCATCCGCGAGATCGATCCCCAACGCACGATCATCCTCGAAGCGCCGCCCTGGGGCGGCCCGGACAGCCTGGCCGACTTCACACCCATCGCCGTGCCCAACGTCGTGTACAGCGCTCACATGTACGTTCCGGGCCAGTTCACGCACCAGGGGGTCCACCAGCGGGACCAGCCTCCGGTCACGTATCCCGGCGAGATCGGCGGCAAGTCTTGGGACAAGGCGGCCCTGCAGGCGGCGTTGCAGCCGGTGATTGACTTTCAGAAGAACTACAACGTGCACATCTACATCGGCGAGTTCAGCGCCATCCGCTGGGCGCCGGGCGACAGCGCCTGCCGCTATCTGCGGGACGTGATCGAGATCTGCGAGGAGCACGGCTGGGACTGGAGCTACCATGCCTTCCGCGAGTGGAGCGGCTGGAGCGTCGAACACGGCCCGGATCGCAACGACACCCAGCCCGCGGCGCAGCCCACCGACCGGCAACGGCTGCTCCGCGAGTGGTTTGCCAAAAACCAGAAGCCGACTTGGATGCGGCAAGATTGAAAAAGGTTCTGCCCGTCGCCTTTTTCAACAGGCTGTCAGGCCAGGCAACGCTGCATGTATTCGATGCTGTCGCGGGCGAGCGTTTCCACGCCGGGCGCATAGTCGAACACTTCGACCGACACCCAGCCCTGGTAGTTGATTTCCTGCAGCGTTGCCAGAATCGGCCGGAAGTCGACCTCGCCCATGCCCGGCCCGCGCATGTTCGGGTCGTTGGCGTGGAAGTGTTCGATCCACGACGCGTTATCGCGGATGATGTCCACGATCGGTTTCTGCTCGCTGGACATGGCCTTGACATCCAGGTGCAAGCGGCAATGGGGCGAGCCGACCATTTCGATCAGGCGGACGGCCAACTCGGCCGTGCGCAGGAAGTCGCCCTCTTGCGGCCCCAGCGGCTCGGGGGCCAGCACGACGCCACAGTCCTCCAGCGTCGGCATCACGCCGCGAAGCACGTCGGCCGCGTACTCCAAAGCCTGGTCATGCGTCACGCCGGGCAGCAGATTTCGCTGCTTGGGCGAGCCCAGCACCAGCACTTTGCCGCCCAGATCGCGGCACAACCGCGCCAGTTCGCCCAGATAGTCGCTGGTCCGGCGCCGCACGTCGGCCTCCGGACTGGTCAGGTAATAGCCCTCGGTAAAGGCCAGCAGCCAGTGCAGGCCGACGACCTCCAACCCAGCGTCCTCAGCCTGCCGGCGCACTTCGCGGCGCCGCTCGACCGAGATGTCGTAAGCGTTCTTGTTGATCGTAAACGGCGCGAATTCGATCCCGGTGTAGCCACACTGCCGGGCAAAGGCAAAGGCTTTGTCGAACGGCCAATCCTGAAACGTCTCGTTACAGATCGCAAATTTCATGCTTGCACACTCCCCTCGCATCAAGCCGGTTCCAGACGAATTGCCGCGACGTCACGACGGGGCCTATTGTTACGAAACCTGCCGAAAATGCAACGCGGCCAAGACGCGCGGGCGACAAAACGCGAGAAATGAGGAAACGCACAGAAGACAAGGAACAAAGAAGCCCCCGCTGAAAAGGTCGCGGCGCGAAACTGGCCGAGCTGAAGTTCTCCCCTTTCGCTTTTCACTTTACACTTCTCCCTGCGCTCCGGCTCGGTAGAATGGGGCCTGCTGATCTGCAAAGGACATGCGATGAGTTTGACAGACGAGGAATCCCGGAAGATCGATCGGGTGGTGGATCTGCTGGACGATTGCCGCAGCCTGTTGTTCGTCACCGGGGCCGGGATTTCGGCCGACTCCGGCTTGCCGACGTATCGCGGCATCGGGGGCCTGTACGACGCCGATCGGACGGAGGAAGGGTTTGCGATCGAGGAAGTCCTGTCGGGGCCCATGATCCGCCGCGCCCCCGAGTTGACCTGGAAATACCTGATCCAGATCGCGCGTGCCGCGCGCGGCGCGCGTCACAACCGGGGCCACGAAGTGATCGCCCAGTTGGAGCGGCACTTCGAACGGGTCTGGACGTTGACGCAGAACGTCGACGGATACCATCGTGCGGCCGGCTCACAGCGCCTGATCGAAATCCACGGCGATCTGCACGACGTCTACTGCGTGAATTGCAGTTGGCGGCAGCATGTGACCGATTATGACGCGATCGAATTCCCCCCCCGTTGTCCGCAGTGCGGCAGCATCGTGAGGCCCGACGTGGTGTTGTTCGGCGAGTACCTGCCGCCGGACAAAGTGCAGCAGTTGCGTGCCGAATGCCGCCGCGGCTTTGACGCCGTGTTCAGCGTCGGGACCACGAGCGTGTTCCCGTATATTGTCGAGCCGGTTTGGCAAGCCCACCAGCAAGGCCGCCCGACGATCGAAATCAATCCCGGTGAAACGGCCATTTCCGATTGGGTCGACGTCAAGCTGGCCATGCGCGCCGCCCCGGCCCTGGATGCGATCTGGACACGTTACCGGCAGCGACAGGGCGCTGGCGGCACGGGTTGAATTCCACCGGAGTTTTAACAGCACCGAGATCCGGCATGAAGTCCTCCAATTCGCCTCGCTGGAATGCCGGCACAAGTTCCCTCCAAGTCAAAGGAGATGACCCTCTATGAAACCCGCGCAGTTCATGCTCACGGCGTTGCTGGTCGCACTGCCCCAGGCGATACGGGCTGCCGATGCGCCCCCGTCCGCCAGTCGGCCGAGTATCGTCTTTGTCTTGGCCGACGACCTCGGCTGGGCCGACCTCGGCGTACAGGGCTCGCACTACTACGAAACGCCGCATATCGACAGGCTCGCGGCGCAGGGAATGCGATTGACCTGCTACCACAACTGCCAGAATTGTGCTCCGACGCGCGCGGCGCTGATCAGCGGCCAGTACGCTCCTCGGACCGGCGTCTACACGGTGGGCGGCATCGGTCGTTTTGCCTGGCAGACCCGCCCGCTGCGCCCGGTAGACAACGTCGAGAATTTGCCGTTGGACAAAATCACAATCGCCCAGTCGCTCAAGACGGCCGGGTATGTGACAGGGCTGTTCGGCAAGTGGCACCTGGGCCAGCAGGGCGATTATCACCCTGGCCGACGCGGGTTCGACGAAGCCGTCGTTTCGATGGGCAAGCATTTCGATTTTGCCACCAGCCCCAGGACCGCCTATCCGCCCGGACAGTACCTGGCCGACTTCCTGACCGACCAAGCCGTGGATTTCATCCGGCGGCACAAGGACCGGCCGTTCTTCCTTTACCTACCGCATTTCGCCGTCCACACGCCGCTGGACGCCAAGCCGGAACTGATCGACAAGTTCAAGACCAAGCCGCCGGCCGGCGGACATCGCAATCCCACGTACGCCGCGATGATCGCCAGCGTGGACGCCAGCGTGGGCCGGGTGCTCGCAACCCTGGACGAGTTGAAGCTCGCCGAAAGGACGGTCGTGATCTTCTCCAGCGATAACGGAGGCGTCGGCGGCTACGCCCGCGAGGGCCTTGGCACGGATTCCAACGACATCACGGACAACGCACCTCTGCGGAGCGGCAAGGGCAGTCTGTACGAAGGCGGCACCCGCGATCCGTTCATCGTCCGCTGGCCCGGCGTGACCAGGCACGGTTCGACCTGCGACGCGCCCGCCATCCACGTGGACCTGTACCCGACCTTGCTCGAAATCGCCGGGGCCGAGCCGCCCGCGGGTTACGCGTTGGACGGCGAAAGCCTGGTACCGCTGTTCCGCGGCGCGGGCGATTCCAGCCAGCGCCGGCCGATCTACCAACACTTCCCCGGCTACCTGGGCATGGGACGGGACCACTGGCGCACGACGCCGGTCGGACTGATCCATGCCGGGGATTGGAAACTGATGGAATTCTTCGAAGACGGCCGACTGGAACTGTACAACCTCCGGGACGACGTAGGCGAGACCAAGAACCTGGCGTCGCAAATGCCGGAGAAGGCCCAGGAGCTTTACGCCCAACTCTTGGCTTGGCGTCAAGCGATCCAGGCCCCCATGCCGACCCCGCACAAGCCCGAAACGGCACCTGCCCTAAAACCGAAACTGGGCCGAAAGGCGAAGGGCAAAGCCAAGCGGGGATGATCACGGCTCGTCGCGGCCCTGCAGACGGCCCAGCCAAGACGGATCGGCGGGGCTGGCTATCCTGCCGGCCGGCGGGCCAGCCTGCGCACGCTGGTCCGCCCGGCCAAGGGGCCAGGCGGACCAGCGACAACTTCGAACCGACGACTGTCCGAGACAATTCAACGGGGACGCCACTCCCGCATACTCGGAATCACGCGGATGCGGTCCGCGGCTCCAAACTTCTCGTACAACTGCTGCGTCCAGGCGAAGGCCTCAGGCACCTCGCCCACAAACGTCAGGGAACGCGGATAGGCGAGAGCCAGGTTGTGCGGCAGGTCACCAATCCGCAGCACACCCAGGAATTCCGGCGTTTGCGGGTCTTCGTGGCTGGCGGGGCAATCCGCCAGCACGATCTCGCTGATCTGAGGATCGAGCAACGCGGCATAGATGGCCAGCGGCGCAGTGTACCCTTGGCCATACACGGCCAGCGGGCCCGTCACGGAATCCTGCCGCAGCAAGGCGAGGCCGGCAAGCAGGTCGCTGACCTGACGCTCGGGTAGGGTCTGGCCCAGCAGCGGATAGGTTCGTCGCGCCGTCCACAGATAGCCGGGGCCGAGCGACGTCGCGCCGGTGTTCCGCACCTCGACGGCCGCGGTCGCGTACTCGGCGGAGACGCCGGGACGCGAAGAACCGCCGCCGGCAAACGTGCTGCGCGAGTCCGGCTGCACGGCAAAAGCGAGCGTAGCAAGGGGCCATTCGCCTTCTGTCGGCCGCCTCGTCTTGATGGCGATCGTCATCCCGTCGGCGCTGTCGAACACGTAGGTGCCGACGACGCCGCTACGGTCGCTGCCGTCCGCGCGAAAGTCTCGCTGCCGCGGAGCGCCGACCGGCGACGTGTACCGAAAAGTCAGTTCACGCAACCGTTTCAGCGCGGTCTGCTGGTGCTTTTGCCACGCTGCCTCGTCGGTAATCGCGGGCAATTCGCCGCGTTTCACCAACAGCGTGTCGATGCGCCGCATCTCATCCTGCTCCGGTAGCTTGCCGCCGAACACCAGCAGGTTTTCCTCCGGCTCGACAAACTCCGTCACGTCATCCGTCACCGGCGTCGGATCACCCTTCAAGTGCGTATTGAACCAGGTGAAAATCGCCTGACGGAGCTTTGGCGTGTAGCCGTGCGGCGTCATGTCCTCGACGATCTCAAAATTGCCGCCGGCACCCAACGCCGTGTACTGCCGGCGGATGCGGTGAGCCACGTCGCGGTATCCGTAAGGCCGCCACAAGACATCTTCGGAGCCGGAGGCAATCAGCAGCGAGCGGGGAGCGATCAGTGCGCCGATGTCGGGCCAGCACCAACGATAGTAATTGATCCAGAAGGCGCAATCGCAATGGCCGTCAGTGGCTCGATCGAAGACCACGTGTTCGATGCTGCCGGACTGGCACACCGGCACCACGACTTTGACCCGTTCGTCGGCCGCTCCCAGGCACCAGGAAATGACGCCGCCGCCGCTGAGTCCCGTGACTCCCATCCGGCTGGCGTCGACGTCCGACCGCGTCTCCAAATAGTCCAGGGCGCGCATCGCGTTCCAAACCTCCGTTCCGGCCGGGGTGTAGCCCCGACTGGGCCAGTCCCAGCGTTCTTCCCGGTACGTGCCGTGGTGCAATCCCTGGCACTCGCCCAACTGGATCGGGTCCAGCACCAGCGCCACGTAGCCGTGCTGGCCGAACCAGCGCGGATTCGCCTGGTAAGGCGGATTCACTTTCCCCTTGCTGTGTCCGCACAGATACAACACCGCCGGCAGCCGCCCGTCGACCTTCATGGGCCGATAGAGATTACCCGCCACGTACGCGCCGGGAAGGCATTGAAAGTGAATCTTCTCCACCGCATAGTCCCCACGCTCCAGCACTCCGGTGACCGTCGCGGCCAGGGGCGTCCGCGACGGCAAGGGGGACAACCCCAGCATCTCGCGCCACATCTCCCGTCGCTGGGCGACCGTTGCTCGCCAGTGGGCCGGTGACAGGGGGACGGCCAGGGAGGAACTCGACACTCGGCGTGCCTCCTCCCGTGCTGATCCATAGATCGTGGACCAATCCTCGCCCGCTGCGTGCAGGCACGCAATCAGTTCGCAGAACAGGCCGATCACGACGAGTCGCTGCAGGTACGGCATGTGGGTCTCCTAACTGTTGATGGCTAAGCGGCCTTGAGCAAAGAACTGGCTCCTCTTGCCGGAACGGCCCGCAAGATGCTCCGCCCAAAAAGTCTTGGCCGTTCTCGCGACAGCCCGCTTCGAGAAGCATCTGGGTTCATTAAACAAAAAACGCCCACGCACGACAACGTGCGGGGCGTTTACGTTCTGTCTCACTCGTTCCGAGGGCGAACCATGGTTCGCCCAAAAGTACTGCATCGCTTTTGTCAAAGCGACTTACTTCGCGAACAGCCTGCGGGCACGCTTCTGGAACGGGCCGCTCTTCTGAACCGCGCCGTCCTTCTGGCAAGCGCCGTCCTTCTGGCAAGCGCCGTCCTTCTGGGCCGCGCCGTCCTTCTGGCAAGCGCCAGCCTTCTGGGCCGCGCCGTCCTTCTGGCAAGCGCCAGCCTTCTGGGCCGCGCCGTCCTTCTGGCAAGCGCCAGCCTTCTGGGCCGCGCC
>JAAYYU010000072.1 GCA_012515235.1 Candidatus Anammoximicrobium sp.
CTTGGGCGCGGCGGCCGGAGCTGCCTCGGGCTTTGCAGCAGGCGGGCCGAACAGATCGTCCAGGTTCGACTTCGCCGGCTCCGCCTTAGGCGCGGCGGCCGGAGCGGACTCAGCGGGCATCACGGCTTCCTTCGCCGGTTCCTTGGGCAGATCGCCAAACAAGTTGTCGAGGCTCTCCTTGGCAGGAGCGGCGGGCTTTGCCGCAGGTTCTTCCGCCGGCATCTTGGCTTCAGCTGCCGGAGCCGGTTCCGCGGGCTTGGCCTCGGCTGCCGGAGCCGGTTCCGCAGGCTTCGGCTCCGCAGGCTTCGGCTCCGCAGGCTCGCCTTCCGCCGGCTTGGCTTCAGCGGGCTTGGCCTCTACCGGCTTGGCTTCAGCGGGCTTGGCCTCTGCCGGGGCGGGCTCGGTGGGCTTGGCCTCTGCCGGGGCGGGCTCGGTGGGCTGTGCTTTCGGCTCAGCAGGCTTCGGCGTCTCCTTGGGCTGATCGACAGGCTTGGGTGCGGGTTCGGCGGGCGTCGCTGCCTCTTTTGCCTCCTCGACCGCGGGCGCAGCTTCAGGCTTTACGGGTTCGACGGGCGGAGACGGAGGCGGCTCCTCGACGGGCAACTCTTCCGGTTCCACGAGTTCCGATTTGGACATCGCAGGTGCTACGACGCAGGCATTGTAGCAACAGCAACGTGATGCACGACGCGCTCGCCACGCGCACAACCATCGGCAGGCCATGGCCGAGTCGATGGACATCAAGAACACAACGGCCCAAACGAGGACCACCTTGGCTATCACAAACATCTTACGCATTCGTACAGCCTCCCGATAATCTGAACGTGAACGTGAGTCGGCTAGCAGCCATCAGACGCACGCACCCGAGTGCTGGTGCATTTCGCCTGCAGAGCGCCAACGCAATATTCTAATAATCTAGTCTTCCCAGTTTGCCTATGCAACCATCCAAACTAACGTATCTGTCAAACTTAGCCCAGACATTAAGCTTTTCCTGGAACTTCGCCCCGAAACAGCTTGACCAAATGTTGATTTTGCGTTTCAAGAAAGCCCGACGACGTATCGCGGAATGACTGACCCCAAGGCGTCGGTGGCGGCGCGCAGCGCCGAACCTCGTCCATGTTTGGCGTTCAGTTTTCGGGGGAGGCCCGCAGCAGGAATCTCAGTCTTCCGCGGGGTATCGGGGCCGGGTATTGACGAAAAGGGCCTTCTTCTGGTCGGGCAGCGCGTAGTCAAATCCGCACTCGCGAAAGAACTCTTCCGCCGCCGTAATGGCCATCAATTCCAGCACTTGATGCTTCCGGGCGCAGTCGATACAGGCCTGAACGAGCCGTCTTCCGACGCCCTTGCGCTGGACGTCCTGGGCGACGGCCAGGCATTGGAGTTCGGCGAGTTTTTTGGAGTAGATGTCGACTGCGGCAAAGCCAATCACTCGGCCGTTGCGTTCGGCGATAAAGCCGTTGCGGGTCAAGTCGCGGATTTCATCGAGGGATCTGCGGAGCAAAACCCGTTGCCGCACATAGGGCTCGACCAGTGCCTGGATGGCCGGCGCATCGGAGAGATGCGCCGGACGAATTTCAAAGTCATCCACCGTCGAACTTGTCATCGGCTGTCCTTGAGGCTTACTTTC
This sequence comes from Candidatus Anammoximicrobium sp., assembly GCA_012515235.1. Classification (GTDB taxonomy): domain Bacteria; phylum Planctomycetota; class Planctomycetia; order Pirellulales; family Pirellulaceae; genus Anammoximicrobium. The sequence continues at coordinate 1,625 of JAAYYU010000072.1, forward strand.
TTGTGGGCTTTTTCGATCTTGGCCCAGGTGTCTCGCAACGGCACGGTCCGGTTGAAGACGAGGGCGCCGGGGCGAGAATCCTTGGCGTCCACGCAGAAGTATCCGAGCCGTTCGAACTGGAGTCGAGTTCCGGGCGCCGCTTCCGCCAAGTTGGGTTCCACCGGGCAATCGCGGAGAACTTCCAGAGACTGGGAATTCAGATTCGTCTTGTAATCTTGTCCTTCCGGCACGTCCTCGGGATCCTCTTGGGTGAACAGGCGGTCGTACAACCGCACCTCGGCCAACACGGCGTGTGCGGCCGACACCCAATGGATCACTCCCTTGACGGTCCGGCCTTCCGGCTGTCTTCCCAGCGTGTCCGGATCGTACGTGCAACGGAGTTCGACGACTTCGCCTTGTTCGTTCTTGACCGCTTCCTGGCAGCAGATGATGTATCCATAGCGCAGCCGCACTTCGCGTCCCGGCGCGAGGCGGTGGAACTGCCGGGGCGGATCTTCGCGGAAGTCGTCGCGCTCGATGTACACGACGCGGGAGAACGGGATCTTCCTGGTGCCTGCACTGGGGTCCTCCGGATTGTTCACCGCCTCCAACTGCTCGACTTGATCCTCCGGATAATTGTCGATCACCACGCGCAAGGGATGCAGCACGGCCAGGGCTCGCGGCGCGACCGCGTTCAGATGCTCGCGCAAGCAGTTCTCCAACACGGCGACGTCGATCGTGGAGTTGAACTTCGCCACGCCGATGCGGTCGCAGAAGTTGCGAATCGACTCCGGGGTATAACCGCGACGGCGGAGGCCCGAAATGGTCGGCATCCGCGGGTCGTCCCAGCCGCCCACGTGACCCTGCTTGACCAGTTCCAGCAACTTCCGCTTGCTCATCACCGTAAAGCTCAGGTTCAGTCGCGCAAATTCAATCTGCTGGGGAGCGTAGATGCCCAGGTTCTGGATGAACCAGTCGTACAACGGCCGGTGATTCTCGAATTCGAGCGTGCAGATTGAGTGCGTGATGCGTTCGATCGAATCGGACTGTCCGTGCGCAAAGTCGTACATCGAGTAAATGCACCACTGGTTGCCGGTGCGATGGTGCTCGGCGCGCAGAATCCGGTACAGCACGGGATCGCGCATGTTCAAGTTTGGATGCGCCATGTCGATCTTGGCCCGCAGTGTTCGCGAGCCGTCGGGGAACTCGCCGGCCCGCATCCGCTGGAACAAGTCCAGATTCTCCTCCACGCTGCGGTCGCGATAGGGACTGTTGCGGCCCGGCGTCGTCAGCGTTCCGCGGTACTGGCGGATTTCGTCCCCCGTCAGATCACAGACGTACGCTTTGCCGGCGTGGACCAGTTGGATCGCCCATTGGTACAGTTGCTCGAAGTAGTCCGACGCGTAGTACAGCCGGTCGCCCCAGTCGAAGCCGAGCCAGCGGATGTCCTCCTGGATCGATTCGACATACTCCACCTCCTCCTTGCAGGGATTCGTGTCGTCGAACCGCAGATTGCACTTGCCGTTGTACTTGGCCGCCAGCCCGAAATTCAGGCAGATCGACTTGGCGTGGCCGATGTGCAGGTAGCCGTTTGGTTCGGGCGGAAAGCGGGTCTGTACGCGGCCGCCGAATTTTCCGGTGCGCAGATCTTCCTCCACGATCTGTTCGATGAAGTTCAAGGACCGGCCGCCCGCGGCGTCGGCCGAGTTGGCGTCTTCGTCCGCCCCGTTCGTGTTCCGTTCTTGGTTTGCCATAGTTGCCTCGACTTCCAAAAAAAAGAAACTCATTCGGCTGCAGGCCCCAGCCGAGACAAGGCGTGCTGGATGCGTGCCACACAACGCTCGCGGCCCAGGATTTCCAACGTCTCAAACATCCCGAATCCCACGGCCTTGCCCGTCACCGCCACGCGCACGGCGTGAATGATCTCGCCGACTTGGATGCCCTCTGCCTCGACGAACTGCTGCAGCAACCGCTCCAGCGAGGCGGCGTCGAAGGCCTCGGCAGCCGCCAGACGGGCAGCGAATTTCCGCAGTCGCTCCGCCGCCCGCGGAGACTTCGCCAGACGTTTCTCGAACGCCGCCGGATCATACACCAAGTCCCGGTCGGACGTGAAGAAGTCCGCGTAATCCAGAATGTCCCCGGCGACCTTGAGACGATCCCCGGCGGCCTGGACGACGGCCGTCACCAGGGCCTGGCCAGCCTCCGGAGTCGGCTGCGGGACCAAGCCGGCCCGCTGCAGAAAGGGCAGCACCAGGATCACCTTCTGCGCGCACGGAAGAGCCCGCATGTAACGTTCCTCGAACGCCATCAGCTTCAGGGGATCAAAACTCGCCGGAGCGCGGTTGACCCGCTCCAGCGAAAACAAACGGATCATCTCCTCGCGGGTAAAGGACTCCGTCTTGTCATCCAGCGACCATCCCAACAGCAACAGGTAATTGACCAGCGCTTCCGGCAGATAGCCCACTTCGCGATAGAAGTCCACGATCACCGGATTGAAGGTCTCCGCTGCCACGGTCAACCCGATGGCACCTGCGATCCGCTCGCCTTGATCGAACAAGGCTTTGAAGTCGCGGTGTTTCAAGTACTGCTTCAGCTTGCGTTTGCTCAGCTTGTTCGAGCTTCCCGGCTCGGCTACGTAGGGCAGGTGGGCGTACACCGGCAGCTCGTAACCCAAGGCTTGGGCGATGAAAATCTGCCGCGGCGTGTTGGAAAGGTGTTCGACTGCCCGGATGACGTGCGAGATCCGGAAATCGTGGTCATCCACGACGCTGGCCAGGTGGTACAGGCAGGAGCCGTCCGCGCGCTGGATCACATGGTCTTGCTCGGCCGCCCACTCGAAGGCCACGTCGCCGCGCACCAGATCGGAAAATTCGCAACGGCCCTCGCGCGGGATCTTCAGACGCACGACGCTCTGCCGCCCCTCCGCCTCGAACTCCGCCTGCTGCTGAGCGGTCTCGGCCATCCAGCGCCGGCTGTACACAAAGGCCCGCTTTTCCCGCTCCGCCGCCTCCCGTTCCGCTTGCAGCTCTGCGGGGCGGGCATAGTCGCGGTAGGCGCAGCCGCCGTCGAGCAGTTCCTGCACGGCCGCGCGGTGCCGCGCCGACCGCTGCGACTGGAAATACGGCGCGTGCGGCCCGCCGACTCCCGGCCCTTCGTCCCAGTCGATCCCCAGCCAGCGGAAGCCGTCCAGAATCGGTTGCAACGCCTCTTCGACGTTCCGCTGCTGGTCCGTGTCGTCGATCCGCAGGATGAACTGGCCGCCGTGCTGCCTGGCAAACAGCCAGTTAAACAGGGCGGTGCGCACCCCGCCGATGTGCAGGTAGCCGGTGGGACTGGGGGCAAACCGCGTGCGGACCATGGATTTCACAATCTTGGGATAGACGGTCGAGGATGGAAACGGCGGGCGCGTGCCGCCGTGCCGCCGGAAGGACCATTTCGGCGGCCGTCGGTGGGAAAGGCCGCCCCAATCGCCAACAGGCTAAGATTTTAGCGGGGCGTTTCATCCCGACAAGGTTACTTGGCGAATGCCGGACTCACGCGGCACGGCGGAGTTGCTCCTGCCGCCGCATTTTCTTCAGCCGTCGCCGCTCGGTCTTGCTCAAACGATCGCTGGAAGCCCCCTCAGCGAGGTCCTCGTCCTCGTCGTCCGAGCCGCGTTCGGGCACTTCGCAGGTTGCATCGCCAAGCCGCAACACGGGGGGCGTGATTTCCACCTCAGGTTCGGCACGGGCCGGTTCAAACTGGACCGTCGGCGTCTCCGGGGCGGGGTCAGCGGCCGCCTTGCGGCGAGTCCGCTTGCGCTCCTCGGCTGCGCGGCGAACCCGCAATCGCGGACGCTGGGATTGGGCCGCTCGAACCGGCAACAGCCCCTGTGAATCGAGGTAGACGTGACGGCCAAAAGACATCACCGCGACGAAGACGCCCAGATGCCCAGCCATGATCAGCGACGAACTGGTTAAATCGACGAGCATCTGGCTGATCGGCTGAACTTCCAGCTGCGCCGCAATCACACCCGCCAAATACGCGACCGTCGCCGCCGCCAGAAAACGCAAAGACCAGCGATTGGCCCGCATCTCCAGCATCAGCCGGACAGCCACCAGCAACCACAGGCCAACGGCGGCAATCGGCAACATCGACAGGGATGCGCCGGCAGCATCAAGCCCCAGGCTGGCGACGAGCAACGCCGTCAACTCGCGGTGGACGCCGGTGGCAACGCCCGTCGCCATCGCAAACAGGACGCCGGGAAACCAAGTCCAGACTCGGTAGCGGCCTCGATAATCGTCGGTCTTGTGCCGCCGCAGTCGATAGATTTGAAAGCCCTGAAAGGCCGCCGTGCAAAGCATGAGCGAACAGATCCAAGTCGCCAGACTGCCGGGCCGCCGGACGTCCAGACACGCCAAGGAACTCGGCCAACTGCCGCTCGGCCAGAGCCGCCAATGGGCGTAGACCGCCAAGAGCCCCACGATCGTGACCAGGCAAGAGAGGGCCGTGATGACTTGCGTGAAGGGACGCGACGCGAGAACCGCAACGCAGGGCGACTGGGCGGAAAACGCCGCCCCGGCGGTGTACGAACAGCCGTCGATGGTGCCGGCCTTGGCATTCAGTTGCCGGTCAGCGAACGATTCGCCCTCGGTGCCAACGACGTTCAGGCTTTCCTCGATCAGAACTCGCCGCCGTCTCTGATCGCACGCTGCGATTCGCCGCAATCCCATCGCTGAATCTCACAGTTCCACGCCGCCATCCCTGTTGCGCTGCCCAAGAAGATTTCGGCGTCTGGGTTGGCGAACTGCAGTCAACGCAGCGAGTATCCTTTGTTCGGGATGAACACAATGAATCAAATGGGCGAGATCGGAAGAACAGGCTCGGAAACGGGCGCAAAGCGATCGTGCGGATACCGATCATGTTCCCCAGAATGGCCGTTTGCCCTATTTTGCCTGCTTTACAGGCAATGCGTTCGGGCGCGTGTGATTCTCGAACCGCGGCTCTTCGACGGCTTGGCCGCAGTTTGACCTGGTGCGATCTGCAACCTAGGCTTTCGATGCCTAGTGTATCCGAAACCGCGTGAGTTGAGATCATGTCCGAGCAAGTCATTGAAACGAGACTTCCTGGCAAATCTGCGGATGGCAAACAGCGGCCCGCAGGTTCCGCCGACCGGGTGTTCACGACGATTTCGTCGTTGCTGGGAAATCTGGACGAGATAGCGCAATCCTGCGTGTCGTCCCGGTTGAAGGGCGAAGAACAGGTGCAAAACAAGTTGGCGCAGGTCAGGCTGGGCATGGCCAGCAGCCTGTTTCTGGCCTTGCGGACCAAGCATTCGCCGACCGCCGCCCACGGCCTGCGCGTGGCGATGGTCTGTTCCTCTTGGTCCGTGCTGATGAACTTGGACGAGAAGGAACACGACGAATTGGAGGTCGCCGCATTGCTGCACGACATCGGCAAGATCGGGGTCGCCGATCACATCCTGCAGAAACCCGGCAAGCTCTCGGACGAGGAACTTCTGGCGATGGGCCGGAGTCGCGAGTACACGCGAGAGATTCTGACGGCCTGTTGCGCTTCTCAGGAACTGCTGGACACCGTCTACTACGCTCCGGCGTGGTACGACGGGCGGAACCGCGAGTTCGACCGCTGCCGCGAGCAATTGCCGCTGGGAGCCCGCATGTTGGCGATTGCCGACGCCTTCGATTCGATGACCACGGACCACATCTACCGGCGTGCGTTTTCGCGCGAGCGGGCGATGAACGAGTTGTTCGAACATGCAGACACCCAGTTCGATCCGAATCTGGTCAAGCAGTTCGACTACTATCTGCGCAGCAACCATGAAAAGCTCAACGGCCTCGTGGCCCGCCGCTGGCTGCAGGATTTGGGACCCAGCGGCACGCAGCACTTCTGGCAGCTGTCGCCCACCTTGTCCTCCGGCCGGTCGGCGATGTCCGGGAGCCTGTTCCACGAGCACCTGCTGGACACGATGCATGACGGCGTCGTGTTTGTGGACGCCGGTCTGAGGATCATGAAATGGAACCGGGCGATTGAATTGCTGACGGGCATCACAGCGGCCAGCGTGGAACAACAGCTCTGGGATCCCGCGATCCTGCAGTTGCGCGACGAGCACTTCAAGCTCATCACGCCCGAACGCTGTCCCGTCGTCCAGGCGATTCACGACGGCACGAGTTCGTACAAACGAGTTCTGGTCTCAGACGGTCAGTGCGAGAAGATTTCGATCGACGCCTGCGTCTCGCCCGTGCTGGGTGCCGACGGGGCCATTTGCGGCGCGACGTTGCTGCTGCAGGACGCTTCGTCTCGCATCAGCCTGGAGGAGCGTCTGAAGACGCTGAACGAAAAGGCCTCGCAAGACGGCCTGACGGGCGTCGCCAACCGCGCCGAGTTCGACCGGGCGCATCGCCGCTGGGTCGCGCTGCACTTGGAACGCGGCCTCCCCTACAGCCTGATCATTTGCGACCTGGATCTGTTCAAGCGGATCAATGACACGTACGGTCACCAGGCGGGCGACGAAGCGCTGATCGCCTTTGCCGCGCTGCTCCGGAAATACTGCCGCGGCGGCGATATGGTCGCCCGCTACGGCGGCGAAGAGTTCGTGATGCTGTGTTCGGACTGCGACAACGCTGCGGCGGCTGGCCGGGCAGAGACGATCCGCGAGGCCTGGTCGCGGCAACCCCACTCGATGCTGAACGGCAAGTGCCTGACCGCCAGCTTTGGAGTCACCGAGCTGCAGGCGGGCGACACCGGCGAAACCATGCTGCGTCGAGCCGATCGCGCGCTGCTGCAGGCCAAGAGCGAAGGCCGCAACACGGTCGTCCGGATCGGCGGCGGCATGACGGGCCGGCGCGACAAGGAAGCGCGGCTCAAACGCTGGCTGTTCTGGTGGAGATCAAGCCCCGGCCAGCATCTGTTGCAACGTTGCGTCGTGACGGTGGTCCCCCTGCAACTGGCAGCGGAGAAACTGCGGGGCTTTGTCGCGGACCATGCCGCCGAGATCCTGGAAATCAACGACAACCACGTCGTGCTGGAGATCACGGGACAAAACTTGCCGATGATGCGCCGCAGCAGCGATCGCCCCACGCCGTTCCTCGTGGAACTCGACCTGGAGGAGATGCAGGCGGACACCGAAGCGCGACAGGCCGCGACGGAAGTGCGGACCGTCGTGCGGGTCACGATTCGCCCCAAGCGGCAGCGGGATCGCCGCCGCAACGGAGCCGACGAGCGGGCCCGGCAGTTGTTCGTCAGCCTGAAATCCTACCTGATGGCGCAGGATTACGTGGAACCTCGCCGCTGAGCTGGGCAAAACCCGGCGCGAACCCCAACGGGGCCAACGCCTTTTGAAAACCCTTCCGCGACGTCGCCACCCAACGACTCCGTTACGGTGTCTTGGGCACCGCGGAAGCCTGCGGAGCGCCCCGCTCCGCGTCGGGAAACAAACGTAGATCGCCCCAGGCCAACTCCGAGACGGCCGCGGGCGATTGGCTTTCCGCGACGAAGGTCAGGATGTCGACCCCGGCCACAGAGCACTCGAAGGCCCGGTGCTCGCCGCGCCCCTCCAGCAGACCGGAGTCCCACAGCAAGTTCCCGTCGCCGTACACACGAAACACGGCCTGCGGACGTTCCCGCGCGGCGCCGGGCGGCGCTGCGTCCGCGAGTCCCGCAACTCCTCGCAGTTGAACGAACCTGGCGCCGACTCGAAAAGCAATCTGCGCAACGCCCTGATCCTCGGCCGGTGTCAGGCAAACGGCGCGATCGTAAACCCGCCCGCCCAACTTGACAGACCTTCGCCAGGCCGTCCGGCCAGACTCGTCCGCTTCGACTTCGATCGGCACCAGTGCCGCCAGTTCAAATCCGCCGGAGGGCGGCTTCGGCGGCACGCCGGGCTCGGCGGATGCCTTGCCGGCAACCGACGAAGACTCCTCCGCAGACGCGGAACTGGGGGGGGCCGCGGGCGGAGCAGGAGGGGACGCCGGCCGATCCGCCTGGCCACCGCCGGCCGGCGGCGCAGCAGATCCCGCCGGCGTGGACGGCCGGGCGCCGGGCGTCTGACTTGCCGCCCGATCCGTCGTGGCGACGGCGTCCGGCGGCGTCCGGGGAACGCGACGGGCCGCGAGGTACACGACCCACGAAATCGCCGCGATGCCGACGATCAACAGGACGAGTGCGGTCGCAATCCTCGTCCGGGAGCCCCGGTGAGTGCGCTGGTCATCCGCTCGGCGGGGTGCTGAGTGTCCCATGGCATGGCCGTCAATCGGGCCGCGAGTAATCAATTCCCGAATCGCTGGCGTTTCGATTCTGCTGATTCCGCAGTTCGTGCATCATGAAGCAGACGCCCTGGGCACAGAACCGCACGGCGGCCGGTATGTCTCCGGCCCCCTTCGCCGTTTCGGCCTTCTGACAAAGGCCGTCAAACTCAGGCCACCGCACTTGCCAGTTGGACTCCACGGCGGCTTCGCGCAACTCGGACAGAATCGCCTCCAGGCTGCCGACGAGCTCTTCGCCGGCGCTGCACGTCACGCTGGCGTAGGGAGCGTTCCCCAGTCTTCGGCCTTGTGTGGTAACAGCGCCGGAGGACGGCAAACGAGCTCGGAAATGCATGACCACGCCCACCGCCAAGGCCGCAAGCCCGGCCAAGGCGAGGACCAGCAGGGCGATCAGTTGATCGGCGAACCAGAGGATACCGGCGAACAGCCAGCAGACGCCGGTGACGACCCAGGGCGTCATGCTGCCCGGACCGGCTCGCAGGGCACGGGCCGGAGGCTCGCCTTTCCCGTTCCGCGACAACGTCGCCAAGCCCGACCCGGTCACCGCGACGATCAGCAACGTGATGTTGTCCGGTCCTCCGCGAAGATTCGCCAGGTCCACCAGCACATCGGCGGCGTCCTCGGGCGGCAAGTGGGCCAAGAGGCTGCCGATCTCGCGATCGTCAACCTGACCGCTCAGCCCGTCACTACACAGCAGGAACCGGTCGCCAACCTCCAACGGAAACGGACCCTCCAGATCCACCACCACGTTGGCGTTCGGCCCCAGCGAACGCGTGATCACGTTCTTGGGCACGGATTTCGCAAAGTCCGAACCCTCGGCCACCAACTTCAGCGACCGCAACTCCCACTGCAGGCTGTGATCGAACGTCAACTGCTCCAACTGCTGGCCCCGCAACCGATACACGCGACTGTCGCCGACGTGACCGACCAGCGCGCCTCGCGGCGTCAAGACCAGGACGCTGGCCGTCGTGCCCATCCCGCGGAAATCCGAGTTGGCCAGCCCGCGCCGATGGATCTCCCCGTTCGTATCGACCAGCGATTTCTCCAACGCCTGCTCAGCCGCCAACTCGCGGTCGTGATAGTACAGGTGGGTTACGGTGTCGACAGCCAACTTGCTGGCCAGTTCTCCCGCGGCATGGGCCCCCATGCCGTCGGCCACCATGAACAGGTGACCGCGGGCCTGCCAGGTCGGCTCGTCCTCGGCGAGCACCACCTTCGACGAATCCTGATTGATGGCTCGCCGCATCCCGATGTCGGTTCGCGTGAATTGCTGCAGATCGGCGACAAAGGGCGATTTGGATTGATCCATGTTCAGCTGCTTTGCCAAAAGCGGAAAGCCTGCCCAACTCCCAAGGCTCTACAGTCTACCCGAACAACGCGCTGACTGCCATGCTACCAGTGCTAGGACCGGCTTCCGGGACCGCCGACAGACCGGTTTTTCGGTCTGGCTCGAATGCCGAAGGGCAATTATAATCCCGCCACTCGTCCAGTGTCTGACTTCGTCGTGTCCGCAAAGAAAACTGATCTTTTCTTGACAGGGTCCCTTACCCCGTGTCGCCGGATCGTTCATCCCAGGGTGTTCTGCGAGCCGCTCGCGTCTGCTGCATCGCCGTACTGGCGCTGCTGGCGGTCGCCCCCGGCTGCGTCCGTCGGCGGATGACGGTTCGCACAACCCCCCCCGGAGCGTTGCTGTATGTCGATGACCAGGAAATCGGGACTACCCCCGTCTCGACCAGCTTCACGTACTACGGGACCCGCAAAATCCAGCTGGTGAAGGACGGTTTTGAGACGTTGACGGTCAAGCAGACGTTTTATCCGCCGTGGTACGAGATCACGCCGCTCGATTTTGTCAGCGAGAACCTCTGGCCGCACGAAATCCGAGACGAACAGTTTCTGGACTTTCAGTTGCAGCCCCAACAGATTGTACCGGCGGAGAAACTGGTGGAAAGGGCGGAATCGCTGCGCGGCGGCGCTCGCCAGGGATACGCCGTGCCCCTGCCAAACGCGCCCAGCACACCGCAACCGGTCGCGCCGCTGCGCTACTGAACCACAGGGACGCCGCCAAGATCCCGTGAGCCGCCCTGTCGTCCCGGAATCCGGCTTGGGGGATCCCGTTGGTGTCCAGCGCGACCGCCAAGAGAGCGTGTGCTTGTCCGGCGCGCGCGAGGGGTCGGTGCCGGGACTATTCTTCGACTTCGATTTTGAGATCGTTCTCGCCCGACGCCGAGACTTCCACCTGTTTGCGGAACTCGACCGGAGGCTTCACGACCTCCGGCATCTGCTCGTCGCCGGTCGGCGGCGGCAACTCGGTGCCGGGAATCGTAATCAGAACCTGATGCTTGCCCGGCACGGCTCCCGGCCGGCCGTCGTTGAATTTGAGTTCGAAGTTGCCCGCCGCGTCGGTTTTGGCAGAGGACGGTGCGCCCCGCTCCGGCAGAAACATCACATCGACGTCAGCCAGCGGCTTGCCCTTCTGAGTCACGGTGCCCTTGACCTTTCCCAATTCCGGTCCGCTGGTCCCGCCACAGCCCAAAAGTGCCGCGACAGCGACCCACGCCGTCAAATAGACGACAACCCGCCTCCCTGTTCGCTTACCTGCCATTTCGGTGTTCACCGCAATTCTCCTCTTCATACAACAACTTCTCTCTGTAACAACGGTGCCGTGTCTGGCCGGACTGTCTGTCCGGCCGGATATGACGAAGGGCGGACGAAAATCCGCCCCACGATCCCTCAGCCGCTGGTGGACACAGCACTAGTAACTGCCAACGGATTGCCTGTCTTCGCGGTCGCACAGGCGGATAAATGTGGTGAAGTCAACCGCGTCCGAAACGAACCGCACGGAACCGTCCGCCAGCGCGAGGTTAGCGCCGCCGGGGTGGGCCGAACGGATGATGGTGTGACGCCGGTAACCGGCATTGGCCTCGGTGGCCGTGCCATTCCAGTTGATGGGGTAGCGCACGATGGTCGTGTTCAGCCACCAATCCGTCTCGCCTCCGGCTCCGCAGGACCAGGATCGGCCGTCGTGATTGCAAGCCCGCCAATCCCGTTTGGTGCCGTTGGCTTCGTAATAGAAGTCGGATTGTTCGCCGACGCCGAAGGTATTGCTGGTCCCGTCGGCGATGTCCGCCATGGAGGCCGCCGGGCGGCCCGGCCCGGAATACACAATCATGCCGTTGAACGACGTCCTCCCGCCCGCATATCCAGCGAGACTCGGCGAGGGATAATCGGCCAAGTCGCTGCCGCGCAGGTACGTGCCGCCGACACCGACGTAGTTGACCAACTGCAAGTAGATCGTCCCAGGCGCTCCGGGAGTCCGCCCCCGGGTGTCCTGAGCGGCCTCCCTGGGCATCGGGCTGGAAGGGCAGTTGAGGGAACTGACCCGGAGGTCTTGCATCACCTCCCAATGCGGATAAACCCCGTGCTGCAGGGTCCAATCCACCCCGCTGAAGCTCACTTGATTGTAGGCGGGCCCCTGTTCCAGGTAGGGCAAAATCCTCACAAACCACGAAGCCTGACGATGCGTCGCGCCCGCAAAGGGCGGCATGGCGTTGGGCGGAAAACACTTGTGGACGTCGTGATAGTTCTGCAGCGCCAGCGCCAACTGCTTCTCGTTGTTGCTGCACTGCGTGCGGCGGACGGCTTCGCGTGCGGCCTGAATCGCCGGCAATAGCAACGCGACCAAGATGCCAATGATGGCGATCACCACTAACAATTCCACAAGTGTAAAGGCGGCACTCGCCGCACTTTCACGACTGCGTCGCCTTGAAATTGATCTCATGCGTCACCTCCCGCCAGCCACTGCCAGCCACTCGCTTAACACAAATGAAAAAACAAAACAAAGTCGTACGCACTGAATACTGCCGGGTTTCGGCACGAAACCATTGGCGTCAATGTCCCCGTCAATCACGTCTCCCAGGTTCGTTCACCGCACGCAAATCACGCTGCCCGCGATGCGGCGGCAAACCCCGATTGTAATACTTTGCCTCCGAGTATTCCAGTAGACGGAGGCCTTAAAGTACCGCCAAAAAACACCGCGAAAAGTGCCGCCCAAGCCCGTCACCGTTGCACGGCAAGCCGGCTTGTTCGGCGGATGACGCGGGCGTTGGCCGCGCTCGAACGCCAGAAGCCGGTCACTCACTGCGGAGTGCGGACCACCAACAGCGTACCGTCGGCCGCACACAGCAGAAGCCGCGTGCCAAAGGCGACGGGTCCGGCGCCGAGTGGTTCACCGGCGTCAGCCTTGGCCAACTCCTTGCCATCCAGCCCGGAGATCATCCAGACCGTTCCCGACAAGGAGGCCAGCACCAGATTGCCGTCGACGCGCAACGGACGGCCGACCAGCGGTCCGTAGGCCAATGGGCTGGTCCAACGCCGTTTCTGACCGGTTTCAAAGGCCATCAGTGTTTGCTGGTCCGTAGCGAGGAGCACCAAATCCTCCCACGGCTCGGGCCCCCACGTCACTCGGCCTTCGGCAGGCCACTGTTTGCCCGCCGCCAGATCGGCGGCGGCAAAGGACAAGATGGTGTCGCTGTTCGGACCCCGCGTGACGCCGTACACCGCATCGCCGGCGGCAGCCAAGGACGAAACGAGGTCCACCTCCAGTTGGGCTTGCGACAACGCCTCCAAATGCGGCTGAGGCTGATCCTTGACGCCGACGCGGAACAGCTTTCTCCGGTCGTCGGCGATCACGAATTCGCTCCGCTCCGCGCCCACCGCCGCCGCTTCGCGCCAGACGACCTTGCTGCCCGCTTCCACGGGCGGCTGGAAGGGCAAGAACTTGTTGTCGCCCGTGGCCGCATCGAGCAGCAGGACCTGGCCGTTGTCCAGCGGCACGATCAGCCCGCCGAGGCCATACACCGGCGCGGCGGTCACGGGAGTCGTGCCGGCCGCCTTGAGCGGCAGTTCCCGCAGACGACCGCTGGGCGCAGCCGCCTGGGGATCGTAGATCACCACCCGCCCGCGATCCTGGGGACTGCCGAGGATCCAGCGTCCCGCGTCCATCGCCTGGACCTCGGTGAACGGTTTGCCGCGCGCGGTCCCGCCAGCCGCACAGGCGGCTTGATCGACGACGCCCGCCTGGAAGGTTTCCGGCGTGATCTCAAACAACTCGGCCTGCGCCGAGATGGAATGCACCCGCTTTCGCTCCATGTCCACCGCCAGCAGCGAGGCAGGCACGGCCAGGTCGACCTCCCACAGGATCTTGCCGTCGTCGCCCTGGATCGCGGCGGCCGTAAAGGCGGGTGAATCCTTCCGGCGCCGGAGATGGTACAGGGTGTCGCCGATCACCTGGGGCGGGGCCACAAACGCGTCCCGCTCGTCCTTGATCCAGACGCGGCTCAGGCGGTTCCGCGAAGTCTGGACGTCGTATTTGGTGAAGCGGTCGTTGCCCACCCACAACCGGCCGCCATCGAAGACCGGATAGCCGGTCACCGGCGATTTGTAGGAGGCCACCACGGGTTCCACCACGTCCGCCACGGGTTGCTTGGCGTTGGCCGTGTTGACCTCCAGCACGCGAATGGCTCCCAAATCCGTCACCACGATCACGCGCGCAGCCGTCTGGATCAGCGGCACCAGCACACGGCCTGCCAGGCGGATCGGCTTTAACGCCGGTTGGGGAGACAGCCCGTTGGCGTCCGTCGCCAGCACGTGCAAATCGCTGTAAGCCTCGCCGCTGTTTTCGGCGATGAACAAGTGGCCCAAAGCCATCACCGGCGGAGCGGCCACGGTGCCGGGTTTGTGGCCCAAGTAGTAGACTTCCTTGCATTCCAGCGTCGCTTCGTCCAGGAGATACAAATTCGAGTGCTCGCCGACCTGGTACAAATGCCCTTTGTCGCTGACTCCGGGACCGACGTGCAGTTTCTGCGGAATCCGGACGCGACGCGTTGCGTTGCCCGTCTCGGCGTCGATCTCCAGGAGGCGCCCGCCCTGGGTCGCCACGAGGATCTTTGAGCCTTGGAGGACCGGTTCCGCAAAGGCTTCGCCGATCGGCGTCCGCCAGACCAACTGGCCGCTGGCGCCCTTCAGCCGAAGCAGTTCCTGACGGCGCCCGTCGATGGCGAGGACGTCCGCGCCGGGCTGGCGAGACAACGGTTGTGGGTTGGCCAGCGTGTCGGCGCCTACCGCGCGGCGCCACTTCAACTGTCCCGTCGCCGCCTGCAATCCGTACACCGCGCCGCGGGCCTGAAAACACACCATCTGCGCCTCGCTGCCGGGCTTGCCCGTCCCCCGCCGACTGGCCAAAGCCACGCGGAATTCGGAGGCCAACTGGTGATCCTCCGTCGCCGCGTTAACGGCCTCGTTCTCCACCTTGACCAGGCCGCGCTCGCGCTGGGTGATCTCCCCCACCGCTTGCACCAAGCGGGCGTTCTGCTCCAAGCCGGGATACTCCGCCAGCAACTGGCGGCGGACCTCGTAAGCCCGCTGCGTGTCGCCGCCGCCGGCGGCCTGGCCGATCTCGGCGACCGCCTCCTCCAAACGCTTGTTCTGGTTGATGTTCCGTCTGGCCAGTTCGATGTCTTCCTGGATTTTCTCGATCCGCGACTCGACGCTCTTGCGAAGCGAGGTGGGGATATAGGCCGGATTGTTGACCAGCTTGATCGCCTCCCCGGCCAGGTCCACCAGCGTCTGGGCCTTGGCCATGTCCTGTTCGAGCCTGGCCGGCTGCGAGAATCCCTCGGCGATCTCCGGCAGAATCGAGGCCAGTTCCGCGCGGGCCTCGTCGAACGCTGTTTCATTCTCCAGTTGCGGCAGGATCTCCTGGGCCGCCTTCAGAACGGGCTGCTTGTCTTTGGAGCCTTCCAGCACTTGTCGCAACCGGGCCGTGCCGATCCGCACGCGAGCGAGGCTGACGTTCGGATCGTCCGGATACGAAGCCAGAAATTTCTCGTACTTTGGAATCGCCTGACTGTAGGAACCGGACCGATAGTCCGTGTCCGCGGCCTGCAGCAACTCGGTGGCCGAACCCCGCGTGAGCGTGTACCAGAGAACAAAGCCGACGATCAGCATCAGGGCCAACCCGCCGCCGCCCGCGTACATCAGCGTGGAATCCCAGGGACTGCCCGAACCGAGTCTCTTGGCTGGCCGGCCGGCTTTCTGCAGCGAGCCGGCAGCCGGCTCCAGGGCGCCGTCCGCCAGACTCGGCTCGTCCCAGGCTTGCAGGCCAGCCGCGTCCGGCAACGGCTGCAATCCCGAGGCGTCTCCCAGGGGCTGCAAGCCGGCGCCCACGTCCAGCGGCTGCAGCCCGCCCGCGGGCTCCGGCGGCTGCCGTTGCACCGCCGGCCGCGAAGGCGTCCGCCCGGCCGCGGCAGGTTGACCTCCGGCCGCGGCGGAGCCCGCGCCGCGCGGAGGCTCGGCTAACGGGGCCAGTCCCAATTCCTGATCCACGCTGCGGCTGGCATCCTCCAGCAACACGACGTCCTCTTCCTGAACAGTCTGCGGCGGCGCGTCCTCGGGCAACGGCGCCAATCCTAGATCCTCTTCATCCCCCAACGGCGCCAGGCCCAACTCTTCGTCGATCGAGGGTTCGGGATGCGGCTTGCCGCGGGCCGCCTGCGGCTTGCCGCCGCCGCGCTCCCCGCCGCGGGAAACTTCCGGAGCTTCCGCCGCATCCTTCTGGACGTCGGCGAGCAGCTTTCTGGCCTGCAGCTTGGTCAAATGCCCGCTTAGGACGAGGCGTTTGGCCACGGAATCGGCGGTCACGGGCGTCGTGGACGATTTCACCTGTTCCCGGATCGTCTGTAGGAACCAGGCTTCCAGCAGGCCGGTCTTTTCGAGTCGGTCGAGAAAACGCTCCGCGGACATCGGCGTCATTCACTTTCCTCAATGGTCGTTAGTTGGACCTGCTCCATGCCCACTTCAGTCCCCGCATCCAGCGCTGCGACGACCTTTTCGTGCAGAGAGTCTCCATGCGCTTTGACCAGCAACTTGGTCGGCATAACGCCGCCGCTGCCCGCGGTGCGCGCCTCGCGCAGCTTCCGCAGCAACTCTTGCTCGCTGGGCGCTTCCACGTCCCAATCCGGGGTCACCACGCGGTACGTATTGTTTTCGTCCACATAGACGGTCACGAACGTGGGATCCTCTTCCGGGTCCCGGATGACCACCTGCGTGCTCGGCGCATCCTGCTTGGGCTTGGGAATCTCGATCGACTTCTGCATGGCAAACGCGGCGGTCACCATGAAGAAGATCAGCAGTTGGAACGTGACGTCGCACATCGGCGTCATGTCCATTTCCGCTTCGAGCGACTTGTACCGGGGGGCGGATATCAGCGGCTCGTCTTCGTCGGAGGAAGCCGCAGGCCAGTCCGCCGCAGCAGTTTCCGTCCCCGGCCCGCGTTCGCCGGCCGGCCGCGGCACGACCACCGCCTCGCGGCAGTGGGGACAGCGCACACGCCGGCCGATCAAGTGCTCCGGCACCGTGTGTTGAGCCTGACAGACTGGGCAGGAAAACGTGTGAGCCACGGCGCTACTGGACCTCCGTTACGGCCACGTACAGTTGCTGGACGCTTTCGTTGCGCGTTGCCGCTTTGGAAATCCGCCAGACTTCGCGCTGCTTGATTCCCTTGCCGGCTTTGATCAACACGTTCTCCTTGGCCCCCGCCAGGAACTGCTTCTCCACATAGTTGGCCACCTCGTCCTCCTGAGCGGCCAGGTCCGCGGAGTGGAGCCGAGTCTGATCGTTGATGCCGTTGCCGCAGTACACGACCGCCTTGCCTTCCTCGCCGGCCGCCAGCGTGAGGATGATCGACGATTTTTCCACCACGGGCTTGCCATAGCGCGCGGGCGGCAATTGCAACTGACCGGACGGATCCATCTTGCCCGCCACCAGGAAAAAGATTAGCAGCAAGAACGTCAGATCGATCATGGACGTGATCTCCATCTCGGACTCTTCAAACGTCCGGGACCGGATCAACGGCTCCATCAGGTCTTCGCCGCTTTTCTTGTCCGACATGTCCGCAGTCCCTTAACCCGGCTTGTGAGAGGATCGGCCCGCCGTCCGCCCTGTTGGGTGACGAACCCGGTCCGGCGTTCCCCTGGGCCTCCAGACCGTCGAGCCCATCCCGCATCCTCCCCTCTTCGCACCTCACCCCTCGCCCCGGCGGCCGCGGACCTCCAGCCCGTCGCGGAGGTTCTCCAGGACATGGGTCAGGCCCGAAATGATCAAATCTTCCATCTTGCGGATGCGGACGTTGATGCTGGCCATCGCAATTCCCAGCGGGATGGCAATCGCCAACCCGATGGCGGTGGTGATCAGCGCCAGACTGATGTCGTTGGCCAACTCCGTGGGCTTGACGGTCTCGGCCGCCGCCAGCTTGGCGAACGCCCCCATCATGCCCAACACGGTGCCGAACAGTCCCAGCATCGGAGCGCTCTTGATGACCGTATTGATCCAGCTGATGCGGTGTTCGAGGTCCGCCATCAGGTCGCGTTGAAAACGGTCGACGACGAGCTGCCGGACCTTGCTGAAACCGAGATTGCGGTTGGCAATCGCCAGCAGCGCCAATTGGGGCACGGCCCGCACGTCGCCTTCACAGATTCCGCTGGCGGAGTCAAAGTCTCCCCGCGCCAGCGGATCCTCCACCGCGGTCAGAAACTCGGTCTGCTCTTCTTCGCTCCGGAACCGCTTCTGGGCGACTCGCCGCCAGACCATCACGACACAGTAGGCCCCCCACAACGCGACAATCGCCTGGGCACCATACGTCGCATTTCCCACGTAGGTGACTAGTCCCTCGTAGTCCATGTGCTTCCCAACGCCTGTAAATCAAGGACGAATCCGTAACAACCCCAGCCGATATTCTAATCAAAACGGTGGCCGGCAACATGCCCGCATCGCAGCCCGCCAGGACCAAAAACCGGCCGGCCCCCAACCCATCCTGTCCGGCCCAGCCCCCCTCCTCTCACATCAACGGCGCCGGCCGAAAGAACTGGTCGATGACAAAGAACTCGTATCCACCACGCGCGGCACGCACGCCGAAGATGGTCTTGAGAAACTCCCGAGCATCCCTTCCACGGGCGTGTTCTGCCTCCAATCGCAGCAGCAGCATCTCGGTTTCCTTGGGATAGAACTGCAGCACCAGACGCCGCTGGGTGCTCACTCCGGCTTTGGCCAGCAACTGCCGGTCGAAGACGGCCAGCGGACCTCCCGCCCTCTGCCACGTCATGTACATCCGCTTCTCGTCCTCCGGCTTGCCCGTGCGGCGATCCGGTTTGGCCTTGGCCAAGTGGAAGGCATAGTCCACCAACGGACCCCCGCCCGCGGCGGCCAACTCGATCTTGAAAAAGTCCAATTGCTGCGAGTAGGGGTCCAAACCGGAGGTCGTGTAGCGAATTTCCCAGCGTTCCCAGGGCGGAATAATGTCGCTGCGGCCTTCGCCCTCCGGACCGGGCCCCCGGCTGTCGCCTAGTCCGCCGCCCTTGGCCGTGGCCTCCGCCGCCGTGGCGATGGCGTCCAGGGCCGCCGTCTGCGTCGTGACCACTTCGGTGACAGCCTCCAAGGTCGCCTCCAACTGCGGTTCGTACATTTCTTCTTCCAGTTCCTCCGGCCCCGGCGGCTCCATGTCCCGGGCGAATCCGGCCGCATGGTCGCCGCGCCCGGCGTATTCCACCAACTCGACCGGAACCGTCCTCTGGACAAAGATGAACCGCCCAGTCAGCCAAATCACGAACAGGGAAAAAACGCAGACCCCGACGAGGATCAAGAGGGCGATCAACAGGCTGGCCACGGAGTCGTAACGGCCCGTCCGCAACGTCTTCAGCGGCGGCGCGTCGATCGACAGCGGCTTGGAAGATCCCGGACTCGTACTCACCGTTGTTCCCGTTCCTGAAGGAGATTTCGTTCCGCCGCGCGGCGTGCCCGGAAAATCAGTCAATCAATTGCCCGTCCGGCCGAATTGCCAAATACCACTGCTTCCACTTGATCTGGGCGGCCTGCTTCTGCTCCGGAGTCGCGTTGGGCGGCGGACCGTAGCCCTGAAACTTGCGGCTGATGAAGCACAAACCGTCCCGCGCCGCCTCCACGACCATCCAGTTCGGATCGCTCAGGGCGTAAATCAGCGCCGGCACGTTGTCCAAGTCGCGCGACTTGGCCAGCGTCCTGACCGCGGCCAGCCGGGCTTCAAAGTTCTCGTTAGTGACCAACGCTCGTAGCCGCTCCAACTGGCTGGTGCGTTTCGTCAGGTCCGCATCCAGCGAAAGCCCGCCCGGCAAGGCCGTCGGATCAAACTCCTTGTCCTCGGTGCTGCTGAGCAGTTCCAACAGGTCGTCGACGTCGCGGACCATCTGCGGCGTGACGACCTTTCCGTCCTGCATGCGGGCGTTCGTCAAATCCTTCGGCAACCCCATGCCGCCGATCAGGACGCCCTCGTCCAGCGTCGCCTTCTTGATCGCCTTCTGGCTGCTCCGCGTGAGAAACAACACCGCAAAGGCGGTGTCCACCGCAGCCCCCAACCCGTAGCTGCCCTCGTATTCCCACGTGCCGTCCGCCAACTGACTCTTCCGCAGGAATTCCACGCCCTGGTTGTACCAGTCCGGCTCCGGAACGACTTGGCCCTGGACCAATTCCTGAAAGCTCTTGTAACGCTCCAGCCCATAGATGTAATAGAGCCGATACTCTCGGACATCGAATCGCAGGTTCCTGGCAAACCAGGCGTCGCCAGCGGCGGCGAATCCGAACAGTTGCTGCGCGTTCGTGCCGGAGGGCTGCAGGTACATCTGCCGCTTTCCCTTGCCTTGCTCCGACTCGACCTTCTGCAGCGCGGGAGGCAGTCCGGACTTCTCCTGCTTGCCCCCGCTGCGCTTCGCATCCGCGCCAAAACCCAGCAAGTGAGCGCATACGTACAGACTGCCCGTCCCCGCGGCCGTCATCGAATGCGTGCTGGTCCCCTGGCTGACTCGCTCGTACGAGCCATTGTCCGCTGCCCGATAAACCCAACCTCCATCCGTGCTCTGCGAACGCATCAGCCAATGCGCGACGCTCTCGATGGCTCGCGCCGGAATCGCAACGCCCGCTTGATGCGCCGCCCACAGACACAGCACGCCGTACTGAGTCTGCGACGTGTCATCGTACGTGTAGGGTTCGTAGGACCAGCAACCGTTGGGACGCTGGCGTTTCAACATGCCTTGCGCAAACATGTTGATTTCCGGCGCGTACCGCATGGGATCGACGTCGCACAAATAAATGCAGGCAATGGTCTCGTTGTAACAGTGGCCGGGAGCCCCCTTGGCCGCAAATTGCTCGGCCGACTTCCGGGCCGCCGCAATCGCCGATTGAATCAGCGGATGACTCTGCGCCTTGCCCGCCTTTAATAAGGCCAGCCCCACGAGACATTGCCCGCCCACCGGACTCTTCAGCTCATTCTTCTCCAACCACGCCACGGCCTTGTCCACTACCTGCCGCACTTCGGGACTGTCCGGCGTGTAGGCATCCGCAGATCCAGAGACCCCCACTAGAACCGCCAGCAGAACCACGCCCCAACAACCGGACAGACCGGAAATCATGATGCGCTCGGGCCAGCGATCCCAGGACCGATCCGCCCACCGTCGCGGAAGACGGTAACTTCGCAAGCTACGCGAGCAGAACGAAGACATACGCACCACACCCCAAAGAAAAAAATCCCTCTCAACGCCTCGCCACCCCCCCGCTCCCCAGACGCTTCGTGACGCACGATCCCGAATCTTCGCTCTAAACGTTCCCCTCCCTGACGTACCAGCAGCGTCGATGCTATCAATGGCCCCCACATTTGTCAACCCGCGATGCGACGGAAGTCCTTGACTTAAGCAAAGTTGCGGCTTTGCAGATGCGACTGGACTCAGCTCGACGAGGAGCCTTCTCCAGCGCGAATGCATCCTGCCCGCGACGGACTCAAGGGACTCACCCATCACACCACCGACGAAATCAAACGAGGCGACTGGACTATCGACGCCAGGAAATATTTTCCAAAAAAGCCTTGACTACCCCCGCTCGCCAGTTTTCCAAACCCCTGCTAGATTGTGCCGCAAACTCTACGCGTTATATCCAGAATTCCCTAGCTTCCCATTTACACGCCCTCCACTTGCCTATGCGTTGGACTGCCGCTTTGCGAAGCGTGCCGAAGTGAGCGGAACCGAAACCAAACGGCGAGGGTGGCCAAACCCTGCTCAAGGAGTCAAGTTGCTATGAACCGCAAGACTTTGGTCTTCTGTTTGCTGTTGATCTTCTGCGCCACCGAATTGGCGATGGCTTGGCCACGCGTTTTGCGTCGCCGCCGTTCCTCGAATTCCTACGACAGCACCAGCTTTGGACAAGTGTATGACGACGAATACCCGAACTTGCCAGCGTCGTCCGCCATCTACGACTGGGGCGAAATCGCCAAAATCGACGCCGCGGATTACATCCCAATCGTCCTGGACGAACCGATCAGCGGTGATTTGGAGGTCAAGTTGACCTGCCTGAGCAATTCCGCCGAGACGCTCACGATCCAAGCCAAGCTTGAAAACGGCCGGACGGAGTTGCGTCATGAGAGCATCAAACCTGGCACCATGTACCGCTTGTGCGCCTCGATTGACGGCAAGCAGCGGATCGTGGGCCCCTACTTTACAGCGACCTCAGGCGACAGCATCGAGGCCCGTGGCCGCCGACAGATCGTCATCAGGTACTTCGAGCAGTATTGGCGGAAGGAAAATGGCTGGACTTACCACGACGCGAATTGCGAGGCGGGATACCGCTGGGCCGTTCGACCTTACGCCGCAGTTCCGCGCTACGACTACAATAGCCACAATCTGATTTCATTTGACAAAGAAGGCATGATCCACGGTGACAAGTGTGCCAACTCGTCGCATGTCTGGATGGCGCTGGCGTACGACGAGCACGAGGGCAAAATCTGGTGTCTCGATTCGAATTTCAACAGCACGATCATGGTGATTCTGCGCCAATCAGCCGGGTGGTCGGTCGCCCACCTGACGGCCGATCATTTCCGCGAGATTGAGAGCGGCTGATGTGTTACCACGCGTCGCCGGATCGCGACCCGGCCCGGGACACCAAACTGCCGGCCTTTGAACACTGAGTTGGAAAAGCGGCAAGTCTTTGCTTGGCTTGCAGGGCTTGCTGGACAATCAGTTTCTGGTAAACTTACGCTCGCACAGCACCTTGCGGCCGACCAGTTGGCGCTCAGTCGTGTCCTTGACACCCGCCACGCCCGCCGCCGGGTGTTAGCCTTGCTGAAATGGGTCGCCCGGCGTCGCAGTAAAGCCCTGAAGATCTGGCCGATGCGCGGGCCACGGAGGCAAGAGCGTGCGAAACGGTTGTCTTCGAGTTTTTTGGTCAGGTAGCTCAGTTGGTAGAGCAACGGACTGAAAATCCGTGTGTCGCCAGTTCAATCCTGGCCCTGACCACTTCGCAGAATCCCGCCGATTGTCGCTAAGTGCCTTAATTGGCAACACGTTAGGGCAATCGGCGTTGTCGTTTCCAGATGGGGGCATTTCGCCGCTTCCCGCTTCGTTTTGCGTCGTTTCGCTGCTGTACTGCTGGCGATTTGCTGGCAGGTAACCTGCCGCCGTATCGGTTCCGGTCGCTGCCATCGCCTGGGGCGTCGCCGTGGTTTCTGGGGCCGTGGTCAAATCGGGCAGGGCATCCAGGGCACCTTGCAGGTCGTGTAACCGGGCCACCACAGGCCGGGCCACGTCAATCATCGCCGCCTCGGCTTGGCGTAGGGGCTGGGTGGCATCCGAGAACATCCCCACTCCTTTTTCGCCGCGCCAGTCGTGGGGGCCGTCAACTTCAAGACCATGGCGCCGGATGAAATCGGCCACGTTGAACCGCTCGCCGCTGGCGTCGGCCTGTTGTGATGTTGCGGCCGCCGA